>NZ_JBDPME010000061.1:0-19083 GCF_039871825.1 Nonomuraea sp. B12E4 | reverse complement strand
GGTCCGCGCGGGTCACAGCCCCGACACACTCAGCGCGTTCAGGCATTCACATACCGTGGCACCCATCGGCGAGCTCCCGCAGGAGAATCTATGAGACCAGACCGCGATCTAGCGGAGTAGTACTAGATGACCTGTCGGAGTTCCGAGCCGAACTCTACGACTGTTTGCGCGCCCGGCGAGATGAGCTGTTCGACCTGGTCGATGCGGTGTTATGCGCCGAGGGCCCGGTACGCACCCTGGTCGGGTTGGCGCTGACGCCCGAGCATCGGCGTGGGCACGGCGCCCTGTACGACGCGATCAACCACGGCCAGATCGAGATCGCCCGGCTCCGCCGGGCCTTGACCACGGTGGCGCTGCCTCGTGCGTCGGGCGGGCGGATCGTGCTGGCCGCCGACGTGACGCCGTGGCTGCGCCCGGACGCGCCGACCTGTCCCGAGCGGCTGTTCTGCCACGTCTACGGTCGCCGCAAGGGCGACCATCAGATGATCCCCGGCTGGCCGTACTCGATCATCGCCGCACTGGAGAGCGGCGGCACCTCCTGGACCATGGTGCTGGACGCGATCCGGCTGCGCCCCGACGACGATGAGATCGCCGTCACCGCCACACAGGTCCGCGACCTGGTCGCCCGCCTGATCGAAGCAGGCCAGTGGCGCCAGGGCGATCCAGACATCCTCATCGTGCTCGACGCCGGGTACGACACCGCCCGCCTGGCCTTCCTTTTGGATGGCCTGCCGGTGGAGGTGCTGGGCCGACTGCGCTCCGATCGGGTGCTGCGCCGTCCTGCTCCCTCCCGCCGCGAGCACGCGCTGGCCCATCCCGGCGGTGGCCGCCCACCCCTGCACGGATCCGAGTTCCGGATGAAGGACGAGACCACCTGGGGCGAACCCGTCCACACCACGGCCACCGGCACCAGCCGGTACGGCAACGCCACCGCCTCCTGCTGGGACCGGCTGCACCACCGGCTCACCCGCCGCGCCGCCTGGCTAGAGCATCCCGGCGAGCTGCCCATCATCGACGGCACCCTCATCCGGCTCCAGGTCGAGCACCTGCCCGGCGAACGCGACCCCAAGCCGGTCTGGCTATGGAGCTCGGCCATCGGCATCACCGCCGCGCACCTGGACCGGCTCTGGCAGGCGTTCCTGCGCAGATTCGATCTTGAGCACACCTTTCGCATGTGGAAGCAGACCCTGGGCTGGACCGCCCCGAAGATCCGCGATCCGCACGCCGCCGACCGCTGGACCTGGCTGATCATCATCGTCTACGCCCAGCTCCGGCTCGCCCGCCTGCTTGCACCCGACCTGCGCCGCCCGTGGGAACGTCCCGCTCCACCCGAACGACTGACCCCCGCTCGCGTCCGCCGAGGGTTTCGGCACCTGCGCCCGCGCCTGCCTATACCTGCCGGTGCACCGAAACCTACCCGGCCCGGCCCCGGTAGACCCCCGGGCTCGAAGAACCGGGCTCCTGCCCGTCACCACGACGTTGGCAAGACCACCAAACGCGCTGAAACACTCACCGAGCACCGGGACCGTAAGGGTTAAACGTCAAGCTAAGAGGGGGATCAAAAAGCGGAGCAATATGTAGCTACCGGGAACCATATGTTCGTATAGTATCCGGGTTGTGCGTTCAATCAATGATCGGCCGCCTGAGGATCTGACCGCTCGCGCGCGGATCCGGGATGCGGCCTTGGCGGAGTTCGCCGAGCGCGGTTTCAAGGGCGCGACGATGAAGGCCGTCGCCGACGCCGCCGGCGTCTCGGTCGGCCTGGTGCAGCACCATTTCGGCTCCAAGGAGGGACTGCGGGACGCCTGCGACGTGCATGTCCGTGACACCATGCTGGGCGCCGCCGGCCAGGTCCAGGACGGGGCCGACCTCACTCCCGAGTTCATCCGGGGAATGTATGAGGCGAGCGAGCTCAGCGTCCGCTATCTCGCGCGGGCGCTGGTCGAGGGCTCGCCCGTGGCGGCGGCGATGTTCGACGAAGGCGCCGAGGCCGCCGAGCGGTTCCTCACGGAGAACTGGCCGGAGGACTTCCCTCCGGAAGAGGCGAAGGTGCGCGAAAGCGCCGCCGTGATGGCGGCGATGCACCTCGGCACGATCGTGCTGCACGAGCATCTGTCCCGGCGGTTCGGCATCGACGCGCTGCGCAGGACGAATCTCGCCCGGTTCAGCATGGCCATGGTCGATGTCTACGCGCACCTGGGGGAGTGGATCGCCTCCGGGCCCGGAAGCCAGGTCCGCCAGGCCGTCACCGATCACCACACCAAGGAGCACCCCCATGACTGATGTGATCGACATCCATGGATTGATCAAGAACTTCGGTCAGGTCCGTGCGCTGGACGGTCTGGACATGACCGTTCGGGAAGGGGAGGTCCACGGCTTCCTCGGCCCCAACGGCGCCGGCAAGACCACGACCCTGCGTATCCTTCTCGGCCTGCTGCAAAGGGACGGGGGAGAGGTCCGGTTACTCGGCGGGGATCCCTGGGCCGAGGCCGTCGAACTGCATCAGCGGCTCGCCTACGTCCCCGGCGACGTCACCCTCTGGCCGAGCCTGTCCGGCGGCGAGGTGATCGATCTGCTCGGCCGGCTGCGCGGTCGCACCGATGTCAAGCGGCGGGATGAGCTGATCGAGCGTTTCGCCCTGGATCCGCGCAGGAAGTCCCGTACCTACTCCAAGGGCAACCGGCAGAAGATCGCGCTGATCGCCGCGCTCGCCTCCGAGGTGGAGCTGCTGCTGCTGGACGAGCCGACCTCCGGTCTCGACCCCTTAATGGAGGCGGTCTTCCGCGAAGTCATCGCCGAGGAACGGCGCGCGGGCCGTACCGTCCTGATCTCCAGCCACTTCCTCGCCGAGGTCGAGGCGCTCTGCGACCGGGTGAGCATCATCCGGGACGGCCGGATTGTGGAGGCCGGAACGCTCGCGCAGCTACGCCATCTCACGCGCACCTCGGTCACGGCCGAACTCGCCAGCGTCCCGGCCAACGGCCTGCCCCATGTCCACGACCTCAGCATCGACGGTCATCGCGTGCGCTTCCAGGCCGACACCGACCACATCGGCGTCGTACTGGCCCGGCTGGCGGAGTATGGCGTGCGCGACATCACCGCCCAGCCCCCCACCCTGGAAGAGCTGTTCATGAGGCACTACCGATGAACACGACAGCACTGATCCGGCTGATCCTGCGCCGCGACCGCATCTGGCAGCCGCTGTGGATCGGCTCGGTCACCGCCTTCGTCGCGACCACGGTGGCCACCATCGGGCAACTGCTCCCGACTCCGGCAGCACGCCTGCACTACGCAGGCGAGATCGCGCAGAACCCCGTGATCCTGCTGATGCAGGGACCGGCCTACGGCGACAGCCTGGGCGCGGCCTCCGCGCAGCAACGGGGCGCCGCCACCACGATCTTCGCCGCCCTGGCCAGCGTCATCCTCCTGGTCAAGCACACCCGCTCCGACGAGGAGCAGGGGCGGCGGGAGCTCGTCGGCTCGGCCGCCGTGGGGCGGCACGCCCCGCTGACCGCCGCCCTCACCGTCGTGCTGGCCGCCAACGCTGTCCTGGCCGTGCTGATCACCGTCGTGGGCGTGAGCGCCGGGCTTCCCCTGACCGGGTCCCTTGCCTGGGGGCTGATGGCCGCCTCAGGTGGCTGGGTCGGGGCCGCGCTGGCCGCAGTGGCCGTACAGGTCACCCAGAGCGCCCGCATGGCCGGAGCCGTGGCCTTCACCGTGTTCTTCGCCGCATACCTGGTCCGCGGCGTCAGCGACCTGAGCGGCGCGGGCATGGAATGGCTGGGCTGGCTGGTGCCCAACGGCTGGATCCTGCGGGCGCGCGCCTTCGGCGGCGAGCAGTGGTGGGTGTTCCTGCTGGTCGCGGCCTTCGTCGCAGCCTTGATCGGGGTGGCTTACGCGCTGTCGGCCCGCCGGGACATCGGCGCAGGCCTCGTGCCGCCGCGACTCGGTCCCGCCCATGCGTCGAACGGCCTGCGCGGACCGCTCGGGCTGGCGTGCCGGATGCACCGGGGCATGGCACTGGCATGGATCGCCGGTGCCGCCTGCATCGGCGCGGGGACCGGGCTGGGCGGCGAGGCCGCCGTCAAAACGTTCGGCCAGAGCGGAGCACTGGACTTCTGGGCCGAACAAACGGGAGCCGATGATCCCGCCCAGATCTTCTTCGAACTCGTCGTGTACAAGCTGGCGGTGTATTCCGTTTCCCTGTACGCGATCATGACGGTGCTCCGGCTGCGCAGTGAGGAGGCCACGGAACTCCTGCTGTCCCACCCAGTGAGCCGGCCACGCTGGGCGGCCGGCCATCTGTTGTTCGCGTTGGCCGTACCCGCCGTCGTGCTGGTCATCGCCGGCCTCGCGCTGGGCCTCGGTAACGGAGACTTCGCTGGTGGCCTGGCCATCACCACGGTCATCCTGCCTGGCATCTGGGTCATGGCCGGGATCGCCGTGGCGGCCTTCGGGCTGTTCCGGCGGGCCGGAGCGGTCGTGGGGTGGACCGCCCTGGTGCTGGCCATCGCCTTGGAAGTGGGCTGGGAGGTCGGCCTGGTGAACGACTCGCTCTTCATGATCTCGCCGTTCGCGCACGTCCACTACTCCACGCCAATCGGGCCGGGCACGCTACTCGGGCTCACCCTCGTGGCGGCCGGCTTTGTGGCGGTTGGCTTGTACGGGCTTCGCCGCCGCGATCTGGCCCTGTGACTCAAGCCCGGTATGGCGGGAACGCCCGGGCGTTGCGGACGACCGCGGTGAAGCGTGGCCACCGTACCCAGACCTTGGGTGGAGGGGTTCGGTGGCCACCGCCCGGCGGTAGGGCTCGCCGGGTTCGAAGCCCTGCGCACGCATCCGGACCGCGGTACAGAGAACCAGCGCCGCTGGTGGCATAGCCGCCCTTGACCCGCCCCCCGGGAGATCGCACCATCTCCGCATGTACTTTCAGAAAATATTGAAAATTGGCGATCGGCGGCGTAGCGTTCCGGCATGGACAGAACGGCGCTGCACGAGTACGCCGATGAGATCGGCCTGTTCTTCGAGGACTTCGGGCTGCCGCGGATGCCGGGGCGGATTCTGGGCTGGCTGATGGTGTGCGAGCCACCCCATCAGTCGGCCGAAAAACTTGCCGAGGCTGTGCAGGCCAGCCGCGGTGCGATCAGCATGGCGATGCGGATGCTGCAGGCCAACGGCGCTGTCGAGCGGCACACGGTGCCGGGCACGCGCCGTGTGTACTACCGGCTGCGCCCCGGGTTCTGGCTGCGGGAGGCCGAGGAGAAGGCCCGGGTGGCGCGCGAGTGGCGCAAGCTCACCGAACGCGGCCTGGAGTTGATGAGCGACCACAGCGAGCAGGCACGCGCCCGAGTGCAGGAGGCGCACGACATGTACGCCTTCCTGGAACAGGAGTACAGCCAGATCAAGGACCGCTGGCTGCAGCAACAGGAGACCAAGCAGCAAGAGCGGGAGACATGAGCGTTGTCGAGGTCGAAGATCTGACGTTCAGCTACCCCAAGACCGCCGAGCCGGCGGTGAAAGGGATGAGCTTCACGGTGGCGCAGGGCGAGGTGTTCGGGTTCCTGGGACCTAGCGGAGCCGGCAAGTCCACCACCCAGAAGATCCTCACCGGCCTGCTGACCGGCCACGGCGGCCGGGTCGGTGTATGGGGCAAGGACCCGGCCGACTGGGGCAGTGCCTACTACCAGCGGATCGGCGTGTCGTTCGAGCTGCCGAACCTCTACCACAAGCTCACCGCGCTGGAGAACCTGCAGTTCTTCGCCTCCCTGTACGCCGGCCCCACCGAGGACCCGATGGCGCTGCTGGAGAGCGTCGACCTGGCCGGCGACGCCCACACCAGGGTGGGCAGGTTCTCCAAGGGGATGCAGATGCGCCTGGTCTTCATCCGGGCTCTCGCGCACCGGCCCGAGCTGCTGTTCCTGGACGAGCCGACCTCCGGAATGGACCCGGTCAATGCCCGCCGCGTCAAGGACCTCATCCGGCAGATGCGCGAGCAGGGCCGCACCGTGTTCCTGACCACGCACGACATGGCCACGGCCGAGGAACTGTGCGATCGGGTGGCCTTCGTCGTCGACGGGAAGATCGCCGCACTGGACACCCCGGCCGAGCACAAGGTGCGGCGCAGCCGGCGGATGGTGCGCGTCACCTATCGCGCCGGCGGGGACCCCGGCGCCGCCCTGGAGACGAAGGACTTCCCGCTGGACGGGCTGGCCGATGACGAGGCCTTCCGTGCGCTGGCCCGCGAGCGGCACGTCGAGGCCATGCACAGCCAGGAGGCCAGCCTGGAGGACGTCTTCATCGACGTGACGGGCAGGAGCCTGGCATGACCGGCGTCGAGGCCCGTGTACCAGGTCGCGGCTCCCGCCATGGAGTGTTACGGGCCGCGATCGCGATGGACGTGCGGCTGCAGCGCCGCTACGGCTTCTGGCACGCCACCGCGGTCGTCATCGCGCTGTGGATCGGCGTGCTGCGCCTGGTGCCCGACGGCCTGCTCGGCGCGGCGATGCCGTACCTGCTGATGTCCGATCTGCAGTTCTTCCTGTTCTTCATCGCCGGTGCGCTGTTCTTCGAGAAGGGCGAGCGGACCCTGTTCGCGCTGCTGACCAGCCCGCTGCGATTCGGCCACTACCTGACCGCCAAGCTGGTCACCATGTCCGCGCTCGCCCTGGTCACCTGCGCCGTCGTCGTCGCGGTCGACTACGGGACTGGGTTCAACGCGCCGGCACTGCTGGGCGGCGTGGTGTTCATGGCGCTGCTGATGGTGCTGGCCGGGTTCATCACCGCGCCGCTGTTCCCCTCGATCAGCGAATGGCTGCTACCTTCCACCCTGCTGCTCGCGCTGGTCAACGCGCCGATCGTGGACTATTCGGGACTGTATCCGCACCTGGCGTTCTACCTGGTGCCGAGCCAGGCGCCGCTGCTGTTGCTGGGCGCGGCCTTCCACCAGGTCGAGCTGGCCGGTTGGCAAGTCGCCTACGCCATCGGCTACCCCATCATGTGGATCGTGCTGCTGTGCCTGCTGGCCCGGCGGGTCTTCCACCGCCACGTCATCGCCCGGGAGGGAGGCCGATGAAAGGCGCCTTGTTCGCGTTCGGCCGCCACGATCTGCTCAGCGTCCGCCGTGACTCCATGCTCATCGCCGTGCTGCTGGGGCCGTTCCTGTACGCGGCCGCCTTGTGGTTCCTGCCTGCCCTCACCCACCACGCCGCCATTGCGTGGGGGTTCGACCTGGTGCCCTACCACTCGGCGATCATCAGCGCGTTCTGCGTCCTCGGCCCGCCGCTGCTGTTGGGCGCCGTCATGGCGCTGCAACTGCTGGACGACAAGGACCAGCACACCCTGACCGCCCTGCGCGTCACACCGGTGCCGCCGGTCACCTATCCCGCCTACCGTGCGACGGTGACAGGAACGCTCGCTGCCCTCACGGTCATCGCCTCCCTGGCCGTGTCCGGGCAGGTGCCGGCCCGGACACTCGCCATGAGTGTCGCGATCGCGGTGGCCGCCGGACTGCTGGCCCCCCTGCTGGGGCTGACGATGGCCTCGATCGGCCGCAACAAGATCGAAGGTCTCGCCGTCATGCGCGTCGTCGGCTTGGCCGTCTTCACCCTGCCGATGATCCCGTTCTTCATACCCGGCTCGCCCTGGCAACTCGCCTTCGGCGTCCTGCCGCCCTACTGGCCGGTGCGCGCGTTCTGGTCGGCCATGGACGGCGGCGCGTTCTGGCCGTACATCGCCGGTGGCCTGCTCTACAACGCCGTCCTCACGCTCGGGCTGATCCGGGTCCTGGTCCGCCGCATGGACCGCTGACCCCAAAAGGTTCTCCCGGAATGCGGGAGAATCCGGCAGCCCAGCAGGCATGAGTGCCGCGTTCTCGGCCGCGGAGCGTTCCGCCTGAGCCAGGGGCAGCTTCCCGCGCTCGCCCAGCTGCAACATCTCCACCGTCGGCCGGCGGGCGTGGCGCTCGGCTTATCCAGCAGAAAGGGCAGATCCGGGGCCTTTGGCGTCAGGAGGCGTGCTCGGGTTCGGATGGACAGGCCGGCGCAGCAGATGGACACTCACGGCGATGATCCAGCAAAAGCCGGTCAGCAGGGAGAGGTGTTCGAGGAGGCCGGCGGGGGCGGGCCGCCACATGCCCAGGGTGTCGAGGCGGTAGGCGATGCCGGCCGCGAAGGCGAATACGAGGATCAAGACGCCGGACACGCGGGAGTAGGTGGCCCAGTTCCGGCTGGCTTCCCCCAGACGTCGGGTCAGGACGAACGCGGCGGCGCTGAGCCCCGCGAACAGCATGAATCCGGCCACCTGGTGGAGGCGCCCGCCGGTGGTGACGATGGTGGGCTGCCCGGGCGGGTAGCCGAGGGCGGGATCGGTGGACACCAGCCCGGCCATGACCAGGCCTGCTGCGGCGGTTGAGAGCAGGATCGGCCCCCACGTGGCACCTCGGCCGCCGCGCAAGGTGTGCCGCATCCCGGTCGCGAAGGCAAGGAGCAGCAGTCCGCCGACCACGAAATTCGCCGTCTGCAGCCAGCCGCGCTCGCCCGTGCCGAGCTGGCTCGCACCGTGGCGCCACACGCTGAAGCCGGGCCGGGTGGCGCCGTCGGCCCACAGCAGCGCCGGCACGAGCACACCCGCGGCGACACCGCTGCCGAGCGTTGCTTTCAGGATCCTGGTGGTCACAGGAACGTCCTCCGTGTTCTCCGTGACCGCCAGGGCCACGGGCCGACCAGACTTCCCGGCTCTCCACCTGAACGCCCCGACGCGGGACGTAACCTTGATCAGTACATGGATTTTAGCTCATACTAAAATAACTGCAAGAGAAGGGCGGGGCACCTGTGACTGAACAGGGATCCTTGCTGGAGTGGGTGGAACGCATTGCCATGTATCTGGCGCGCGACGGGGTCCCGCCGATCGCCGGGCGGGTGCTGGGCTGGCTGATGATCTGCGACCCGCCCGAGCAGACGGCCGGGCAGATCAGCGACGCCATCGGTGCCAGCCGTGCCTCGCTGACCTCGAACTTGCGGCTGCTGACCAGCATGGGCTTCCTCACCTGGCGGACCCGGCCGGGCGAGCGGACCGTCCACTACCGTATGGCCGAGGACGCCTGGACGGTCGTGGTACGTCGGCAGATCGCCTCCATCGCCGCTTTCTTGGACATCACCCGGGACGGGCTGGCGCTGACCGGCCAGGAGGAGGGCGGTGCCGAGCGGGTGCGTCAGGCGCACGCCACGTTCGAGTGGATGGCCAAGGTGTTCGACGATGCCCCGCCACCACCCTCACCGGCACCACAGACACCGGCACCACAGACACCGCCACCACCCTCACCGGCACCACAGACACCGCCATCGCAGGCGCGGATCGGCCGGAGGGATGAGGCATGACACGACGGCCCGCGGCGGCACAGACCGCGCTCGGCCCCATGGTGATCGCCGCCGCCGAGCAGCACGAGCCGCCCGGCTGGCGCCTGCTCGATGACGGGCTGGCGCTCGGCCTGCTGCCCATAACGATGCGTGGTGCCGTCCGTATATGCCGATGGCCTGCCGTGCGCCGAGCGATGATCGCCGCGTCGGAGCGGCGCGCACCGGGGATCTGGGGCGGCGTGCTGCGCCGCAAGCACTTCGCCGACGACCAGGTCGGCGCAGCCTTCGGTGCCGGGGTCACGCAGCTGGTGGTGCTCGGGGCGGGGCTGGACTCCCGCGCCTGCTGGCTCACGCCGCCCGGCGCAAGCGCCTATGAGCTGGACCTGCAGGCGAACGTCGCGGACAAGCGGCGGCGGCTGCAGGCGAGGTTCGGCCGCGTGCCGGAGCACGTGCGGCTGATCGGCGTCGACTTCGAGACCGCCGACTTGGGGGGCGGTGCTGGCCGAGCACGGCTTCCGGGCGGGCAGCGCGGCGGTGTTCGTGTGGGAGGCGGCCACGCAGTACCTGACTGAGCAGGCGGTCCACGCCACGTTGGCGTTCCTTTCCCAGGCGGCGGCGGGCAGCCTGCTGCTGTTCACTTATGTGCTGCGTGACTTCCTCGACGGCGGCGGCCACGGGGCGGCGGCGCTGCATGAGGAGTTCGTGGTCAAGCAGCGCCTGTGGCGGTTCGGCCTGGTTCCGGATGAGGTCGGCAGCCTGCTGGCCGGATACGGCTGGGTGGAGCGGGAGCAGGCCGGAGCCGCCGACTACCAGGTCCGCTACCTGGAGCCCGCGGGCCGCGCCCTGCCGGTGTCGGACCTCGAACGCTTCGTCTATGCCGAGAAGCAGTGACCTCCTTCGGCCTGAGGCGAGGACTCTGGGACGTGACGCCGACGAATGCCTCGATCCGGCAGAGATGTTCACTCCTCTGGTTCAGGCACGGTCTCCACGATGTGAACGGTCCGGATCTCCGGCAAGTCCAGCAGGTCGAGAATCTCGTCCGGGCCGGTATCCGTATGGAGGAAGCCGTATATCCGCCCCTCTGCCGCCGCTGCCTTCATCGCCTTGAGGTCCAGCCCGATCTCCGCCAGAGCGTCACTGTCTCCGTCGGTGAACTGGCCGAGCCACTGGCGGTAGTCGTCGATGACGTTACGGGTACCGCAGAAGACGCCGCTGATCGCCATCGCCGTGCAGCCGCCCCAGCCGGGCCACCAGTAGAGAGGCTTACCCGAACTGGGCTGCACGCCAGAGAGGAAGTAGCGCTTCCATTCGCCGCTGTCGACGTGTATCGGCACCTGCGGTTCTGGCAGCGGCGCGGCGAGTTCGGCCAGCACGATGACACGTTGCCGCGCCGGCACGGACCTGGCCCTTGTGCGTGCCTGCTCCTTTTCTCCAGAACGAGCGGGAGTGCCGCCCTTGAAACCGCTCAGGAAAGGCGTCATCGACGTCGGGCCCATCGTCGGGTAGGTGACCTCACCCACGATGTTCTGCGAGATCTCCGCGACGCGCCTGGGGCTCTCGGAGAAGTCCGTGCTGGCATGAGTCTCGATCTCCACGAGCGTCCGGTACCGGAAGAAGCCCGGTGTCATCTCGTACGGGCCGCCGTGCCGGATCTGGTATTCGGGATAGGCGACCTGAAGGGCGTTTCCCCAGGTGAAAGCCGGATTCGGCGCGATGCCCAAGCGCGGCTCATTCTGCAACCACACGTACGCCGGCACCATCAGCACAAGCGCCGCCAAGACGAGGCCGTACGGCTTCCTGGTGATGCCTACCCACTCCTTCCATGCCCAGGCGATGAGGAAGACAGCATAGATCGCGGCACGCTCCGCCTCATTCGGCGGACACGCCGATCGCGGTCTATGACGCGCCCTGGACGCTGCTGTCGCACCACTTCCCGTGGCGCCGTGTTCAGGCACAACCCCCGTCGGCCGGGCCGGTCAAGCGGTGAGGCGACCGACACGGCATGAACGCGGATCGGGCGCCCGCTGCCAAATGGTCGGCCGACGGAGGCTGAGGCTACTGATACAGGTCGGGAACGTCGTCGCGGTCAAGGTCAGCGGCTTCGGCCTCGCGGATGCGCCGGTAGAGGCGGGCGCGCAGCCGCAGGATCACCGTGGCCACCACGGCGGCGGCCAGGGAGCCGGCCAGGACGGCGACCTTGACCCGGGCATCCAGGTCGCTGCCCGCGCCGAAGGCCAGTTCCCCGATCAGCAGGGAGACGGTGAACCCGATCCCGGCCAGGATTGACAGCCCGGCCATGTCGATCCAGGCCAGCCCCTCGTCCAACGTGGCGCGGGTGAAGCGGGCCACCAGCCAGGTCGCGGCCAGGATGCCGATCGGCTTGCCGGCCAGCAGGCCGATCACGATGCCCACCGTGACCGGGTCTGTCAGGGCTTCGGACAGCCCGCCCGGTCCGCCGATGCTCACTCCGGCGGCGAAGAAGGCGAAGACCGGGACGGCGAGGCCGGCGGAGATCGGCCGGAACCGGTGCTCGAAATGCTCGGCCAGCCCCGGCCCGGCCTCGGGTCCGGCTGTTCGCTCGCTGCGCAGCACCGGGATGGTCAGGGCCAGCGCCACCCCGGCCACGGTGGCGTGCACACCGGAGGCGTGCACCAGCGTCCAGGTGGCGAAGGCCAGCGGCAGCAGCAGCCACCCTGAGCGCACCCGCCGCCGGACCAGCATCGCGAAGACCGCCAGCGGTACGAGGGCGCCGAGCAGCGGCAGCACCGAAAGGTGGGTGGTGTAGAAGACCGCGATGATGACGATGGCGATCAGGTCGTCCACCACCGCCAGCGTCAGCAGGAACGTCCGCAACGCGGTGGGCAGGGACCGGCCGATCACGGCCAGTACGGCCAGGGCGAAGGCGATGTCGGTGGCGGTGGGGATCGCCCACCCTCGTGCTGCGCCCGCGCTGCCGGCGATCGCCAAATACAGCAGGGCGGGCGCGATGACCCCGCCGACCGCGGCGGCCACCGGCACTGCCGCTTGCCGGACATCACGCAGGTCGCCGGCGATGAACTCGCGTTTCAGTTCCAGCCCGGCGACGAAGAAGAAGATGGCCAGCAGGCCGTCGGCGGCCCAGGTGGCCAGGTCGAGATCCAGATGCAACGCGGCGGGCCCGACCCGGATCGCCCGTAGGTCGGCATAGGCGTGTGCCCACGGCGAGTTGGCCCACACCAGCGCGGCGAGCGCGGCCACCAGCAGCAACGCGCCGCCGATGGTCTCCTTGCGCATGATGGCGGCGATCCGCCGCGCTTCTGGCCACGTACCTCTGCCAAGCAGGCGAGGACGGCGGTGGAAGGTGGTGCCGGGCATGAAACTCCGCTCTTTGGCAGGGATCGGGTCGCTCACCTGCCGACCAGGCTTCCCGGCGCACCTGTCAATAACATATCAGAACGCGTAAAAAGCCCCATAGCGGATATGGGTCGACCCGCCGCTGACCAACGCGTGATCGTCGGCTGACAGGGACTCGATGCAGGCAAGTGCCTGCCGTTTCACCCCCGCGGGAAGTGGAAAGGTCAGCCAGCGGCGAGGAAATCTTCGATCTTCGCAGCGATCCGCGGGTAGTCGGGGCCGAACCAGATCATGTGACTGTCGGCCCGGCTTTCCACCAGCTCGGCCCGCGGCATCGCCGCGACCAGGGATTCGGCATGAGCGAAGGGCACCGACCGGTCCTTTTGGGTGGCGATGACCAGCGTGGGCTGGCTGACCTGCGCGGCGCAGTCCGGCACGGGAAGCATGTCGGCGACGAAGCCACGGCCCGAGCGCATCAACGTGAACAACCCGGCCAGCGTCGCCCGCTCGGCGGCGGACAAGCCGGCCAGAACCTGGCGTGCGGGCAGGACGGACAGGTCATGCAGCAGCAGGCGCAGTGCGAGGGAGGGGGCGACCCTGAGCAGGGACCGCAGGATCGCCCAGGTGCCGGCCTCCACCCGGGCGTGGAACACGGCCCGGCCACCCAGCCGGGTCAGCCGGTCAGGCCAGGGCAGGAACGCGACCGCGCTTTGCAGGATCACCCGCTCGACCAGTTGCGGGTGGCGGGCGGCCATGGCCAGCGCGGTGCGTCCGCCGGCTGAGATGCCCACGACCGCGGCCACACGTTCGATGCCTAAAATCCGGCACAGCGCCGCGGTGGCATCGGCGAAGCCAGTCGCTGTGGTGCCGGTGGTCAGCGGCGTACGGCCGTAACCGGGGCGCGAGGGTGCCAGCACCCTGAAACCGGCATCGACGAAGCCTCCTCGCCCTGCGCCAGCCCCGCCCGCATGTGACCGCCATGCAGCATCACGACCGTCCGGGGACCATCGCCCTCCAGCCGGTACTCCACCCTGCCCGCCGGCCGATGCGCAAGGACCGTACCGCGCTCAGCAAAGTGGGGAGTGGACATCATGGCACCTCCTGTTAGGAACCGATAGCCGGTGACGGGCAGACACCGGCGGCGAGCCGGCGGTATCAGGCTCGGCACGTTCCGCCCGGCACGGTCACTCCCGCCGGTCTAACGACGGTGGACTTTCGCCGGAGCCGTCGGGGGCGAAGAAGGCGTCCCTGATCGTGGGCATCACGTCCAAGCCCGCTGTGGATGTGCCGAGCAGGTGCTGTCCGCCTGTGACGACCAGGCGACCGCCCTCGTTGCGGGCGTGGCGGGTGGCCGAGCGCAGCACCTCGAGCCCGGCCTCCTCCATCAGGGTCAGCCCCGCGATATCCACGACCATCAGCGGCGGGACCTGCCTGGCCAGCGTGCTGACGAGGTACATCCGCACGGTATCCACCGCCCCGCCGACAAGGGGCCCCTGCAATTGGATGAGCAGGACGTTGCCGCGGGCGCGGGTCCTGACGGACAAGTCATCATTGGCCGGATCAGTGGGCGCGAGATCGGGCATCGGGGCGCGCTTTCCGCTGGAGGACAAGAACCGCCGACCAGGCTTCCCGGCACACCTGCGATGAGCTTACTGGGCATCCGTTTTGTTGGAGCCGCTGACCGCGGGAAATCCGCATCGAACGAGTAGAGCAGGGGACATACGCGGCAAGGCTCCTCCAAGAAATCGCTGAGCGGGCCCCCTTCGTTTCGGGCCGACGTTGAGCGCCGCCGGAGCCTCCCCACGATTACGGCAGCTCGGCGAAGCGTTCAACCTGCTCGGTACGGCCGGACACCAGCACGACGTCGTCATAGGTGAGTTCGGTCTCGGCGGTGGCGTAGGTGAAGTCCGCGCCCGGGCTCTTGACCGCCACGATGGTCACGCCGTATCTGCGGCGCGCGCCGGACCGGCCCAGCGGCATGCCCACGCACTCCTTCGGCGGCCGCATCCTGACCAGCGCGAAGTGCTCATCGACCTGCATGAAGTCCAGCATGCGGCCGCTCACCAGGTGCGCCACGCGCTCGCCCATGTCGTGCTCGGGGAAAACGACATGGTGGACGCCGATACGGTGCAGGATCTGGCCATGATGCCGGCTGATCGCCTTGGCCCAGACCTGCTCAACGTTGAGCTCGACCAGTAAGGAGGCGCTGAGGATGCTCGCCTCCATGGCCGTGCCGATGGCGACCACCGCGCGACTGAAATCAGGCACGCCCAGGCGGCGCAGTTCATCCATGTCGGTGGCGTCGGCGATGGCCAGGTCTGTGACCTGGCCCGCCAGCCGGTGCGCCGCCGCGGGCCGATGGTCGATCGCCAGGACCTCGCTGCCCCGGCGGACCAGCTCGGCCGCCAGCGCCGCGCCGAAGCGGCCCAGCCCGATCACCACGACGGGATCCGATGTCTGGTCAACCAATGATCACTCGCTCCTCAGGGAGTTCGTAGCGGCGGGTGCGCTCTTTCAGGGCGAGCGCCGAGCCCAGAGTGAGCGGGCCGATCCGGCCGATGAACATCAGCAAGCTGAGCAGCACATGCCCGGCCAGCGGGGTGTCGGCGGTGACGCCGGTGGACAGGCCGTTGGTGGCGAAAGCCGAGATGACCTCGAACAGCACCCGGTCCAGCTCGTGCGGGGTGAGCAGGAGCATGAGCCAGGTGGAGACCGTGACCAGGATGACGCCGAGCAGGCTGATCGACAACGCCTGGCGCTGGCTGGTGGCGGGCAACCGACGATGGCCGATGTTGACCTGGTGCTCGCCACGCAGCTCGGACCACATGATGAACAGCAGGAAACCGAACGTGGTGACCTTGATGCCGCCCGCGGTGCCGGCGCTTCCCCCGCCGATGAACATCAGCACGTCCGTGACCAGCCACGACGAGGGGTACATCTGGCCGATGTCGAGGGTGTTGAAACCCCCTGAGCGCGGCATGACAGCAGCGAAGAAGGCCGCCAGCCATTTGCCCGTATCGTCCAGGGGACCCATCGTGGCAGGGTTACGCCACTCGGTCGTCAGGAACACCAGCGTGCCCGCGCCCAGCAAGACGGTGCTCAGGCCGACCGTGATCCGCGTCAGCAAAGACCAGCGGCGCGGACGCCACCAGCTGCGCAGCAGTTCGAAGACGACCGGATAGCCCAGCCCGCCGACGATCACGGCCAGTGCGATGCTGAGGCAGACCCACGGATCGGTGACGAAACGCATCAGATTGTCGGGCCACAACGCGAAGCCGGCATTGTTGAACGCCGATACCGCGTGGAAGACGCCTAGGTAGGCGGCCCGGCCGAGTGGCTCGCCGTACCCGGTGACCAACCGGGCGGCCAGGACGACGGCGACGGCCGCCTCACACACCAGGCTGAATACCACCACCTTGCGCAGAACGTGGCGCAGGTCGGCGGCGATGACGGACTTGGTCTCCAACTGCGCGGACAACCGGGCGCGCAAGCCGAGCCGGCCGGAGACGATGACCATGATCAGCGTGGCCAGCGTCATGATGCCCAGGCCGCCTACCTGGATGAGCAGGGCGATGACCACTTCGCCGAACACCGACCAGTGCGTCTCGGTGTCGACCACGACCAGGCCGGTCACGCAGACCGCCGAGGTGGCGGTGAACAGCGCGGTCAGCCAGTGCGAGGCGTCGCCTTGTGCGGTGGCCAGCGGAGTGCCGAGCAGCAGGGTCCCGATCAGCACCGCGGTGCCGAACCCGGTCGCGATCACCATTGCCGGATGCCGGCCACGCCTCGGCACAGCCAGCCGGTTTCGCCTCACCTGGCGCGCTTTCCACGTCGTCGGTCACCCGCCTGCTCGTCCGCCGCGTCGCCGGACACCGGGGCCTGTCCCCTCACGAGCTGTCCTTGGATCCACGCAGTCGCCGCGACACGCCGCCGTACCAGGCGGGCACCGCACGTTCGTCGTCGAACCAGCGGGCCACCACGATGTCGGTGGAGGAATGCAGGGAAATCGAAGCCACGATGGTCACGGCGACGATCTGAAACACCTGCTCGCCGACAGCGATGCCGGAGCCGAGCACGAGCAGGCCGTAGACCACGGAGGCGAAGCCTTTGGGGCCGAACCAGGCCACCGCCGCCTGCTCGCGCATCGACAGTCCCGAGCGCAGGAAGGACAGCCAGATGGCGATCGGGCGAGCCAGGGTCAGGGCGAGAAGCGCGAACAGCCAGCCCTGCCAGCCCACCATGCCGAGTAGTGCCGGGGTGATGAGCGCGCCGAACACCAGCAGCGCGGCGAGTTTGAACACTTCGGCGATGAGTTCGCCGAAGTGTTCGAACGACTCGCGCTGCCGCTGCCCGAACGTCGCGACGGTGATCCCGGCGGAGAAGGCGGCCAGGAACAGGTTGCCGTGCGTGGCCTTGCCGACGGCGAGCACGAGCAGGCCGATGGCCAGCGCGTTGAGCGGTTCGTAAGCGGTGGAGGCGGCAAACCAGCGCAGCCGCTCCAATTTGATCGCCGTCCACGGGATGGCGATGCCGATGAACACGCCCAGGGCCAGCTCCAGCGCCAGTGAGCCGAGGTGCAGGTCGTCGGAACCGGCGGCGATGGCCAGGAAGATGATGACGAACGGCAGCGCCAGGCCGTCGTTGACGCCGGACTCGACATTTGAGCAGCTGCCGCAGCCGGGGCGGCACCTTCTCGTTGCCGACCAGGGCGGCGGCGAACACGGGATCGGTGGGCGCGAGGATCGCGCCGATCAGCAGTGATTCGATCCAGCCCAGGCCGAGCAACCAGTGGGCGCCGGCGGCGGTGATGGCCAGAGTGAGCGGTAATCCCCAGCCGAGCGCCCGGCCGGGCAGCCGCCAGGCGCTGCGCAAGTCGGCCCACCCGACTCGCATGCCGTCGGTGAACAGCACGGTGAACAGCGCCAATTCCGCGAGGGTTGCCACCAGGTCGTCGCCGGGCCGCAGTGAAGCACTACATCCTGCCCCGCCGGGAGCTGGCCGCCGTGATGAGGCGACCGCCGAGGCCATCGGGTCAGAGGCTGTGGAGATCTTCCGATTGCACGGCGCCGCCCGCGAGTACGGTGAATCCCCCTTGCCGTAATGATCTGTAACGCCGTTACAGCGCTTTTGGATCGCTGCCCCAACATACCGGCCTGCGTCGCATGCGAAGCGTCACCGGTTCGTCACCGGTTCGTCACCGGGGCGTTCATCGCCGGGAGTCGCTCGCCGCCCTCGGCGCCGAACAGACCTACGCCGGGAACCTGAAAGCTGCGCGAATGCTTTCCCGCGATGTCCAAGGTGGTTTCGGCCCTGCCAAATCCCCGGTGAGTTTCTCGTGGCACTCCGCCCGATCATCGGGGTGCTGTGGCGCTGTTAAAGGAAAGCTACAGCGGATTTACAGTGCGGGTCTGAAGTCTGGCGACGTCCCGAACTTCTCTTCAATCAGGGCTCAGTTGGCATCGCCGATTTCCTTGGAGGAACCTCATGTCCAAATCTGCCGCCTTACGAGTCGGCATGACCACCATGCTTATCGCCTTCGGCCTGATCACCACGGCGAGCCCTGCCCTGGCGGCCCCCAATCTGCAGTTGCCCTTTTCCTGCGGCCAGAAGTGGCGCCTGGACACGTGGGCGCATGCCCCCGCGCTCGACATGGTGAAGGAGCCCGACCAGCACGGCACCGAGGGTGCCACGTTGATCGCCCCTGCCGACGGTACGGTGAACCAGTCCTTCTACCACAGCAACGCCGGCAACGTCATCCAGATCAACCACGGCGGCGGCTACTTCACCACCTACCTTCACCTGGAATCTCGCGCCGTGTCGGTCGGCACCCGGGTGAGCATGGGCACGACGATCGGCCGGGTCGGCAAGACCGGCCCCACCTCCAACGGGCATCCGCATCTGCACTTCGAGCTCGGCCACGACTCCGACGGAAACGGTTCGGCCAGCTGGGGAACCGCGGACTCCGAACGGGTCAGGCCGACCTTCAACGGTGTCACCTACGGTGGATCGAACGGACAGACCTGGCGCGACGTCACCAGCCGCAACTGTTCCACCCCCGGACTCAACGCTCCAGCGATGATGCGTGACGATGGTGATGGGTCGATGACGATTTACCGGTGGGCCTCTACCGGATCGGCTTTCGGTCGTTCGAGCGACTACACCTCCGGTGGTTGGACCATGTCCAACACGGAGGACCGGGTGGCCTCCGGTGACGTCGATGGAGACGGTGTCGACGATATTGAGGTTTTCTCTGCGACTTTCACATGATCCGTGGACCGCCCCGGGAATCTTGGAGGCTACGATTCCTGCGAACTTGCGAATGACATAGCAGATTCCTGCGCCTTAAAGAAGGCGCCTTCGTACTCCTTCGGCGGAATATTTCCACAGAACGAGTGGA
>NZ_JBDPME010000060.1:0-19233 GCF_039871825.1 Nonomuraea sp. B12E4 | reverse complement strand
CGCTGGCGCACCCTTCAGCATTTGACGCTCAGCCCCTCACGAATTGGCGATGTGGCCCGAGCAGCGCTGGTTCTCACCCACTTCGAGCACGGACGGATCATGTGAAAGTCGCAGAGAAAACCTCAGTGGACCGGCGGGTCGAATGGGCCGGGTTTCCATTCCGGCCTCGCGGCGGGCGGGTCGTCAAGGTCGAGGTGGACGAAGCCGGCGCCGGCCATGCAGGCGAGGAGCAGGGCTGATGCACGGGTCCGCCGGGCCGGCCCCGGACGGGGGCGTTCGGGGTCAGGGGAAAACTCCGGATTTGCCTGAACCATCAGGGTCGGTTTCGTCCCGTGTCAATAGATGCCGTCAAACTCCTCATGCCTCTCCGGTCGATATCGGGGAATCTGGGGAGGGCGGTTTACGGGGGCATGACAATTGCGGCGGGGTCGCAGTTTGCCGCGGCCGCACTCGTGGATTACTGCTGTCCGTCCCGTATGGGGCCATTGTTACTATGAGTCACCGGTTGCGTACTTTTGAGCTATCAACTACGGTCCTTGACCACTGTCAACACTTGTGTGGAGTGATCAAGTGAAGAAGTGGAACACGGGGACCGGCATCGCACTCGCCGTGACGGCGGGTGTCCTGCAGTTCGCCGCTCCGGGACCGGCCTACGCCTCCCCCGGCGTCGCGAGCCCGGTCCCGGGTGTCGCCCCCAGCCCGGCTCCCAGTCCCAGGCCGAGCACCACCGCGAGCCCGTCCCCCAGCCCGATCGCCGCCCCGGCCCCAAGCGCGAGCACCAAGGGCCTGCTCACGCCCCTGAAGTATCAGCTGAGCCTCACCGGCCAGCAGCAGCAGACGAACTACTACTGCGTGCCCGCCTCGTCGTCGATGAGCCTGTCGACCTTCGGCATCAAAGTCAGCCAGGCCACCCTCGCCAAGAAGATGAAGACCACCGCCTCCGACGGTACTTCGGGGACCAACGCCCTGCCGGTCCTCAACGCGTACATCAAGTCCAAGGGTTACCGGTTCACGAAACCCACCGATTCGGACGGCAACCCCTCGATGCTCATGAAGCGGGTCTCGGAGAACATCGGCGACCTGCACCGGGCGCCTGTGATCGCGGTGTGGATGGAACAACTGCCCTGGAACCAGGGCAAGGTCAAGGGCGCCAACATCGGGCACGCGATCGTCGCGTACGGCTACGACAAGCCGGCCGGCACCGTCACCGTCTACGATCCGTGGAAGCCGACCGGCGGCATACACACCATCAGCGCCACCGCGCTGGCGGGCATCGTGCAGCCGAAAGGCAACATGTACTACGTCTCCAAACTCTGACCCAGCGGGTCTCCGGGAGGGACCTGGCGTGAACGGCGAGCCCGCGACCGGGGTGGTGCACCACATCGAGATCTGGGTGCCGGACCTCCGGCGGGCCGTCGCCGGCTGGCAGTGGCTGCTGGAGGCGCTGGGTTACACCCTCTTCCAGGACTGGAGCGACGGTCGTAGCTGGCGGCTCGGGGCCACGTACCTGGTCCTGGAGCAGTCGCCCGCGCTCAGCGCCGACCGGCACGACCGCTGCCGTCCCGGACTGAACCACCTGGCCTTCCACGTGGCCGACCGGGACGGCTTCGAGGTGGAACTCGTCGCCTTCGACACACCGGAACACCCGCCGGCTCCTTGAGCTCCCGGCCTGAGGCCGGCGCGGGTCGTCGCCCGGGTGAGGGAGCGGCAGGGCCTCGCGACATTCGTGGCCTCTTTCCGGCCGGGCGCCGCTGCGCGGGCGAGCGGGGCTGGAGCTCATGGTTCACCACTTTGCTCGATCCGCGGTTGCCGCTCTTTCGCGAGGCGTGTTACCTCCTGGCGGGAGAGCCGGACATCCGTGATCCGGCGTTTGTCGGATATTGGCATCCGATCGGTATAACGTCTGATTTCGGCATGATCGTTTATGGAAGACGGGTACCGGAACATGCGCAAAGTCCTGACCTTCGCCCTGGCCGCCACTGCCTCGCTGGGTCTGATCACCCCTCCCGCAGTCGCTGACGACCGTCCACGGGAGCTGCCGAACGAGATCTACGGCGGCGCCTGGGCCTCCGGTCATGTCCAGGGCATCGCCATCGACCAGCGCAAGGGGTACATGTACTTCTCCTTCACCAACCTCCTGGTCAAGACCGACCTCCAGGGCAACCCGGTCGGCTCGGTGACGGGCTTCACCGGGCACCTCGGCGACCTGGACTTCAACACCAAGGACGGCCGCGTGTACGGCTCCCTGGAGTACAAGGAGCAGGAGTCGTTCTACATCGCCATCTTCGACGTCGACCGCATCACCAGCATGGACATGGACGCCCAGACCAGCGACGTGGTCAAGACGGTCTACCTGAAGGAGGTCGTGTCGGACTACGTCGCCGACATGAACGGGGACGGCAAGTTCGACGGCAACGTGGGGGACACTCCCGACCACCGGTACGGGTGCAGCGGCATCGACGGGGTGTCGTTCGGGCCGGAGTTCGGGAAGAAGCACGGCAAGCAGAAACTGACCGTGGCCTACGGCATCTACGCCAACACCACCCGGTCGGACAATGACCACCAGGTGCTGCTCCAGTACGACATCGACAAGTGGAAGAAGTACGAACAGCCGCTCACGGAGAGCGCCCCGCACAAGAGCGGCCCGCAGCAGGTGGACGGCAAATACTTCGCCTACACCGGCAACACGACCTACGGGGTGCAGAACCTGCAGTACGACGAGTACACCGGCAATTGGATGATGGCCGTCTACAAGGGCACCAAGCCACAGTTCCCCAACTATTCGTTCTTCATGGTGAACGCCGCCACCCGGCCGAACAAGGGCGACATCGTGGGACAGCCCCAGCCCGAGCGCGGCGAACTGCTCACACTGGCGCCGGGCGGGCTCCAGGACGCGTCCTCAGGCGTCAGGGGCTGGGAGTTCACCGGTGAGTACGGGCTGATCTCGCTCGGCAAGGGGCGTTACTACGTCTCCAAGGCAGGCACGGTCGAGGAGGACGGGGTGACCAAGCAGACCAGCCACGCGGAGCTCTACCGCTGGACGGGGCAGGCACCGACCCCCTTCGAGCGGCTCGGCTGAGCCTTCGGTCAGGACGCGCGCCGGCCCCTGTTGAGGCGGCCCGCGGCGATGTGCCGGTTGCCGGGGTCGCGGTGCTCCCTGGCGGGCCGGCCCAGGGTGTCTCAGCGGCCCGTCAGACGCCGGCGAAGTGGCACTCGTCGGCCTGCGGCGTGCGAATGACGGTCGAGTCGGTTTTCGGGTCGGCCTGGGCGGATGGGGTGGCCAGGGCCAGGATGGCCAGGACGGCGGCGGCGCACGCGGCCACCCGCCGGACGGGCCGGGGGAGCTGAGGAGTCTTCATGGCACCTCCATGAGATCACTCGAATGCCCCCATCCTGGGTGCTGGGGCGCGGAATGTCCACCGAGTCACGAGCGGCCGTACAAACAGGGCAGATCGACGAGGACAACGTCGGCGCGGGAGGCGGCGGTCCTGACGAGGTCGTCGGTGAAGCCCGTGACCGAGAAGAGGGCCGTGATCAGGCCGGCCGTGTCATGGCCCGTCCGGGCCAGAAGGCCGCGGATGCCGTCGAGCCGTTCGAGGTCAGGCAGCCCACGGCGGGTGAGGGTGGCCTTGGCTTCGCCGATCAGGTGGACCTGGTTGTTTTCTATGGCGATGACGTCAATGTCGTGTTTGGCGCGTCCAGAATGGTCCTGAACGCTGCCGAAGCCCACCGTGCCGAAGCCCGTGGGGCGCCCCAGCTCGTCGGGAGCGAACCGATGAACCCACTCGCGGGCCAGTTCCTCAAGATGCGGGCCGAGGATGTTGGCGCGGAATGTCGGTGCGGCCGCACGCCATATCTGCTCGGCGCGGCCCAGTTCGAGCTGGCTGAGGTGCGGGGCGGTGATGAGGCGGTCGAAACGGATGATGGGGTCGCAGACCGAGAGCGTGGGCTTCCTGCCGCGGAGGAGGTCCTGGGCTCTGGTGAGGTAACCGGCGGACTCCAGGACACCGATGGGATAGCGGACGGCATTGCTGTCGCGGCCGATCACCGCTCCGATCTTGGCGGGAGTGTGCGCCCCCTGCGCGACCGCGCTCAGGATGTCGTAGTAGAGCGAGCGGGCGGTGATCCGAGGGTCCTCGCGAAGGAGGTAGTCGACCTCGGTGCGGGTGAAGACGCTGACGTCGACGGCAAGAAGGTTGTCGACGATCCAGGTGTCGAACTCATCGGCCGAGGCCGGGGCGCTGGTCATCAGAGGACGGTAACCCGGGATGCCGCCGACGCAGGCGTGCAGCCGCAGGGCGGTCTCCAGGTCCCGAACACCCCACAACCGGGCCGCCTCCCGGTAGTCGAGGGCGTTGAGGCGCATGTCCATCATGGCCCGGCCTCTGAGCGGGTTCGTGCCTGACAGAAGTGTGTGCATCACGCTCAGCGCGGAGCCGCAGAGGATCAGGCGGCCGCCCGGGGCCTGGCGTCGCTGGGAGTCGTCGTACAGGTGCTGGATGAGGGAGGGCAGTTGCGGCGCGTCGCTCATCGCGTACGGGAACTCGTCGATGACGACGACACCTGGGAGGCCCGGCGGGGCCACACGGGCTGCTGTGTCCAGAGCAGCGCGCAGCAGACGCTCCCACGATTCGGGTTCACCGCGCACCGCGTCGCCCAGCCCGGCGTGGCGGCCCAGCGCGGAGGCGAACCGCTGCCGGGCCGCGCGGTCTCCCTCGTCCTGTACGCAGGCGATGTACAAGCCGCCGAGAGCGTCGCAGGCGGCGGTCAGGAGCTGCGTCTTACCTGTTCGGCGGCGTCCGGACACGAGACCGAGTCGCAGCGGGCCGTCCTGGTCTCCGCCCAGCAGGAACTTCTCCATGGCTCGCCACTGCCGCTCTCTCCCGATGATGTGGGATGGCTTGTCCACGGGTCCTCCCGGCATAAGCTCAACTTGAGTTACAGAAATAAGTGTAAGTCGATTTACGCCTACTAGCGCAAGTTCACTTGTACCCTTGACGGCCCGCCTGGGGCGCTGCCTGCGGATCGTTAGTAAGTGCTGTTAAGGTCGGACCTCATCCCCATGAAGACGTAAAGAAACCTGTATGGGAGGGTCATGCGGACCACGAGGAAGGTCGTCGTTGTCGCGTCGGTGCTGGCCGGCGTCGCAGCTCCGGTCGCGGCGACGGCGCCCGCGGCGAGTGCCCAGGCGGGCATGGCCTGGTATGCCTACCACAACGCCACCCCGGCCCAGAGTGAGGCCCAGGTGAAGAGGCTCAAGGCGCAGGGATACCACCCGATCACGGTGAACGTCTCCGACGGTGAGCGGTATGCGGCCGTGTGGCTCAAGGATGGATCATCGCCCGGATGGGGCATCTGGCAGGGCATGTCACCCTCCGGTTTCCAGCGGCGGTTCGACGCCGGGTTGAAGGAGGGCGCTCAGCCGATCTCGGTCTCCGCCACCGGGTCGGGCGACTCCGTCGTTTTCACCGCCATCTGGGAGAAGAGGAGCGGGAGCTTCCTCACCAAGTCGAACCTCACGCCCGCCCAGTTCGGCGCCGTCAACAAGCAGGCCGCCGCCAAGGGGCTCGCGCTGAGCTCCGTGGACGCGTACGGCACTCCCGGAGACGTCCGCTACGTGGGCGTATGGACCGCCAACACGGATGGGGCCTGGTACTACACCTACGGCTACTCCCGGCAGAGGTACCAGGCCGAGTTCCGGGCCAAGAAGGCGAAGGGCTTCCGGCCGGTCAAGGTGGCCGTGGCGCCCGACGGCACGTTCGCGGCGGTGTGGCGCAAGGACGGCCACCGGTTCGCCAACTACATCGACATGAGCAGCTCCGGTTACCAGACGCGGTTCAACCAGCTCAAGCCCGAGGGACTGCGCCCCGTTCAGGTGAACGCCGAGGGCGGCAAGTACGCCGCCATCTGGGAGTAGCGGGCGAAGGCCGTACAGGCGACGGCGGTGGTCGCCCGCTGTGGCAGGCGAGGCGGCGAAGGCCGCCGTTGCAGGGGCGGAGGTGACCGACGCCGGGGACGGCCCCCCGGCGCCGGTCACCCGCCCAGGATGACGATCCGCCCGATCGCCGGGCGGCACTCGCCTGCTCGAAGGGCCCGCCGGCTCGTCAGTGTGAAGGTCTGGCTGGGTCAGCGAGTCAGGATGCGGACGTCTCCCAAGGTGCTGCGGGCGACGATGGTCCGGGTGCTGTCGGTGTCCTTGATCTCGGAACGGTGGTCGCCCTCCTTGCTTTCGGCCGTCACCGCATAGGCGCCCCGCGGCACCGTCGCCGTCACCCGGCCCTCGCGTGACCGCAGGTCGAGGTTGGTGGGCGGGTTGTCGAAGGTCACCTCTATGGCGCCGTCGGAGGTCCCGCACCGCTGCGGGCTGCGGGGGCCGGGTGCGCCAGGTGGGCGCCGCCGTGCCGCCACCGGTGCTGCGCGCAGGGGTTCATCGCCCCAGGCTCACGACGATCTCCAGTAGTAGCGGAACATCCGCCCCACCTCGGAGTATCCGGCGCGCAGGAACGCGTGCGCCGAGGGCACGTTGGCGACGTCGGTGGCCGCGACGATGCGCTGCAGGCCGGCCTCGGCCAGCGTACGGGTGCCCCTGGCCAGCAGGTCGTCCACGTAGCCGTGACCGCGGTGCTCGGGCACGACACCGATGTAGGCGATGGAGTGGTCGTCGGGGGCCACCAGCCCCACGGGGGAGTCGCCCAGGTAGCCGATGACGAACCAGTTCGGCTTGGCCTTGCGGTTGACCAGGTCGTCGTACATCCATCGGGCCTCGCGCTCCGCGCCCGCCGTGGCGACCTCCACCCGCGTGTCGTAGTCGAGCGAACCCTCGGAGATGCGTACGAGGATGTCGAGCACGTCGCGGGGCTCCATCCGGAGCGCGGGGCGGTAGGCCAGCCTGCCGGGGTCCGCCGGGATGTCGGTGCCCGCCACCCATTCGAGCACCAGCCGCTCCACCTCCATGGTGAACCCGGCCAGGGTCAGGGCCTCGTGTTCGACGGCGCGGTCGACGACGGGGACGAGCCCGGGCCGGAGGGAGATGTCGTGGATCATCTTGGTCAGCCCCATCGCGTCCAGGCTGCGGCGCAGCAGCCCGGCGGCGACCATCGGGTCGGATCCCGGGTCGAACTGCCAGACGATCACCGGCTCCGAGCCGGCGTAGGGAGCCCAGAACGCCAGCCGGGCCTGACCCTCCGCGAAGCACCACTCAGGCCGGCTCCTGCCCTCGTCGAAGGCGGACACGAGCTGTGAACGGGCGGGCTCGGGGAACTGCTCGAACAACGTGAAAGCCTCCGCAGCCTTGGGGGCTTTCCCGCACCAGCATGAACCATGGAGCCGTGGCGAGGTGTGCCCGCGATGACAAAGGCCATGATCTCGCACACCTCCGAGTCCGTCAGGCCGCGCTACCCATGGCCGCACACGCCTCGCCGAGGGATTCGCTGGTCTCGAAGTGGCGATCGAGGTTGGTGATCGTGAGCAGATGCCGGATCATACCGGGCGCGATGACGACGATCATGCGCCCTTTCCGGCGCCGGACGTGGTTGTGGAGGCCCACCAGCACGCCGAGCCCGACGGAGTCGCAGAACGGGACCTCGGTGAGATCGACGACCAGGTTGAGCGGGCCCGCCGCGGCGGTCGCCTGCTCCAGTTCGGCTCGCACGCGGGGTGCACCGGCCACGTCGAGGTCGCCGGTGACCTGGATGACCGTGCAGTAATCCTCCCGCCAGTGATTGATCACCATGGCGCCACCTGTCCGAGCTGGATAACGTTACGATTGTTTCTTACATATGTTCTGCATTGCCGTTTTGGTGGTCGCTGTAACACTAGGTTTGGCGGATGGGGTGGCCGTTGGCTGCCGTTTCTGGATTTTCGGCTGGTCGCGGCCCACGATGACCTCGATGCCCTTGGCATCGGTCTTGCGGAGCTCGGCGCCCGGAATGACGTCGGCCACCACCTTCGCCGCGGCCTCGTCGCCCTCGCCGTAGCGGACGACGGTCTTCGCGTAGTCCGGCTCGGCGGCGTTGCCGGCCTTGCCGGGGACCTTGAACCCGTACGCGACCAGCGCGTCCTTGGTCCGGGCACCCAGGCCGGTGATGGTGGTGCCGTTTTTGACCTCGACCGTGATGCGGCCCGGCGCGAGCGAGGCGGTGGCGGTCGGCTTCTTGGAGGGCGTGACGGACGGGGTGGGCGTGGCGGCCGGGTCCTGGTCGGCGTTGATCCGGGTGAACATGTCACGGGCCGCCTGCTTGTCCCACAGCACCGCGGACTCGCCGGTGGGGGCCTTGAAGTCGACGTCCGACAGCGGCACCTCGGCGAACTTCACGTCGTCCAGCGAGACGTCCCTGAGCTGGGTGGCCAGCCCGATCAGCCCGTCGTCGGGATCGACCTTGACCGTGCTCAGCGTCGAGTTGACGAACGAGGCCAGCTTGCCCGGGTTGGCCAGCGTGTCGGCGCTCAGCGCCCGGTTGAGCAGCGCCGAGATCACCTGCTGCTGCCGGTCGATGCGGTCGAGGTCGGAACGCGCGGTGGCCCGCGTCCGGGCGTAGCCGAGCGCCTGCATGCCGCGCAACTGGTGGGTGCCCGCGGGCAGGTTGAGCCCGGTCTTGGGGTCGTTGATCGACACGGGCGTGCAGACGGTCACCCCGCCCAGCGAGTCGACGACGTCGATGAAGCCGAGGATGTTGACCTCGATGTAGCGGTTGATCTGCAACCCGGTGGCGGACTCGACGGTCTGCTTGGTGAGCTTGGGCCCGCCGAACTGGTACGCCGAGTTGATCTTGTGGTCGCCCCTGCCGGGGATCGCCGTCCAGGTGTCGCGCGGCAGGCTCACCACGGTGACCCGGCGGTGGTCCTCCGACAGGTGGATGACCATCATGGTGTCGGTGCGCTGGCCCGCCTCGCGGCCGAGCTTGAGCCGGTTTTGCTGCTGGCGCGTCAGGTCGTCGCGCTTGTCGATGCCGACCAGCAGGATGTTCTCGGCACCGTGGGAGGGGGCGGTCACGCCGGCGTCCACGGTGCCGATCTGGCGCGGAGTCGCCCACACCACGCCGGTGGTGACCAGGATGCCGGTGGACATCAGGCCGGCGAGTATCACGTTGCGGCGGCGTGCCTTGGCGCTTTTGAGCGGCCTGCGAGGGCGGCTGGGGAGCTTGACACCGCCGTAGGCATCGCCGCCCACGAGCACACCGGCGTCCTCCTCGCCCGGGTCTCGCATGCAGTCCCCCTCATGTCCCCGCGGAGGATCGGCCTTTCGATTGCCCTCCTCCCGTGGTCGTACAGTAGCGTGAGCCCCGCCATGAAGCAGTTCCCCGACTCGCCGCACGCGCCGGCGGAGACGCGCGGCTGGCCCCCCATCTCCGTCATCATGCCGGTCCTCAACGAGGAGCGGCACCTACGCGAGGCTGTTGAGCAGGTCCTCGCCCAGAGCTACCCCGGCGAGATCGAGGTCGTCCTCGCCGTGGGTCCGTCCCAAGACCGCACCCAGGAGGTCGCCGACGCCATCGCGGCGGCCGACCGCCGGGTGACCGTGGTCCCCAACCCGACCGGCCGCACCCCCAACGCCCTCAACGCCGCCATCTCCGCCTCCCGCAACGACATCGTCGCCAGGGTCGACGGGCACGCCATGCTGCCCCCCGACTATCTGCGCGTCGCGGTCGAGACGCTGGCGGAGACCGGCGCCGACAACGTGGGCGGCGTCATGGCGGCCGAGGGCATCACGCCCTTCGAGCAGGCCGTCGCCTGCGCCATGACCTCCAAGATCGGTGTGGGGGCGGCCGCCTTCCACGTGGGCGGCACCGCCGGCCCCGCCGACACCGTCTACCTCGGTGTCTTCCGCCGCTCGGCGCTCGACCGGGTGGGCGGCTACGACGAGCACTTCCAGCGGGCCCAGGACTGGGAGATGAACCACCGGATCCGCCAGAGCGGCGGCCTGGTCTGGTTCCAGCCGCGGATGCGGGTCTCCTACCGGCCCCGGCCCAACGTCAGGGCGCTGGCCAGGCAATACTTCCACTATGGCCGCTGGCGGCGGGTGGTCGCGCGCACCCACGAGGGCACGATCAACCTGCGCTACCTGGCGCCGCCCGCCGCGGTGCTGGTCATGCTGCTCGGGCTGGTGCTTTCGCCGTTCCTGCCGCTCACGCTGATCGTCCCCGGCGGCTACGTCGCGGCCATCGTGGCGGGCTCGCTGCTGACCGGCAACGGGCTCCCCGGGGCGGCCAAGCTGCGGCTGCCCGTCGTCTACGCGACCATGCACTGTGCCTGGGGCTGGGGTTTCCTCACCAGCCCACGCAAGCTGGCCAGGCCGCCGCATGGGTGAGGTCATGACGGGCTCGCGAACACCCGCTCGATCGCCGCGTTGAACCGGGTGAGCGCGTCCGGATACTCCGGCCCGAGCAGGTGGCTCCTGAGCTTGCCCCGGGCCCGGGCCAGGGTGTCCTCCCCGTCGAGGAAGTCCGCGAGCCCGGCCAGGTCCGCCCCGAGCAGCACGCCCGCCTCGGCGCTGGGGTAGCGCTCGAGGAAGGCCCGTTCGGGCAGTCCTGCCACGTTGGTGACGGCGTACGGCTTCTCGCTGGCCAGGAAGTCGCTCACGACGCTGGAGACGTCGCTGATCAGCAGGTCGCACTGGTTGAAGCAGTCGTAGAGATGCGGCTCCTGGTCGGTGACGACCAGGTGCCGGATCTCCGAGGTCTCGCCGGGCACGCTCGACGGGTGCCTGGCCTTCGACTTGGCCAGCTCGCGCGCCTCGATCATGGCCACGATCTTCCGGTGCGCGCGGGTGGCCCTCTTGTCGCGGTGCCCGGTGAGCGGGTGCGGCTTGTAGATCACACGTACCGCCGGGCGGTGGTCGAGCAGCGCCCGCACGATGCGCGGGCCCATGGTCATCAGCGAGGTGTGGAACAGGTCGTCGTTCCAGCCCTCCCAGGTGGGCGCGTAGAGCACGGTCCGGTACGGCAGCCCGGGCCCCTCCGTCGAGATGCCTTCGAGCTGCGGCCTGCCGACCTCGCGGACGCATTCGTCCCTGACGCCCACCTTGGCCCGCCGGTATCGGTCCCGGCCCGCCGGACCGGCCACCCACACCTCGTCGTACACCCGCGAGAACGGGTTGAACGACGCCTCCTTGTCGCTGTCCCCGTGGTTGAGGAACGCGCTGCGCAGGGTCGGGATGCGCAGCATGTGGACGTTCCTGCCGACGTTGGCGACGTACAGGCACAGTTTGGCGCTGGACAGGGCGCGGAAGCTCATCAGGTCGGCCGAGGACGGGATGCACAGCATCGGCAGCGTGGTCGTCTCCAGGTGCCTGGCCATGCCGCGCTCGCGCAGCACGACGACGGCCCGCCGGTCGATGCGTTCGAGCACGGGCAGCCACATCCTGGCCTGGTAGGCGGCGGCGGGGGCGCCGGAGAAGTACAGGATGACCTCGGGACGGTAGGCCTCGACCTGCTCGCCCACGACCGACAGGACCCTGGCCGCGTCGGTGAGGGGGGTGGCGCGGCGCACGTACGGGATGAGCGCGAGCGCCCCGGCGGTGCCCAGCAGGAACGCCAGGCCGGCGCCGAGCGCCGCCGGGACCACGCCGATGGCCGCGCCGAGCACCGGCAGCGCGTCCAGGTAGAGGAAGGGCACGCTGCGGGAGTCACGCAGGTGGCGGGGCGGCAGCTTGGGGATGCGCAGCGCCGAGACGTCGATGTTGCGGGTGGTCACCGGCATCCTGCTGAGCATCTGCCGGAGCCGCATGGCCAGCCCCGTGTGCCCGGCCCGCGCCACGTGGACCGCGAACATGCCCGCCGCCAGCCCCACGAACCACCACGAATCCGGCCCCGCGGTCCGGGCCACCAGCAGCAGCGCCATGGTCTCCCTGGCCGCGAAGCGCACGGTGATCCCGAGGTGCACCTTGCCCAGCAACTCGGTCAGAGGGCCGGCGGCGCGTGGCGCCGCGTACTCCACGGCATAGGAGAGCAGGGCGACCGCCCCGAACACCGCCGGCGCGGGCCAGAGCGCCGACACCAGCAGGACAGGGTAGGAGCAGAGCAGCGCCGCGATCATTATGAGTTTCCTCATGTGATCGCACGGTAACAACGACCAGGTCAAGCGCCGTCCACGCGAACGTCTATGACCTGCCCGGATAGGTCGGAGATGAGGATGTCCAGTGAGGTCTGCGCGACGAGGAGCGGAGAAGCGGCGGTATTGATGCAGTTGACCCGGATGCCGTCGGCGGCCCATTCGCGGGCCAGTGCCCGGGTCAGCCCGGTCAGCGCGGCGGCGGTGGAGGCGTGCAGCGCGCCGGAGCCGGGCGGGACCTGCAGCAGCAGGCTTTCGCGCAGGTGCGGACGGGCGGCGCGGGCCACGTTGAGCGCGCCCAGGTGGTCGAGGCCGGCCGCCTCGTCGGCGAGCCCGTCCAGCCGGGCGGCGACGGGTGTGTTGACCACGTGGTCGACGCCGCCCACGCCGTCCAGCGCCTTGGCCACCGACTCGAAGTCCTCCACGCGCACGCCGTCGGCCCTGGCGAAGGCGTGCACGCGGGCGCCGTGGGCCGCGGCCAGCTCCGCGGTCTCCCCGCCGCCCAGGACCACCACGCTCCGGCCGGCGAGCGCCGCCCGGTCGCCGGCCGGCACCGCCGCGGGCAGCCCGAAGAGCAGCTCGGCGATGTGCAGGTCGGCCGGATGGGTGACCTTGATGTTGTGCTCGCTGCCCGGCACCAGGTGGATCGGCACGTCGGGCAGGTAGCGCAGCACCACGCCGCAGTCGTCGGTGGCCGGCCGGTGGCCGAACTCCGGGTCGGCGAGCGCCCGCTCGTAGGCCTCCCGGATGACCGAGAGCCTGAAGCACTGCGGCGTCTGGCTGCGCCGCAGCCGCGACCGGTCCAGCACCTCGCCGATCACCTCGCCCTCCGGCACGGCGTCGGCCACCAGGATCGTGTCGGAGCTCGGGATCGCCACGTTGACGGCCTCGTGCGTCTCCAGCGCGTGCACGCACTCGGTGATGATCCGCGGCTCCAGGAGCGGCCGCACGGCGTCGTGCAGCAGCACGTCGCACTCCTCGTCACCCAGCGCCTGCAAGGCCCGCCAGGTGCTCTCCGTACGGCTCGCGCCCCCGTCCACGATCTTGCTGACCTTGCGGTAGCCGCCGCGCTCCACGATCTCCCTGATCCGGTCGGCGTAGCCCGGGGTCATCAGCACCACGATCTCGTCGATCTCCGGCGCGGCCTCGAACACCGACAACGAGTGCTCGATGATCGTCCGGCCCGCGATCTCGGCGAGCTGCTTGGGCCTGCCGAGCCCGGCCCGCTGCCCCACGCCGCCCGCGAGCAGTACCCCTACCGACCGCCGCCGTGAATCCATACCGGCAGCGTAATGGAAAGTACCTGCTCAACCGGATGTTCTAGGCTCCAGGGAGCCAATCCGGGAGCCAGCTAGGCGGACTTGAACTGGATGATCTTGTCCATGGCCTGTGCGCCATCGGCGATCACGGGCCTGAGTTCCTTGCGGTAGACCGTCTCCGTGATCAGCGTACTGGAGTGGCCGACCAGGTTGGCGATCTTCTCTATCGCGACCTCTGCATGATTGCTGAGCAGGGACACGAAGGTGTGGCGCAGCTCCCGGGGAGCCCAATTCTTCCCGAGTCCCGCTGCTTTTGTGATTTTCTTGAAGCGGTAACGCACTTGTTGTGCCGTATATGGCGTCCCGTCTTCCATGCAGAACACTAGATTGTTGTCCTGCCACAGTTCGCCGGTAGCGAGCCGTTTGGCCGCTTGTCGTGTTTTGTGGGAAGCCAGAACCGTGGCCGCGATTTCCGCTATCGTGAATCCGCGACGCGACTTCGCGGTTTTGGTGTCCCCTCCGTCTCGGTCGGCGCGTAGTACGTAGACGACTTTATTTTCTAGGTCGATGTCCGCCCATGTGAGGGAACGGGCTTCCTCGGTTCTGATGCCGGTAAGGAGGCATAGGATTACGTATGATCCCATCTCCCACTGCGGATCTAGGGCGACCTCGATAAGCCTGAGAGCATTCTCTAGCGTGAAGCTCTTGCTCGGTCGGCCTGTCTGTCCGGAAGGAGTGTCCGCCAACTCTGCGACGTTCCTTCCTACCTTTTCTCGTCGCTGAGCCATGCGGATTGCTCGCTTGAGGAGATTATGTGCCCTCGATACGGTTTCCGTTGAGAATTCGAGGGCGAGCTTTTCGAGCCATTTGTCTACCTCATCGATCGTGAGGTCCTTGAGTTTGACGCCTCCAATCCTTGGGATGATGTAGTTCCGGGCGATCCCTGCGTATGTGAGGTGCGAGTTCTCCGCCTTGCACTTCTTGAGACCATGCGCCAGGAAATCGATGATGCATTCCTCTACCGTGTAGTACGGCTGTGGCTTGACTCCCCTTTCGAGGTCTTGGACCGCTTGCTTTGCTTTTTTGACTGCGGCGGTCTTGGTTCTACCCTTTCGCTTGAGGCGCTTACGGGAGCCGTTCGGGTTGTTGCCGAGCGACAGGGCAACCGTCCATCCGCCGTCCTCGGGGTAAACCGACCCCTCGTATTCGCCGATCACGATTTTGGCCATCAATCACCCTTTCTCTCCTTGGTGCCCTGGTTTGGGCGTGCCCCGGTCTGCGTTCGAGGCGTATCACCATGGTCGTGATGACCGGGGCTTTTCTGCTCATACTGATGAATATATTCATCGATGGCTTTTCGGATGATGTAGGACATGTCGCGGTCCTGATCGTCTGCTATCTTCTGCAACCTCTGGCGGCGTTCGCCGTCGAGGCGCAGTGTGTAGTTATCTGTTGCCACAGGCATCTCCTGACGTTTGCCGGATACTCGCTGAGCACCTACGCCTGGATTATGCGCTGCGACGCATTGCAGTGCAATGCGGTATCAGAGATCGCTATCGTTCGACTCTTCGAGCGACGCTAGGAAGCTCGCGAGCTGCTGATCCGTGATCCTGCGAAGCTTGCCGATCTTGACACTCTTCAATTGGCCAGACCGGATGAGGCCATAGATCGTGTCGCGACCGACATTGAGGAGCTTCGCTACCTGCTCCACCTTGTACGCCTCCAAACAACCACCTCCCTTCCGCTGAACCGTGATCGTGGCGACTCAGTGAGTGCCGTCGCGGTACAGACGGCGTGTGCGGTTCCAGAGACGGCGGCCGATCCTGAGGCGTAGGCCGGTGCCGTTGCAGCGGGGGCAGAAGCGCCAGCCACGGCCGAACAGGTAGGGGATGCGACCGGTGCCCTTGCAGCGGGCGTGCTCGCGGAACGGGCGGGCGTAACAGAGGTAGACGTAACGCAGGGTGAGAAGGATGGGAACAGCGATCGTGGCGGAAGCGATGAGCGTGTCTGGGGTCAAGAAACCACCTCCTGAGAGAGTTTTGGGATTGGTCGACGGCCAGGCTGCTACCTGCTACATACCTGGTCAGAGTGTGTTTCGGGGTGCTAGCGGGGGTGCTTCCGGAAGCAGAACCACGTGCTTCCGGAAGCGCCCTTCATGCTCAGTCGGCAGGGCGGTTTTGGTTACGCTCTGCTATGGCGTGGGCGAGATCGGCGCGGTAAATGCCGCGCCTGGTGTGCTTCTTGCCGTCGATGCGGCGGCCGATGGGTCCGACCTTGACCCCGAGCGGCTTTAGGGCGCTGGTGAGCTGCTCTGACCGCCACCCGCCGTAGACCTGCGGTCGTAGCTCGGCCAACTTCTCGCACAACTCCGCGTTCCACGCGGCATCGTCCCCCGCTGGCCAGACGGTGACCACATCGGACAGCAGGTCGTAGGCGGGCGGGTCGGGTCGGGTCTGCGTCTCGGGTTCGGGCATCGTGCCTGCCTCGGTACGCGCCTTTATCGCCCTGTCGATGACCTGCTTTGCCTGGTCGGCGTTGACCTCGAAGCTACGGCGGGCACCGGGTTTGCCCACGCCGACGACCACGCCCCACCCGGCGTCACCCTGCCCGGTGTCGTCGCCCGGCTCGAAGACGGTTGCCCGGTATCCCGCCTTGTACATCCCGGTACCGAGGATCATGTCGTTGGCGACTTGATCGCGGACCGACATGCACACGCGGGTGTTGACGTTGCGGGTGATCCCCGTGGGCAGGCTGTCTTTGTCCGGGATCTGCGTGTCGAGCAGCAGGATCACGCCCAGCGCACGCCCGAGCTTGATCACCTTTTCGCACAGCTCCCCGGCTTCGCTGCCGTAGTCCTTGTGCTGGAACAGCTCTTGCGCCTCGTTGAGGAACACCACGAGCGGATGCAGTCCCGATCCCTTACGCGCGGCCAACTCGGGCGTGACCTTGTTCTCCGGGGCCATGCCGAGCGCGTGAAAGTGGGCGATCTTTGCCGCGCGCTGCTGGCACTCGGAGTGGTACAACCACTTGACCAGCGCGGCGGCCCTGCCGATGGTCGCGTCATCCTGGCCGTTGCCGTACTCGGCACAGACGGGCTCGACCACGTTGAAGTCACCGACGCCCTTGAACTCATATCCGCGCAGCTCCGCGCGCGGGTCGAGACTGGCGGCCAGCACCAGCAACCGCAGCAGATTCGTCTTACCCGAACCGGGCTGACCGCCGATCAGCCAGTTCCGGAAGATCAGCATGGCATTGACGATCTCCATACGCGGTGTGGTGAACAGCGGGAACGACTTGAACACATCCACGCTGCCGCTCTTCAGAAGCGGCCAGGACGGCGTTTCCATCTTGCTGGCTGGTTGGTAGCCGACCCACAGCGCCAGCCGTCCAGGATGGCCCTGGGCGGGCTCTGGCCACACCTGATCGAGCGGTAGCCGCATCGCGGACGCCAACCGCCCCCGTCGCGCGACCACGTCGGCGGCCTCCACCCCGAACGGGAGATCCACGATGGCTAGGTGTCCCGGGCCGTCGCGGTGGATGTCGGTCGGGAAGCTGATCGCGTGCTGATCCTTGGCAACGGCCTGGTTGATCGCCCCCATGCCGATGCTGAGTAGGGCGCGCCGTACCAGCTCGGCTGTGAGCTTGCGGTAGCGCGGTCCGTGGCTGACGCGATCAGTGATCGGCTTGTCGTCCGGACGCCCGGCACGCGCCAGCAGCGGCAGCGACACGGCCAGCAGCGCCAGCCATGCCTCATCCGGGATGCTCACCTCCAGGGCGAGCACGGCCGCCACCGTTGCCCCGGTCAGCAGGGCTGACAGCAGCAGCACCGACCAGCGCCAGCGTGATTGCCGCTCGCGTTGTTTGTCGAGTTTGAGCCACGTCGCGGGGTCGTTGCGGTCGGCGGCGGCCTGCCGCAACGCCCAGTTGCCCTCTTCGGCACTGGCCCAGCGCAGTACGCGGGCGATGCTGGAGGCCAACCCGATGGGCGCGTACACGACGGTCTTGGCCACGTACTTGGGCAGGCGCACTGTGTGGTAGCCGATCGCGTATCCGGCGTCCTTGACCCACCAGGCGAGCATGGCGCGCCTTCCGGCGCGTGTGCGCGTCCACGTGGGCAGGATCGGGGCGCGCCCCTGACCGGTCGCCGACCGGTCAGGGGGAGCGCCGTCGTCGTCGGGCCGATCAACCGGCGGGCCGACCGCCGCTTGATCGGCGGGAACCGACTCGCGATCGTAGAACGCATCCTCTTGTGCGCCCTGGTCGTCGAGGTCGGGGGCGGGGCCGGCGCGGTCGGCCCCGACGCTGCCGGCGTCTGCGGCAGCGTGATCGTCTTGCTCGGGCGGGTCGGACCAGGCGAACCCGTTCAGCGGAGCTGTGGGGGAGGGGGCGCCCGTGTCGCCGGGGTCGGACGGTGGCCACGTCATGCGGCACCGTTCGGGCCGTTCGGCGTGGCGTGGCCTGCCTGGTCGGCAAGCTCGTTCCGCAGATAGGACAGGGGGTCGTGTTCGCCCTCCGCGTCGGCGTGTAGGGTGGCGCGCATGGCGGCGATCAGGTTCGCCCTGCTCAGCCGGTACTTGCTGATCTCGGCGCGGAGTCGGAAGACCTCCGCTACCAGAACGGGTGTGTCCTGAAGGGCGGTGGTGACGTGCTGCCAGAGGTCTTTCAGGGTGGCGGTGGATCGGGCGAAGGTCGCGATGAGTTCGCGGGCGGTGCGGTTGCGGTCGGTGATCTCCTGAAGGTCGGGGTCAGGGTAGGGGTGGCGGGTTGGCACTGAGGCATCACCTCTTTCGGGTTGGTGGACAGGTCAGGGAGCAGGGGTTACCCAGTCCAGGAACGCCCGTAGGGCGCGGTCGATATCGGGTGCCAGCGTGGTTGCGGCCAGAAGGTAGCCGAACACGGCGCAGATCAGTGCCATCCACAGGCGCAGTTTCAGGTAGCGCACGGCCAGCACCACGGCCACGCCGAGCAGCACCACGAGCGGAATCGAGACGGTCATGTGGGGGTCATCACCTCCTTTCCGGCATGAGCCCTGGGAGCGTGGGGAACGTGGGTCAGATGCCGTCGTGACGGGCCTTACGGCGCCGCCAGCGAGCGCGGGCACGGCACTTGCGGCAACGCTTGTTACCGGACTCCAGGACGGCACCACAGGGGCACCCACGGCTGTGCGGGAAAGTGCGCAGCGTTGATCACCTACTTCTTGTTCTGTCGGACTTGGCCGAAGGGTTGGCGTGCTTGGGCCTGTCGGGGCGGCGGGCGTACATGAGCACGCTCCGCGAGAGGTGTTCGGCGGTGTTGTGGGGGCGGTCGAACGGGCTTTTGCGCCGGTCAGCGGTGCGGATGCCGCTGACCAGCACCACGAGCAGCCCCACAATGATCAGCGCGGCAATGAGCGCGAGAATGGTGATCATCAGGGGGATGTCCACTCAGGCCCCTGAGGGCGGATCTGTGGAGATGGAACTCCGGTAGGAGTCCAGTGCGTCTCGGCGGTCCATCGCCGCCTGCGTGACTAGAACAGCCTCGTAAGTGACCATGCCGAAGTTCACGCAGGCGACGTGCTGTCCCTCGTCGGTCCTGGGGACGACGCCCAGCAGAGCGGCGATCCGCTCGACCTCGGCGATTGCCTCAACCTCGGTCGCGACGTCGGTGTCATAGCGAGGATGGACCGACATCCGCACCGGTCGGAACTTGGGAATGGGCAGCTCAGGGTTCCTCTCCAGGAAGTCGGCAAAGCCGCGCAGATCGGCGATGAGTCGGCCCCGCCGGGCTTCAGCGGGCATGTTGCAGGTCATGTGAGATCAACTCCTAATGAGTGTTGGGAGTAAGCCATCCGGCAGACTCCGTAGTGGGTAGTGGCTGCCGGCAGGTGAGCACTTTCGGCTCCTGGACATCGAGTCCTGACGAAAGACCGTGCCCCTGCCGGGTGGTC
>NZ_JBDPME010000006.1:0-396570 GCF_039871825.1 Nonomuraea sp. B12E4 | reverse complement strand
ATCACGTCGTTGAGCTGGGCCTTTACTGGTCGGAGCAGCGCCGCAGGAAGCAATCCCGAGCGCGCAGGCACCACTTCATCCAGCGCCTGCGCCTCCAGGTCCTACAGATCTAGCGGAGTAGTACTAGCGCCTGGGTACGCGAGCCTTCCCCGACCGGTGCTGGGACGCTCGCCATCGCGCACGCCAAGATGGAGGTCACGGCCACCGCCTCTCCTCGTGGTCTTCTCAACTCGACGATGAGGCGATGGCCGCCCTACGCATAGCGCCTGACTGTACCCGGAGCGCCACAATCCGTTACATCAGCAGACGTCACCCATGCGACCCATCACGGCATATGTGTAGATCACAGGTTAAACGTCAAGCTTAGCCCGTCAACAGTGAGTGGAAATTCCCCCTTGGCGGGCACCTGGTATATGGGCTCTCGCGAGAGCCGAGGTCCCGGGGCTGCTAGGCGGCACGCAGTTCGGCGACATGGCGATCCAGGTCATCGGAGCCGAGCGACCTGGAAACCTTCTCGGTTGACCCGTCCGTTTTCATGAACACGAACGTGGACTGCCGGCTGACCCCGAATCGGGTCCACACCGCGCCCTGATTATCCGACGCTGCAGGAAAGACCCGGTCCCGGTACGTCGTATGAAGTCCTCATCGCCGCCTCGCTCTCCAGACCGGCAACGCCTACGAAGACGACATCCGCATATTTTCCGGCGGCCGCTCTGACCGCCAGAGCCTCCGACCGGCATTTAGGACACCACGGCGCCCAGAACCAGAACACGATCGGCTTGCCCGCCAAACTCGCACCGTCGAACTCCTGCCCGTCCAACGTTGTGGCGGTGAACCGCAAGCCGTCCGGAACGCTTACCTCGCTAGGCGCCGCCGGTGCGGGAGCAGGCGTGGTCGGTAGCACGGTCGCCGGCAGCGGCGCACGATTGCGACCCAACTCACCAGAGGCGCCGCACGCGGCGACCAAAACCCGGCCGCCACGACGGCGGCCGTCACACGAAAACCTCACCACGCCGTGACGATAAGCTTCGGCGGCAGGCCCGGATCTTACAAACCGGTGCCACCCCTCTCCGTCAGCTGCGAAGGCGCTCCCGCTCAGCCGCGTTCTCGCACGCGGGACGCCAGGGTTCGACGGCATGCCTGTGGTGCGCCGACCGGCTCACCGCTGGTTCTCTTCGCGCTCGATGCCTTGGGCGTGCGCGGTGACGACACCGTCCCGCAGGTCAGGGAACATGTCATTGACCCTAGACGGTTCCCCCGGTCATGACTCCTCCTTTGCCCGGGACCGTACCACCGCGACTGGGCAGTTCACGTGGTGCAGCACTCCGCGACTGACCGAACCCAGCACCGCGGAGGCGAACCCGCCAAGCCCACGCGAGCCCACCACCACCAGGTCGGCCGTCCGGGCCGCATCCACCAGCGCTATCACCGGGTGCTCACACGGCTGATCGTCGGTGATTACGATATCGGGATTGCGCTCGCGCCAGGGAGTCACGCCCTCCCTCGCCGCACGGTTGTCCTCGCGCATGGCCTCCCCTGCCAGGCTGCTGTAGTCGACGGTGTAAGGCGGCAGGGCCGGCCCCTGGCACGCCGACACGACGTGCACGATGCGCACGGCAAGCCCACGCCGCTGCGCGTCAATGGAGGCCCACTCAACCGCCGCGGTCACCGGCGCGGGCCCGTCTACACCCACCACAATGTGACCGGCCATCATGCCTCTTCACCTGCCCGAATCCCTCACCTCTATTGCCACAATCCGGGACAAAGCCCTCAATAGGGGCATCGATCCTCGACCTGGAGCCCTCATTTCGCTCGGAGGCATGTGGCCCTGAAGCAATGGGTGTCGAAAGCAGGCATCGTCTCACTGTTCGACGCCTCCCATCCGGGGTAAATCTGGTCCGGAAGCTGCGATGAACAATCCACTTGAAGGCCGCGGCGATAGATTTCTCATCAGTTCTTTCGTTTAGGTTCGCCGTTGTATCGCCAGGTAGGCGATGCCGACCAAGGAGAGAGCCAAGGCCAGGTAGACGACCGCTTCGATCTGCTGCGAGGGCCAATAGGGCAGGTCGCCCGCCTCGCGCAGCGCTCGGCCGCCGAGCTGGCTGGTGCCGGTCAGCAGCACCGACAGCGGCATGGCGATGCGGGTGTGGCCTGTCGCCGCGCCGAGAGCGACGCCGAGCATCAGTGCGAACAGGACTCTGGCGTAGGGCACCAGGCCGTGGCTCTCGTAGTACGGCCAGACCATCGGATCGGCCCCGGTCAGGGGCAAGGTCCAGGCCAGCAGCGCGGCCAAGGCCGCAGTCGCGGACAAGGCTCCGACAGCCGCAACCGCTACGGTGACAACCAGCCAGCGGCCCCTCGACAGGCTCTGGGTCCAGGCGAGCCGGTAGGTGCCCGTCTCGAACTCCCTGGCGATCAGCGGGGCGCCCCAGATCAGGCAGACCGCGCCGGGCAGGAGCCCCGCCAGCTGGGCGGTGAGGCCGCTCAGCTCCGGCTCCAGGCGTTCGGCCGTGACGGACACGCCGTACAGCACGAGCAGGGCGCCGACCGCGGCGGCCTGGGCGCGTTGTCCACGCCAGGCCACCCACAACAGGCCCGTCATCGAGCCTGCTCCGGGTGGCGCAGGTGGTCCAGCACTAGGTTCTCCAGATCGGTGGCGGGATGGGTGCTCAGCAGGTCGGTGACGCTGCCGCACAGCCGGACACGGCCGGCGCCGAGCAGGATCAGGTGATCGCACACGTCGGCCAGGTCGGCCAGGATGTGCGAGGACAACAGGACCGTGGCCTCCAGCGCGCGTACCACGTCCATCACCTGGATACGGGCCAGCGGATCGAGTTCGGCCAGCGGCTCGTCCAGCACGACCAGCTCGGCGCGCTTGCCGACGGCCAGGGCGAGCGACACCAGCGTGCGCTGGCCGCCGGACAGCCGGTCTGCCCGCTCGTCAGGATCGATGTCGTGCACGCGCAGCAGTGATGTCGCGCGGCCGTGATCCCAGCGGGCGTTGGTGGCGGCGCCGAAGCGTAGCAGGTCGGCCACGCTCCAGCGGCGATACAGCGGCTTGTCCTGCGCGACGAAGGCGACCTCGGCCGGCTTCAGCGATCGGCCGAAGACGCGCACCTGCCCCGTGGTGGGCGCCAGCAGGCCGGTCACCAGGTTCAGCAGCGTGGACTTACCGGCCCCGTTCGGGCCGACCAGCGCCGCCATGGCCCCGGCGGGCAGTTCGATGGTGGCCTCGCGCAGCGCCCATCGCCGCCGGTAGCGCTTGCCGAGCCCGCGCGTCTCCAGGGCGTTCATTCCTTCTCCCCGCTGATCTCCCCATCGGTCAGCTCGCGCTTGCGAGCCAACAGCGCGGCCCGGCGAGCATGAGCGCGTACGGCCAGCGCCAGCGCCGCCACGACGAACAGGCCCCCCACCCCGAGTGCCAGGCCCAGGCCGGTGCCACGCTGGACGGCGATGACGGCCACGACGCCGGTGGTGGCCACCGAGGCGGCCAGTCCGATCCAGGCGGCGATGACCCGATCGGTGGCGAACAGCGGCACCCGGCGCGTCAACAGCCACCCGCCATAGGTGGCCCATGTCAGGCAGAACACGGTGAACAGCGCGAACGCCAGATGTGTGCGGCCGGGCAGTGGGCCGCGCTCGCTGCCCCACAACGCCGCCACGAATACCGCGCCGGCCAGCCCGGCCAGCAGCGTCGCCACCGCCCGCACGCGCCGCCGCGGCGACAGCGACGGCTCCAGCCGCTCAAGCATCTCCCGCGCCGACGGGCGCGGCTCTTCTTCCCTGGTCATGGCCGGTATCCCTTCTCCTCCAGATGAGCACGCAGCAGGCGACGGGCCCGGTTGAGCCGCGACTTGACCGTGCCGACGGGAATCCGGCAGATCTGCGCGCAGTCCTCCACCGACAGGTCCTCCAGGTAGAACAGGACGAGGATTTCCCGCTCCAGCACCGGTAGCCGCGCCAGAGCGCTCACCAGCTCGGCGCGGTCCACCATGGCCTCCACCGAGTCCTCGGCGACCGCTTCGCCTGCCGCCCGTGGCTCGTGCTCTCGGGCGTACTGGCCGCGCAGGCGCTCGGTGACCGAGCGGCGGGCGATCGTGAACAGCCACGGTGCGAATCTGGCCGGCTCCCGCAGCCGCGGCAGGCCGCGGAGCACGGCCAGCCAGATCTCCTGGGTCACGTCATCGGCCCGCTCGGCGTCCAGCATGCGTCGCACGTACGTCCACACCGGTGCCTGCCAGCGGGCCACCAGCTCGGATAGTGCCGTCCGCTCGCCCAGCTGGGCTCGTACCACCAGCAGCTCATCGGTCATCTCGTCCTCCCGTCACCCTTCACAGTCGGACGAGACATCGATAAGGTTCACCACTTCGGCATCCTCGAGGATCCGGCCTAGCTCGTCCTGCGTACGGTGCCGGAGCCTGGGCCTGACGCGGCTGGCGGCGTCACGTTCGCCGGAGCGGTGGCGGCACGGTTCCTGCCGACCGAGGAGGGCGTACTCACGGTGGTCATGGGGCCATGGTCGACATGCTGGCGCTTGCGATCGCGGGTGCCGTGATGGGTGTCCCTGCTGTCAAGGCTGCATCCGACCAGGAGTCGGATCCGCCCACTGGGTGAGGACTGGGCCACGGCTCAGGGGGCATATTCGTTCCGTTGAACGTTGCGGTCCCGCTGTTAGCGACGTACCCTGGCCGCTCCGAGCGGCAAGCTCCACGCGCACTCGCGCCCTCGCCAGCGCTCGCTTCTGCGCGATCTCCTCCTCACCAACCACCACCTCCCGCGCTGAATCCTCACGCAGGGAGCAGCAGCAGCCGCGACCTCGAGCAGGACGAAGACGATGCTTCGCAAAAGAGTAAGACGACCTCACGAGCAGATCTGTTCCACAGAGGAGGTCAGAACGGCTGCCACGGAACATACGCTCCGACAGCTTGATCAACTCCTTGCCGGAAGAAAAGCGCATCCCGGCCCGGAACGCCCACCACACCTTCCGGCTTGGCGTTCTATTGATCGTCTTACGGGTCTGACCTGACGAACGGGCCCGAGCCTGGTTCGGGAACGCCCGGCCACGTGCCGGAACCGTGCCGAAGAGCATCCAGCGAGCAACCACCGGCGGCACCTCGAGGAAGCCGGAGCCACTCGAAAACCGAGAAACCCCAGCTCAGCGCGTCGAGCTAGGGTTTCTGTGTGGTGCGCCGCCAGGGACTCGAACCCCGGACCCGCTGATTAAGAGTCAGCTGCTCTGACCAACTGAGCTAGCGGCGCCTGCAGAGGAATATACCGGTGATCCTCATCCGAGGCGAATCGGTATCAGTCGGGCTCCTGCCGCTAGAATAAAGTTCGGCAACGAGCTCCGGCAGACAGGATCATCGATGTTCGACTCGCCCACCGACGTGACGGAACGGCTCGCCGCCGTGGACTACCTCTCCGACGACGCCATCTCCACCTCGGTGTTCCTGGCCGCCGCGCTGGGCAAGCCGCTGCTGGTCGAGGGCCCGGCCGGGGTGGGCAAGACGCAGCTCGCCAAGGCCGTGGCCCTGGCCACCGGCGCCGAGCTGATCAGGTTGCAGTGCTACGAGGGCCTCGACGAGGCCAGGGCGCTGTACGAGTGGAACTACAAGAAGCAGCTCCTGCGCATCCAGGCCACCAGCGCCGACGACGACATCTTCAGCGAGGAGTTCCTGCTGGAGCGGCCGCTGCTCAAGGCGGTCCGGGCCACGGCCCCGACCGTGCTGCTCATCGATGAGACCGACAAGGCGGACGTCGAGGTCGAGGGCCTGCTGCTGGAGTTGCTGTCCGAGTTCCAGGTGACGATCCCGGAGCTGGGCACGATCGCCGCGACGCGCCGGCCGTACGTGGTGCTGACCTCCAACGCGACCCGGGAGCTGTCGGAGGCGCTCAAGCGGCGCTGCCTCTACCTGCACATCGAATACCCCACCCCCGAGCGCGAGCGGGACATCGTGCTCGCCCAGGTGCCGACCCTGCGCGCCGACCTGGCCGAGCAGCTCGCGAGGACGGTGGCCACGCTGCGGGCGCTGGAGCTGAAGAAGGCGCCGTCGGTGGCCGAGACCGTGGACTGGGCGAACACGCTGCTGGCCCTCGGGCGGCAGGAGCTTGACGAGGCCACGGTGGCGGGCACGCTGGGCGTGGTGCTCAAGCACGCCTCCGACCAGACGAGGGCGATCAAGGAGCTGGGGCTGACGGATGCCTGAGCGGATGTCGCTGGTCGACCGGCATGTCGGGTTCGTACACGCGTTGCGCGAAGCCGGGCTGCCGGTCTCGCTCGCCGAAGGGCTGGACGCGGCGCGGGCGCTGCGGGTGATCGAGCTGAGCGAGCGGGAGTCGCTGCGCGCCGCCTACGCGGCGACGCTGGTGAAGAAACCCGCGTACCGGCCGGGGTTCGACGTGCTGTTCGACCTGTGGTTCCCGGCGGCGACCAGCGGCATGTACGCAGAACGACCGGCCAGGCGGCTAGACCCGGAGACGGCGGACCCGGCCGAGCTCCGCGACCACCTCGCCGGGCTCCTGACCGGCGGCACCGACCAGGAGTTGCGCGAGTTCGCCCAGGCCATGGTCGAGCGCTTCGGCCGCCAGCCGGCCGGCCCGGGCCGGCAGAACTGGTTCTCCTACAGCGTCATGCGGGCCCTGTCCCCCGAGACCCTGATGGCCCGCATCCTGAACAACGTGCTGGCCGCCCGGGAGCGCGGCGGCCTGGCGGAGAAGACCGTGCGCCAGCGCGTCAACTCCGGGATCCGGCGCTTCGAGGAGGCGGTCGCCACCGACGTACGCCGCCGCATCGCCGAGGACTCCGGCGTCGAGCGCATCGCCCGCTCCGCCGTGCGGCCGCCGCTGGACCAGATCGACTTCCTGCGCGTCACGAAGGCCGATCTGGCCAGGCTGCGCAGGGAGGTGCACCCACTGGCCAGGCGCCTGGCCGCGCGGCTGGCGATCAGGCACAGGAAGGGCCGGCGCGGCCGGCTGGACTTCCGCCGGACGATGCGGGCCTCGCTGCAGAGCGGCGGCGTGCCGCTGACCACCCACTTCAAGCCGCCCCGCCCGCACAAGCCGGAGCTGGTCGTCCTCTGCGACACCAGCGACTCGGTCTCGTCGTTCGCCCACTTCACCCTGCTGCTCACGTATGCGCTGCGGGAGCAGTTCACGAAGGTACGCGCCTTCGGCTTCGTGGACACGGTGGACGAGATCACCCGGTTCTTCGTCCCCGGGGCCGACGTGGTCGAGGCCATGACCAGGCTGGCGAACGAGGCCGACATGGTGCGCTTCGGCCGTACCAACTACGGCCACTCGCTGGAGCGCTTCGCCGAGCGGTACGCCGACGCCATCGGGCCCAGGACCTCGCTGCTGATCCTCGGTGACGCCCGCTCCAACTACCAGCCGCCCGCGCTGGACGTGCTCAGGTCGCTGGTGTCGCGGTCGCGCCACGCGTACTGGCTCAATCCCGAGCCGAGGCAGCAGTGGGACACGGGCGACTCGGTCGCGAGCGACTACGGCGCGGTCGTGCCGATGCACGAGTGCCGTAACGTCGCCCAGCTCAGCGCGTTCATCGAGACACTGGCCTGAAGCGAGGCGCCGACCTGAAGCGAGGCCCGGGCATAGAGCGAGGCGCCGGGCCTGAGATCACGCCCGCCCGAGGTCGGGTCAGGCGCGCTGGAGCTCCCTGGCCGCGGTGCGCGTCAGCAGCTCGATCTGCTCGCCGGTGAGCACGTCGCCGTCGGCCGCCTTGATCGCCTTGGCCACCAGCCGCGGCTTGAGCAGCGTGACCCCTTCGGCGCTGAGCATGCCGCCCCTGGGCAGCAGCCCGCAGTGCACGGCGAGCATGGGCGTGATCGTGACCGGCACCCCGGTCTCGCGTGAGAGCAGCTCGGCGAACGCCTCGGCGGTCTCCACCAGCGGCTTGACCTCCTTGGTGCCGTATTTCTCGCCGAAGAACAGCCGGCCGTTGTAGACCGCGATCTCGGTGTCGGGGCTCCAGGACTCGTTGTCCACGATCCACATGCCACCAGGCCCGATGATCAGGTGGTCGATCGAGGCCCGCCCGCGGATGGCGCGGCCGTCCAGCACGGTGTAGCCCTGCCTGCCAAGAGACCTGCGCAGCATCCTGCCGGTGATCGCCTCACCCTGCCGCGCCCCGCGCCAGACCGCGGTCGCCTGGAAGGAGCGCCAGTAGAAGTACCAGTCGCCGCCGGCGACGAGCCCGCCGAGCAGCAGGCCGATCGGGGCGGCGGCGCCCGTGAGGCCGAACCTGAGCGAGACCGCGACCCCGATCACGAAGGCCACTCCGGCCTTGACGTATCGTGACCTGCGCCGCTTCTGCGCGTCTTCACGCCAGAACTTCTCGTACCACCATTGCGGGGAAGACCCTGTGTACTTTTCGTCCTGTTTCACATAGATAGAGCCACCGGGCACGGCAAACTCCCCGAATGAGTAGGTACGTTCCAGGATCTGCCACGCCGAAGATCCCTCGCCAGTTCAAGAGATACCCGCTCTTCAACCAAGGCGAGCCTAAGGTGACGTAATTAGTACCCGCAAGACCATCAAATGAGGATCGACCGACCGACCGGTATGCTATGGCGGGCGACAAGGGGGAGCATGTGAAAGAAGAACCGGTCAGGCAGCGGCTGCTCGCCGAGGCGACCCGGCTTTTCGCCGAACGTGGCTTCGAAGGCACCTCAGTGCAGGAGATCGTGGTGTCGGCGGGCGTCACCAAGGGCGCCATGTACCACTATTTCGACTCCAAGGACGATCTACTGCACGAAATCTACGCCAGGGTGCTCCGCATGCAGACGGACCGCCTGGCGCGGATCGCCGACGGCCCCGGCACGCTGAAGCAACGCCTGCACCGGGCCGCGGCCGACGTCGTGGAGACCACGACCGCGAACCTCGACGACTCGAAGATCTTCTTCAGGTCGATGCACCTGCTGGCCCCGGAGACCCAGAAGACCGTGCGCGCCGAGCGCCGCCGCTACCACGAGCGTTTCCGCGGGCTCGTGGCCGAGGGGCAGCGCACCGGCATCTTCAGCGACCGCGTCCCCGCGGAGCTGGTCGTGGACTATTTCTTCGGCTCGGTACACCACCTCGGCACCTGGTTCCACGCGGCGGGCCCGCTGACCGGCGCCCAGGTGGGCAAGCACTTCGCCGACCTGCTGCTCGCCTCACTCGGGGCCGGGGACGTCGACGAGTGAGGCCAGCGCCCCGCGGTGGTCGCCGGGTGTGCCGAGCGCGATCTCAGTGGCCTTGGCGCGCTTGAGATACAGATGTACGGGATGCTCCCACGTCATCCCGATCCCTCCATGCAACTGCAGGGCCTCCTCCGCGGCGTGCACCGCCACCCCGGCGTTCCACGCCTGAGCCACCGCGACCGAGACGGCCGAGCCCTCCGACGCCGCCGCGCGCGCCGCCGCCCGGGCCCTCACCACATCCAGCCACAGGTCGGCCAGCCGGTGCTTGAGTGCCTGGAAGGAGCCGATCGGGCGGGCGAACTGGTGGCGTTCCTTGACGTACGCGAGCGTCGTCTCAAGGCACCACTCGGCCACGCCGAGCTGCTCGGAGGCCAGCAGCCCGGCCGAGCTCCGCAGCACCCCGGCCAGGTCGCACGCCCCGACCCGGCGCGCTTCCGCCGCCTGGAACGCCACGGTGGCCACCGGCCTGGTCAGATCCAGCGACGGCACGACCGCCACGCCGCCCTCGACCTCGTAGAGGTCCCCGTCCAACGGCACCAGCAGCACGTCGGCCACGTCGGCCCCGGCCACACCGGTGACGCTCCCGGACAACCGGCCACCGTCCAGCCGCACCGAGGAGCCGAACTCCGGCCGGTACGGGGAGGCCGCGAACGACACGGCCAGCGCCGCCGTCCGCCGGCCCTCGGCCAGCTCGCCGAGCAGGGCGTCACCGGTCGGCAGCAGTGCCAGGGTGGCCATCACCGAGCTGGTCAGGAACGGCGCTGGCGCCACCGCCCGGCCCAGCTCCTCCAGCACGACGGCCGCCTCGCTGGCCGAGGCGCCCGCGCCGCCGTGCTCCTCCGGGATGAGCAGCCCGGCCACCCCGATCTCGCCCGCCAGCGTCTTCCACAGGTCGAGGTCATAGACCGCGTCGAGGAGCTCGCGGCTGCCCGGCTCGGGCTCGATGCGCCGCAGCACCGCGGCGGGCGGGCACCGGTCGGCCAGTAACCCCCGCACGGCCGCCCGCAGCTCCTCCTCGACCTCCGAATAAAGCAGTGTCATCGGTCGCTCACCACTCCTCATTCGCTACGCGTCATCGCGGCAGGTCCTTCCAGGGCACGTCCTTGTCGACGCGGGGTTCCGCGGGCAGCCCGAGCACCCGCTCGGAGATGATGTTGCGCAGGATCTCGGACGTGCCGCCCTCGATCGAGTTGCCCTTGGCCCGCAGATAGCGGTAGCCGGGGCCCCGGCCGTAGAAGTCGACGTTCTCCGAACGGCGGAACGCCCAGTCGTCGTAGCCCAGGTCGCGCCGCATCTCGACGTCGAGCCCCGACAGCGCCTGGTTCAGCCTGGCGAACGACAGCTTCATCCCCGAGCCCTCGGGGCCGGGCTGCCCCGCGACGAGCTGCTCGCGCAGCCGCGCCCCCGACAGCCGGGTCACCTCGGCCTCCACCCAGAGCGCCAGCAGCCGCTGGTGCAGGTCATGGGTGCGCAGCTCGGGCCGCTCGCGCCAGGCGCCGAGCACCGAGGCCAGCATCCCGCCGCCGCGCCGCGTGGGAGCGCCGCCGATGGCGACCCGCTCGTTCATGAGCGTGGTCTGCGCCACCCGCCACCCGTCGCCCACCGCGCCGAGCCGCAGGTCGTCGGGCAGCCGCACCCCGGTCAGGAACACCTCGTTGAACTCGGCCTCGCCGGTGATCTGCCGCAGCGGCCGCACCTCGACGCCGGGCGCGTGCATGTCACACACGAAGTACGTCAGCCCCCGGTGCTTGGGCACCTCCGGATCGGTACGGGCGACGAGGATGGCCCACCGGGAGTGATGGGCCCCGGACGTCCACACCTTCTGCCCGTCGACCACCCACTCGTCCCCGTCCCTGACGGCCCGGGTGGCCAGCGTGGCCAGGTCGGACCCGGCGCCGGGCTCGCTGAAGAGCTGGCACCAGATCTCCTCCCCCGTCCACAACGGCCGCAGGAACCGCCGCCGCTGCTCCTCGGTGCCGAACGCCAGGATCGTCGGCGCCGCCATGCCCAGCCCGATGCCCTGGATCCCGCCGTTGATCTGCGGCGTGTGGGCCAGCTCCCGGTCCGCTGCCTGCTGCAGCTCCCGCGAGGCGCCCAGCCCGCCGAGCCCCTCGGGGAACCACACCCACGCCAGCCCGGCGTCGAACCTGGCCCGCAGGAACTCCAGCCGATCCCCCGCCGGATCGTGCTCCCGCAGGAACGCCGCGACCCTTTCCTTGATCCCAGCCTCGTTCACATGTGCCTCTTCAGCTCGCGATAGGCCAGCGACCGCTTGTGCACCTCGTCGGGGCCGTCCGCCAGGCGCAGCGCGCGGGCCCCGGCCCAGAGCCCGGCCAGCGGGAAGTCCTGCGAGACGCCGCCCGCCCCGTGCACCTGGACGGCCTTGTCCAGGATCCACTCCACGGTGATCGGCGTCGAGATCTTGATGGCCTGGATCTCGGTGTGGGCGCCCTGGTTGCCCACCGTGTCCATGAGCCAGGCCGTCTTGAGCACCAGCAGGCGCAACTGCTCGATCCTGATCCGGGACTCGGCGATCCAGTCCTGGACCACGCCCTGCTGCGCGACGGGCTTGCCGAACGTGGTCCTGGCCAGCGCCCGCCTGCACATGAGCTCGACGGCGCGCTCGGCCATGCCGATCAGGCGCATGCAGTGGTGGATGCGGCCGGGGCCGAGCCTGGCCTGGGCGATGGCGAAGCCGCCGCCCTCCTCGCCGATGAGGTTGTCCGCCGGCACGCGTACGTCCCGGAACTCGATCTCGGCGTGCCCGCCGTGGTCGGCGTCGGTGTAGCCGAACACGTGCATGCCGCGCTTGATGTGCAGGCCCGGCGTGTCGCGCGGCACCAGGATCATGCTCTGCTGGCGGTGTTTGGGGGCGTCGGGGTTCGTCTTGCCCATGACGATGAAGATCTTGCAGTTGGGGTTCATCGCGCCGGAGATGAACCACTTCCGGCCGTTGATAACGTATTCGTCGCCGTCGCGGACGATGGCGGTGGCGATGTTCGTGGCGTCGGAGGAGGCCACGTCGGGCTCCGTCATCGCGAACGCGGAGCGGATCTCCCCGTCGAGCAGCGGGGTCAGCCACTCCTTGCGCTGCCACGGGCTGCCGAACATGGAGAGCACCTCCATGTTGCCGGTGTCGGGGGCGGCGCAGTTGGTCGCGGTCGGGGCGATGGTGGGGCTCCGGCCCATGATCTCCGCCAGTGGCGCGTACTGCAGGTTCGTGAGGCCCGCGCCGTGCTCGCCGGGCAGGAACAGGTTCCACAGGCCGCGCTTCCTGGCCTCGTCCTTCAGGTCGGCCATCAGGGGCGGTGGGCTCCAGCCGCTGGCCGCCGCCTGCTCCTCGAAGGCGGATTCGGCGGGATAGACGCATTCGTCCATGAAGCGCAGCAGTCGTTCGCGCAGGTCCTCGGTGACGGTGTCAAAGGCGAAGTCCATGGCAGTGAGCCTACCGACCGGCCGGTATGAGTGTCGACAGGTGGTTCCCCGTAAAGCCGGACAAGTGGCCATCAAGGTGATCCCACCCCCGCGCATAGGGTGGCCGACCATGACCGCCAAGCTGCCCGCACCCGTGGTGCTGGAGAACGACGTCGTCCGGCTGGAGCCGCTGACCCTGGAGCACGTGCCCGACCTGTTCGCCGCCGGGGGCGGGGACGAGGAGGTCTGGCGCTGGCTGCCGGTTCGCGCCCCGCGTACCGGGGACGAGCTGGCCCGGGTCGCCGGCGGCCTGATCGACGACGACCGGCACGTCCCGCTGGCCGTGGTGCCCAAGGAGAGCGGGCGGGCCGTGGGCTGGACGACGTACGGCGACGTGCCGGGCTTCGACGAGAGCGTCGAGATCGGCTGGACCTGGTACGGCCGCGCGGTCTGGCGCACGGCGGTGAACACCGGCTGCAAGATCCTGCTCCTCGACCACGCCTTCGGCCTCGGCTACAACCGGGTCCTGCTCAAGACCGACAACCTCAACCTGAGGTCGCAGAACGCCATCAAGCGCATCGGCGGCCTGCACGAGGGCACGCTGCGCCGGCACCGCAAGAGGCCCGACGGGACCTGGCGCGACACGGTCTGTTTCGGCATCCTCGAAGAGGAATGGCCACAGCACCGGGCACGCTTGCTCCGCTAGTGGAAAGGCGGCATCCGCACCCCCATGAGCGATCGGCTGGGAGGCTACTGGCTCGGCCCCCGGCTCGACGGGGGCGGGCAGGTCGTCGTCCGCGAGGCCTACGACGAGTCGGGCACCCGCCATGCCCTGGCCCTGGTGCCGCCGGCGCCACCGCCTCGGCGCGGGCGGCCGGGCAGTCTGCTCGCGCTATGGCGCGCTCTCCCAGCGGGAATGGGAGCGGCACCTGCCGGAGCTGCCCTACCACGACGCCTGCTGAGCCCTCGGTACGCCCTCAGCGCAGCATGCCGGCCAGCAGGTCGCGCATGGCGTCGTTGAGTTCGGCCAGGGTGGGCGTCGCGCCGGCGCCGGCGACGGCGTCGAACATGAGCCCCTCCCCGAAGGCCACCAGTTGCCGCGCGTGCCGCACCGGATCCGCCGAACCCAGGGCGGTCAGCAGGGCCACGGCGGGGTCGCGGAAGTTGCGCCCGGCCCGGTCGTAGATCTCACGCAGCTCCGGCCGCCGGGTCGCCTCCAGAGCCAGCTCGTAGCGGGCAAGCGTGCGCCTGCGGTCGCTGAGCTGGATGTGGATCGCCTCGGCCATACGGCCGGGCAGGTCGGACAGGTCGGACGACTCTGCCGAGTCCTCGCGGAGCGCCGGGGCCAGGGCCCGCAGCTCCAGCTCGGTGAGCCGCGACAGCGCCAGCGCCAGCAGGGCGGCGCGGGTGCGGGCGAGATTGGAGGTGGACCCGGACGGCAGCCCCGCCGCCTCGTCCACGGCCCGGTGGGTGAGGCCGCGCATGCCCCGCTCGGCCAGCAGGGAGATGGCCGCGTCGGCGACGGTCTCTGAGCGTGTCACGGACACCGATGCTATCCCGGCACCACCACCGAACTACAGGAGTAGTAGAGTAGTGACCACTACAGGCGTAGTGAGGGGAGGATCCGGAAATGTCCAGGGCTGTGGTGATCGGCGCGGGCGTCGGCGGGCTCACCGCCGGGGTGGCACTCCGCCGCGCGGGCTGGGACGTGACCGTCCTGGAGCGGGCGCAGAAGATCGACCCCGTCGGCGCGGGGCTGGGCGTCGCGGCCAACGCCCTGCAGGCGCTCGACACCGTCGGCCTCGGCGGGGAGATCCGCAAGCTGTCCCGGTTGCAGGGTCAGGTGGGGATCCGCCGCCCCGGCGGGCAGTGGCTGGTGCGGACCTCGGGGGACGACGCGGAGGCGCGCTTCGGGGACTCGATGGTGGTCACGTTGCGGGCGGCGCTGCTGGACGTGCTCATCGACGCGCTGGGGGCCGAGCGGGTCCGGCTGGGCACCACGGTGTCCGCGGTGGAGGTCGAGGAGGGCGTGGCGCGTACGGACGCGGGCGACTTCGAGGCCGACCTGATCGTGGCGGCGGACGGCATCCGCTCGGCGGCCCGGCAGGCGCTCTTCCCCGAGCACCCCGGGCCGGCGTACTCGGGGGTGACGGCCTGGCGCGCGCTCATTCCGGCCGGGGGCGACCTGACGATCCGGAGCACGGAGAGCTGGGGCCGGGGACTGGTGTTCGGCGTCCATCCGCTGGCGGGCGACCTCGTCTACGTCTACGCGACCGACGTGTCGCCTCCGGGGGCGGTCCACGGGGACGAGCGCGCGGAGCTGATCCGGCGCTTCGGCGGCTGGCACGAGCCCATCCCGGCACTGCTGCGCGCCGCCGATCCCGCCACGGTCATCCGCACCGACGTGTACTACTTCGACACGCCGCTGCCGGCCTTCCACCGGGGCAAGGTGGCGCTGCTCGGGGACGCCGCCCACGCGATGACGCCGAACCTTGGCCAGGGGGCCTGCCAGGCGATCGAGGACGCGATCGTGCTGGCCCACCTGGTCGGCGCCGACGAGGTCCCGGCGGCGCTGGCCGCCTACACGGCGGCGCGGTTGGAGCGGACGATGAAGATCGTGAAGCAGGCGATGGCCATCTGCAAGGTGACCAAGCTGCGGAATCCGGTGGCCGTGGGCCTGCGCGACGCCGGGATGCGGGCGGCGGCCCGGCTCAGTCTCGACCTCATGTTGCGCTCGATGGACGGGCTGCTGCGCTGGCAACCGCCGGAGGGGATGCCGGCCGCACGTCGCGACCGGTCGCCCGGGTAGGGCCTCAGTTCGCCTCGGAGGCGGCCGGCACCGGCCGGCGGGCCGGGGCGGCCGTGGTCGAGGCAGGGCGGGAGTGGTCGGGGGTCAGCCGGCCGAGGGTGATGGTGCCGCCGATGGTCAAGGCGCTGGCCAGCAGCGCGGGGACCGCGGTGGACGGGCTGGTGGGCAGGGGCTCGCCCAGCAGGATCGCGCCCGCCAGGACCGAGGTGATGGGATCCACGACCTGGACGCCGGCGTAGGCGATGCCGAAGTAGCCCACGGCGTACGAGCGTTGCAGCAGCACCACCGCGCAGACCAGCAGCACGGGAATCGCCAGGGTGAACCAGTGCACCAACCGGCCCCAGTCGCCCTGCATGCCGCCGCCGACCACACGTACGAACGTGGACACGCTCGCCGTCACCGCTCCCGCGCCCACCGACGTCAGCAGCGCCCTGTTCGCCCCGCGGACCCGGTTGGCCATGACATGGGTGACCAGGACGATCAGCCCGACCACGGCCAGGAAGCCCACGGCGGCGCCGTCGCTCAGCCTGGGGACGACGTTGTGCTGCGGCACGAGGAGCATGAGCCAGAGCAGGCCGACGGCCACCGCGACCGAACCGAGAATTTCCGCTTTGTACGGCTTACGGCCATACATGAACGCGGCCAGCGGCACGGCGAAAACCAGCGTGGCGACGCTGATCGGCTGGACGGCCACCAGCGGGGCGAAACTCAGGGCGACGGCGTGCAGGCAGGCGCCGGTGAACCCGATGACACCGCCGATCCACCAGCGAGGGCGTTTCACCAGTCTGAACGAAGCGCCCTCGGCCACGGCCTCGTACTGCTGCAGGGCTGCGCCGAGCGCGTATCCAAGCGCTCCTGCCAGGGCGATAATCAGGCCGACCCAGGTCATCGTCGCCCGCGCAGGGGCATGGATCCGTCCAAGAGCATGTGCTCCAGCTTATGAGGGATGGCAGCCTGTGAAATCCTACTTTAGACCGATCATTCCCTAGGACGGCCTCCGACCAGCGCGAACATACGCTGAGGAACGAGCTGCGCCTGCGAGGGACGAGGGTCCACATCGTACTCATCCCCCGCAGGCGGGAGGGCTCGGATCCGGGCGTCGCGGAGTCCCCCTACCGGCCGGGCGGCTCCTCAGTGGCCTCCTCGTCCAGGAACGGATCCTGATCGACCTCGTCCCCCAGGAACGGCTCGTCGTCGTCCAGGGGAGCCTCCGCGGTCGCGTCGTCCTGGTCCCGGCGGGCCGGGGCGCAGTCCTCGTCGCAGCCGCCGAAGCGCTCCATGTTCACCGGCGTGAACCGGGCCGGCGCCACCCCCCGCAGCGCCGCCGTCATCGTGTCCTTCCAGATGGGACCGGGCAGCGAGGCACCCTGGACCGAGCCGTAGTAGTGCCCGCCGATGGTGACGCCGGTGAGCTTGTAGCGCTGCGAGCCGCGCGGGTCGCCGATGCTGACCGCCCCGGCCAGATCGGGGGTGAACCCGGCGAACCAGGCGCTGGCGTACCCATCGGTGGTGCCGGTCTTGCCGGCCGCCGGTCGGCCGAGGCCGCCCACCCCGCGCATGGTTCCGTGAGTCAGCACCCCGGACAGGACGTACGCGGTCGCGTCGGCGACCTCCGGGTCCAACTCGCGCTCGCACCGCGGCTTGTAGTCGGTGGCCTTGCCGTCCCGGCCGGTGACGGAGGTGATGGCCAGCGGCGCGCAGTAGGTGCCGCGGGCCGCGATGGCGGCGTAGGCGGCGGCCACGGTCACCGGGTCGCTCTCGTTGATGCCGAGCGTGAACGTCTCGACCTCGCGCAGCTTCGTGCCGTCGGCCCGCTTGATGCCCAGCGACCGGGCGGTCTCGACGGTCCGGCACAGGCCCACCCGCTGCTGCAGCTCCATGAAGAAGGTGTTGACCGAGTCCCAGGTGCCGGTTTCCAGCGTCTTGAAACCGGGCGAGCCCTCGTCGTTGGTGACCGTCCAGGACGGATCTCCCGCGTTGCCGCCCGCGCAGTTCTTGAACGTGGAGTAGGCGGGCGCGGTGTAGCCGGCGCCGGCGGTGATGCCGTCGTCGATCTTCATGCCCTGCTTGAGCGCGGTGATCAGGGTGAACGTCTTGAACGTCGAGCCCGCCTGGAAGCCCGCCAGCCCGCCGTGCGCCTTGTCGGCCACCGCGTTGTAGGAGATCTCGTTCTTACCGGAGGTGCCGAACCGGCGGCTGGCCGCCATCGCCTTGATCTCGCCCGTGCCGGGCTCCACCAGCGCCTCGGCGGCCAGCGCGCGGTCCGAGGCGAAGACGCGCTTCTTGATGGCCGCCTCGGCCGCCTGCTGCGCCTGCGGGTCGAGGGTCGTGTGGATCTTGAGCCCGCCCAGGGCGAAGGTCTGCTCGCGCTGCCGCCGGGTGCCGCCGAAGGCGGGGTCGGCCAGCAGCTCGTGCCGTACGTACTCGCAGAAGTACGGATAGCGGCTCTCCTGGCAGCCGTTGGGCTCCTTGACGCCCTTGTAGCCGAGCTTGCGGGCCTTGGCCGCGTCGGCCTCCGCCTGGGTGATCCGGCCCAGGCCCGCCATCCGGTCGAGCACCACGTTGCGCCGCCGCAGCAGCAGGTCGCGCGCCTGCTTCCCGCGGTCCGGGCTGGTCGTGTTGGGGTCCTGCACGGCACCGGCGAGGGTGGCCGCCTGTGCCAGGTTCAGGTCGGCGGCCGACACCCCGAAGAAGCGCCTGGCCGCCGACTCCACGCCGTTGGCTCCCGCGCCGAAGTAGGCGATGTTCAGATATCTCTCCAGGATCTGGTCCTTGGTGTACTTCTGCTCGACGGCCATGGCGTGACGCAGCTCCTTGAGCTTGCGTGTGTAGCTGGCCTCCAGGGTCGCGTTCTTCTCCTTCTCGGAGGCCGCCGAGTTGAGCAGGACCTGCTTGACGTACTGCTGCGTGATCGACGAGCCGCCCTGGCTGATGTTCCCCGAGGCCAGGTTCTTGACCATGGCGCGGGCGGTGCCCTCGATGTCGATCGCGCCATGCTCGTAGAAGCGGTCGTCCTCGATCGCGACGATGGCCGTCTTCATCACGTCCGCGATGCGCGCCAGCGGTACGACCTTGCGGTCCTGCGCGTAGAACTGGGCGATCTGGTGGCCCTCGGCGTCGTACACCGTGGTCTTCTCCGGCAACGGCGGCTCCACCAGCGCGGCCGGGCGCAGGTTCAGCATGTCGGTGCCGGCGAGGACGGCGGCGCCCGAGCCGCCCACCGCGGGCAGCGCGAGCGCCGCGAGCACCACCCCGGCGGCGGTGGCGGCCACGACGAGCCGGAGGACGCCGGACATGCGAAAACGAGACTGCGAACTGGACATGACGCCCAGGACAGCACAATTTCCTACGCACTGTCCAAGACCGATATGAGTCGATCGCTGATATCTAAATCGGTATCATCCCCGGTCATCGGGCACCGCCCGCCGTCACGACGCTTCCGGGCACACGCAGAACAGGTGGCCGGCCGGATCCTGCAGCACGACCCAGCGGGTGCCCTCCTCCGTCACCCCCGGCTGGAACTCGGGCCGCGTCGCGCCCAGGGCCACGTACTCAGCCACCGCCCGCTCCACGTCCGGCACCCGGAAGTCCAGGTGGAACTGCTTGTCCGGGCTGGGCCACGCCACCGGCTTCCGGTCGGCCACCCGGCCGAAATAGATGCTCGTCGTGCCGTCGCCGACGGCGGCGTACTCGTCCTCCGCGTACTGAATGTCCCAACCGGTGATCTCGTGGTAGAACTCGGCCAGCTTCTTCGGCTCCGGGCAGTCGATGGTCACGGCCAGGAGCTTCGCCTTGGTTGTCATGCGGCCAGCGTTCCAGGCATACCTGCCATCCTCTGTCAGGTACCGGGAACCGGCGGGGTCACCCGCGCCGGGCGGCCGCCGTGACGCGCTTGAGGATGCGGTCCCACTCCGTGCCGAACGGGTTGTCCTGCACCAGGTAGGTCCACGTCGCCGTGGGCCGCTGCAGGTCGGGCTCCGGAGCCTCGAACGACTCCAGGGAGCGCCGTTCGACCTCCGCCAGCAGCGACTTGTACTCGGCCACCGCCTCCCGGTGGAACTCGTCGATCGGGCTCATCCGGCCCAGCGCCCGCAGGTGGATGCCCTCGCGCAGGTCCGTCAGGAACGCCAGGTGCTCGGTCCAGCAGCGGTCGATGGCGTGCAGGACGATCTGGCGGGCGGTCTCCTCCCTGCTCTCCTCGGGCATGTCGGCCCAGCGCTCGGGATCGGCCGACGACAGCGCCGTGGCGGCGGCGTTGCCGTGCAGGACCTTGTCGCGCCACTCCAGGATCAGCTCGCGCTGGTGCTCCAGCAGCCGGGTGTAGCGCCACGTGTTGCGGTGGATCTCCAGGTTGACGCCCTCGGCCACCCGCTGGGCGTGGCCCACGAGGTAGGCCCCGCGCCGGTGCCGGACGAGACCGTCGGCGTCGGCGGCGGGCGGCCGCTCGTCGGGCACGAACTGGGTGATCAGGTCGTCCTGCGTGCTGACGTAGAACACCGAGCCACCGGGGTCGCCCTGGCGGCCGGCCCGCCCGCGGAGCTGGTCGTCCAGGCGGCTGCTGGCGTGGCGGCCGGAGCCGATCACGTACAGGCCGCCCAGTTCGGCCACACCCTCTCCCAGGCGGATGTCGGTGCCGCGGCCGGCCATCTGGGTGGAGACCGTGATGGCGTCGCGCTCCCCGGCCCTGGCGATGATCCCGGCCTCTTCGGCGTCGTTCTTGGCGTTGAGCACCACCGGCTCCAGGCCGCGGCGCTGCAGCAGCTTGGCGAGGTTTTCCGACTCGGCCACGTCGAGGGTGCCGATGAGGATGGGCCGGCCGGTGGCGTGGGCCGCCTGGATCTCCTCGACCAGCGCCGCGTCCTTGTCGGGGACGGTCGGGTAGATGCGGTCCGGCTCGTCCTGCCTGACGCACGGCCGGTTGGGCGGGATGACGGCGACCTTGAGTCCGTAGAACTCGCCGAGCTGCTCGCTGACCGCCACGGCCGTGCCGGTCATGCCGCAGATGTGCGGGTAGCGGCGGATCAGGCCCTGAACGGTGATCGAGTCGAGGATCTCGCCCTTCTCACTCGGCGGCAGCGCCTCCTTGGCCTCCACGGCCGCCTGCAGGCCGTCCGGCCAGCGCTGCAGCAGCGCCACCCGGCCGCGCGAGGGGTTGATCAGCTGCACCTTGCCGTCGCGCACGATGTAGTCGACGTCGCGGGCGAGCAGCGAGTGGGCGTGCAGGGCCAGGTTGAGCTCGATGAGCGTGCCGGGCTCGTGCTCGTCGTAGAGTTCGACGCCGAGCAGGTTTTCCACGCTGTCGGCGCCCTTGGGGGTGAGGTAGACGTTGCGCGCCTGCTCGTCGATCTCGTAGTGGTAGCCGCGTACGAGCTGCCTGACCAGCGCCGCCATCTCCGGCACCGCGTTGCCGGGGTCGGTGGACCCGGCCATGACCAGCGGCACCCTGGCCTCGTCCACGAGCACGGAGTCGGCCTCGTCGATCAGGGCCACCTCGGGCGCGGGCACGATGATCTCGCTAGCGTCGGTGCGCAGCCGGTCGCGCAGCACGTCGAACCCGATCTCACTGACCGGCCCGTACGTCACGTCCTTGGCGTAGGCGGCCCGCCGCTCCTCGGGTGTGGAGTTCTGGCCGATCCAGCCCACGCTCACGCCGAGCGCCTCGTAGAACGGCCCCATCCACTCGGCGTCGCGCCGGGCCAGGTAGTCGTTCACCGAGATCACGTGAACGCGCCTGCCCTGCAACGCGTGCCCGGCCGCCGCCATGGCGCCGGACAGCGTCTTGCCCTCGCCGGTGGCCATCTCCGCGACCTTGCCGTCGAGCAGCGCGAGGGTGCCCAGCAACTGCACGTCGTAGGGGCGCAGCCCCAGCGTGCGGTCGGCGGCCTCACGCGCCACGGCGCAGAATTCGGCCAGATCGTCCATCGTCGGCACCGGCAGCTCGTCGAGCTTGGCGATCCGGTCGGCCCGCCCGTTGGCCGCCTTGACGGTCTTCAGGTAAGGGGTCAGGGGGACGCCGCCCGGACGATCCAGGAGGTTCCTGATCATTCCTTTGATTGAGGCCACAGTTCCTCCAACGCATGCTTCGCCGACACCGTTCCCTCTGCGCCTCCTTGCGCCGACTGTACGGGGCCCCGTTGGTGGGCTTCGAGGAAGCGGAGCGACGATACGGCAAGCGTCGCCGTACCGGACCTTAACTCATTTGGCGGCCCGTGCCGTCACACCGCTCCCGGCCGAGTCAGCCTGCTTCCGCGCGTATGGCCAGAACCGTGACCGCCGCGAGCAGCAACACGCACCCCGACCAGGCGAGAGGCGTGAGCCGCTCGCCGAACAGCACGACGCCGAGCACCGCCGCGCCCACCGCCTCGCCGAGGGAGATGATCGAGACCGTGGTGGCCCGCAGCGCGGTCAGCGCACGGAAGAACAGCCCGTACGCCAGCGCGGTCGGCACCGCCCCCAGATAGAGCAGCAGCCCCACGGAGGCCGCGCTCACCTCCGGCACCACCCCGCCGGCCGTCGCGAACGGGGCCAGGCACGCCGCCCCGACGAGGAACCCGCCGATCGCCGTGCCCCCCGCGTCGTCCCGGTGGTGCCGGGAGAAGAGCGTGACCCCGGCGTACCCGGCGGCCGAGGCCACGGCGAACCCGATCCCGGCCAGGGCTGAGGTCCTCGTCTGGAGCACGGTCTCGGCGGTGAGCAGGAACAGCCCGGCGAGCGCGGCGGCCAAGGCGGTGAGCGCGGTCCCGCCGAGGCGCTCGCGGAGCAGGAAGCGGCTGCCGAGGGCGGTGAAGACGGGGGTGGCGCCCATCGTCACCACGGTCGCGACGGCCACGCCCGAATGGGCGATCGAGGCGAAGTACGCGGCCTGGTACAGCGCCATGCCGGCCCCGACCGGCAGCACCCGCCAGCTCAGGCCGGCGGGGAGGGTCCGGGTGACGGCGAGGAGGAGGGCGGCGCCGATGAGGTAGCGCCACAGGGACACGCCGACGGGGCCGAGCCCGGCCGTCTCGAAGAGCAGCGAACCGGCGGCGCCGCCGGTGCCCCACGCGGTGGCGGCCACGGACACGTAGAGAGCGCCCCGCCGGGCGGAGACATGGGTCATGACAGGAGTTCTCCGGAGGGAGTGGTGGAAAGGGCCCGCTGGGCGGGCAGCACTCACCCCCGGATCGCTCAGACCCGGAAATCTCAGGAAATGCCGCCCGCTACTGGGCCGGCGGCGGGGAGCAGATCAGGTTTCGCGGCATGGCCCACACCCTAGTGCCGCACGCTCGCCCGCTTCATCCGGATATCGCCGCGCCGCCCTCGCCCCGAGGGTGGCGGGCGCGCCGGGTCGTCGAACCCAGGTGGTCGGCGGCGAAGTTCTCCATGCCGCCGAGCAGGGCGTCTCAGCCGGCGTTCAGGAGAGTCAGCGCCCACCCGGCCGAACACCACGAACCCCGACGTGGGCGGGCAGGCGATTGACGGCCGCCTGCCCGCAACCACTTTGCCAGGCGTTTACCCGCGGATGTCCGGGTAGCGGAAGCAAGCCCGACCAAGACGACAAGAAGAGAGGAAGGGAGCCCGATGGAGCTCTGGAACTATCGTCCTGACGTCTACGACCGCGGCACGAACCTGGACCTCGTGGGATACCACGTTCAGGCGACCGACGGAAAGATCGGGTCCGTCGACGAGGCGACCTATGAGGTCGGCGAGAGCTATCTCATCGTCGACACCGGTCCCTGGATCTTCGGCAAGAAGGTCATGCTCCCGGCTCAGGTCGTCACGAGCATCGACCCTCAGGAGCGCAACGTGTTCGTCGCGCGTACCAAGGCCGAGATCAAGGACGCGCCCGAGTTCGACGAGGGTGCGTTCAAGGAGCCCGCGTACCGGACGAAGCTTGGGGACTACTACGGCCGGTTCCCCGGGTGACCTCGGGCCATCCAGGAAGGGCCGCGCCTGCCGGGGCGCGGCCCTTCGCCATGTCCGGGCGTGTCCGGGGCGACCCGGCCGGCCAGGTCAGGGCCACTTCGGGTCGCCCAGCGGCTCGATGGGCCCCTCCAGCACGTCCAGCCGCTCCAGCAGGGTGATGAACGTCCTGGCGTACGGCGAGGGCGCGACCACCGCGGCCACCCGGGGCCAGTCCACCTGCTCGCGCATCGCCCGTACCTGGGCCAGCAGCGCGCCATAGTCGCAGGCGTGCTCCGACAGCGGCAGCAACCAGGTGATGACCAGATCGGTGGCCTCCAGCACGGGCACGATCACCGCCGACGCCTTCAGCGGCTCGGCCCGGTCGAGCAGTTCGTCGGTGATCGGCAGGTCGGACACCCGGAAGATCAGGTCCACCAGCCGCCCCTCGTCGTACGCCTTGACCAGCCAGTCCTCCGGCGGCTTGGCCGTCTGGAAGCCGATCCCGCGCAGCGCCTCCAGCGCGGCCGGCACGTCATGCTCGGTGAGCACGAAGTCCACGTCGTGCAGCGAGGGCGCCGCGCCCCGCGCGTACGCCGCGCACCCGCCCGCCAGCGCGAACTTCACTCCGGCGTCCTTCAGCCCGGAGCTGGCGCGCTTCAGCGTGTCGAGAATGGCGTCAGTGACCGCGTGCCCGTGGCTGCTCATGTGACCGGGCTACCCCGACGATCGTCCGCTAGACGTTTAGCCGAGGAGTACGCGTACGGCCTCGGCGGGTCGCTGCGGACCGGCCGCGACCCGCCTCCACCGACCCGCCTCCACCGAGCCGACGAAGCCGGCGGGCCGCCGGGAACGCCGGACCACCTCGTACGAGGGAGAAATAACGGAATGCCGTCCCAGTCTTTCCCTTGACCCTTGCTCCCGGGAAAAAAATGTTAAGGAAGGATGCTCGGGGGCAGTTGCAGTTCATGGCTACTTTGCTTTGGATCATCGCGGTAATCCTCGTCATCTCCGGGATCTACGTGATCCTGGCCCGGCGCGACCTGCTCTGGGGGATCGTGCTCATCGTCCTCGGATTCCTGGTCGGGCCCGGCGGGGTAAGCATCTTCAATGTCTAGTGGCGTGAGCCACCCGGTTCCCGCCCATCGGCCGCTGGGCCGAACCTCGAGAACGACCCAGCGGCCCCTAGTTTTGCCGAAATATCGTAAATTGATCTCCTCATTCCCGTTTCCGCGGGCATGAGGAGCGTGTGAGCAAATATCCGCCGTTGGGCCGTTACGGAACCGGCGCTGCCTCGGCGAGAATCCGTGACCAGCTCGCACGGCTCCGGCATCGCATGCGGAGCGAGGCCATCCTGGACGAGGCCACCGCGAGGCTGGCCGTCGAGCTGAACATCCGGCCCGCCGAGGCGGCCGAACGGCTCGTCAGGCAGGCCCAGCACAGTGGGCTCGACCTGATCTCGGTGGCCAAGGGCGTCGAGCACCCGGCGGAAGAGGCGGCGAAGGTGCCCGACGTGCCCGAGTGGGTGCACAGCATGCTGGAGGCCGTACACGCCTCAGCCCTCTATCTCGCCCCGATCAAGGACCCCGCGGGCAGGGTCGTGGACTTCCTCATCGTGGCCGCCAACCGGCACGCCAGAACGGTCTCCGGCCGCACGGCGGACGAGCTGACCGGGCGCCGCCTGCTGGTCGTCAGCCCCGGCGTGGCCAGCTCGGGGCTGCTCGACGACTACATCGCCGTGTTCGAGACCGGCGACTCCGTGCACCGGGAGCCGCTGGAGTTCGTGGAGGTGCGCGACTACCTGCTCTGGCCTGCCACGCTGAGCGTGCGCGCGGCCCGGGTGGACGACGGGCTGCTGGTGAGCTGGCGGGTGCTCGACGACGAGGAGTTGCTCGTCTCCGGCTGGGAACGCGCCCAGCGCCTGGCCGAGCTGGGCTGGGGCGAGTGGAACCTGGCCACCCGGCGCGCCTTGTGGACCTCCCAGATGTATGAGATGTTCGGCCGCGACCGCGCGGACGGGCCACTGCCCCTGGAGGAGCTGCCCACCGCGGTGGTGCGGGAGGATCTGCCGGTCGTCGAGGACGAGCTGCGCTCGCTGCTGGAGCACCGGGAGGCGGTGGAGGCCGAGTTCCGGATCCAGCACCGGCACGGGGTGCGGCATCTCAGCCTGTTCAGCGAGCCGATCCTCGACGCCGAAGGCGTGCCGGTCAAAGTGCGCTCCCTGGTCCAGGACGTGACCAGGCACCGGCGCCGGGAGCGGGCCCTGGCCGTGGCGCACGAGCAGGCCCACCGGCAGCGGGAGCGGGCCGAGGAGGAGCACCGGGTCACCGTCCAGCTCCAGAACACGATCCTGCCGGTCCGCCGCGGCCTCGTCCACCTGCCCGGGATGACCGTCGGCGTGCGTTACCTGCCCGGCGAGGAGCTCGGCCGGCTCGGCGGCGACTGGTTCAAGGCCCGGCCCATCCCCGACGGCCGGGTGCTGCTCGCGGTCGGCGACGCGATGGGGCACGGGCTGACCGCGGCCAGCATCATGCTCCAGACCCGCTCGGGGCTGGCCGGTCTCGCCTACACCGGCGCCGAGTCCGGCCGGCTCACCACCTGGCTGAACGACCTGATCGTGCACTCCAACGAGGGCATCACCGTGACGGGGACCGCGATCATCGGCCACTTCGACCCGGAGGACCGCTCCTTCCGCTGGACGAACGCCGGCCATCCGCCCCCCGTCCTGGTCAGGAACGGCAAGGCCGAGCCGGTGACCGGGACACCGGGGATGATGCTCGGGGCGTTCGACGCCACCGAGTACGCCACCACCCACACGCCTCTCGAACCGGGCGACACCCTGCTGCTCTACACCGACGGGGTGGTCGAACGGCGCGGCCAGGACGTTGACGCCGGCATACACGCCCTGGTCCAGGCCGCCCACAACTGCGTCGGGGACGATCCCGAGGCGATGATCGACTGCGTGCTCAAGCGGCTGGGCGGCGACGACGCCGAGGACGACGTGTGCATCATGGCCGCACGAGTGCTCTGAGCCCCGCGGGCGGGGTCAGAAGGTGTCGCAGCCGATGCAATAGACGGCGTAGGCCTTGCCCAGCACCGGCATCGCCACATTACGCACCCTGATGCCGTCGGGGGTCATGCCCTTCTCGCTGCCCTTGTGCGCGTGCCCGTGCAGGATCAGGTCGGCACCCGCCGTGTCGACCGCCTCGGCCAGCAGATAGCTGCCCAGGAACGGGTAGATCTCGGGCGGCTCGCCCTCGAGCGTCTCCTTGATCGGGGAATAGTGCGACAACACCACACGCTGGTCGGCCACGATCTCCTTGAGCGCGACCTTCCACGCCTCGGCGATGTAGCGGGTGTGGGACACGAAGTTCTTGATCTCGCGCTCGCCGAACTCGCTCGCGCACTTCCCCGCGAACCCGCCGCCGAAGCCCTTCCCACCGACCACGCCGAGTTTCCGGTCGCCGCACTGGATCACGGCCCCGTCGTCGTCCAGCACGACGACCCCGGCGTCCCGCAACTCAGCGGCGATCTCGTACTGCAGGTCGGAGTGGTAGTCGTGGTTGCCGAGCACGGCGACGACCGGGATCGGCAGGCCGCGCAACTCGTCGGCGACCAGCCGGCCCTCCTCCAGCGTGCCGTGCCGGGTCAGGTCCCCGGCCAGCATGAACACGTCCGCCCGGTCCTCGATGCCGGCCAGCCTCTGCCGGTACTGACCCCTGACGTCCTCGCCCAGATGAATGTCGCCCACGGCCGCTATGCGCAGGTCAGTCAAGATGCTCATCCTCTCCGGGCTCGTGGGCCTCGACGACCTGGATCTCGTTGTGCAGGTGGAAATCAGGCGCGGTTTCGTGGGCCACCTCGCCGAGCCGCAGGCGCTGCTCGGCACCGCTCACCTGGCCGCGCAGGAAAAGCTGGTCGCCTCGGATGTCGACGCGGATGCCGAGCTCGTGCGTGCGCCCGTCCTCGGCCAGCGCCTGCTGGACACGAGCCGCGACGTACTGCGGAGCCTCCATCACTCGCCTCCTTCTTATGTCGGCCGCATGCCCGGCTAAAGAGCACTCAAACAGCACGAATCATGTCAACAACCGCCCGCTCTGCCGTGCCCGCCGTGGCGAGTTGCCTCGGAATGGCCAGGGCCTTGATCCGGGCGAGCGTGGCGGAGTCGCGCACCGGGCGCCCGTCCGGGCCGAGGTAGCTGAACCCGCGCCCCCGCCGGCACCGCACGAACCCCGGCTCGCCTTGATCACTGAGGCGCAGAACGAGCGGCCCTTTTCCGGACTTGGGACGTGGGTCGGACACGCCGGGCGCAGTACCCAAAGTGTTAATGCGCAAACCATCAGGGCAGGTGACCGACATGTCCGATAACCGAGGTGAACCCGACCGCGGAGAGTGGTACGAGCAAAAGTCCGACCGGGGGCATGCCATGGTCCCCGCCACCCCGCGTGACGTGGTGCACGTGAGAGTGGGCTCGTTCCTGCTGATGTTCCTGTTCGCATTCGCCGTGCTGGGACTGATCGCGCGCGCCCCGGTCATGACGGCCGTCGCGATCCTGCTGGGCATCGCCACCGTGGTCGACATGGTGCTGGCCGTACGACGTCAGAAACAACGACGGGACGGAGAGGCAGGCTGATTTCGACATGGCACCGCTGAAAGGGCGGGTCGTGGTGGTGACGGGCGCGAGTGGCGGGGTCGGACGCGCGGTGGCCCGGGAGCTCGGCGCCCGCGGCGCCGACGTGGCCCTGCTGGCCCGGGGAACGACCGGCCTGGGTGCGGCCGCGGTCGACGTGGGGGTCGAGGGCGGCAGTGGCAAGGTCTACGAGGCCGACATCGCCGACTACGACCAGGTACGGGAGGCGGCGGAGCGGATCGAGGCGGAGATGGGCCCGATCGCGGTCTGGATAAACACCGCTTTTTCCTCAGTTTTTGCCAAATTTCCGGATATCTCCCCGGAGGAGTACGCCCGGACGACGGCGGTGACATATCTGGGCTACGTCTGGGGCACCAAGGTGGCCCTGGACCTGATGATCCCCCGCAACGGCGGCACGATCGTCCAGACGGGGTCGGCGCTCTCCCACCGCGGCATCCCGCTGCAGTCGGCGTACTGCGGCGCCAAGCACGCCATCAAGGGCTTCACGGAGTCGGTCCGCACGGAGCTCCTGTCCGACCACAGCAACGTCCACCTCACCCTGGTACAGCTCCCGGCTCTCAACACCCCGCAGTTCGAGTGGGTCCTGTCCAAGCTCCGCCGCCACCCCCAGCCCGTCCCGCCGATCTACCAGCCGGAGGTCGCGGCCAGGGCGATCGTGTACGCGGCCGAGCATCCGGAGCGCAAGGAGTACTGGGTGGGCGCGAGCACGGTGGCGACCCTGCTGGCCCAGCGGGCGGCCCCGGCCCTGGTGGACCGCTACCTGGCCAGAACCGGCAAGCAGGCGCAGCAGACGGACGAGAAGGAGCCGAGCGGGGTGTCGAACCTGTGGGAGCCCGCCGACGAGGTCCGCGACTACGGCGCCCACGGCACCTTCGACGACCGCGCCCATCCGCGCAATCCCCAGTTCTGGTTCTCCCGTCACCGCATGCCGATCCTGCTGACGGCCCTGGCGGGAACGGCGGCCGCACTCGCCGCCCGCCGTCTGCGCAGGCACTGACTCCCGCGGGGCGGGCCGGGCGACCGGTCCGCCCCGCGGGAGCGGCCTGAAACGGGCGGGCGGGCGAGGCGAAGCAGAGGGCGTCAGGGGCGGGGGCGGGCAGACGCCGGAAATCTTCTCAAGGAGGTCATGATGGCTGAACACGACTTTCCCTACCTGACCGAACTGGCGGCCCAGTTGCGGGTCGACTCCGTACGAGCGGCCGCGGCGGCCGGGTCCGGCCATCCGACCTCATCCATGTCCGCCGCCGACCTCATGGCCGTGCTGTTCGCCGGCCACCTGCGCTACGACTTCGACCGGCCCGAGAACCCGGCCAACGACCAGCTCATCTTCTCCAAGGGGCACGCCTCCCCGCTGCTCTACTCGCTCTACAAGGCGTGCGGGGTCATCGGGGACGAGGAGTTGCTGTCGTTCCGCCGGCGGGGCAGCCGGCTCGAAGGGCATCCGACGCCGCGGCTGCCGTGGGTGGACGTGGCCACCGGGTCCCTGGGGCAGGGGCTGCCGGTCGGGGTGGGAGTGGCGATGGCCGGGCGGCTGGCGCGGCTGCCGTACCGGATCTGGGTGTTGTGCGGCGACAGCGAGCTGGCCGAGGGGTCCATCTGGGAGGCCGCCGAGCACGCCGGACACGAGGGGCTGGACCGGCTGACCGCCATCGTGGACGTGAACCGGCTCGGGCAGCGCGGGCCGACCCGGCACGGATGGGACACCGGGGCCTACGCGCGCAGGTTCGGGGCGTTCGGCTGGCACACGGTCGAGATCGACGGGCACGATCCCAAACAGATCGACCAGGCCCTGGCGGACGTCGGCAACGCCCGGGGGCGGCCCACCGTGATCCTGGCCAGGACCCGCAAGGGCGAGGGGGCGCTGGAGACCGAGGATCGCGAGGGCGCCCACGGCAAGGCGCTGAAGGATCCCGGCAAGGCCATCGACGAGCTGGGCGGGGCCAGGGACGTACGGATCAGCGTGCAGGAGCCGCCGGCCGGTGCCCGGCCGCACCGGTTCGAGAGCGGGGCCATGAGCCTGCCCTCCTACCAGGTGGGGGAGAAGGTCGCGACGCGCACGGCGTACGGAGCGGCGCTGGCGGCGCTCGGCGCGGCCCGGGGGGACGTCGTGGCGCTGGACGGCGAGGTGGCCGACTCGACCAAGACCGAGGAGTTCGGGAAGCGGTTCCCGGAGCGGTTCTTCGAGATGTACATCGCCGAGCAGCAGCTCGTCGCCGCCGCCGTCGGGCTGCGGGTACGCGGCTGGACGCCGTACGCGGCCACGTTCGCGGCGTTCCTGACCAGGGCGTACGACTTCATCAGGATGGCCGCGGTGAGCCGGGCGTCGATCCGGCTGGTCGGCTCGCACGCGGGTGTGTCGATCGGGGAGGACGGGCCGTCGCAGATGGGGCTGGAGGACCTGGCCATGCTGCGGGCCGTCCACGGGAGCACGGTCCTCTACCCGTGCGACGGCAACCAGGCGGCCGCGCTGACCGCGGAGATGGCCGACGTCGACGGGGTGGCCTACCTGCGGACCACGCGCGGGGACACGCCGGTGATCTACCCGCCGGGCGAGCGGTTCCCGGTGGGCGGGTCGCGGGTGCTGCGGCACTCGCCCGGCGACCGGGCCACGATCGTGGCGGCCGGGGTGACCGTGCACGAGGCTATGGCGGCGGCCGACGACCTGGCGGCGGCCGGGATCCCGGTGGGGGTGATCGACCTGTACTCGGTCAAGCCCGTCGACTCGGCGGCGCTGATCGAGGCGGCCACCACCACGGGCAACCTGGTCACGGTCGAGGATCATCGGCTGGAGGGCGGGCTCGGTGACGCGGTGATGGACGCCGTCAGCGAACTCGGGCCCCGGGTGGTGAAGCTGGCCGTCACGGAGTTGCCCGGCTCGGCCACGCCGCAGGAGCAGCTCGCCGAGGCCGGCATCGACCGCCACGCCATCGCCGAGGCGGTCAAGCACTCGTTGTGACGGCTCCCGCCCGAAGTGACGCCCGGCCCGCACCCGCCTGCGGGCCGGGCGTGGCTCGGGCACCGGGGCGGAGAGGGCGGGCATGGGTGAGGGCCGACGACGTTTTCGTCGGCCCTCCGTCGAGAACGGCCGGCCGGGGCGAAGGGCCGGGCCCGAGGCAACCGGTCAGCGCGCCCTCGCCGTGGCCTTCCTGTTGGCCTTCTTGATGGCGCCCACCAGCTCCTGCTTCGTCATCCGCGTCCGCCCCTGCACGCCGAGCTTGGCGGCCAGCTTCTGCAGATGCTCCTTGCTGGCGTTGGCGTCCACGCCCTCTGCCGTCCGGCCGGACCTGTCCGTCGCGCCCTTGTCCGAAGGGCCCTTCTTCGCCTTCGGCTCCCAGTGGTCGCCGACCTTCTCGAAGGAGTGCTTGAGCGCGGCGAAGGCCGTCATGTGAGCGCGCCGCCCCTCGCCGTACGTCTCCACGGCCGAGTCGTGCGCCTTGATCCAGGTGTTCTGTGCCTTCTTCGGCGAACGCCTGATGGTCGACGGCAGCTCTTCAGCGGCTGGCATGTCGATTCACCTCCTAAAGCGGTGGTTCGTCGTAGCGCCGGCGTTCCTCGTACACCTTCGTCCTGTGGACTTGGGGCTCCTCGTAAACCTCGGTGCGGTGCACCGGCTCGTCGATGGGGCCCACCGCCCTGCGGGCGACGGCGATCCGGTAAATCCCGATCAGGAGCCCCGCCAGACCCCCGAGCATGAGGACGACACCCACGACGTTGATGTCCAGACCGGCGAGGTCGAACTCGACGGCCCAGGTAAGGATCGCGCCGAGCATGATGAGGATGATGCCTCCGGCGATGGTCATGATTACCTCCTTGCCACGAAGGAACCTCTATCCACATGTCGAAAAACAAACCAGTGGTCGTGGTCGGACTCATGGGCTCGGGCAAGACGACGGCGGGCCGGCTGATCGCCGAGGCGCTGGGCCTGCCGCTCAGCGACAGCGATCCGTTCCTGCGGAAGGAGCATGAGGGGACCGCGGCCGAGCTCGCCGCCCGCGAGGGCGCCGCGGCCCTGCACCACTACGAGGCCGACCACGTGCTGCGCGAGCTGGCCGGGGAGCCCAAGGTGATCGCGGCGGCGGCCAGCACGGTCGAGGATCCCCAGGTGCGGGCGGCGCTGCGCGGGGCGTTCGTGGTCTGGGTGGACGCGGCCGACGAGGTGCTGGCCGCGCGCATGAAGTCGAGCGACCACCGCCCCGACTTCGACCCGGCGGCCATGCGGGCCCGCCGCGCCCCGTACTTCCGCGAGGTGGCCGACCTGGTGTGCGACGTCGGCGTGGCCGGTCCTGAGCGGGTACGCGACGCCGTACTGGAGAGAATGGGTTTGCCCGGCGGCGGCGAGGGCTGATAGCCAAGGGGGATGTTCGCTGAGAAGCCCACGCTGACGGGTGAGCTCGTGACGTTGCGCCCGGTGGGTCCCGAGCACGTCGAAGACCTGCTCGAACTGGTCACCGACCCCGTGGTGCGCCGGCTGACGGGCTCGCACGGCGCGTTCGACCGCGACCGCGCCCTGCTGTGGTATTCGACCAGGGCCGAGCACCCCGACCGGCTCGACCTCGCGATCACGGCGGGCGACGACTGCGTGGGTGAGATCGTGCTCAACCAACTCGACACCGACAATCTGTCCTGCAACCTGCGCATCGCGCTGGCCGGCTCGCGGGCGTTCGGCAAGGGGTACGGCACCGAGGCGATCGCCCTCGTCCTGGACCACGCCTTCACGACGACCCCGCTGCACCGCATCAGCCTGGACGTCTTCGCCTTCAACGAGCGGGCGCGGCACGTCTACAAGAAGCTCGGCTTCGTCGAGGAGGGCGTGCAGCGCGACGCCCTGCTGTGGGACGGCGAGTGGCACGACTCGGTGATCATGTCCGTGCTCCGGCCGGAGTGGCCGGCAAGATCTGGAAGCCTGGCATAATGATCATGACGCATGGGTCCCCCGAGGCGCGCGGGGGACCTGTGGCGTCGCTTTCTGACAACCAACGGGCGGTGCCGTGCATCTAAGCATCAGTGACGATGCGCCTGGTGCCCGGTGACCCCGAGAGGCTTGGCGGCCACTGGCTGGCCGCCAGGCTCGGCGCGGGCGGGCGCGGTGTGGTCTACGACGCCTATGACGACGAAGGCCGCCGCTATGCCGTCACGGTGCCGCGGGGCGAGGTGGGACGGCGCTTCGAGCGGGTCTCCTGCCGCCATCTGGCCGACGTGGTGAGCGTCGGGATCGATGAGGGCGTGCCTTACGTGGTGAGCGAGTTCGTGTCCGGGCCCGATCTGCGCAGTGCCGTCGATCTGCACGGCCCCTACTCCGGTGATGAGCTGGTCGCGCTGGCGAACGCGCTGGCCGGTGCCCTGACCGTGCTGCACGAGGCCGGGCTGACGCACCGCGGGCTCAACCCGGAGAGCGTGTTGCTGGCCGCCGACGGGCCCAAGGTGATCGAGCTGGGCCTGCCCGCTGGGGGTTCGGTGGGCGGGACGTGCACCTACCAGAGTCCCGAGGTGCTGACCGGCGAGGAGCCGGGGGCGGCGGCGGACGTGTTCGCCTGGGGGGCGGTGGTGCTGTTCGCGGCCACCGGGCACGACCCGTTCCGGGGGGAGAGCCCGGGCGAGCTCATGCGCCGGCTGCTGACCGTCGATCCCGACCTGAGCACGCTGCCCGACGTGCTGCGCGAGCCGGTGGGGCGGGCGCTGGCCAAGGATCCCGCCGACCGGCCCGCGGCCGCGGAGCTGCGCGTCGAGAGCACGGCCGAGTTGCGGCCCCCCGAGGGGTTCGCGGGGGCGCGGCCACTCGGCGAGGTGGCCGAGGAGGCATATCAGGCGCTCACGCCCCGCCAGCAGGAGGAGGTGCCGGGGCTGCTGCTGCGCCTGCTCGACGGGGACAACCCGATCGACGAGGGCGACGTGCTGGCCCCGCTGATGGCCGCCGGGCTCCTGGTGCGGCGCAGCGTACGCGTGCCTCCGACGGAGACCGCCGCCGGGAAGCTGGTGGCCGTCAGCGACAACCGGGTGGCCCCGGCCAGCGCGGCGCTCTACCGGGCCTGGCCCCGGCTGCGCGGCTGGGTCGCGGACGAGCGCGACGGCCTGGCCGTGCACCGGCAGATCCGCGAGGGGGCCCGGCGCTGGTCGGCGCACCGGCGTGACCGCAGCCACCTCTTCCGCGGCGAGGCGCTCGACACGGCGCTCGGCTGGGCCGCGACCAAGCGCCGCCACCTGCGGCTCAACCAGCTCGAACGCGACTTCCTCAACGACAGCGTGACCATGGCCAAGCAGCGCAGGAAGCTGCTGGTCCCCTCGCTCGCGACGCTCGGCACGGTGCTGGCCGTGGCGGTGACGATGACCGTCGTGTCCGTGCACGGCCAGAACGACCTGCGCGAACGCCTTGTGGACGCCGAGGCGCGGGCCGTGGCGGCCAGGGCTGAGACGATGCGGGCCTCCGATCCGCGTACCGCGATGCGGCTGAGCGTGGCCGCCTGGCGGCTGTCGCCGGTGTTCGAGGCGCGGGCGGCGCTTCAGGCGTCGCTGGTGCAGCCGGAGCTGGGAGTGTTCACCGATCCGGTGGCCGACCTGCGGGCGCGTTATCTGCTGCGCGGGGACGAGCTGGTCAGATGGGATGACGGTGGGGTCACCGTCTGGGACGTGGCCGGTGGGCGGCGGCTCGGCTCCTATCCGTCGCCCGCCGGGATCGCGGCGTTGAGTGGCGACGGCAGGTTCGCGGAGGGGGCCGACGGGCGGACGTACGAGGTGGCCACCGGGCGGGCGCCGGCCGGGGCCACGTACACGATCGTCAAGGGGAACCGCACGCGGGTCTACCGGGGCGGCGAGGTGCTGTTCGACGTGGCCGACCGCGCGGTGGCGCTCTCCCCCGACGGGACCCGGGCGGCCTTCTCCCGGCTGGACGGCCGGGTGGAGCTCTGGGACGCGACGGCCAGGGTCAGGACCGGGGTCGTCGAAGTACGCCCGCTGACCGGCCCGGACGCGGCGCCCCCCGCACTGGCGTTCAGCCCTGACGGGACCACCCTGGCCGTGGCGGGCCGCGACGGCATCACACTGGTCCGGGCGAACGGGCCGGGCCCCGCCCGCGCCCGCCGCGCCGACCCCCTACCGGCCGAGGCCCCGACGCCCGTCCGCCCGAACACCACGGACGCGCCGTCCCCTGCCCCCACCGGCGGCGGTGTGGAGCGGTTCGCGGCGGCTGAGGAGCCCCTGCGCGCCGACGGCGGGACGGCGCAGGAGTCCGGGGTGCCGGAGAAGCTCGCCATCCTGGTGGCGCCCGGCGACGAGCCGGCGCAGACCTTCGGCTTCGCCGAGACGACCCAGGCCCCCGGCACGGACGGCCTGCAACCGGGGCAGGGCGGCTCGAAGCGCGAGCAGAACGGCTCCGACCAGGGACAGGACAGCCCGAAGCGCGGCCAGGACGACGCGGACCAGGGACCGGACGGCCCAGGGCCGGGACACGACGGCCCGCCCGTCTTCTCCCCTGACGGCAGCCTGCTCGCCCTGCCCGGCGCCGGCGAGGTCCGGGTCTGGAACGTGGCCGGGCGGCGGCTGGCCGGCTCCTACCCGCTCAAGGAGCCGGAGCACGGCGGCCTGGCCTTCTCCGCCGACGGGCGCTCGCTGCGCTACCTGAGCGGCACCGGCTCGGTCATCTCCCTGGAGGTCTCGGGCCTGCCCGCCCCGTACGTGGGCGGCGGGATCGTGGCCTTCTCCGGCGACGGCCGGATGGCGGCCAGGGAGGTCGGCGGCGCGATCGAGGTCATCGACACCGTCGAGCACAGGGTTCTCCGCCGGATCGCCGCCACCGGCGCGCCGGCCCTCGACGCGACCGGGCGGCTGCTGGCCGTGGCCGGCGACCCGGTGACCGTGTGGGAGGTGCGGAGCGGCAGGCAGGTGGCCGCCGTCCGGGCGGGCGGCGACGTGCCCGCCGTGGCGCTCTCCCCCGAGGGCGACACGCTGGCCACCGCCCGGGGCCGGACCCTGGAGACGTGGGACGTGCGTACGGGCCGGCGCGTCAAGCTGTACGAGGGCGCGGGTGACCTGGCCCTGGCCTTCAGCCCGGACGGCTCGACGCTGGCCGCCGGGCCCAAGGTGCTCGACCTCGCCTCGGGCGGGATCACCCCGCTGGACGCCCCGCTCGACACGGCCGCGCCCACCGTGGTGGCCTTCTCCCCCGACGGCCGCCGGCTGGCGTTCGGCCAGCAGACCGGCCGGGTGCTGCTGTGGGACGTGCGCAAGCGTGCCCGCCTCGGCACGGTAGAGACCGGCACGGCCCCGGTGGACGAGTTGCGCTTCTCCCCCGACGGTGACCTGCTGGCGGTCGCCGCCACACGTACGTCGTTGTGGGACACGGGCACGCTGCGCGAGGTCGGCCAGGTGGGATCGGGCGCGGACGGGCTGGCCTTCAGCCAGGACGGCCGGCGGCTGCGCGGCGTGGCGCTGGACGGCAGCGTACGCGAGATCCCGATCGACCCGGCGCTGACCGTACGCGAGGTGTGCGCCAGGGCGGGCGGCCCGCTGAGCCGGGCCGAGTGGACCCGGCTGATCCCGGAGAGCGGCTACCGGAAGGTCTGCTGACCCGGCCCTCGGCCAGGCCGGGACCGTCTTGCCTGACCAGGTAGGCGCCGTGCGGCCCGCTCCTCCGTCAAGCGAGGATGGCCAGGGCCTCCGCGGTGATGCCGTGGGCGAAGGGGCGGCCCTGGGCATACCTGGCGAGCTCGTCGAGCGCCAGGGCGGCGATGCGGCCCAGCTCGCCGCCGAGGGAGCCGGCGATGTGCGGGGTGAGCAGGACGTTCGGCAGGTCGTAGAGGGGCGAGCCGGTGGGCGGCACCTCGGGCTCGGTCACGTCGATGACCGCGTACAGCCGGCCGCTCGCCAGCTCGGCGACGAGCGCGTCCTCATCGACGAGCGCGCCACGCGCCGTGTTGATCAGCGTCGCGCCGTCGCGCATGCGCGCCAGGCGGGCGGCATCGACGAGGTGCCTGGTCTCGGGCAGCGCGGGCGCGTGCAGGCTGACCACGTCGCTGCGCTCGAACAGCTCGTCCAGCTCCACGTGCGGCACGCCCAGGTCGTCCGTCAGGTAAGGGTCCGCGACGAGCACGTCCAGCTCGAACGGCCGCAGCAGCTCGATCACCCGGCGCCCGATCCGGGAGGCCCCGACGACGCCCACCGTGCGCCGGTAGTTCCCCAGCACGGGGAAGGTGCTGTCCAGGTCGGGCCTGGCCCGCTGCTCGCGGTAGAGCCTGGCGATGTCCAGCACCCGCTTGTTGGCGAACAGGATCGCGGCGAGGGTGTACTCGGCCACGGGCTCGGCGTTGGCCGACGCCGCCGACGAGACGAGGATGCCGCGCTCCCAGCACGCCTCGGTGATGTGGTGCTTGACGGATCCGGCCGCGTGCACGACCGCCCGCAGCTTCGGCGCCCTGGCCAGCACCTCGGCCGTGATGGGCGGGCACCACCAGCTCGTGTAGAGCACCTCCGCGGCGGCCAGCGCCCCGGCCACGGCCGGATCGGCGAAGTCGGCGGCCACCAGGTCGGGGTCCACGTCGGCGATCCGCACGAGGCGGTCGCGTACTTCGCTGGTCACGAGCCGGTCGGCCACCTCGCGCCCCATGGCGAGCAGGGTCTTCGGCCGCTTTTCGCCCACTTCGCCCCCAAAAGACGGTCAATTGATCATAACCAACGCGGGCGGCCGGGAGAGCAGCGGGCCGGTTGCCCCGGTATGTTGTCACCCGTGCCGGAACGCAAGCAGTCCGGCCCCTCAGGCGCGTACCTCCCTGTGACCGGGGTGGCAACGGCGCGGACCTCGAGAAAGCTGAGTAGCCAGAACCGATGACCGAGCTGGTGACCTTCGGTGAGACCATGGCGCTGTTCGCCGCCCGCCGTACGGGCCCGCTGCGCTTCGCCCGCGACTTCGACCTGGGCCTGGGCGGCGCGGAGTCGAACGTCGCCATCGGCGTCGCCCGGCTGGGCCACCGCGCGACGTGGATCGGCCGGGTGGGCGCCGACGAGTTCGGCGACCTGATCCGCTCCACCCTGGCGGGCGAGGGGGTGGACGTGCGGGCCATCCCCGACCCCGGCGCGCCCACCGGGTTGATGATCAAGGGCAGGCGGACGGCCGACCTCATCGACGTGCGCTACTACCGCAAGGACAGCGCCGGCTCCCGGCTGTCGGTCGCGGACCTCGACTCCGAGCTCATCGGCTCGGCCCGGGTGCTGCACGTCTCCGCGATCACGCCCGCGCTCTCGGCCTCCGCCAGGGAGGCTGTGCGGCACGCCATCGCCGTGGCCCGCGCCGCCGGGGTGCTCGTCTCGCTGGACGTCAACTACCGCCGGGCGCTGTGGACGCCCGCCGAGGCCGGGGCGTGGCTGCGGGAGACCGTCGGCTCGGTGGACGTGCTCTTCGCGACCGAGGCCGAGGGCCGGCTGATCGCCGACGTCGAAGGGGCCGTCGAGCTGGCCAAGGAGCTGGCGGGGCTGGGGCCGCGGCACGTGCTGGTCAAGTTCGGGGCGTTGGGGGCGATGGAGCTGTCCGACGGCGTCGTACGGCGCGCGGAGCCGTACACGGTGACCGAGGTGGACCCGGTCGGGGCCGGCGACGCGTTCGCGGCCGGCTGGCTGGCCGACTGGCTGGCGGGGGCGGAGCCTGCGCAACGCCTCAGCACGGCGTGCGCGGCGGGAGCCTTCGCGGTGACCTCCCAGGGCGACTGGGAAAGTCTGCCACGCCGAGCCGACCTGAGCCTTCTGCGACGACCCGCCGACGGCGTGAGCCGCTGAGCTCAGCCCACCACCCTGACCTTGCCCATCTCCTTGCGGTAGTGACGCTTGCCCACCAATGCCCACAACACCCGGGCGCGCAACGGCAGCAGATCGAGAAACGCCTGCCGCTCCCAGTGCGTGGCGTCCTCCAGCAGCGCGCCGAGCTGGATGAGCAGCCGCTCCTTGGACAGGTGGGCGCGGCCGTACTCGCCGAGCCGATCCCACTCCTCCTTGGTGATGTGCTCGGCGACCAGCGGCAGGATGCGCTCCTCCTCCTGATCCAGATGGAGCACGAGATCATCATGCAGCCGATCGAGCACGTCGGCGACCCGCTCGCCGCCCTCGGCGCTCCGCTCCCAGACAGGCAGCAGCCCGCGCAACTCCTCAATGTACGCGGCGACCCGCTCGTGCTGCCGCTCCATGGCGTTGACCAGGTCCACCTCGAACACGACCCGGTCCAGCAGCGGCGGCCAGAGCAGCTTGTCCTCGGCCTCGTGGTGCAGGTGCAGGCCGTCGAGGATCTCGTTGACGAACGCGGCCAGCGTCGCGGCCCGTTCCGTGTCGCCGGGCCGTACCCGGCGGATGAGCTCCGGCGCCAGCTTGAACTCACGCCGGAACACGCGATGTACGACCACCATCTCCCAGACGCTGGGCCTGTTGTCGTCTCTCACGATGACCATGGTGCTGCCCGGCGATTGTCAAACAATTGTGCGCCACTGCAACCCTTAGCATGTGGTCATGAGACGCCCCCTGGGAGAGCTCGAGTCCACGATCATGGACAGGATGTGGTCCAACCGCAGGCCCGCCTCCGTCCGTGACGTGCTCGAAGACCTCCGTCGGGAGCGTGAGATCGCCTACACGACGGTCATGACCGTCATGGACAAACTCCACACCAAGGGCCTCCTCCGCCGCGAGCCCGTCGGCCGCGCCTACGTCTACGAGCCCATCTCCACCAAGGAGGCCTACACGGCCGAGCTGATGCGCCACGCCCTGGCCTCCAGCAACAACCAGGCCGCCACCCTGGTCCACTTCCTCGAACGCCTCACCCCAGAAGAATCCACCGCCCTGGAAGCCGCCCTCCAGGTCTTCCCCCCGAAATCCCACCGCCCCTGAGCGCCCCTCCACCAAGCACCGCCCCAAACGAGCACCACGCCAAACGAGCACCACGCCAAGCGAACACCACGCCAAACGAACACCACGCCAAGCGAACACGGCATCCCGAGTGACCCGCCGCGGAAGCGGGGCATCCCCGGTCTCCAGAGAGCCCATTCAGCGGCGGCCGGGGGCGGTGACTTTACCGATGCGCCAAATGGGGCAGGCTCGAAGGTAGGGAGGTGGTCGGACATGGAGTACAAGCAGTGGAACATACAGATCTGGATCAGCGAGGACGACGAGGACGCTCTGACCACGGCCACGGCGGTGTTGTTCACCCCGGACGGCAAGCGGCACGAGAGCGTGGCTCACGCCCGCCGCAACCCTGAGGACCGTCCCGTGCCCGGGATCGGGGACGAGTTGGCCGCCGGGCGGGCGTTGTCCGACCTGGCATCGAAGCTGATCGAGGATGGCGCGGAGGATGTGGCTCAGATGGCCAGCCCCGCGTAAGTCAACCGACCAGAGCAACCCGACAATCGCCAGGCCCGCCGATCAGGGCGGCCTGGCAGGACACCGGGCCCGCCGGGCGAAATCCGTCCGGCAGGCTCCAGGCCCGCTGGTCGAAGCAGTCCCGGTAGACGGCAGGCCGGCCGGTCGGGGCAGTCTCGGTGGACACCGGGCAAGCCGGTCAGAGTAGGCCGGCGGATGCCAGGAGTTTGCCGATTCGGCCGGTCTCGTCCTTGTTGAGTTGGATCTGGGGGAGCGCGGTGATCGGGCAGTCGATCACGCCGCGTAGGTGAAGTGCGGCCTTGAACGCTCCGAGGCCCGAGGAGCTGCCGCCCATGCGGGTGCCGCCGACCTTGACGATCTCGAACAGCCTCACCAGTCGCTCCTGCTCCGCCCGGGCCGCCTCCCAGTCACCACGGGAGGCGCAGCGGTACAGCTCCGCGTACCCCTGCGGGTCCACGTTGCCCAGCCCGGGCACCACGCCGTCGGCGCCCATCCACAGGGCCGAGTCCACCGTGATCTCCGACCCGGTGAGTACGCTGAACGGCGCCTCGCGCCCCATGATGACCGCGCGCATGCCGCCGTCGTCCCCGCTGGAGTCCTTCACCCCGGCGAGCACCCCCTCGGCGGCCAGTTCCAGCAGCAGCCCCGCGCTCAGTTTGGTGTGCACGGACACCGGCAGGTCGTACGCGTAAACCGGCAAACCACCCTGAGCGGCGATAGTCCGGAAATGTAGGCTGATTTCCGAGGGATGCGTACGCGTGTAGAACGGCGCCGTCGCCACCACCCCCGACACTCCCGCCGCCGCCGCGACCCGCACATGTTCCAGCACCCGGGGCGTCGTCATGTCGATCACCCCGGCCAACACCGGCACCTGCCCTCCCACGTGCCCCACCACGGTGTCCAGCACCACCCGCCGCTGCTCATCCGTCAGGTACGCCGCCTCCGACGACGACCCCAGCACGAACAGCCCGTCCACCCCGCCATCGAGCAGGTGATCGAGCAACCGGACGAAGGAGGCGACATCAACCTGGTAGTCGGGGGTGAAAGGCGTGCAAACAGGCGGAATGACACCCGTGAGTGCAGCGCTCTCAGCGTCGTTCGGCCCGGTCGCGGGCTCGGCGGCGTCGTTCGTGATCCTCATCGAATTTCCTTAAAGCGTGGAGGCCCCGGGCTGAACCGCCCGATTTCGGCGGCGTGCTGGGGCGGGCTGGTGGAGCGGCTGAGTACGCCTGCGACGCCGACGTGAAAGCGGCCAGGAGCATCGAACACGCGACCGGGCATGCCACGTGCGCACGAGGCCCGCCGTCGGGCGAGCCCGCGTACCGTGAACCTCAACCTGTCCTCCTGTCCGTGCGAGAGGGGTGGAAACCCCCCGGATCTACCCGCGGGGAGGAGGTCAAAGACGTTCCTGGATCAACTCGACGTCAGTGGCCCCCGCCGCCACCGGATGATGGCAGTGGAAGAGATGACCGTCATCGCTCCGCGCGGCCGGCATCTCCTCCGCGCACACGTCATCGGCCCGCCAGCACCGCGTACGGAACGGGCACCCGCTCGGCGGCCTGGTGGCCGAGGGCACCGTGCCCACGAGCGGGATCGGGTTGATCGGCGAGATCAGCCCGGGCGTCGCCGAGAACAGCGCCCGCGTGTACGGATGGCGGGCCCCCAGCGGCACCGCCTGCGCGGGCGTCTGCTCGACGATCCGCCCGAGGTACATGGTGACCACCCGATCGCTCATCCGCCGCACCGTCTGGATGTCGTGCGAGACGAACACCAGTGCCAGTCCCAGCCGCTCCTTCAGGTCGAGCAGCAGGTTGAGGATCTGGGCCCGCACCGACACGTCCAGCGCGCTGGTGGGCTCGTCGGCGATGAGCAGGCCGGGTTCGAGGGCGAGCGCCCTGGCCACGGCCACGCGCTGGCGCTGTCCGCCGGAGAGCTGCCCAGGCAGCGCCTCGGCCGCGCCGGCCGGCAGGCCGACGAGGTCAAGTAGCTCGCGCACGCGGGCGTCGCGCTGGGCGGGGGTGCCGCGGCGGTGCACGTTGAGCGGGTCACGCAGGATCTGCCTGACGGGCAGCCGCCGGTTGAGCGCCGTGGACGGGTCCTGGAAGACCATCCCGATGCCCGCCCCGACCAGCGCCCGCCGTTCGGACTCGCCCAGCGCCCACAGGTCCCGGCCGCGGTAGGCGACGGTCCCCGAGGTCGGCCGCTCCAGCCCCACCAGCACCTTGGCCAGGGTGGACTTGCCGCACCCCGACTCCCCCACGACGCCGACCGTCTCGCCGGGGTCGACGGTGAGGTTCGCCGCGGTCAGCGCGTGGACGCGGTCGCGCGTGAACAGGCCGCCGGATCGGGCCTTGTAGACGACGTGCACGTCCGTCAGCTCAAGCACGCTGCCCACTCCCTTCATGGGCCGGATCCCGTACGGGATGATGGCAGGCCACGGCATGCGTGGCGGGGCCCTCCAGCACCGGCTGCTCGCTCCGGCACACGTCGGTCACCATCGGGCACCGGTCGGCGAACCGGCAACCGGCGGGAAAGTCCGCGGGCGCGGGCACCACGCCGGGAACCTGGGTGAGCCGCTCGGCCCCCGACTCCAGCGACAGCACCGACCCAAGCAGACCGCGGGCGTAGTGGTGGGCAGGCGCGCCGACCAGGGTGGCCGTGGCGCCGGTCTCGACGATCTGGCCGCCGTACATGACGACCACCCGGTCGGTGACGTCGGCGACCAGCGCGAGGTCGTGCGAGACGAGGATCAGCGCGAACCCGAGTTCCTCCCGCAGCCGCAGCAGCAGCTCGATGACCTGCGCCTGGACGGTCACGTCGAGCGCGGTGGTGGGCTCGTCGGCGACGATCAGCTTCGGGTCGCGGGAGAGCGCCATCGCGATCAGCACCCGCTGCCGCTGCCCACCGGACAGCTCGTGCGGGTAGGCCGACAGCGTACGGCGGGCGTCGAGGCCGACGAGTTCGAGCAGCTCGGTGGGGCTGCGCCGGCCGCCGCGCCGGGTGAGCTGCTTGAGCTGGGCCTTGATGGTCATGGCCGGGTTCAGCGAGGACAGGGCGTCCTGGTAGATCATCGCCATCTCGTGGCCGAGCAGACGGCGGCGGGCCCGGCGCGGCAGCGCGAGCAGCTCCCGCTGGTCGAAGCGCACGTGCCCGCTGACGCGGGCGCCGCGGGGTTGCAGGCCCATGATGGTCAGGGCGGTCAGCGACTTGCCGCAACCGGACTCGCCCACCAGGCCGAGCACCTCGCCGGGGCGTACCTCGAAGCCGATGCCGTCCACGATGTCGACCCCGTCGCCGAACCCGATGCGCAGCCGTTCGACCGCCAGGATCGGCGGGCCCTGCGGCAGCGGGCGGGCGCGCTCGGCCAGCCGGCGCGCGGCCTCGGCCAGCCCCCGCAGCTCGACGATCTCGCCGGACCCCGGCCTGGCCTGCTCGAACGCGTCGTCCTTGCGGGGGGCGGCGCTCCGCGCGGCGGGCGCGGCCCAGGCGTCGGAGACGCCCTCGGCCAGGATGTTCAGGGCCAGTACGGTGATCAGGATCAGCAGCCCGGGAAACACCGTGGCCCACCAGCCGCCGAGCAGGACCAGATTCTTGCCGTCGGCGATGACGCTGCCCCAGGAGGGGTTCGGCGGGCGCACGCCGGCGCCGATGAACGACAGCGACGCCTCCAGCACGATCGCGTCGGCCACCATCACCGTGCAGAACACCAGCACCGGCGCCGCGCAGTTGATCGCGACGTGCCGGATGAGGATGTGCGGCGTGCGGGCGCCGATGACGCGTTCGGCCGCGACGTAGTCCTCTCCGTACTGGGACAGCACGTTGGCCCGCACGACCCGGGCCACGGACGGCATGTAGAGGAAGGCCATGGCCATGACCAGCACGGGGATGCTGCCGCCGAACACCGCGACGAGCACCGCGGCCAGCGCGATGCCGGGGAAGGCCATGATCACGTCGAGCAGGCGCATCAGGGTCTCGTCCACGGCCCGGCGCGAGGTGGCCGCGACCGCGCCGATGATCGCCCCGGCCACCAGGGCCAGCCCGGTCGCGCCGAGTCCGATGATCAGCGACCAGCGGGCCCCGTACAGGAGTCTGGACAGGATGTCGCGGTTGGCGCTGTCGAGCCCCATCCAGTGCTCGGCCGACGGGCCGCCGCCGGCGATCTCCTGGAAGTACGGCGAGTGCGGCGCGATCAGCGGCGCCAGCAGCGCGGCCAGCACGACCGCGACCACGACGCCGACCGAGACCCACGACAGCGGCTTCAACCGGCGGAACCCCACCCCCGGGCGGGAGAGCCGCTCTGTCAGTCCACGTCTCATGCGGTGCTCCTGAGGCGGGGGTTGACCAGCAGATAGAGGATGTCGACGACCAGGTTGACCACCAGGAAGCCGATCGCGATCGTCAGCACCACGCCCTGGACGACGGCCGGGTCGCCGTCGCGTACGGCGTTGATCATGAGCTGACCCATGCCGGGCAGGCCGTAGATCGTTTCGATGACCACGGTGCCGCCGATCAGATAGCCGACCCGCAGGCCGAGCACGGTCAGCGGGTTGATGAGGGCGTTGCGCAGCACGTTCCGGCCGACGACCACGATCGGCGGCAGGCCGCTGCCGATCGCGGTACGCACGTAGTCCCGGTCCAGCTCCTCCACCATCGAGGTCCGGATGATGCGGCTGAGCTGGGCGGCGATCGGCAGCGACAGGGACAGGGCGGGCAGGGTCATCGACTGCAGCCAGCCGGTCAGTGAGTCGGCCGGGTTGATGTAGCCGCCGGTCGGGAAGAGCCCCTCGCCGACGGCCAGCCACTGGATCATGAGCAGGGCCAGCCAGAACGCCGGCGCCGCCACGCCGATCAGCGACACCATGCGGATGATCTGGTCGGGCCAGCGATCCCGGAACAACGCCGCCGACACGCCGAACACCAGCGACAGCACCACCGCCACCGCGAGGCCGAGGAACGTGAGCTGCAACGTCAGCGGCAGCGCGGTCATCACCGACTCGATCACCGGCTTCTTCGTGAGCACGCTGGTGCCCAGGTCGCCCTGGGCCAGGTCCGCGACGAACCGGACGTAGCGGACGGGCAGCGGGTCCAGCAGGCCGTTCTCGATCTGGAACTGACGGATCTGCTCGGCGGTCGGGTTCGCGCCCTGGAAGTAGGCGTACTCCGGTTTGACGCCGGAGAAGCGCATCACGATGAACACGAACGCGACCACGCCGAGCATCAGCGGGATCAGGATGAGGAGCCGCCGCAGCAGCATCCTGGCGACACGGGTCATGTCCGCTTGGCCTGCAGCAGGTTGATGCCCGGGTAGGGCTGCGCGCGGAGGCCGGACAGCTTCTTCGGGTCCCAGGCGGTCATCAGCTCGTTGTGCACCACCGGGTAGAGGATGGCCAGCTCAGCCACGAAGTCCAGATATTTGTGGATCAGCTCGGACTTCTGTGCCTTGTCGGTCACCTTTCCGGCCTCGTCCATCATCGCGAACAGCTTCTTGGCGTCCTCGGTGCCGTCCCAGTGGGCGTACTTCATCCACAGGCCTCCGGGCACGTAGTTGTAGTGCAGGATCAGGTCGGCGTCCATGCCGAACTGGTTGGGGTTCGAGGCCGCCGCCACCGCCTGGTAGTCCTGGAACTGGTCCATCTTGGTGAACAGCGCGGCCGTGTCCTGCGGCTCCAGCGTCGTCTTGATCCCGACCGCCTCCCAGGAGGAGGCGATGGTGGGCAGGCAGTCCACGATCCAGCTCACGTTCACGGCCATGAGCTTGATCGTCAGGTTGCTGACGCCCGCCTCCTTCAGCAGTGCCTTGGCCTTGTCGGGGTCGTAGTCATAGACGACCGAGGCCCGCTGGTGGTCGGGGTGGCCCTCGTTGAGGAAGGAACTGGAGGCCGTGCCGTGGCCCTTGAGCGCCACGTCGATCATCTTCTGCTTGTCGATCGCGTAGTGCAGGGCCTGGCGCACCCGTACGTCGTCGAAGGGCTTCGCGGCGGTGTTGAACATCAGGAACATGTGGTTCATGCCCTTGCCGCCCTCGACCGTCAGCCCCTGCTGCTTGAGCTGCTCGACGTTCGCGTACGGGATGTTGTCGGCGATCTGCGCCTCGGCCGAGCCGCCGGAGATCTTGGCCACCCGGGCGGCGGCGTCCACGATCGTCAGCCAGTTCATCTGCTTGACCGTGGCCGGACGCGGCCCGTTGTAGCCGTCGAACTTCTCGAATGTGGTGTTGGACTTGGGGTTGTGCGCGCTGAGCCGGTACGGTCCCGAGCCCACCGCCTTGCCGCTCTTGGCCTGGTCCCACGCCCCCGCCTGACTGAACACGTGCCGCGGCATGATCTTGGCGATGGTCAGCCGGGGCGCGGCATCGGGGAAGGGCATCTTGAAGGCCAGCTCGACGGTGCGGTCGTCGACCTTCTTCACCTCCTCCAGCCAGGTACGGAAGAAGTTGCCGGTCAGCACGTTCGCCTCGGGGTCGAGGATGCGCTGGAAGGTGAAGACCACGTCGTCGGCGGTCACCGGCTGCCCGTCGTGCCATTTGGCGCCCTCCCTGAGCGTGAAGCTCCAGGTGGTCGCGTTCAGGTCGGCGGGCAGCGCCGTCGCCAGCGCCGGGTAAGGCTCCCGCGTGATCGGGTCGGTATCGAGCAGTCCCTCGTAGATGTGGTTGATCCCGGCCATGGCGAAGGCCGAGGCGGTCTGGGTGGGGTCCCAGCTCTGGTCGTTGCCGTATCCGATGACAGCGGTGATCAGGTCCTTGTTCGTACCCGCCCCGACCGATCCGGTCGAGGCCGGACCGCCGGAGCAGGCGGAAAGGGTGGCCGCGATGAACGCCGCCGCACCCGTCGCGCCGCTGTAACGCAGGAAGTCGCGGCGGCTGAAGTCAGAGCTCACGGATGCCTCCTGTCATATCAGGCCGCGAGGTCGCGGCCCGACGTAGAACATGGGACATCCCATGTCCTATCTTTTGCGTAAGGTGGACGCTAGATGGCCATACAGCCCTCGGTCAACAGAAGATTTCCGGAATGTTACGCAGAAGAGAGGGGATTCTTCATGGCCGCTGTCCCGCGCCCGGCACGGTTGAGCCGCGCCGCCGAGGCCCAAGAGGGTGTCAAGAACCTCATCGTCATGCGCGGGCTCGTGGCCGGCGATCCTCTCCCCACCGAATCGGAGCTCATGGAGGAGCTCCAGGTCAGCCGGAACTCGATCCGGGAGGCGCTCAAGGCCCTGCAGGCGGTCGGCATCGTGGACATCCGCCACGGTTTCGGCATGTTCGTGGGCCGCATCTCACTGGCGGGCCTGGTGGACGAGCTGACCTTCCACAGCCGCCTGACCCTGCAGAACGGCAAGAACCACCTGGTCAACCTCATCGAGATCCGCGAGATCCTGGAGAGCGGCCTCGTACGGCGGCTGATCGAGCTGGAGCCGGCGGCCGACCTGACCCCGGTCGCCGAGGTCATCGCCCGGATGGAGGCCGAGGCACAGGCGGGGCCGGTCTCGCCGGAGACCGACCGCCTCTTCCACGACCTGCTCTACCGGCCGCTCGGCAACCCCCTGGTGAGCCAGTTGCTGGGGGCGTTCTGGGACATCTACTACCAGTTGCGCGACGCCCTCGGCGCCCCCGACGAGCCGCCCGGCGACGTGGCCAGGCGGCACCGCGACATCTACACGGCCGTGCTCGCCGGCGACCGCGCGGGCGCCGTGGCCGCGGTGCACGCGCACTTCGACGGCGTACGCAACCGGGTGGCCAGGATCCGCGGCTAACCGGGCCAGCGCTCCACCCGCCGCCAGCGCTGCCGCCACTCCGCGTACCACTGGGCGAACCACGGATGCGCCCCGGCCAGCGGCATGATGTACGCGACCGTCTCCAGGTAGTAACGCCGCTGGAACCGCCACGGCATGCGCTGCAGCTCCTGCACGTTGCTCACCCGGTCCGCCAGCTTCACGAGCACTGCCTGGGACGGCGCCTTGATGAGCGAGCCCAGGTAGTCGGCCTTCACCGCGTCCCGCGGCTTGGTCACCCACCGCACGAGCGCCGCCACCCGCGGGCCGAACCGCCGCGCGACCTCCGCCTCGGTGCACGGCGTGTCCTCCAGGACGTCGTGCAGCACGATCGCCACCAGCACGTCGCGGTCGGCCAGCCCGGCGCCGGCCACGGCCACCTCCAGCGCCTCCAGCAGGTGCTCCACGTAGGGGCGGCCCGTCGGCCGCTGCTGCACCCCGTGGCACCGCCCGGCGAACGCCACCGCCTCGCGCAGGAGGTCCACGGTCGTCGGCGGGAGCACCTTACTCAACGGGCCTTCCGCCTGCTTCCAGGACGGCCAGCTCGTGAAGATCTCCATCCCGCTCCTCCCTCACCTAGGCTGACAATATGACCGAGATCGCCGTGCCCGACGGCTCGTGGACGTTCAACGGGGAAGTCCTGCGCATCGTGCCCGGCAGCGACAAGGACATCCACGAGTTACGGCGCACGCTGGGCGAGGTCGTGGTCCCTCTGGAGGCCGTCGCCGGGGTGGCGTTCGAGCCCGGGCGCAAGGGCGGGCACGTACGCCTGCGCCTGCGCAAGGGGGCCGATCCGCTGTCCGACGTGGTGGCCGGGTCGCTGGGGCCGCCCGCGGACCCGTACCGGCTGTCGGTGCCGAAGAACCGCTCGGGCGCCGCCGAATACTTCGCCGACGAGGTCCGCGACATGCTGCTCGTCTACCAGACGCCCGCCGGCCCCTGCGAGGACTACCTGCTGCCGGGCCCCGACGTGCCGATCACCGCCACGGCGGGCGACGGCACGGCGCTGTTCGACGGCGATCGGGTGCGGCTGGACTGGAACGGGTTCGCGAGCTCGGAGAAGCAGAAGGCCGGCGCCCAGGAGTTCGCGCTGTCCGAGCTGCTGGGCGTGGAGTGGCGGCCGCAGTCCGGCATGGGCTACGGCACGCTGCGCTTCCGGATCAAGGGCGAGAAGCTCGCGCCGACTCCGCAGAAGGACACCCGCTGCGTGTGCTGGGGCATCCAGCGCTACGGCGGTGCCACCGCCCTGGTCGCCGCGGCCGTGCTGACCCGGCTGCCGCGGCGCGTGGCCGAGCTGCCGCCCCCGCCGCCCGGCGCCGACGACGCGCACGACGCCGTCCTGCGCCGCCTGACCGAGCTCGGCGAGCTCCACCGCTCGGGCGTGCTGACCGACGAGGAGTTCGCCACGGCCAAGCAGGCGATGATCCGCCGCCTCCAGGATCCCTGAACACCGCCGTCTCCGAAGTGCCGACAGCCGACCCCCCTTAAAACTTCGTTACCTGACGCCCCATCCCAAGCCTTCCAGGAGCGACGGTGACGCACGACGACGAGAGACTCCTGCGACGCGCCATAGAGCTGGCCGCGTCCGCCCGCGCCGCCGGCGATCCGCCGTTCGGCTCGCTGCTGGCCACCTCCGAGGGCACGATCCTGGTGGAGGAGCGTAACACCTCGATCACCGACAGCGACATCACGGCGCACCCGGAGCTGAAGCGTGCCGGGCCGGTTGCGCCGCAGGAAGTCCGCCCATGTGACCGACGCTCGTTCAGGGGACGGGTCTATGCCTTCCTGCTTGAGGATCTCCCACACGGCGGAGGGCGCGACCGTGATACCGAGCATGGCCAGTTCGCCGTGTACCCGCCGATATCCCCATGAGGGGTTCTCCCGGACCAGGCGGTGTTGGTGACGAAGAACCCGACCAGCACGATCGACAGCACGTCATGCCATACCAGCGCGCTCAGCATCATCAGCCCAATGCCGATCTGGAAGACCCCGGCGTCGTGCAGGAAGTGCACGTGATTGGGGAACCGGGCGAAGACCGCGAGCCCGCCGGGTCGATGCGCATCCACACGCCGAAGACCAGCATCGTCAGCGCGCCGACCACCACAGCCACCTGGACGAAGATCCTGGCCGACCTGCTGTAGCCGTTCATCATGTCGTGTCCCTCTCCTGTGCTTGCTTGCTCTGGTGCTAGGACGAGCGCCCATCGCAGCGTGTGACACGGCTCAGCCCGCGGACTTCACCGTGATGCCGCCGTCCGTGTAGCCGACCATGAGCGCGAGCATCGGGTACTGGCCGGCCGTCCCGACGCGCCGGACTCATTCGTCGATGATCTGTAACCGCCACTGCGGCAAGAAGATCACCATGGACGTTCGCTCCGGCTACGCCGGCAAGCGGATAGGGGCAGATGGCGCGGCGAACTGGAGGGCAGGCCCGTGAGCACAACCGCCGACAGGTCAGATACAGCCACCAGACCTAGACGTTCAGTGAAGCGCTGCTGGTGCGGACGCACCCTGCAGCACCCTCCGGCAGGAGCCCGATGCCGTCATCCATCACGTTCGCAGGAGAGAGGAAACCGATGAGAGATCTGCAGACTATCGCCGACCGCGTCGAGATCGAGGCGTTGCGGGGCGAACACGTCGACGCGGCAATGATCGGCGACTACGACCGTTTCGCGTCGCTGTTCACCAGGGACGCGGTGTGGCGGATCCCCCCCGCCAACGTCGAGTTCACCGGGCGGAAGGAGATCCGCGCCGGTATCGAACGGCTGCAGGGTGCGTGGGAGTTCTGGGTGCAGAACGTGCACCCGGGCACGATCCAACTCGATGGTGACACCGCGACCGGCCGGGAATCCATCTTCGAGATCGGTCGCCAGCGCGACGGCAGGTCGGTCGTCATGTACGGCCTGTTCCACGACCGCTACCAGCGCACCCCGGATGGCTGGAAGTTCACCGAGCGCGTCCTCGAGCCCAGGTACCTCGACACCACTGCGCTGACGGGTTCGCCTCATGTGACCTGGGACCCCGCCGGCCCAGAGGCCGGAAACACCTCCTCTGCGGAAGAAGCCCGATAACCGCGGCTAAACCGATATCTCCCGACGCCCTTCCGCATCTGGACGAGCCGCATCAGGATGTGGTCCTGCCGGCTGATCCGGCAACGCAACATCTCGGACGGTGAGGCGACCGGTGGGGGCGACGCGCCAGCCTCACAGGTTCACTCCGCTGTCCTGTCGAACTGCCCGCTGGTATGCCATGTCCCGGCCGCCGGGGGACGCCATCGCATCCCCCGGCGGCTGGTTGACCACGGTCGCCGGTTGTATCTGCCTGGACCAGCTCTCCTCGCCACGCGTCCGGCGCGAGACCTACGTGGGCGAATGGATCCCCGAGCCGCTACCAGAGCTCGCGGAGTGGATCAGCGGCCTCCCTGACCTGGACGGCCGCAACCGACAACACAGGCGTGACGGGATACCAGATCCACCGGTCCACGACGCCCGGCTTCACCCCGTCGGCCGCCAACCAGGTCGGCTCCGCCGAGGGCTCCTCGTTCCTCGACTCCGGGCTGGCCGCGGGGACCTACTACCAGGTCCGCCCCGTCGACGCCGCCGGCAACGTCGGCCCCGCCTCCGCCGAGGCGTCCGCCACGGCGACCCAGCCGCCCGCGAACCAGGGCCTGGTGGCCGCGTACGGCATGAACGAGGGTTCGGGCACGACCGTGGGTGACGCCTCCGGGCAGAACAACACCGGCACGGCCACCGACACCACCTGGACAACGACCGGCAAGCACGGGCAAGCGCTGTCGTTCAACGGCGAATCCAGCTGGGTCACCATCCCGCACACCCCCTCACTGCGCCTGACCGACACACTGACGCTCTCGGCCTGGGTGCGTCCCTCGGCGCTGGGCAATCTCTATCGCAGCGTGCTCATGAAGGAACACGCCAATGGCGGCGGCTACGGCCTGTACGCCTCCTCCGAGTACACCGCCCCAGCGGGCTGGCTGCACACCACCGAGCAGGAAGGCTTAATCATCGGCAACGGCCCGCTGCCGCTGAATCAGGAGGTGGGCACCCATTCTGAGGGGCCCGGTCAGCCTCGACGCGGTAGCCGTCGTTGCTCCGCTCGCACGCCGTGACACGCGTGCGATCAGCCGAGACCCGGAAACTCCCCTCGAGCTCTCATACCCACCGCCCAAGAACGGGGCAGCAGCAGTCGGGCCCGAGCCGGACGAATACGACGCTTCGCATACAAGTAAGACCAACTCACGAGCAGATCTGTTCCGAAGAGGAGGTCAGAACAGCTCCACCACGGAACGGCGGAACATGCATTACAGGCAGCTTGATCAACTCTTTGCCGGAAGGCCAGCGCATCCCGGCCCGGGCATGCCCGCTGTACCCCCCGGCTTGGCGTTCTCTTGATCGTCTTACGGGTCTGACCTGACGAACGGGTTCACAGAACGCCGGAACCGTGCCGAAGAGCATCCACCGAGCAACCACGGGAGCACCTCAACGTGGCCGGAGTCGCCAGAAAACCGAGAAACCCCAGCTCAGCGCATCGAGCTAGGGTTTCGCGTAGTGCGCCGCCAGGGACTCGAACCCCGGACCCGCTGATTAAGAGTCAGCTGCTCTGACCAACTGAGCTAGCGGCGCAACGGGTGTAACTGTATCAGCCGCCGCGCCCTGCCCGCACATCATCCGAGCCTGGCCGCCAACCCCTCGTATGCCCCCAGCACCAGCTCCCAGAACCCCTTCACGTCCAGGGCGGTGGCCAAGAGCGCGTTCGCCCGCCGATCACGCAGGTTGAAGTCCGTCACCGTCATCCCGCGGGTGTACGCCCCGGCCGTCTCCACGTTCACCACGGCCGGGACGCAGGTGAACAGCGACGGTTCGAGCACGTACGCCACCGCGCACGCGTCATGGATGGCCGGGCCGCCCTCGGCGGTCACCACCCCGTAGGACCGCGCGGCGGGCACCAGCAGCCGGTCGGCCAGCCGGCCCAGCGGCCGCATGCGCTCCAGCACGTCCGAGGTCGCCACGGCGGTCAGCGTCACGTCCAGCCCGAGCATCCGCACGGTCCACCCGGCGCCGAAGACGATCGCCGCCGCCTCCGGGTCGGCCAGCATGTTGAACTCGGCCGCCGGACTGTGGTTCCCGCGCGTGTAGGAGCCGCCCATGATGACCAGCTCGCGGGCCCACTCCACGACGCGCGGCTCCTTGCGTACGGCCAGGGCGAGGTTCGTCAGCGGCCCGACGGCCACCAGCGTGATCTCGCCGGGGTCGGCCCGCAGCGCCTCCACGATGAAGTCGACCGCGTGCCCCGGCGACGGCCCCCGCTCCGGCACGGGCAGGACCGCGTCGCCCAGACCGGTCGCCCCGTGCACGTGCCCGGCCCGGACGGTCCGGTGCAGCAGGGCCCCGCCGCTGCCGGGCGTCACCGGCACCTCCCCCAGGCCCAGGAACTCGCGGAGAGCGAGCGCGTTGGCCGTGGTCAGCTCCAGGTCGACGTTCCCGCCCACGGTGGTGATGCCCACGACGTCCAGGGACGGAGAACCGGCGACCAGGGCCAGGGCGAGCGCGTCGTCGATGCCGGGGTCGCAGTCGATGAGTACCTTTTTCACGTAACCGGAGAATACGCACAAACAGATCAGGCGATACGCCCCGGGTCGGCCCGCGGACCAGAGGGACAGCACGCATAGATCGGGCCGGGCAGTTCCCCCAAAGCTGCCCGGCCCGATCGGTGGCGGTCCAGGCCGACGCTTTTCCCCCAAAAAACGTCGGCGGTCCCGCACTTGCGAACCGCGGTCCCCCTCCGCGTCCGCTTCGGTGAAGGTCTCTCAGGCCAGTCGCATCCGCTCCTGACCTGGTACAACGCTACCGAGACGAATGCAACGGTCGCGTCATAACGGGGTCGAATATCTGTTTAATCCACCTACGGAAGCTCCAACCGAACCTCAGTACCGACCTGCAACGATCTGCTCACCGTGCAGTACTTGTCGTGCACCCGCTCCGCCACGGCCCTGAACACCTCATCGGCCTCCTCCGACGGCAACTCCACGTCGTAGGTCACGGTCACGGGGCCGAGCCGGTTCGACTCCACCTTCTCCGCCCCCACGGTCATCGCCAGCCGGACCAGCCGGTGCCCGCGCTGGGCCGTCAGCGGCTCGACGGTCACGATGTTGCACCCGCCCACCGCGGCCAGCAGCAGCTCCACGGGGGTGAACACCCCCTCCTCGTCACCACTGCCGATCCGCACCTCGGCGCCGCGGGCGTTCGTGGCCCGGAAGCCACCCTCTTCGGTCCGTTCAACACGCACGTTAGCCATGTTTCAGACCTTACTCAGAATGCTTTCATGTTCGTTCTGGATGGTGAGTGCCATGGCTCAGGCGAATGCGAACCAGGGTCCCGTCCTCTTCTGGTGCGGTGTCGCGGTGGCGGAGTTCGGCGCGATCCGGCCGGGCGCCGGCCATCCGGGGCTGCCCACCGCCTACGCCGCCGCGGCGTTGCTCGTCGCGGCGGGTCTCATCTGCGTCAAGGCCGCCGACCACCTGCACACCGAGCAGGCCAGGCAGCGGCTGCGGCTGGGCAGTTACCTCGCGGGCGCGCTGCTGGTGGCCCACCAGTTCAGCACCCCGGCCTACCTGACCGACCTCAGCCGCACGAGCGCGCTGGCCCTCTACACGCTGGCCGCCGTCATGGCGGTCTGGAGCCATCACGCGCGCCAGGAGACCAGGCCCTCCCTGCTCATCGCCACCGGCCTCGACCCGAAGGCGCTGCGCGCCCGCCTGGCCGGCGCCGGCGACACCGTCGCGGTCTACCGGACCGACCGCGCCACCGACGAGCTGCGCGAGTTGGAGCACCGCTACGGCCTCATCCTCGTCGTGGGCGCGGAGCACGACCCGCGGGCCAAGGAGCGCCTGAGCGCGTCCGGCCTGAGCCGCCAGATCCCCGACATCGCCGAGCGCGACGTGGTGGTGGCCGGCCCGCGCCGGTTCAAGCGGTACGTCGGCGGTGCCCTGTCACGCCTGGCAGTCCCCAGGTCACAGATTCATTTCAAATCAGAACAAAAGGTTTAGGCCGACATTACGCCCCGTCTGTCACTGTGGTTCGCGGACAAGGAGGCAAGGTGAAGACTTCCGATATCGCCGCGATGACCTTCCCCGGCACCAGCCGGGCCGAGATGGTCATGGGCATGCCGATCAACGTGGACATCCGCACGGCCCTGCCGGCACGCGAGCTGACCCCCCTGCTTGACGACGCGTTCGCCTGGCTGAGGTGGGTGGACGACACCTTCAGCCCCGCCAAGGAAGACAGTCAGGTCGGCCGGCTCAACCGCGGCCGGACGATCAGGCAGATCCCGGAGCTGGTCGAGGTGCTGCACCGCTGCGACGAGCTCAGCCGGGCCACCGACGGCTGGTTCGAGACCCGCGTCAACGGCGTGGTCGACCCGTCCGGCTACGTCAAGGGCTGGGCGCTCGAACGCCTGTCCCGCGCGCTGTCCAACGCCGGTGCCGGGGACCACCGCCTCAACGCGGGCGGCGACATCAGGGTGCGCGGCTCGGCCGCCCCCGGCAGGCGCTGGCGCGTCGGGATCCGCGATCCGCGCAGCGGCGTCGTACGCAAGGTCGTCTTCGCCAACGACCTGGCCATCGCCACCTCGGGCGGCGCGCCCGTGACCGACCCGCGTACGAGCCTGGTGGAGGAGCGGCTCGGCTCGGTCACGGTGATCGGCCCCGACCTGGGCGTGGCCGACGCCTACGCCACCGCGATCCACGCCATGGGCCCCGTCCTGGCCAGGCGCTTCGCCGCCGATCTCGCGGAGTCGGAGGACTACCAGACCCTGATCGTCAGCCGGGACGGGCAGCAGACCAGCACGCCCGGCTTCGCCGCCTACAGCGGCGCGGGAGCCCGCCTGGCGAGCTGATCCCCGGTGCTAGGCGTCGGGATGTCTGCGGAGATATTCGATGTAGATCGGGCGCAGCGCCTCGCCCAGCTCGCCCTCGCCCGCGGCGATGGCATCGCTGAGCAGCGCGGAGACCCGGCTGAGGTCGTTGGTGGTCTCGGCGTCATGACCGCTGGCGGCCTCGGCGGCCGGGATCACCTTCAGCAGGTCCCACAGGAACCCCAGATCCCCGTGGCGTACGGCGTAACGCACCGCCCGATCATGCAACTCGTCGGCCGGCAGAGACTCGAGCCCGTTCACGTCCATCTCGCTCCTTCCCCTGCACGCCCCTTCCCCCGGTCGGCCGATGATAACCGATGACTACGTGCGGTGACCGATTGGCATCGTTGTGACCGCTGCACTACCGCGGCGCCGACCTCAAGTGGGAGGATCAATCAGCGTGAGATTCATCATCAGAACCATCGCGGCGGCTGTGGCCCTGTGGGTCGCCATCCAGTTCGTGCCCGGCATCGGGGTCAACGCCGAGACCAACTCGGCCAGATACTGGGGCGTCCTGCTGATCGTCGCGTTGATCTTCGGCATCGTCAACGCGATCGTCAAGCCCATCGTCAAGTCGCTCGGCTGCGCGATCATCGTGCTGACCCTCGGCCTGTTCCTCCTCGTGATCAACGCGGCCATGCTGCTGCTGACGAGCTGGATCTCCGGCGAGCTGGACATCCCCTTCCACGTCGACAACTTCTACCCGGCCGCCTTCTGGGGCGCGATCATCGTCAGCTTGGTGAGCTGGCTGCTGGGCCTGTTCATCCCCGACAACGACTGACCCTCCGTGAAGCTTGACGGCACCGGCCTGACCTGCGCGCAGGTGCACGAGGTGGCCTACCGCGGGGCCCGGGTCACGATCGCCTCCCTCGATCGGGCGCGGGCCTCGTGGGCCACCGCCCAGGGCCTGACCGGCCCGGTATACGGCCAGAGCACCGGCGTCGGCGCCAACCGCGACATCCGGCTCGAAGCCCCGGGCCTCGACCTCATCCGCAGCCACGCCTGCGGCGCCGGGCCCGCGATCGAGCCCGGCCGGGCCAGGGCCATGCTCGTCATCCGGCTCAACCAGCTCCTGGCCGGCGGCTCCGGCATCAACCCGGCCGTGCTCCCGGTGCTGGCCGAGGCGATCAACCGCGGCCACACCCCGCCGCTCCAGACCTACGGCGCCATCGGCACCGGCGATCTCACGGCCCTGGCCACCACGGCCCTGTGCCTCCTGGGCGAGCTCCCCTGGCACCACGAAAACCCCGCACATCCGCCGGCCGACGACGATCCCCGCTTCCCCCTCGCGCCGAGCGACGCGCTGCCGTTCATCAGTTCGGGCGCGGCCACGCTCGCCGACGCCGCGCTCGCCTGCCACCTCCTCGGCCGCCTCCTCGAAGCCGCCGTGGACGTCGCCGCGCTGTCGTTCACCGCCGTGGACGCCTCGGCCGAGCCGCTGGCCACCGCCGTACAGGAGGCCCGCCCCCACCCCGGCCAGGTCGCCGTGGCCGCCCGCCTGCGCGGCCTGCTCACCCAGGAGTTGTCCAACCGACTCCAGGATCCCTACGGCTACCGGGCCTTCGCCCAGGTGCACGGCGCGGCCGTGGACACGCTGGACCGGGCACGGCGGACGGTGGAGACCGACCTCAACGCGGCGACCGAGAATCCGCTCTTCTCCGGCAACCTGGCCTGGCACAACGGCAACTTCCACACGGCCCCGGTGGCGCTGGCCCTCGACGGGCTGCGGGCCGCGCTCGCCCAGACGGCCCAGCTCAGCACGGCCCGCCTGGCCACGCTCATGGACCCCGCCTACACCGGCCGCCACCCCTTCCTCGCCCACCACCCGGGGGCCTCGGGCGTGCTGATCTTGGAGTATGTCGCCCAGGACGCCCTGGCCGAGCTGCGCCACCTGGCGGCCCCCGTGACCACGGGCACAGCGATGATCTCCCGGGGCACGGAGGACCACGCGGGCTTCGCCACCCAGGCCGCCCGCCACGCCCTGCGCTGCCTGGAGCCCCTGGAGATCGTGCTGGCCTGCGAGCGCACCGCCGCCGCCCGGGCCCTCCATGGCCCGCCGCCCCCGGACCGCCCGCTCACCGCCGACCTGGACGAATCCCGCCGCGTCCTGCGGCCGTGACGGCCACCGCCGTCACGGCAACCGGGCGACCGAGCCGCGCTCCCGGAGCGTGGGTGCCTGCACGACCCGGCGGCGGCGGGGGGCGCCGTCGGTCGCCGCCGCGATGAGCCGCACCGCCGCCCGCACGATCCCGTCGATGTCCCAGTCGACGGTGGTGAGCCCGGGCGTGAGCAACCCCGACATCGGATGATCGTCGTAGCCCATGACCGAGACGTCCCGGGGAATCGACATCTCCAGCTCCTTCGCCGCCGCGTAGACCCCGTAGGCGATGGAGTCGGCGAAGCAGAACACCGCGCTCGGCCGCTTCGCGGCGAGGATGTCGCGCGCGACCGAGGTGGCGCCCGCCAGCTCGTGGGGCGCGGTGGTGACCTCGATGTCCAGGCCCAGCCGGTCGGCCTCGGCCGTGACGTGCACGTCGGCCGGGCGGTCGGGCGTGCTGGCCCGGGTGGAGGTGAGGATCGCGACCTTGCGGTGGCCCAGCGTCCGCAGGTGCTCCAGGGCCAGCGTCACCCCGCGCCGGTTGTCGAAGACGACCTCGCCTGCCGTGCCCACGAGCGAGTCGCCGATCGCGACCACCGGCACGGACTCGCACAGCTCCGGCCAGAAGGAGGCCGCCGGGTCGATCGGTTGCACGATCAGCCCGTCCACCCGCTGGTCGCGGAGCTGCTGGGCCAGGATCCGCTCCCTGGCCGGGTCGCCGACCGCGTCGAGGATGAGCGCGTAACGCTCCTTCTCCCGCAGGCCCCTGCTGATGCCGACGGCCAGCGACTGCTGCCACAGGTCCTCCAGCGAGCCGCAGAGCAGGCCGATCATGCCGCTGCGCCCGCTGGCCAGGGCCCTGGCGATGGGATCGGCTTCGTAGCCGAGCTCGGCCGCCGCGGCGCGCACGCGCTCCATCGTCTCCTCCGACACCTGCAGCCCGCGCAGCGCGTAGGAGACGGCCGCGGGCGACAGGCCCGTCGCCTGGGCCACCTCACGGATCGTGGCTCTCTTGCGAGGCATTACGCCAGCTTATTGCGTGTCACCGACAGACGGCTGGCGGGACAGCACTCTGCAGGTTGACAAGTTCCCAAGTGAAGCGTTTCACTGAATCGTATCACTGAAGCGTTTCACCTCCACGACTTCGCAGCGTAGGCGGTTTACATGTAATGTGAGTAGGAAATAGGGGGAGGAGGTAGCCGTGAGCATCGATGTGCACCAGCATTTGTGGACCCGTTCATTCGTCGAAGCCCTGCGTGCCCGCACCTCCCCGCCCCGCCTGGACGGCTGGACGCTGATCCTTGACGGCGAGCCGCCGTACGAGGTGGATCCCGCGGACCATGAGCAACGCGACACCACCGGCCTGGAGCTGGTGCTGGTGTCGCTGTCGAGCCCGCTGGGCATCGAGTTCCTGCCGCCGGAGGAGAGCTGGCCGCTGATCGACGCCTACCACGACGGCGCCCTGGCGCTCGGCGCGCCCTTCGGGGCCTGGGCGGCCACCTGCCACAGCGCGCCCGACCCCGGCCGGCTGGCCGCCGACCTCGACCGCGGCTTCGCCGGGCTGCAGATCCCCGCCACGGCCGTGCCCGGCGACGACCTGCTTGACGTGCTCACGGCCAGGGACCTGCCGCTGTTCGTGCACCCGGGGCCGGCGGCGCCCACGCCCGGCACGCCGCCGTGGTGGCCCGCGCTCGTGCCGTACGTGCAGCAGATGCACGCCTCCTGGCACTACTTCCACGCGGTCGTCCGCCCCAGGCATCCCCGGCTGCGCGTCTGCTTCGCCCTGCTCGCCGGCCTGGCGCCGCTGCACTCCGAGCGCCTGCTCGCCCGCGGCGGCGGCGGCCGCGGCCTGGTCGACCCGGACTTCTTCGTGGAGACCTCCTCCTACGGCCCGCGGGCGATCGACGCCGTCGTCCGCGAGCTGGGCATCGACGTCGTCGTCAACGGCTCGGACGCCCCCTACGCCACCGCCCCCGATCCAGGACTCGGCGCGGCCGCCGGCCACGCCATCAGGGTCAGCAACCCCCGTCGCCTACTGGCGCATGAGTACAGAAGGGAGTTCCGTACGTGAGCACGAACCAAATCCAGGGCGGGGGCACCTGTGCCCGGCTGCCGGAACGCACGCTCGATCGGCGCGAGCTGCGCGACCTGGTCAACGAGCTGGCCGCGCACCCGGAAGAGTGGCGCGACCTGGTGGACTTCCCATCGGACGGCGGCCGGCACTACGCCTCGCTCTACCGTGACGCGTACGTGGACGTCTGGCTCCTGTGCTGGCGTCCGGAGGACGACACGGGCTGGCACGACCACGACATCTCCTCGGGAGCGGTGCACGTGGTGCGGGGCGCGCTGCAGGAGTGCAATCCGCGCATCGGCGGCGAACACCTGGAGACGGTGGTGTCAGAGGGGCAGTCGTTCTCCTTCGGGCCCGACCACATCCACCGGCTCAGCGGCGCGGTGAGCAGCAGCGTCTCGATCCACGCCTACTCGCCGCCGCTGTGGCGGCTCGGCCAGTACTCGATCGACGGCACCGGCGTCATGCGCCGCGTCTCGGTGAGCTACGCCGACGAGCTCAGGCCGCTGGACGAGGTCGTGGTGGCCTGAGCACGCAGCAGCTCCCGCACGGCTCCACGTCCGGCAGCACGATCCACAGGCAGCAGGTCCTGCGGAAGTAGCCGTCACCGGCGGGCTCGACGAGCCCGTCCACCGGCGGGCCGATCTCCTTCAGCAGCCGCATGTAGTCGCCGGGCATGATCTGCGTCAGCGGGTGGGCGAACGCCTCCGCCGTGGAACCCCACAGCGTGCGCTCGCCCACCTTGGCCAGGGAGCCGATGGCGGTGACCAGCGGCTGCTGCGACTCGGCCAGCGCGTCGCCGATGGCCCGGCCGCCCGCGTCCCAGCGCACCCGGGAGGCCGCGATCGTCACCCCGGCCTCCGACACCTTGAAGTACGTCTCCGCCAGCCGCATGATCGGCACCCGCCCGTCGTGCGCCCACCCGAGCGCCATCGGCAGGGTGTGCCAGTAACCGTAGGTCTTCCAGAACAGCGCCGCCCCCACGTGGTAGGGCGCCTTCCAGCGCTCGGCCGTCTGCCGGATCAGCTCGTCCAGCCGCGTGTACGGCACCCGCACCAGCTCGGCGGCCGGCGTCCAGCTCTCGTCGGGCTCGATGACGAGGCCGGGCTCCACGCCCAGGATCCCGTCGCGCTCGTCGGCCACCCGCTGGAGCACCTCGGTCAGCACGCTCGCAACTCCCGAAATCTAAAGGTTAGCCTTACCTAAGGTAGCAGGACGCCCGGCCAGCCAACCAGCCATGAGCTGAACCGCCAGGACCGCCAGCCCGGCCACCAGCGGCACCGACCAGCCGCCGGAGACCTGCCGGAGAAACCCGAAGGCCAGCGGCCCCAGCGCGGCCACCGCGTAACCCACGGACTGGGCCACGGCCGACAGCGCCGTCACCGCGGTGGGGTCGGCCGGCCGCAGCGCGATGATCAGCAGCGCCAGCGCGAACGACGCCCCCTGGCCGATACCCAGCACGATCATCCACAACCACGGCACGGCGGTCGGGGCCAGCAGCATGCCCAGGTACCCGAATACGGTCAGCACCCCGGCCCCGACCACGTACGGCACCTGCGAGGCCCGCCGCCCGGCCAGCACGGGGACCGCCAGCGAGGTGCCCACCTGGACCAGGTTCGTCAGGCTGAGCAGGTAGCCGGCCTGGTCGGCGGGCAGGCCGGCCTCGATGAAGATCGTCGGCAGCCAGGCCAGCATGACGTAGAAGGTGAGGGACTGCAGGCCCATGAGCGCCGTCACGTACCAGGTGACGCGGCTGCGCAGCACCTGGCCGAACGGCCGCGGCCCGTTCTGCACCTCCTGCTGCTTGCGCAGCGCCTGCGGGAGCCAGATCAGCGCCGCCAGCAGCGCGGGCAGGGCCAGCAGCGCGGAGACGCCGCGCCAGCCGAAGCCCGTGCCGTGCTCGATCGGGACCACCAGGGCCGAGGAGATGGCGGCGCCGCCCACCACCGCGGCGACGTAGACGCCGGTCAGGACGTTGACGCGGGTGGGGAAGTGCTGCTTGACGATGCCGGGCATGGAGACGTTCATGACCGCGATGGCGGTGGCGGCCAGCGCGGAGCCGAGATAGAGCATGGGCACGCCGTCGAGGCCGCGCAGCACCACGCCCGCGGCGATGACGAGCAGGCCCGCGAGCAGCGTGCGGTCGAGCCCCAGGCGCCGGGCCAGCAGCGGCGTGAGCGGCCCGAAGATGCCCAGGCAGACCACCATGACGGTGGTGATCGCGCCGCCGCCCGCGGGCGAGAGGCCGACGTCGCGCATGATCTCATCGAGGAGGGGAGACAAACCCGCGATGGCCGGGCGCAGGTTGAGGGCGGCCAGTACCACCCCAACCACCAACAAAGCGGATCTCAACGACATAGAGGACAACTCTCGCACAACCGTATGACAACGTTGTCCACGCCTGCCGAACAGTGATCGTCGGTGGAACGGCAGGTCAGACGTCCGCCGGGCTCGGGCCCCGAGCGGGCGACGGCCGCAGATCGCGGGAAAGCGCCAGCGCAACCAGCACTCCCGCCCCGCCCGCCACGGCGATCGCGTACGCGGGCGTGATCCACTCCCCCAGCGCCCCGACCAGCGCCGCGCCGACCGCCTGCCCGGTCATCAGCCCCGCCGACTGCAGCCCGAACGCCTGCCCGCGCACCTCCTCCGGCACCGCGTCCACGAACCGCCGCTGCAACCCGAGCTGGTACGACAGCCCCGCCGCCGCCACCGCGGCCAGTACGGCGGCCCACCCGATCCCCGGCCCGGCCGTGAAGCCCAGCCAGGGCACCCCGAGCAGCACCGCCAGCGGAAGCGAGAGCCGCTCGCGCAGGCCGGGCGCCGCGAACCGGCCCACCGCGAACTCCCCGGCCGCCATCCCGGCCGCGGCCATGGCCAGCACCACCCCCGCCTGCCCCTGTCCGCCGAGGTAGGGCACCACCATCGCCTCCGCCCCCGCCAGGCACACGCACGGCAGCCACCCGGCCAGCAGCAGCCCGCGCACCGGCCGGTCGGACAGCAGCCGCCGGTTGACCCGCAACGTCTCCCGCACGGCCCCTCGCCCGGAACCGCCCCGGGCCGGCCGGTCGGGCAGCCCGAACCGCAGCACCACGGCGGCCACCAGCGACAACGCCCCGGTCACGGCCAGCGCGCCGGCCGGCCCGGTGACGGCCAGGAACACGCCCCCCACCGCCAGCCCCGCGATCTGCGCGCTCGCGGAGGTGACGCCGAGCAACGACCGCCCCAGCACGAACGCGTCCCCGGGCAGCACATCCGGCAGCAACGCCGACCGCGCCGCCCCGAACACCGGCGAGCACAGCCCCGTGACCAGCACCAGCGCCAGCATCGCCCACACCGGGAGCCCCGCGAACGCCAGCAGCACGCACACCACCGCCCTGACCAGCTCGCCGGCCACCATCAGCCCCCGCGCGGGCAACCGGTCGGCCAGCGAGAGCAGGAACAACCCGCCCACGATGTACGGCAGCCACCCGGCCATGTACGCCGCCGCAGAGAGCCCCGGAGACCCGGTCCTGGCGAACACCAGCACGGACAGGGCCAGCATCTTGATCGAGTCCCCGACCACGAGCAGCGCGAAGCCGCCGAACAGCACCCGGAACTCCCTGACGGCGAACACCTCGCCGAACGTCGCGCCTTTCACGGCCCCGATGCTGCCCGCGCCCCCACCGGATGGCGATGCATTCGGATATAACCGAAAGGTGCGCGTGACGATCGAGGTGGTCCCGCAGGATCTGATGGCCAGCAGGTTCGCGATCTCCCCGCTGATCGAGAGCATGCACGCCCAGTGGACGCTGGCGGGCCGCTACGACGCCGGGGTGAACGCGCCGTGGGTGGCGCGGTGGCGGGAGACGTATCGCAGGCTCGCGCGGGAGCACCCCGTGCTGCGGGCCGCCGCCGCGATCAGTGGCAACAAGGGTGACGGCAACGTCGACTTCATCGCCCCGCCTCCCACGGCGGTGAACGTGCCCTTCGAGGCCGAACTGGCCGCCATGCGCGCGACACCGCCCGCGCAGGCGCACGCGGAGATCCACCGGGCGCTGGCCCGGCGCCCGCCGGTGCCCGGCTGGGTCAGGGAGCTGCTGCTCGGGCCGCGGGTGGTCGACCGGATCGCGCAGGCTTACCAAGCGTTCTGGACGGAGATCCTTTCCCATGACTGGCCGCGGTTCCGGGCGGTGCTGCAGCGGGACGTGGCGCAGCGGGCCGGGCGGCTGGCGGCCTACGGCTGGCAGGCGGCGCTGGAGGACCTCAGCCCCCAGGTGCACTGGCGGCGCGGCCACACCATCGAGATCGAGATGATCAGCGCCGAGAAGGCGCACCGGCTCGACGGCAAGGGGCTGTTGTTCCTGCCCTCGGTGTTCATGAACAACATCGCCGTCTACCTGGAGGACGCCTGGCCGTACGCGATGATCTACCCGGCCCGGGGCGTGGCGGTCGCGCCGCCCGTACCGGATGCCGGCCTGGCGGCGCTGATCGGCCGCAGCCGCGCCCGCATCCTCGCCGAGCTCGCCGAACCGGCCACCACCACACAGCTCGCGGCCCTGCTCGGGCAGAGCCTGGGCACGACCGGCGGCCACCTGGCGGCGCTGCGCAGGACGGGCCTGATCGCGGGCACCCGCACCGGCCGCAGCGTCCTGTACGCCCGCACCTCTCTCGGCGACGCGCTGGCGAACGGCTAGTGTCCGGCGCCGCTGAACATGACAGCGGGGCCTGCGGCTGACCTGGGCACTGCCATTTCGGCGGGTGTCGAAATACCGGCATTCGCATCATCGAAGTTGGCAGTATGCAGCCGAAGATCAAGTGTCAGAGGAGTTCGGATGCGGCAGACGCGTCGAGCCATTGGCTGAGCACCATTGTTATCTGGGGTTGTTGCCGTCTTCTCGCAGGTCAGAGCGATATGATCTTGTCAGCCACGTTGGCTAGCGCCCAAGGGACGTTGCATCGCACGCGTGTCCAGGGGCTTCGCCCGACCCGCGACGCCGGACAGAGGTCGAAGTCGGTGCGATGGCGAAGCCGAAGCGCCCAGCAACGCGATGGTGACCGCGGCCGGGACCTGGGCGGCGGCAGTGAAGGTGAAAGCGAACTCCGATGTTGTGGGACGGCCGGCCTGAGTTGATCGTCTGGGGGCCGTCGGTTTAGAGTTCCAGGCAGCGTCGCGTGTCGGTGGCGGACTGCGTCAGGCATGGAGGCGTCGGATCCGGAAGGTGGTCATGATGACCCTTTCCCCGTTCCCCACCCGTGGGTGAGAGCGAGAAGAACAGGCTCATAGCCTGGAACCTTGAACTGCAGGCGGCGCATCAACGCCTGCATCGAGCACTGCGCCTCGCGCGCCAATCCCTGGAAGCCGGGGACACCGCCTCGGCACGGGCAGACCTCCTGCTGTACTGCAAGGGATTCTGTGCCGCCCTGGACGGGCATCACGTGCGCGAAGACGTCGGGCTCTTTCCCGAACTGTCCGCGCGCCATCCGTCGCTGCGGCCCACGATCGCCAAGCTCCAGCAGGACCACGAGATGATCGCGATGCTGCTCGGGCGGTTCGACCGCGCGATCACCTCGGACGCCACGCCGAGCGAGCTGGCCATGCACCTGGACGGCCTCTCCGCGATCATGGAGTCCCATTTCCGGTACGAGGAGCGCGAAATCCTGAGCGTCCTGTCAACGCTGGACCTCGACGCCGATCCGCATGACCTCCTCGGACCGCTCTGATCGCGGCTTTCCATCCCGTCGTATTGCGGTGGATTATCTGGTGTTGTCCGGGAACGGCACTTGCTTCGTTGCTTGGGTTCCTTCCGTTGGCAAGCACGATGCGGGGGCCTCAGTGATCCTGAATGCCGTGCGTGGGGTGTGGCCTGGTGGTCCACCAGAGGATCGCGTCTCGTGGTCGGAGCGGGGTCGGGTGGGGGGCTCCGAGTCGGGCTTCGGTCTCGTGGAGGCAGGCTTGGGGGTCCCCGTTGGTGATCAGGTCGGCTGATCGGCGGGTGGCAAGGAACTCGGCGAGGGCGATAGGCGAAGCCTGGAGTGCCGCCGGTGGGCGCGAAGTATCTCTGGCAGGGTCGTGACGCTGATCGGCTGTTCGGCGGAGGGCGGGACGTCGAGCCAGTAGCAGTGGCCGGGGCAGAGATGCTGGTGGCGGTCCAGGTAGATGAATGCTCGTCGGGCTATCGATCGCGAGGCGAGGCAGCCTGGGCAGGCCGGCACGTGGTAGCGGTTCCGGGGAATCGCCCGCCAACTGCCGTGAGGGTGGTCGCGTGTGGTGGCAGTCCTGACCGGTTCGCGGCCGGGGGAATCCGCCCGGGACGTTCTCAGTGCGTGGCGCAAGGATTCCAGTGGTGTCCCACTGCGGCCGGCGAGACGGATCAGGGCGTGCGGGTTGAGGGAGACGTCGTGTCCGCCTTCGAAGAAGTACTCGTTGACGGGCATGGTCTGGGTGAGGTCACGGAGTACGAGCTCGCGTTCCAGGTGGTTGACGTGTGCGAGCCTTTGGATGAAGGACAGGGTGGACTCGCCGGGCAGGGGGCGTTGGGGGATCGGTAGTTGCCGGGGAGGCTCGGGCCAGGCGAAGTTCATCTGACCTCGGTTCTTCCCAGGGCTCATGCGGCTTCGCCGGAGTCGTCGAGTTGGTCGTTGCGGGTCGGGCGTTTGGGTTTCAGCCGGTCCTGCCTGCGGTTGGTCTCTGCGGCGTGATCGAGTTTGATCTGGTCGAGGACCTTCTTGGTGATCTTCTCGGGTGCCGGTGAGGATGGACTCGATGGCGGCTTCCCGGATGAGGTGGGAGAGACTTCCGATCATTCCGCCGGTGCGTTCGTGGAGGTAGCCGGCGAGACGGACCAAGCTGCCGGGTTTGTGGTGATCAAGGCGGAGTGCGTCTTCCAGGGTGGCGACCAGGGCGGTCCAGTCTTCGCGTTGTTCCTTGGCTCCATAGGCGAAGCTGGAGGTGGTGATGGTGGTGAAGCGGCCGGCGAGCTGTTTGCCGCGTACTCCGTTGAACAGGCCGACGGTATCGACGTCGATGCCGGAGTAGACGAACGTCGCGGGGATCCGCTCCGCGAGGTATTTGAGCTGGTCTGAGACTTCCGCGCCGTTTCTGGTGTTGAGCGTTACATTGTGGATTTCGTCGATGAGTACCAGGCTGGTGCCCAGGTCGCAGAGAACGTCGCAGACCGCGTTGGTGATGTTGATCTGGTTGAAGCTCTTGGTCAGCGGGATCCCGAGGAACCTGGCGAACTCAGCGGCGACCATCTTGGCGGTGGCGGCCGGCGGGATGGTGACGTAGACGACCGGCAGGAGGTTCTTGCCGGCGCCTCCCAGCTTGCGGCGCGACTGCAGGTCATGGTGTTTGCCAGAGCTGCGTGATGGCGGTGGTCTTGCCGGTCCCGGCGCCGCCGGTGACCATCAGCCCACGGCGGGCGCTGATCTGGCCGCGGTTGAGCAGGGTGAGCCGTCGTCCGCTGTGAACGATCTGCCGGTCTGCCGGGGTCGCGACAACGACGAGCTGTGCATGGTAGTCGAGCTTGTCGCGCTCGTACTCGTCCTTCTCCTCGCCGGTCAGCGTGACCGGGAGATACCCGGTCACCGGCAGGAGCGCCGCGAACATCTCGTTCGGCGACAGCATCAGCTTGGGCGACCACGGGTGCCGCAGCCCCTCATGTGGCCTGGCCTGCCACCCGGCGACGACCCACTCATCCAAGAGATCTTGAAGTTCCATCAGGGTCCAGACGACCTCGACGGCCTCGCCCCGCCGGGTGGGGTTCGAGCCGACGTAACCTGCGACGTGCTGGCCGAACAAGGTATTGATCGATCCGAAGGTCCGCTCAATAGATCCCTTTTCGGCCGGGCTCCGCGGGTGGGTGGGCTGCAGGGAAATGCCCAGGCTTTGGCAGGCCCGCTGGAAGGTGTCGGAGATGAACACGCTGCCCCGGTCACAGACGATCATCTCTGGGATGATCACCGGCTTCGCGGCGGCCAACTCCATCCGGGTGTCGATATCCACCAGCCGGGCGTGCGGAATCCGCGACGCAGTCATCCGCAACGCCTCGGCCCAGCCCGGCCGCATCGGCTCGGGGATCAGGGTCCGGGCCGGCAGGATGGACGCGTCGACCGCCTTGGTCCCCTTCGGCCGCAGCACCGCCGCGCAGAGCGTGCGGGTCGCAACTAAATGATCTTACTGCCAGAAAGATCAGGTCACTGCCAAGTGCCCTGACACAAATAGGCGTCCACTGCCAAGTTCGGACGTTCGGCACAGCTAGCCTCGTCCTCGGACAGCACGAGGTTATAGTTGTTGCGCATCAGTTCAGCAAATATGTTCACGACCCAGGAGTGGGCACATGAATGCCGCCGATGTCGCACCCGAGGCGCAGCAGGCCAGGTTCCCGCATGAGCTGATGTACGCGGCCGCGCAGCAGTACTACATGGAGGACGCGACCCAGGCCGACATCGCCAAGCGGCTGGGCGTCAGCAGGGCGACCGTGAGCAGGCTGCTCACCGAGGCCCGCAAGCAGGGCATCGTCGAGATCAGGGTGCACCGCCCGGCCGGGCTGACCGACGGCCCGCTGGCCGCGGAGGTGGCGCGCGCGCTCGGCCTGCGGCGCGTCTACATCGTGCCCAAGGTCAGCGGCCCCGCGCTGGGCCCGTGGCTGGCGCCGGGGGTGTCCCGCGCGCTGGCGGAGGTCGGCCTGGAGTCGGGCGACGTCGTGCTCGTCTCGTCGGGCACCACCGTCTACGAGTGCGCCCGCGAGGGCCTCGGCCAGTATCCCGGGGTCACGATCGCGCCCGCGGTGGGCGGCCAGGAGGAGCCGCAGCCCTGGTTCCAGACCAACGAGACCACCCGCATCCTGGCGGAACGCATCGGCGGCGTGCCGGCCTACCTCTACGCGCCGGCGCTGCCCGGGCCCGAGCTGTTCTACTCGTTGCAGCACGAGCCGTCCGTGCGCAGGGTCATGGACCTGTGGGCGCACGCCAAGTGCGCCATCGTCGGCGTCGGCTCGGCACCGCTGATGCGGCAGCTGATGCCCTCCCTGATGCCGCGCGACGCCGAGAGCCTGCGCCAGGCCGTGGGCGACGTCTGCATGCGCATCTACGACCGCGACGGCGAGCCGGTCACCTACCCGGGCAGCGAGCGGCTGGTGGCCCCCAAGCCGGAGGAACTGCGCCGCATCCCCGCCACGATCGCGGTCGCGGTGGGCGCCGAGAAGGTGCTGTCGATCATCGCGGGCGCCCGCGGCGGCTACTTCAACCAGCTCGTCACCGACACCCCCACCGCGGAGGGCCTGGTGGCGGCCGCCCGCCAACTCTGAACACTTTTGCTGGACAATTATTCTGAACGCGCGCTAACGTGAGCCGCACCAACGGATGTGCCCGTCTGCAGGTGCATGTCCCTTTCTCGGGGGCCAGCGAGCGTCAGAGACCAGCGAGTGAGGAATGAACCAGTGAACAGAGCTCAGATGCGGACCACCACGTTCGCCGCCGTGGCGGTGCTCGCCGGCTCGATACTGGCCGCGTGCGGCTCAGGCTCCGGCTCCACCGGCGCGAGCACCGGTGACGGCGGCGGCGCCGAGAACGCCAAGGTCGCCTTCCTCATGCCCGACCTCGCCTCGACGCGCTACGAGCTGCAGGACAAGCCGCTGTTCGAGGCCAAGATGAAGCAGCTCTGCGCGAGCTGCCAGGTCATCTACCAGAACGCCGACTCCGACGCCGCCAAGCAGCAGCAACAGGCCAACTCGGCGCTCGCCCAGGGCGTCAAGGCGATCGTGCTCGACCCGGTCGACTCCGCCGCCGCGGCCACGATCGTCAAGACGGCCCAGTCGCAGCAGGTCGCGGTCATCGCCTACGACCGGCCGATCCCGGCCACGCCGGCCGACTACTACATCTCGTTCGACAACGAGAAGATCGGCTCGATGATCGCCCAGTCCCTGGTCGACCACCTCAAGGCGGAGAAGGCCGAGGGCGGCATCCTCCAGGTCAACGGCTCCCCCACGGACGCGGCGGCCGGGCTGATCAAGAAGGGCATCCACAGCGCGGTCGACCCGAGCGGCTTCAAGCTGCTGGCCGAGTACGACACCCCCGACTGGCAGCCGGAGAAGGCACAGACCTGGGTCAGCGGCCAGATCACCCAGTTCAAGGACCAGATCGTGGGCGTGGTCGCGGCCAACGACGGCACCGGTGGCGGCTCGATCGCCGCCTTCAAGGCCGCGGGCGTGAAGGTGCCGCCGGTCACCGGCAACGACGCCGAGGTGGCCGCGGCGCAGCGCATCATCGCCGGCGACCAGTACAACACGATCTCCAAGCCGATCAAGATCGTGGCCGAGGCGTCCGCGACCGTGGCCTACGACTTCATGCGGGGCAAGAAGCCGGCCGGCAAGGCCACCCTGTACAACACGCCGTCCCAGCTCTTCGTCCCCACGGTCGTGACCAAGGAGAACGTCAAGGAAGTGCTGTTCGACAGCGGCATCATGAAGGCCGCCGACGTGTGCACGGGCGAGTACGCCAAGGGCTGCGACGAGCTCGGCATCAAGTAGGAGACCCCCGATGACCGTCCTGTCCCTGCGCGGGATCAGCAAGACCTTCGGCGCGGTGGCCGCGCTCACCGACATCGAGCTCGACGTGGCTGCGGGCCAGGTCGTGGCCGTCGTGGGTGACAACGGCGCGGGCAAGTCGACGCTGGTCAAGATCCTTTCGGGCGTGCACCCGGCGGACGCGGGCACGATCACGTTCGAGGGGAACGCGGTCGAGATCCCCAGCCCGGCCGCCGCCCACAAGCTCGGCATCGCCACGGTCTTCCAGGACCTGGCGCTGTGCGAGAACCTCAACGTGATCCAGAACCTGTTCCTCGGCCACGAGATCCGCCCGCTGCGGCTGAACGACGTGGCCATGGAGACCCGCTCGTGGGAGCTGCTCCGCCAGCTCTCCGCCAAGATCCCGAGCGTACGGGTGCCGGTCGCGGCGCTGTCGGGCGGTCAGCGGCAGACGGTGGCCATCGCCAGGTCGCTGCTCGGCGACCCCAAGGTCATCATCCTCGACGAGCCCACAGCCGCGCTCGGCGTGGCACAGACGGCCGAGGTACTCAACCTGGTCGAGCGGCTGCGCGAGAACGGCCTGGGCGTCATCATGATCAGCCACAACATGGCGGACGTGCAGGCCGTGGCCGACAAGGTCGCGGTGCTGCGGCTCGGCCGCAACAACGGAGTCTTCGACGTGGGGCAGGTCTCCACGGAGGAGATCATCGCCGCCATCACCGGCGCCACCGACAACGTGGTGTCCCGTCGTGCAGCCCGCGAAGGAGTGCCGTCGTCTGGAGGAGCGGCGGGAGCGGAGCGGGGGAAGGCACATGGCGACTGAGCGCGCCTCACGGAGTGAGGCCATGAATACAGAGGGGAGCCCGGTCGTGAGCGCAGTGACGAGCGAGCCGGCCGACCGCCAGGACGAGCGGCTCCAGGACCGCGGCGGGCTGCGCGGCGCACTGGCCGACGTGGTCGCCCGGGCCAGGGGCGGCGACCTCGGGGTGATCCCCGTCGTGGTCGGCCTCGTGGTCATCTGGACCGTGCTGCAGGTCCTCAACCCGATCTTCCTGTCCAGCGCCAACCTGGTGAACCTCACGCTGGAGTCCGCCGCCGTCGGCATCATCGCGCTCGGCATCGTGTGCGTGCTGCTGGTGGGGCAGATCGACCTGTCCGTCGGCTCGGTCAGCGGGTTGTCGGGGGCCGTGCTCGCGGTGCTGTTCGTGAGCGAGGGGCTGCCGGTCTGGCTGGCGATCCTGGCCTCGGTGATCATGGGCGCCGTCATCGGCTGGCTGTACGGGCAGCTCTTCAACCGGTTCGGGGTGCCGAGCTTCGTCATCACGCTGGCCGGGCTGCTGGCCTTCCTCGGGCTCCAGCTCTACGTGCTGGGCACCAAGGGGTCGATCAACCTGCCGTTCGACTCGGGGCTGGTGAACTTCGCGCAGCTCGACTTCGTACCGGCCTGGTTGTCGTTCGCGTTCGCGGTGGTCGCGGCGGCCGGGTGGTTCGTCAGCGGGTTCCTGCACGCGCAGGAGCGGCGCCGGGCCGGGCTGTCGGCCCGCGGCACGCTCACGCTGGCCGCCAGGAGCGTGGCGCTGCTGGTGGTGCTGGCGTTCGTGGTCTGGTATCTGGGCCAGACGCGCGGCGTGGGCTGGATGTTCGTCTTCTTCGTGGCGCTGGTGCTGATCATGCACTATCTGCTGTCGCGGACGAAGTGGGGCAGGTCCGTCTACGCGGTCGGCGGCAACGTGGAGGCCGCGCGCCGGGCGGGCATCAACGTCAGGGCGATCTACACCTCCGTGTTCGTGCTCTGCTCGACCTTCGCCGCGGTCGGCGGCATCCTGGCCGCGGCCCGGCTGGCGGCGGCCAACCAGAGCAGCGGCGGGGGCGACGTCAACCTCAACGCCATCGCGGCGGCCGTGATCGGCGGGACGAGCCTGTTCGGCGGGCGCGGCACTGCCTTCGGCGCGCTGCTCGGGGTCATCGTCATCCAGTCGATCTCCAGCGGCCTGACGCTGCTGAACCTGGACTCCTCGATCAGATTCGTGGTGACCGGGGCCGTGCTGCTGCTCGCCGTGATCGTCGACTCCGTGTCGCGCCGGTCGAGGACCTCCCACGGCAGGGCCTGATGGCCGTCATCTGCGTGGACGCCGGCACCACGGTCATCAAGGCGGTCGGGTACGACGCCTCCGGCGCCGAGTCGGCCGTCGCCCGGCGGGAGACCACGGTGTCCAGGCCCGCCCCCGGCCATGCCGAGCAGGACATGGGCGCCGTCTGGGACGCCGTCGCGGACACCGTGCGCGAGGTCGCCGCCCGGGTGGGCCGGGTCGAGCTCGTGGCGGTCACGGCACAGGGCGACGGCTGCTGGCTGGTCGACGAGCACGGCGCGCCGACCGGCCCGGCCATCCTGTGGAACGACGCCAGGGCCGCCGCCACCGTGGACGGCTGGACGCGGGCCGGGCTGGCCGAGGCGGCGTTCCGGCTCAACGGCTCCTCGGCGGCCTCCGGGCTCCCGCACGCCATCCTGACCTGGCTGCGCGCGCACGACCCCGGCCGGCTCGACCGGTCGAGCGCCCTGCTGACCTGCGGGGGCTGGATCTACGCGCGGATGACCGGGGAGCTGGTGGCCGAGGAGTCCGACGCGTCGGCGCCGTTCATGGACCTGCGGGCGCGGGCGTACTCGCCGGCGCTGGCGGCCATGTTCGGCCTGGAGTGGGCCGAGCGGCTGCTGCCCCCGATCCGTTCCTGCCCGGTCGCCGAGCTCACCCCGGCCGCCGCCGCCGCACTCGGCCTGGCCGCCGGGACCCCGGTCGTCATGGCCCCCTACGACATCGCCGCGACGGCCCTGGGCGCGGGCGCGGTCACGGCCGGGCAGGCGTGCGGCATCCTCGGCACCACCCTCTGCACCGAGGTCCTCGTCGACGAGCCCGGCCTGGAGGGCGAGCCGACCGGCATCACGATCGCGCTGCCCGGCGGCTACCTGCGGGCCTTCCCCACGTTCGCGGGCACGGAGGTGGTGCAGTGGACGTGCCGCCTGCTGGGCCTGGCCGACCCCGCCGAGCTGGGCGTGCTGGCCGCGCAGAGCCCGCCGGGCGCGGGCGGGCTGACGTTGCTGCCGTACCTGTCGCCCGCCGGTGAGCGGGCCCCCTTCTCCGACCCGCTGGCCAGGGGCTCGTTGCTGGGCATGTCGTTCGAGCACGGCCGCGAGCACGTCGCCCGGGCCGCCCTCGAAGGACTCAGCATGGTCATCCGCGACTGCCTGGCGGCCACCGGGGCCGCGCCGACGGAGTTGCGGGCGTGCGGGGGCGGCGCGGCCAGCGCTCCCTGGCTCTCGCTGATCGCCGACATCACCGGGCTGCCCGTACGCCGGCCGGCCGACGCCGAGGTGGGGGCGCGGGGGGCGTACCTGGTGGGGCTGGCGGCCACCGGTGCCGCGGCGTCCGTCCCGGCCGCCGCCGCCAAGCACGTACGGCTCCGCGACGCGGTCGAGCCCGACCCCGCCCGCCACCGGCTCTATGCCAGGCTGTTCGACGATTTCCTGAGCCTGCGCGGGACCAGCGCGGGCACGTGGCCGCTGCTGGCCGAGATGAGGGACCGTACATGAGCGGGTGGATCGGCATCGATCTCGGCACGCAGAGCGTGCGCGCGCTGGCCGTCAGCGGGGACGGCCAGGTGCTCGGCACCGCGAGCCGCCCGCTGACCAGCCACCGCGACGGGCCCCGGCACGAGCAGGACCCCGAGCAGTGGTGGCGCGAGCTCGCCGCCGCCACCCGGGAGGCGCTGCGCGACGTGCCGCCCGGCCGGATCGAGGGCGTGGCCGTGGCCGCGACCTCTGGAACGATCCTGCTCACCGACGCCCAGGGGCGGGCGCTGACGCCCGCGCTCATGTACGACGACCGGCGGGCCTCCGCCGACCGGGTCAACGAGGTGGGCGCGCCCGTCTGGGAGCGACTCGGCTACCGGCGCATGCAGCCCAACTGGGCGCTGCCGAAGCTCCTGTGGCTGCTCGGGGACGCGCCTGCGGGAGCCCGGCCGGCCCACCAGAGCGACTTCGTCAACCGGCGGCTGGTCGGGCACGAGGTGGCCACCGACCTGAGCAACGCACTCAAGACCGGCGTGGACCTGATCGAGGAGCGCTGGCCGGCGGAGGTGTTCGACGCGCTCGGCGTGCCCGCGGAGATCCTCCCCGCGGTCGTGCGGCCCGGCACCCGGCTGGGCGTGGTCGGCGCGCAGGCCGCCGAGGAGACCGGCATCCCGGCCGGCACCCCGGTGGTCGCGGGCACCACGGACGGGTGCGCGGCCCAGCTCGGCGCGGGCGCCCTGCGGGTCGGGAGCTGGAACTCGGTGCTGGGCACGACGCTGGTACTGAAGGGCGTGACGAAGGAGCTGATCCACGACCCGCTGGGAGTCGTGTACTCGCACCGGGCGCCCGACGGCTCGTGGCTGCCTGGCGGGGCGTCGAGCACCGGCGCTGGCGCGCTGTCCCGCGACCTGCCGGGCCGCGACCTGGACGCCCTGAGCGTGCGGGCCGCCACCCTCCCGGCCGGCGGGGAGAGGCCCGTCACGTATCCGCTGGTGTCCCGTGGTGAGCGGTTCCCGTTCGCCGCGCCGGAGGCCGAGGCGTTCACCCTCGGCGAGCCCGCCGACGACGTCGAGCGCTACGCCGCGATCCTGCTCGGCGCGGCCTTCGTGGAGCGCCTCTGCTTCGACTACCTCGACCTGCTCGGCGCCCCCGTGGACGGAGAGGTCATCCTGACCGGCGGCGCCACCCGCAGCGCGTACTGGACCCGGCTGCGGGCCGACGTCCTGGGGCGTCCTGTCACGCTGCGTGAGAACGCCGAGCCCGCCCTGGGCATGGCGGTGCTCGCGGGCGGCGACCCCGGCGGCATGATCAGGACCCGGGCGGTCGTCGAGCCGTCCGGGGCCGACCTGCGCGAGCCGTACCTGCGTTTCGTCGCCGAGCTGGAACGGCGCGGCTGGCTCGACCCGGCCGCCGCGCGACACGCCCGCGAGAGGACCCCCGCATGACCGACCTCGTCCTGGTCCGCCACGGCGAGACCGTCTGGCACGCCGAGAACCGCTACGCCGGGCTCAGCGACATCGACCTCACCCCCCGCGGCCTCGACCAGGCCGCTGAGCTCGCCGGTTGGGCCGCGGGCGCCGGCCTGGCGGGCGTGTGGGCCTCCACCCTCAGCCGGGCCAGGGTCACCGCGGCCGCCAGCGCTGAGCAGGCGGGCCTGCCGCTCCGGGTGGACGCCCGGCTACGCGAGCTGGACTTCGGCGAGGGCGACGGCCTGACCTCGGCGGAGATGGCCGAGCGGTTCCCGCAGGCGCGTGCCGCGTTCGAGGCCGACCCAGCCCGGCACCCGCTGCCCGGCGGCGAGGATCCGCACGCGGCCGCCGACCGGTTCATCGCCGCGTTGCGCGACATCACCGCCGCGCATCCCGGCGGGCGCGTGCTGGTGGTCGCCCACACGACCGCCATCAGGCTCGCCCTGTGCCGGCTCATCGGAGTGCCGCTCGGAGAATACCGGCGGTTGTTCCCGCGCCTGGACAACTGTGCCCTGACAGAGCTACGCCTGCCGGGGCCCGGCACCGGGCGGGTCGCGATATTGCAGTACAACTCCCCGATTGGAGCCGTTCGTTGAGCATCCGAGTCCTCGCCGCGGGCGATCATTTCGTCCAGAACCGCCTGCTCATCGACGCGCTCAGACGCGAGGTGCCCGGTGAGGTGGACATCAGCGAGCTGACGTTGCCGTGGCCGGTGGAGCCGTTCGGCCGGGTGGGCGAGGTGGACGAGGCCTCCGACGTGGAGGACGAGCTGATCGAGGCGCTGCGCGGCGTCGAGGTCTGCGTGACCCAGATGGCCCCGCTGACCAAGCGCGTCCTGGATGCCTCCCCCGACCTGCGGCTGTTCTGCGTGAGCCGGGGTGGGCCGGTGAACGCCAACCTGGAGGCGGCCGCGCGGGCCGGGGTGGCGGTGACGTTCGCGCCGGGCCGCAACGCGGTGGCCACCGCCGAGCACACCCTGGCCATGCTGCTGGCCGCCACCCGCCGGATCCCCCAGACGCACGCCGACCTGGCCGGGGGCGTGTGGCGGGGCGACTACTACATGTACGACAACGTCGGCCCCGAGCTGGAGGGCGGCACGGTCGGCCTGATCGGGTACGGTGCCATCGGCCGCCGCGTCGCCCGCATGCTCGAGGGCTTCGGGGCGGACGTGCTCGCCTACGACCCGTACGTGGACGTGCCCGGACGCGGAGTGGGCCTGGCCGAGCTGCTGGAACGCGCGAGCTTCGTCTCCCTGCACGCCCGTGCCACCGCCGAGACCGCCGGCATGATCGGCGCGGCCGAGATCGCCTCCATGCCGCGCGGCTCGGTCCTGGTCAACTGCGCCCGGGGGGCGCTGCTCGACTACGACGCCCTGTGCGACGCGCTGGACTCGGGCCACCTGTTCGGCGCCGCGGTGGACGTCTTCCCCGAAGAGCCCATCCCGGCGGGATCGCGTCTGCTCACCACGCCGAACCTGGTGATGACCCCGCACCTGGCGGGCGCCAGCAAGGAGACCGCGATGAAGGCGGCCGCGATCGTGGCCGCCGACGTGGCCCGCTATGTCCGCGGCGAACCCCTCGCCCACGTGGCCACCCCCTGAGCGCCACCGCTTGAGCACCCCCCTGAGCGGCCACCGCTCCCCTCGTTCAGCGGACGCGCTCCAGCGTGCCCCGGGAGCTCGTGACCACGGTGACGCTGAAGTCGTGGCTGGTGCCGGACAGGTCGCCGCCGCCCGCGGCGACCACCAGAGCCCCCTTCGACACGCCCAGCCCCACCAGGGCGGGCAGCTCGCAACCGCCGTCGGGGAGCCAGGTGGCCAGCACCACGTCGGACTCGGCCAGGCGTACGGGCAGGTCGAGCTCGGCCATCCGGGCCAGCAGCCCCGCGTGTGACATGCGCCCGCCGGCCAGCACCAGGGCGTCCTGGCGCTTGGCGTCGATCGCGGGCAGCGCGGTGGGCTCCAGCGTGAGCAGGCTGCGGAAGTCGATCGCGTCGAGCGCCGAGCCCAGCGAGACGACCTGGCGCACCCGCGACCCCTCCGCCGCCAGGATCGCCGTCTCGGCCAGATCCGGCGTGGTGATCAGAGTACGGGCGTCGCACGCCCGCAACCACGCGGCCATCTCCTCCGCCCCGAGCCCGGGATCGATCGGCGCCGCCACCCCGCCCGCCGCCAGCACGGTGTGCACGGCCAGCGTCTGCGCGCCCGCCGTGGAGACGTGCACGCCGACCACCTGGTCCCGCCGGGCGCCCCGGCGCACCAGCCCGGAGGCCGCCCTGGTCACCTCGGTCACCAGCCTGCGGTAGCCGTAGACGTGACCGCCGCGCAGGTCGATGAGGGCGGGCCGGTCGCCGCGCTCGTAGGCCCGGCGGAACACCTCGTGGATCACGGTGCCGGTGGTCGAGGCGGTGGGTTTCATGCCCGACAACGTACGACCGGCGAGCCGGGCACAGCATCCACCGATGTATGTAGGCCGATGTGCATTCGTGGTCGCCGTTCCAGGCCCTGCCAGGTGCCTTCACCTGGGCTCGTCCCGTACGTGCGGTGCGGTTCCGCGGCCCGCCCCGAATGTGGGCGGGCCCGAGCCCTGCGCGACTCGAGCCCGCTGTCACGCGCCCGGAGCCGGACCCCCACCCCTCCGAGGGGGTCCGAACCCCGTGTGGACGCGTGACGTCCCCGATCGATCGACCAGGACCCCGCCACGAGGGGTGAGGAACTCGCGGTGCGGTCGATCACATGAAGCAACCGTAGATCTGCAGGGGGTGGCGGCACATGCTCTGACATGGCCATTCGAAGGTGTACGCGGCCAGGCGCCGACATGTGTAGAGGCGTTGGCGGATTCATCGGCTGCCGATCACCCATGCGGCAATCTGTGTACGCGTGGAGAACCCCAGCTTTGCCAGGATGTTGGCCACGTGGCGGGCGGCCGTCGCCGGGCTGATGACCAGCTCGTCGGCGATGGCCCGGTTGCTCAGCCCTCTGGAGACCAGGTCGGCGATCTCGCGTTCCCGGGCCGTGAGCCTGCTCTCCTGGCTGGCCGGGACGACCGGCTCGGCCGGCGGGTCGGGCAGGGCGCCGTCGAGCGCGCAGGCCATCGCCTGGTCGGCGGTCATGGACCTGCCCTCCGCCCAGAGCACCCCCACCACGGCCTCGCCCAGCCTGTCCCGCGCCGGGCGCAGGACGTCCTCGGTGCGCGCGTCCGGCTGGCGGCCGCGCAGCGCGACCGCCGCGGCGGCCAGCAGGACCGCGCGCCGGTGGTCGCCCTCGGCCGTGACCAGGCTCGCCCACGCCTCCAGCCGCCTGGCGATGCCGGCGCGCAACCCGGCGTCGCGGCTGAGCACCAGCGCCTCGGTGAACCTCGCCCTGGCCTCCGCCAGATCGCCCTGGTCCAGCGCCACCGAGCCGAGACCGGCCAGGCAGCGCACGATCTGCTGCCGGGCGTCCACGCCGCGCATCAGCCGCAGCCCCGACTCGTAGTGCCGCCTGGCCGTCGCGGGGTCGCCCGAGCGCCTGGCCACCTGGGCCAGACCGATGTGGCCGATGGTCTGACCGTAGTGGTTGTCGAGCTCCTCGCTGATCGACAGGACCTTCTCGAACGCGCGCCGCGCCTCGCGCAGGCGGCCCTGATACAGGCCGAACCCGGCCTTGGCGCCCTGGGCCTGCGACTCAAGGATGAGGTCGCCGGATCGCCCGGCCAGCTCCAGGGCGCGGTCGAGGTTGTCCTGCTCGCCGGTGAGCCGGGCCAGCAGGATGAGGGCGACGGCCTCACCGTGCGGGTCGTCCGCGGTGCGGCACAGCTCCAGCCCGGCCCTGGCCCACCGCAGCGCCGGCTTCAGATCGCCGGCCGCCGCGGCCAGCTCTCCCCGCAGGATCGTGGCCTGCCCGCGCAGGCCCGGCCGCACCTGCGGGGCGTCGAGGGCCAGCAGCCGGTCCAGCCGCTCGGCCATGTCGAGCTTGCTGCCGCTGCCGATCAGCAGGAAGCGCGTGTCGGTCAGCAGGCTGAGCGCGGTCTCCGGCAGCCCGATGGCGATCGCCCAGTCGCAGGCCGAGCCGACCTCGACCTTGAGCCCGTCCAGCAGGTTGATGAACCGCTCGACCACCGGCCACGGCGTGCGCACGCCCGGCGCCAGCCCCCGTCTGAACCCGGCCGCCAGCCCGGCCAGCGCCTTCAGGTGCCGGCGCCGCAGCTCGGCCTCCTCGCCCGAGTCGGCGAGCTGTTCCAGGGCGTATTCGCGTACGGTCTCCAGCAGTCGGTAGCGCGCCTGCCCCGCGATCTCGCCGTCGACCGCGACCAGCGACTTGTCGACCAGGTCGCAGAGCCTGGGCAGCACCTCCTCCTCCGGCAGCCCCGGGCCCGAGCACACCCCTTCGGCCAGGTCCAGCGTCCAGAAGGAGCGGAAGGCGGCCGTACGGCGCAGCAACAGCCGCTCCTGCGGGCTGAGCAGCCGGTAGCTCCAGTCGACCGCGGCCCGGAGGGTGCGGTGCCGGGCGGGGGCCGTACGGGCGCCGCCCGCCAGCAGCCTGAACCGGTCGTCCAGCCGCTCGACGAGCTGCCCCACGGACAGGACCCTGACCATCGCGGCGGCCAGCTCGATCGCCAGCGGCAACCCGTCGAGCGCCTGGCACAGCTCCACGACCAGCGGCCACGTCTCGTCGGTCAGCTCGAAGCCGGGCCTGGCGGCGCCGGCCCTGGCCACGAACAGCCGCACGGCCTCGCTCTCCACGCCGTCCACGGACAGCGGCGGCACCCGCCACACCGTCTCGCCCGGCACCCGCAGCGGCTCCCGGCTGGTGGCCAGCACGGTCAGCCCGGGACAGGCGCCCAGCAGATCCTGGCACAACTCGGCGCACTCGCCGATCACCGGCTCGCAGTTGTCGAGCAGCAGCAGCACCCGCCGCCCGCCGATCGTCTCGGCCAGCTCGCCGGCGATGCCCAACGTGCTGGAGACGTGCCCTCTGAGCTCGCCCTTCTCCAGATCGGCCAGCTCGACCAGGCACACGCCGTCCGGATGGTCGGGCTCGACCCGGGTGGCCAGCCGCAGCGCCAGCCGGGTCTTCCCGATGCCGCCCGCCCCGCACAGAGTCACGGCACGCGAGACACGCATCAGGTGAAGGAGCTCGTCCACATCGGCCTCCCGGCCCACGAACGTGTTCGGCTCCGCCGGGAGGTTGCTGAATTCGGAAGATCGCAGCATCACTGTGAGCGTGTCACCAACTACGCCACGCGCCCAGACGCAAACTCGCGCACCCCGGCCATGTACCCGGGCGGACCAAGGGGCGGGCGGCGCACACGGAGAGGGTGAGCGGCATGCGAGGGCGAGCGACACGGAGACCGGCGGCGCGCAGGGCGGGGTTCGTCAGGGCAGGGCGGCCTTGAGGATGGCGCGGGCTATGGGGGTGACGGTGGTGGCGCGGGCGCCTGGGTGTTCCAGGACCACGCCCACCGCCACCTCGGGCAGTTCCGCCGGGGCGAAGGCCGTCACCAGGGCGTGGTCCTCCGAACCCGCCGGGGTCTCCAGGACGGCGGTCTTGGCGGCCACCGCGACCCCGGGGATGGCCGCCTTCGTCCCCGTCCCCTTGCCGTGCGTCACCGTCGTCATCATCGCCGCCAGGTGCTTGGCCAGCGTCCTCGGCACGGCCGTCCGGTACGGCGCGGGGTCGGCGCGGTTGATGACGGAGCCGTCCGGCAGGCGTACCTCGTGCACCAGGTACGGCCGCATCAGCACCCCGTCGTTGGCCACCGCCGCGGACAGCATGGCGATCATCAGCGGCGTGGCCCGGCCCTCGTGGTGCCCGACGGCCGCCAGGGCGGACCGCGGCCGGTCCATGACCAGCGGAAACCGGCTCGACGTGACGGCCAGCGGGATCTTCAGGCTCGGCGCGTTGAACCCGAACGCCTCCGCGTGGTCCCGCAGCAGGTCCGGCCCGAGCTGGAGCCCGATGTTGGCGAAGGCGGTGGTGCAGGACACCTGGAAGGCGTGCAGGAGCGTGGGACGGGCGGAGCCGCAGGTGGCCGGGTTGGCGAGAGAGGGGGACGGGCCGGGCGGCCGCGACCGCGCGGACGCCGGCACCACGGCTGAGGGCGTGTACTCGCCGGACGCCAGCGCCGCGGCCGTGGTGACCAGGTCGAACGTGGCGCCCGGTGGATACGGCCGGTTCAGCGCCCGGTTCAGCAGGGGCTGTGAGGGGGCCTGCCGGAGCTGCCGGGTCGCCTCGGCGAGCCGGGCGGGGTCGAAGGTGGTGAAGGCGTTCGGGTCGAAGGACGGATAGGAGGCCAGCGCCAGGACCGCCCCGGTGGCCGGGTCCAACGCCACCGCGGCCCCCGGCAGCCCCGCCTCCGCGAGCCCCCGGTACGCGGCCCGCTGCGCGCGCTCCCTGATCGTCAGCCGCACGTCGGCCCCCTCGACCGGCGCCTCCCTGACCAGCGAACGGACCTTGACCTTGGTGTCGTCCCCGGACAGCACCGCGTTCTGCGCCCGCTCGATGCCGGTGGCGCGGTGCAGCGAGACGTATCCGGTGACGGGCGCGTACGGCGCGCCACCCGGATAGACCCGCCGATACAGGTACGGTCCATCCCGGGTCGGGCGGCTCGTGGCCAGGGCGGTGCCGTCATAGGTGAGGATGTCGCCACGCGGATGGCCGAACCTGGCGATGAGCGGGCGTTCGTTCCTGGGGTCGGAGTTCAGCCGGGTCGTGCCGAACGCCTGGATGACCGTGATGTGCCCCAGCAGGACGAACAACATCGCCCCGCAGAGCTTGGCGACGCGGCGCAGCGGCAGGTTGGCGGCCCGCACCCTCGATCCGGCCATGATCTTGGTTTAACAGCCGGACCGCAAAGGCGGGGCTAGCCGACGCTGCGGTAGTAGGAGATCTTGTGGTGGATGTAGCGCTGCCGCTCGGCGAGATTCTCGATCTGCGCCTGGACCTGCTGGTCGTGCTCTTCCAGCAGTTTGATGCGGTCGGGGATGGTGTGGTCGCCCGCGCGTACGAGCTCGGCGAAGCGCAGCATCGTGGCGATGGGCATGCCCGTGTCGCGCAGGCAGCGCACCATGCCGAGCCAGCCCACGTCCTCCTCGCTGAACCTGCGCTGCCCGGCCGCGTTTCTGCCCACGCGCTCGAGCAACCCGATCTTCTCGTAGTAACGCAGGGTGTCGAGGCTGAAGCCGGTCTCCTCCACCACTTCCGCAGGAGTGTAGACGCTCACGCGGCCCAGTATCCCACCTGGAGTGCACTCCAGGTCAACGGGTTGACCTGGAGTGCACTCCAGGTCGCACAGTCGGGCACATGAACATCGCACTCGGCACGATTCCGTTCGGCACGACCGTCGGCCAGCAGGACACCTTCGCCATCCTGGACCGGTTCCACGAGGCCGGCGGCACGATGCTCGACACGGCCAACAACTACCCGTTCTGGGTCGAAGGCCGGTCGGGCGACGAGAGCGAGCTGGCCATCGGCGCGTGGCTGGCCGCCCGCGGCAACCGGGACGAGATCTTCATCAGCACGAAGGCCGGCGCCCGGCCCACCGTGCCCGGCGACACCACGCTGGACTCCGCCGAAGGGCTGTCCGCGCCCGCCGTCGCCAAGGCGGCCGAAGGCAGCCTGCGGAGGTTGGGGACGGACTACATCGATGTGTATTGGGCGCACATCGAGGATCGTTCTGTACCGTTCGAGGAGACTTTGGGGGCATTCAACGAGCTGGCTCAGCAGGGCAAGGTCCGCAGTATCGGCGCGAGCAACATAGCCACCTGGCGCCTGGAAAGGGCCAGGAACGTCTCCGCCACCCGGGGCTGGCTGCCCTACACATATGTGCAGATGCGCCACACATACCTGAGGCCGCGGCCGCTGGCCCAGCTTCCCGAGATGGGTCACCGGCTCGTCACGGACGAGCTGCTCGACTACCTCGCCGCCGAGCCGGACCTGACGTTGTGGGCGTACAACACACTGATGTTCGGCGCCTATACCCGTCCCGAGCGGCCGATCCACGATGTGTACGACCACCCGGGCACGACCCGCCGCCTGGCCGTCCTGCGCGAGGTCGCGAAGGAGCTGGGCGCGACCCCGAACCAGGTCGTGCTGGCCTGGCTGATGGCCGACGGGATCGTACCCATCGTGGGCGTCTCCACGATGGCGCAGCTCGACGAGGCCATCGGCGCCGCGGACCTCAAGCTGGACACCGAGCTCCGCGCCCGCATGGACTCGGCCTCCTGACCTCGGATCAAGTCGGCCCCGGATCAAGCCGGCCCCGGACCAGGCCGACCCCAGGTCAGGCCGACCCCAGGTCAGGCCGACCCCAGGTCAGGCCGACCCCAGGTCAGGCGAGGTGGCCGGCCAGGTAGCGGCGGACGAGCTGCTTGCACTCGTCGATCAGCGCCGGGTCGCCCGCGGGGTCGGCCCGGAAGGCCAGCTTGAGCACCGCGTCCGTGGCCTCCACCGCGACCAGCAGCGCCCGGTCGAGCTCCGGTGCCGCGGGGGCGCCCAGGAGCTCGACCGTCAGGCCGCGCAGCCGCTCGGCCACCACGGTGTTGTTGTCGTGGGTCCCGTCGAGGGCTTGTTTGCTGCCCTCGACGGGACTCCCGCCGGGCGTGGGAAGCACCTCGCCGAAGTCGACCACCGCGAACCCGGGCGTGGTGCGCTTCATCCCGACGAACTCGTCGATGGCCAGATCGACCAGGTCCGTCCAGTGCTCCAGATCGGCCACGGCGATGCGCTCGGTGACCCGCTGCAGGAACGCCTCCAGGTTGCGCCTGGCCAGCGCCCGCACCAACCCCTGTTTGTCATGGAAGAACTGGTAGAACGTGCCGATCGGCACCTCTGCCCGGCGCGCGACCTCCTTGGTGGTCAACGCCTCGTAACCGACCTCGTCGAGCAGGAGCGCGCACTCGTCGAGCATCCGCTCCACCCGCTCCACGCTGCGGCGCTGGGCGGGACGGCGGCGCAAGGTACTCGTCATGACGTCCATCCTTGCGCATAACCAGCAGGTAAATCCGGGCACTTGACGTTCGGTTAACATGAGCCGGCCGCAGGGAGCCCCGGCATGTTCCTGTGGGGTGGGTCGACGTCCGCGTACCAGATCGAGGGTGCCGGGGCCGGCGATATGAGGCTCAGAACACCGACACGTGAACGTGGTCGTAGTGGTTGGCCGTCACCCCGCCGCGATCCGACATGGGATCCCAGCCGCCCCCGGAGCGGATGTCGTAGTAGCGCTGCTTCCAGATGATGTACATGACCCCCAGCCGGGACCCGTTCTTGATGATCCACTCGGCCAGCGCGTCGCCGCGGTCGGCGTCCTCTCCCGAGGCCATGGAGCCGCCGCTGGACATCATGAAGTCGCAGGCCCGGCCCTTGCCGTGTTCGCCGGGGTCGCCGGGACGCAGGCAGCCGACGCCGTACTTCATGGGGAAGTTCTGCATGATCTCGGCACGTACGGAGATCATGCGCGGGGTCAGCCCCTCGGCGCCGCCGGGCTGCTGGAACCCGTACTTGGCGAGCAGGCGCTCCATCTCGCGCCGCTTGCCCTGCAGCGTCTTGATCTCCTTACGCATCTTCTCGATCTTCTCGTTGGCGTTGAGCTTCGCCTCTTTCGACTTCTCGATCAGCTTCTTGATGGCCGCGACGCGCTCGGCGCGCTCGGTCGCCATGTAGGTCATGTTGGCGGCCTGGCCCAGCATCAGGCTGGGATCGGCGCGCGGGGCGAAGAGCTGGACGTTGTCGAGCGGGCCGACGATGTAGGCGGTCTGCGCGATGCGCCCCACCTCCGCCTCCGCGGCCTTCAGCCGGGCCTCGAGGCCGCCGGAGGTGTCGGTGGCCTTCTTGGCCTGGATCCTCAGCTCCTCCAGGCTCTGGATCTGGCCGCGGTAGAGGTTGTTGAGCTTGGCGGCCTGCTTGGTGAGTTTGCGCAGCTCAGCGGGGCTGGGGTCGGCGGCGGCCGGTTGCGGGCGGGGAAGTCCGAGCAGCCCGGCGAGGACGGCGACAAGAAAGGCGAGCCGCCAGATTCTCACACCCGTCCCCTCCCCTCGTAGACGGACCGAAACTATAGAAGATGATCTTGATTCCTGTCATCCGAACGACCGAACTGCTGCACCTTTGGTGAGTTTCCGAGGCTTTTGTCCGCAGTAAGGGGGTTCTAAAAAGTTGGGCCTTGTCTAGATCGCTCCAACGGTCTGAGATGGCCTACGAACTCGTCTCTTCAAGGGGGCAGACGTTGTCTCGATCACTCACCCTCGCCGGCGCCGTCATCCTCGGCTTATGCACATCCTTGGTGGCCCTCCCGGCCCACGCCTCCGTCGACCCGCTGCGGCTCCGCGACCGCATCGAGCTGTACGAGCTCGACAGCCCGCCGGGCACCGGGCAGGCCCTCAGGGAGAAGGGCTTCGACGTCGTCCAGCAGCAGAACCAGGGCGGTAAGGAACACGTCGAGCTGACCGCCGCGCAGACGGACCTCGACGCGCTGAGGAAACTCGGCTTCGAACCGCGGCCCGTGCGCAACCCGCAGGGCCAGACCCAGCTTGAGGCCGCCAGGGCGCAGGCCGCGGGCGGCTACACCGTCTACAAGTCCTACTCGGAGCCCGGCGGCATCGCCGACCAGCTCAGGGCCATCGCCAACGCCAACAAGGACATCGTCAAGCTCCAGTCGATCGGCAAGACGCTGCGCGGCCAGGACATCCTGGCGGTCAAGGTGAGCACCGGCGCCCGGCTGCTGCCCGACGGCCTCAAGCCCGCCACCCTCTACTCGGCCACCCAGCACGCCCGCGAGTGGATCGCCACCGAGGTGGACATGCGGCTGCTGAAGCACGTGGTCGCGAACAAGCGCACGCTGCGGGACCTGCTCAACAGGACCGAGCTGTGGTTCGTCCCGGTGGCCAACCCCGACGGGTACGACTTCACCTTCACCGAGGGCAACCGCCTGTGGCGCAAGAACCTGCGTGACATCGACGGCGACAGCCAGATCACGATCGGCGACGGCGTCGACCTGAACCGGAACTTCCCCACGAACTTCCACTACGACGAGGAAGGCTCGTCGAGCATCCCGAGCAGCGACACCTACCGCGGCAAGGGCCCGGCCAGCGAGCCGGAGACCAAGGCCATGATCGGCCTGCTCAGCCGGGTGAAGTTCGAGATGCAGCTCAACTACCACTCCTTCGGCCCGCTGCTGCTCTACCCGATGGGCGTGCAGATCGCCACGGAGACCGCCGACAACCCGATCTACGAGGCGCTCAGCGGCGACGACGCCGACCCGGCCATCCCCGGCTTCGACCCGGACCTCGGCGCCGAGCTGTACACCACCAACGGCGACACCAACGACCAGGCGCACTCCCAGTACGGCACGCTGTCGTGGACGCCGGAGCTGGACGAGGGCTGCGACGGCTGCGGTTTCGTCTTCCCCGACGACGAGGCGCTGGTGCAGGCGGAGTTCGAGAAGAACCTGCCGTTCGCCCTGGACGTGGCCAGGTCCGCGGTCAACCCCGTCGAGCCCGTGAGCCACCTGGGCAACAAGACCCCGGACTTCGAGATCGACCCGTTCGAGGTGAGCCACGGCAGGGACCAGGTCGTCCAGGTCAACGCCAAGCGCAAGCTCGGCCCAGTCTTCCTGAACTACCAGGTCAACGGGGGTCGTACCAAGCTCGCCACGACGAGCGAGTGGAAGGGCGGCGAGCGCTACGGCAAGGGCTACGACCGCTACTACCACCGGCTCCGCGGCAAGATCACCGGCACCAGGCCCGGTGACAAGGTCAAGGTCTGGTTCAGCTCGATCGGCGGGAAGAGCGAGAGCTTCACCTACACCGTCGCCACCGACATCGGGGGCCGGGTGCTGGTCCTGGCCACCGAGGACGTGACCGGCCTCAGCCCGGCGCAGGGCGTGACCGAGGCCAAGTACGCCGACGAGTACGCCGCCGCGATCACCGCCGCCGGCTTCACCTCGGACGTGTACGACATGGACAAGATGGGACGCAAGGCCCCGCACCCGCTCGGCGTGCTCAGCCACTACCAGGCGGTGGTCTGGGAGACCGGCGACGACGTCATCCCCAGGTCCGACGGGCAGGTGGCGGGCACCACCTCCAAGGGCGGCGTGGACACCGAACTGGCGGTCCGCGACTACCTGAACGAGGGCGGCAAGCTTCTGCACGCCGGCAAGTACCCGTCGTACGCGGCCAACAACAACGGCCTGTACTTCTACCAGCCGGACCAACCGGCGCAGCAGGAGTGCACGGTGCCGGACGACCCGCCGTGCATCCCCGTGTTCAACGACTTCCAGCAGTACTGGCTGGGCGCGTTCGTGTACTTCGACGACGCCGGCACCGACCACGACACCGGTCAGCCGTTCGCGCTGCAGGGCAACGGCGGCCAGTTCCAGGGCTTCAACGCCACCCTGGAGCCGGGCCACACCAACTCGTTCGTGGCCACCTCGGCGATCCTGCCCGCGCAGCAGTTCCCGCTGTTCCAGAGCTCGGCCCAGGTCAAGTGGGTACGCCCCGGCGGACCCTTCGACCCGCACACCGGCGCCTGGGACGTCTACAGCGGCATCGCCGACGTCTCGTGGAAGCGGCTGACCAAGACCATCGACCTGACCGGCAGGAGCAGCGGCGACCTGACGTTCTGGACCTCGTTCGACACCGAGGCGAGCTGGGACTTCCTGACGGTCGAGGCCAGGACTGCGGGCGGCGACGACTGGACCACGCTGCCCGACCTCAACGGGCACACCACCCAGGACACCGGTGAGAGCTGCAAGACGGAGAACAGCGGCGGCTGGCGCGTGATCCATCCGTTCACCCAGCGCTACCAGGGCGTGAACTGCGAGCCGAGCGGCACCTCCGGCGCGTGGCACGCGGCCTCGGGCAACTCGGCCGGCTGGCAGCAGTGGAAGATCGATCTGACCCCGTACGCGGGCAAGCAGGTCGAGCTGTCCATCTCCTACCTCAGCGACTGGGCGACCCAGGGCGCGGGCGTCTTCCTCGACGACTTCGCGGTCACGCTGGACGGCGCGACGGCCGAGCAGACCTCGTTCGAGTCGGACCTCGGCGGCTGGACCGTCGGGGCACCGCCCGAGGGCACCTCCGCCTCGGTCAACAACTGGTTCCGCACCGACCAGGTCTTCGAGGAAGGCGGCGGCATCGTCACCAAGGACACCGTCTACCTGGGCTTCGGCGTGGAGGGCATCGCCGATCCGGCCACCCGTGCCGACCTGGTCAAGAGGTCACTGAGGCACCTGCTCATCGAACCCCGCTGAGGGCTCGGAGGGGCGCGGCGCCCGGCGCCGCGCCCCTTGCGTGTCCGGACAGAACATGGTTCGGTCGCCTTGGGGCGTCGCGCCCACCACCCGTCATCCGGTCGATCAGGAGGCTCACGACATGCGCCAGCACGACACGCTGTTCATCGGGGGCGAATGGGTGACCCCAGCGGGCACCGCGACCATAGACGTCGTCTCGCCGCACACCGAGGAGGTCGTCGGCCGGGTGCCCGACGGCACGGCCGCGGACATGGATCGCGCGGTCGCCGCCGCCCGCGAGGCGTTCGACCACGGGCCGTGGCCGCGGATGACGTTCGCCGAGCGGGCCGAGGTGATCGGCAGGCTGGCCGGGATCTACAACGCCCGCCAGGGCGAGATGGCCCGGCTCATCACGGAGGAGATGGGCTCACCCATCACGTTCTCCAACCTGGCGCAGGCGCCCCAGCCGCTCGGCATGCTGCAGTACTACGCCGAGCTGGGCAGGTCGTTCGTCCAGGAGGAGGAGCGGCCAGGGCTGTTCGGGCCGGTCATCGTGCGCAGGGAGCCGGTCGGCGTGGTGGCGGCCGTGGTGCCGTGGAACGTCCCGCAGTTCGTCACGATGACCAAGGTCGCGCCCGCGCTGCTGGCCGGGTGCACGATCGTGCTCAAGCCGGCGCCCGAGACGCCGCTGGACGCGTACCTGCTGGCCGAGATGGCGGTCGAGGCCGGCCTGCCGGCGGGCGTGCTCAACATCGTGGCCGCGGGCCGCGAGGTCGGCGAGCACCTGATCTCGCACCCCGGCGTGGACAAGGTGGCCTTCACCGGCTCGACCGCGGCCGGGCGGCGCATCGGCGCCATCTGCGGCGAGCAACTCAAGCGGGTCAGCCTGGAGCTGGGCGGCAAGTCCGCCGCCATCGTCCTGGACGACGCCGACCTGGGCGCGGCCCTGGGCTTCCTGACCATGGCCACCCTCATGAACAACGGACAGGCGTGCGTGGCCCAGACCCGCATCCTGGCCTCCCGCAACCGCTACGACGAGGTCGTCGGCGCCGTCGCGAACATGGTCGAGTCCCAGCCCGTCGGCGACCCCGCCGACCCGGCGACCGGCATCGGCCCGCTGGTGGCCAAGCGGCAGCGGGACCGGGTCGAGGGCTACATCAAGATCGGCATGGAGGAGGGCGCCAAGGTCGTGGTGGGCGGCCTCGACCGGCCGTACGACCGGGGCTGGTACGTCGCGCCCACCGTGTTCGCCGAGGTCACCAACGACATGCGCATCGCCCGCGAGGAGATCTTCGGCCCGGTCCTGTCGGTGATCCCGTACACCGACGAGGCCGACGCCATCCGCATCGCCAACGACAGCGACTACGGCCTGGCCGGCACGGTGTGGACGGCCGACGCCGACCACGGCATGGACGTGGCCCGTCAGGTCCGCACCGGCACCTACGGCGTCAACTGTTTCATGCTGGAGACCGGCGCGCCCTTCGGCGGCTACAAGGCCAGCGGCGTGGGCCGCGAGCTCGGCCCCGAGGGGCTGAACGGCTATCTGGAGTACAAGTCCATCGCCCGGCTCGGCTGACGCCCCCGACGGTGACGGGATGCGCACCCAGCGCGCCCCCGCAACGCTAGGTGCGCATCCCGCTACCTGAAGTGAACCACCGAACTACTGAAAGTATGTCCCACGTCCACCGTCTCGACGGTTTCGTTACCCAGAGACTTTCTCCCGGCGGTTTTCTCCTATCCGCCCTAGGTAGACGTGTATTACTCACGAAAGGTTCATGGAGATCCATTTGCCGATTCTGCGGATCAGGTCCGGGGTGGCCGCCGCCTCGGCGTGACCGTATCCGGGCTCGATCCAGAGCTCCTTCGGCTCCCGCGCGCCGGCATGGAGTTGACGGGCGTGTTCGAGCGGGAAGAACGTGTCGGCGTCCCCGTGCACGACCAGCAGCGGGGTCGGCGAGATCAGCGCGGCCGCCTCGTGCGGCGGCATCGGGATCGGATCCCACGGCACACGGGTGATCCGCGTGCGCTTGACCATCCTGGCCGCCCACCGGCCGAACGGCCGCTCGATGGCCCAGTGCACCTGGCGCATCGGCCTGGTGCCCCGGTAGTACCAGCGGGCCGGTCCGCTCACCGCCACCACCGCGTCCACCCCGCCGCGCAGCCCCGCGTACCGGACGGCCACCGCCGCCCCCATGGAGAACCCCACCACCGCGACCTTGGAGTAGCCCACCACCCGGGCATGCCGCACGGCGGCCGCCACGTCGTGGATCTCCAGGTCGCCCACCGTGGTCTCGCCTCCTGAGCGGCCGTGGCCGCGGAAATCGAACGCGATGACCCCGCCGTACGCGCTCAGCACGTGCACGATGCGGCGCGTCGGGCGCTCCCGCCATGACCCGGTGAAGCCGTGCGCCAGCACGATCCCGATGTCGGTGTTCGCGGAGGGGGTGTGCGCGGCGTCGAGGCGGACCCCGTCGTCGGTCCTGAGCATCACGGGGAAATTGGGCGCAAAGGGCATGGATATGAGCTTATGTCCGCCTGGAATCCGTCCCGTGTTCGGCCACCCATACCGCGATCTGCGCGCGCGAGTCGAAGCCCAGCTTCTCCATGATGTTGGCGACGTGCCGGGCCACGGTCGCCGAGTTGATGACCAGCTCCAGCGCGATGGCCCGGTTGCTCAGCCCGCGCGCCAGCAGCGCGGCGATCTCATGCTCCCGGGCGGTCAGCCGCGCACGGGGGGACTCCGGCACCGCGGGGGGCGGCTGCGCGAGGACGGGGGCGGGCGCGAGGGCGGGGGCGGGGGCGTGCTCGCCGTCGAACACCCGCCCGGCCACCTCCTCGGGCGACTGCCCGGCGCCCCTGGCCCACAACAGCTCCACCCGGCCGTCACCGAGCTTGCTCCGGGCGAGCGAGAGCACCTCCTGGACCCGGCCCGGGGCGCCGAACCGGCCGATGGCCTCGCGCAGCGCCGTGGCGCACGCGGCGGCCAGCACCGCGCCCTCAAGATCGTCGCACGCCTGGGCGAGCAGGGACAGGGCCGTGAGCGCGCGCACGATCCCCCGGCGCTGGCCGGTCCGCCTGCTCAGCTCCAGCCCGGCGGCCACGTGGTCGCGGGCCGTGGCGTAGTCGTGCAGCCCGGCCGCCACCCTGGCGATCCGGGCATGGCAGCGGGCCAGCTCGATCCGGTTGTCCAGCTCCTCCAGCAACGGCAGCGCGGAGGCGTGGTGGGACATGGCGCCCTCCAGGTCGCCCGCCGCCTCGGCCACCGTGCCCAGGTGGGTCAGCGCCCTGGCCAGCATCCAGTGGCGACCGACCTCCCTGGCCAGATCCAGCGCCTCCTCACCGCGTCGGCGCGCCACCCGCAGCCGGCCGTGGGAGAGCGCCAGGTCGAGCCGGGCGAGCCGGGCGGTGGCCAGGTTGAACAGGTCGCCGTGGGCGCCGGCCGCGGCCTCCAGCTCTTCGAGGTGACACAGCGCCCGGTCGTACTGGCCGGTGCGGAGGAACACGGTCAGCGCCACGCCGTAGGAGATGCCGAGCCAGTGCGTGTACGGATGCCGCTTCTGCTCCTCGACGCCCTGCACGATGAGCTCCTCCGCGCGGGCCGGCTCGTCGCCGAGCTCCAGCCCGTGGGCCAGCCCGCTCCTGGCCACCGCGACCAGGTCGGCGGGCACGCCGGTCAGGTCGAGCGCCAGCAGCCGCTCGTGCCAGCCGATGCTCTCGCCCAGGTCGCCCCGCACCGCCAGGACCGCCAGCGCCGCCCGGGCCAGCCGCAGCCCCAGCACCGGCTCCCGCGACTCCACCGCCCAGTCGACCGCGATCCTGCAGTCCTCCAGCAGGCCACGACCCCTGGTGAAGTGCGCGAGCCGGGCCGGCCACGGCGTCGTGGTCCCCAGCGAGCCACCCTCGTGACAGCTCTCCATCTCCTCGCAGACCACCCGCAGGTGCCGGTCGCGCAGGCGCGCGTCCTCGCCGGCCTCGGCCAGCCGCTCGGCCGCGTACTGACGGATGGTCTCCAGCAGGCGGTAACGGCCCACCGCGCCCTGATACAGCACCAGAGACTTGTCCACCAGGCCGCTGAGCAGGTCGAGCAGGTCGGCCCGGCGCAGGATGCCGCCGTCGGCGCACACCTGCTCGGCCAGCCCGAGGTCGAACAGCCCGGCGAACACCGACAGCCGGCGCAGCAGCACCCGCTCCTTCGGCCGGAGCAGGTCATGACTCCACTCGATGGTGGCCAGCAGCGTGCGCTGCCTGGGGAGGGCCGTGCGGTCGCCGGTCGTGAGCACGCCGAACCGATCGGCGATGCGCCCGGGGCTCAGCGGGCCCGTCCGGGCCGCCGCCAGCTCCAGCGCGAGCGGCAGGCCGTCGAGGGCGCGGCACAGGCGTACGACGTCGTCCATGCCGTCGGTGACCCCGCGCGCCCCGGCCGCGAGCGCCCGCTCGACGAAGAGCAGCACGGACTCGGCGTCCGGATGGTGGTCGTCGGGCAGCTCCAGCGGCGGCACCCGCCAGATCAGCTCGCCGGGGATGTGCAGCGGCTCCCGGCTGGTGAGCAGGAAGCGCAGCTCGGGGCAGTCGGCGGTGAGCGTCGCCACCAGCTCGGCGCAGCGCTCGACCAGGTGCTCGCAGTTGTCCAGCAGCACCAGCGTCCTGGCCCCGCCCAGGCGCACGCGCAACCCGTCCAGCAGGCGCCCGGGGAGCTCCTCGCGCACGCCGAGCACCTCGGCCAGCTCATTGACGATCAGCGCGGGGTCGCCGACACGGGCCAGGTCGACCAGCCACACGCCGTCGGCGAACCGGGGCGCGACCCTGGCCGCCACCCGCCACGCCAGGCGGGTCTTGCCGATGCCGCCCACCCCGCTGAGTGTGATCACCCGCTCCTCGTGAACCAGCGCGCTCAACTCGGCCACGTCTCTCACGCGTCCGACGAAACGGTTCGGCTCTGCCGGGAGGTTGTGCAGGAGATGCGCGGTCATGTGGAGCCCAACGGGTCGCGGGAGGAGGATCACATCCTCGCCTAGTCTCCACTGCTTCCGCAGCCGATGGGATCACTTTCCGTGCACATCTAGCGACTGCCTGGATATGAATGCAGGGCGCCCAGGTCGGCGACGCTCATGACGATCCTTACGCGTGATTCGTCCGCCGCCTCCACCGCCTGCGGAAGGTCGGAGATCATCACGCGGGCGCGGCTGGCCATGATCCGGTCGCTGAGCGCGGCCGCATCCAGATCGGCCGGCACCGGCCAGGCCACGCCACCCGCCGCGATCACCGCGTCGGTCGCCACCATCAGGTCGGGACCCACGGGCAGGCAGATGAGCACGGTGTCACCCGCGCGTACTCCTCTGCGCCGCAGCTGGACGGTCGCGACGGCAGACCGCTCATCCAGCTGCTCCTCGGTGAGCTTCAGACCAGTGCCCGAATCCACCATGACGATGCGCTCATCCATGGGGCCCACGGTAAGGAAGGGCATCTCATGCATACATGGGGCGGAATATGCAGATCCCTATGCAGAAGAGTACGCGCGCCCGTACCTACTATCCAGGGGCATCGGGATGCTCGGCGGCCCATACCGCGATCTGCGCCCGCGAGGTGTAGCCGAGCTTCTCCATGATGTTGGCGATGTGCCGCGCGACCGTCGCCGGGCTGATCACCAGCTCCTCGGCGATGCCCCGGTTGGACAGCCCGCGGGTGAGCAGGTTGGCGATCTCCAGCTCGCGGGTCGTCAGCAGCGAGTGCCTGACGGTCTCGGCCGTCGCCGTGGTCGCCGTACGGGCCCTGGGCACCAGCCGCTTGCCCTCCAGCACCTGGCGGGCGGCGTCGTCGGGACTCATCGCGCGGCCCTGCGCCCACAGCGAGGTCGTGCGGCCGTCGCCGAGCTTGGTGCGGGCGCGGGTGAGCAGCTCCTCGATCCTGATGGTGGCCGAGTGCTGGCCGATCGACTCGCGCAGGGTGGCCGCCGCCGCCGCGGCCAGCACGGCGCCCTCCAGGTCGCCTTCGTATTCGGCCAGCACGGACAGCCCCACCAGGCATCTGGCCACCCCTTGGCGCTGCCCGGTCGCCCTGCCCAGCGCGAGGCTCGCCGCCAGGCGTTCCCTGGCCGTGCCGAACTCGTGCAGCATCGCCGCCACCCGGCCGATCCTGGCCAGGCAGCGCGCCAGGTCCAGGTCGCTGCCCAGCTCGCGCAGCCAGGGCACGGCCATCTCGTACTGGGATTTGGCGGTCACCAGGTCGCCCCTGGCCTCGGCCACGGCGCCGAGTTGCGCGGCGGTCCTGGCCATGATCCAGCGGTGGCCGTGCTCCCGGGCCCGCGCCAGCGCCTCCTCGCCGTGCCGCTGCGCCTCGCGCAGCCGGCCCCGGGTCAGGGCCAGCGCCGACAGCCCGAGCAGCCCGGCCGCCTGGTTCCACGCGTCGCCGGAGCGGGTGGCCAGGGCCAGGCCCTGCTCCGCGTGCGGCACGGCGTCGTCGGCCCGACCCACGCGCAGCAGCACCACAACGGTGAGGCTGTGCATGACGCAGCGCGGGAACACGTTGTCCGGCGCCAGTCCCGCCAGGCTCTGCTCGGCCAAGTCCAGCGACCGGCTCAGCTCGTCGCGGGCCTCCAGCCCGTAGGCCAGGTAGGCCTTGGCGTGCGCGACCTGCTCGGCGGGCACGTGCGTCAGGTCCAGCGAGAGCAGCCGCTCGATCCAGCCGACGATCTCCGTCAGGTTGCCGCCGATGGGCAGCAACGAGGTGCTGGTCGCGCACAGGCGCAGCCCCTGCGCCACGTTGCCGGACTGGACAGCCCAGTCGAGCGCGACCCGCTGGTCGTCGAGCAGTTGCTTGCTCATGGTCACCGCCGCCAGCCGGCGCGGCCAGGGCACGCCCGGCTCCACCATCTCGGCCGCGAAATGGCGCTCCTGCAGCGCGCACAGCACGTCGAGGTGGCGCTCGCGCAGCACCTCGACCTCCCCGGCCTGTTCGAGGCGCTCGAACGCGTAGCGCTTGATGGTCTCCAGCAGCCAGTAGCGCCGGCGGCTCTCGTCGCACGACACGAGGGACTTGTCGACCAGGCCGCCGAGCAGATCGACGATCTCCGCCTCGGAGATGGGCCGCTCGGCGCACACCCGCTCGGCCAGTTCGAGGTCGAAATCACCGGCGAACACCGACAACCGGCGCAGCAGCACCTGCTCCTTGGCCGCCAGCAGGTCGTAACTCCACTCGACCGCCGCGAGCAGCGTGCGCTGCCTGGCGGGGGCCGTGCGGCCGCCGGTGGTGAGCAGCGAGAACCGGTCGTCTATGCGGTCGGCGATCTGCCCCGGGCTGAGCAGGCTGGTGCGGGCCGCGGCCAGCTCCAGCGCCAGCGGCAACCCGTCGAGCGCCCGGCACAGGCGGATCACGTCGGGCAGGCTGCCGGGGCCCAGCCTGGTGCCCGCCGCGGCCGCCCGGTCCATGAACAACTGCACGGACTCGGCGTCACCGGCCTCGACGGGCGGCCCCGCGTCGGGCAGGTCGAGCGGCGGCACCCGCCAGATCAGCTCGCTGGCGATGCGCAACGGCTCCCTGCTGGTGGCCAGGATGCTCAGCCGCGGGCAGGCCGCGATCAGCGCCGCCGCCACCTCCGCGCACCGGTCGATCAGGTGCTCACAGTTGTCGAGCAGCAGCAGGCAGTGCGTCTCGCGCAGCCTGGCCGTCACGGTGTCGAGCAGCGGGCGGTTGGTCTCCTCACGCACGCCGAGCACGCGGGCGATCTCCTGCGGGACGAGCTCGGGACGGCCGATCCTGGCCAGCTCCACGAGCCAGACGCCGTCGGGATAGGCGCTCGTCAGCCCCGCCGCCACCCGCAGCGCCAACCGGGTCTTGCCGATGCCGCCGACCCCGCAGAGGGTCACCACGCGGGTCTCGCCGAACAACCCGTGCAGGTCGTCGAGGTCGCGCTCGCGACCCACGAACCGGTTGGGCTCTGCTGGAAGGTTGTGCCGTGGGGGCTCTGCCATGTGGTCACCCTGCGTCGCGGATAGATCACACTCTCCCACAGTGTCGCACTTTTCACAGGCCAAGCGAGCTTACGACCGCTCTTTCGTCGACGACACGCAGGATGGGATCGCCGAGCAGTCTTCTGGCCAGCTCATACGGTGCCACCACGATGGTCGCCCGGCGCTCCGCGGCCAGCACGCGGCAGCCCACCAGGCTGGGCTCGTGGGCGATCACGACGTGGGCGCCGGACATCATCGCGAGATCGACCACCCGCAGGCCCCTGAACGGCTCGCTGACCGCGCTGATCACCACGTCGTCCTTGCTGATCACCAGCCGCGCGGCCAGCCTGCGCAGGTCGGTCGCCAGCTCGTCGTGGTCGTACACGCGCTCGCCGTCGAGGGTGATCGCCGGGCCCGCCAGCGGGCCGAACTCGACGGTGCGGTCATTGAGCAACTCGCCGAACGGCTTGGCGCCCGGCGCGGGCTGGAAGGAGAAGACCTGCTCCACGTCCGCCCCGGCGGCGCGATCGTGCCGCTGCGTGATCATCATCCGGGCCGGACCGGTGTGGCCGAGCACCGCCACCCCGCCCGCCCAGGCGACCGAGTGGACCGCGACCGGCAGCGTCGCACCGAGCGGGACGTCGACGAGCACGTGCTCGCCGTAGCGCAGACCCTGGCGGCGCAGCCCCGCCGCGGCACGGGTGACTCGTCTCATGAACTGCGAGTAAGACAGCACCTCGCCGGTTCTGACATCGCTCACAGCCGTCTGGTCTCCCTGAATCGGTGCCGCGGCCATCACCAGCTCAGTCCACGTCATGCCGCCAATCTAAGGATCGCGACCATGATTGCCATGCGCACAATTGTGCAACCACCTATGTAGGTGCATACTCCGCGACCTGCGATAGACACGGAGAGTAACCACATGGCCACCGCACCACCGCTACATGTGGCGCCCGCCATGAGTACACATTTCATCGCATGCCACAGCCGGGCGAACGCGGCCCGCGCCGGGGCGGGCACGCCTACGCTTGATCCATGCGGGACCACTCCCTCGATCGCATCCTCGACGCCGCCTACGCACGGATGCTGGAGCGGGGCCTGCGCCGGCTCACCATGGACGACGTCGCCAGGCACGCGGGGCTGGCCCGCGTCACCGTCTACCGGCGCTTCTCCCGCAAGTCGGATCTGATCCAGGCCGTGATCCTGCGCGAGCTGAGGCGGTTCCTGAAGGCGTTCGAGCAGGCGATGACGGCGCTGCCGACGCCCGCGGACCAGGTGGCGGAGGGGTTCGCGATCACGGTGCGGCTGGTGCGCGCGCATCCGCTGCTCCGCAGGCTGCTCGCGACCGAACCCGAGACGATCCTGCCGCAGCTCACCCTGGAGGCGGGCCCGTACCTCGCGGCGGCCCGGGACTATCTGACGGCCCACGTCGGGGACGCCGAGGTGGCCGAGCTGTTCGTACGCGTCGCGCTGTCGTTCGTGCTCATCCCCGAAAGCTCGACCCCCCTTCGTAACTACGAGGACGCCCGCGCGTACGCTCGCCGCCATCTTGTCCCGCTCCTGCCACCAGAAGGGATCAACTAGACTTATAAGGCCGCGACTTCCGCGGCCGCCCCCACCGACCACAGAGCGAGACGTCATCATGCCCTTGAACAGCCGCGACGACCTGCGGAACATCGCGATCATCGCGCACGTCGACCACGGCAAGACCACGCTCGTCGACGCCATGCTCTGGCAGTCCGGGGCGTTCCGCGCAAACCAGGATGTCGACGACCGGGTCATGGACTCCAACGACCTGGAACGCGAGAAGGGCATCACCATTCTCGCGAAGAACACCGCCGTCAAGCACGGCGGCATGACCATCAACATCATCGACACGCCAGGCCACGCCGACTTCGGCGGCGAGGTCGAGCGCGGGCTGTCCATGGTGGACGGAGTGGTGCTGCTGGTCGACGCCTCGGAGGGGCCGCTGCCGCAGACCCGTTTCGTGCTGCGCAAGGCGCTGTCCGCGAAGATGCCGGTCATCCTGTGCATCAACAAGGTCGACCGCCCCGACGCCCGCATCAGGGAGGTCGTGGACGAGGTCTACGAGCTCTTCATGGACCTCGACGCCACCGAGGAGCAGATCGACTTCCCGATCGTCTACGCCTCCGCCAAGGCCGGCCGGGCCTCCATGGAGCGCCCGCAGGACGGCGGAATGCCCGACTCGGAGGACCTCGAGCCGCTGTTCGACATCATCAAGTCGACCATCCCCGCGCCGACCTACGACCCGAACGCGCCGCTCCAGGCACACGTCACCAACCTCGACGCCTCCTCCTACCTGGGCAGGATCGCGCTGTGCCGGATCCACCAGGGCGTCATGCGCAAGGGCCAGCAGGTGGCCTGGTGCCGCACGGATGGCACGATCCAGCGGGTCAAGGTGACCGAGCTGCTCATGACCGAGGCCCTGGAGCGCAAGCCGGCCGAGGAGGCGGGCCCCGGCGACATCATCGCCATCGCCGGCATCCCCGACATCATGATCGGCGAGACGCTGGCCGACCCCGACGACCCGCGCCCGCTGCCGCTGATCACCGTCGACGAGCCGGCCATCTCCATGACCATCGGCACCAACACCTCGCCCCTGGTCGGCAAGGTCAAGGGGGCCAAGGTCACCGCCCGCATGGTCAAGGACCGGCTGGAGCGCGAACTGGTCGGCAACGTGTCGCTGCGCGTGCTGCCCACCGACCGGCCCGACGCCTGGGAGGTGCAGGGCCGCGGCGAGCTGGCGCTGGCCATCCTGGTCGAGCAGATGCGCCGCGAGGGCTACGAGCTGACCGTGGGCAAGCCGCAGGTGGTCACCAAGACCATCGACGGCAAGGTGCACGAGCCCGTCGAGCGCCTGACGGTCGACTGCCCGGAGGAATACCTGGGTGCGGTCACCCAGCTCCTGGCCGTGCGCAAGGGCCGCATGGAGCACATGACCAACCACGGCACCGGCTGGATCAGGATGGAGTTCGTGGTGCCCGCCCGGGGGCTGATCGGGTTCCGTACGGAGTTCCTGACCGAGACGCGCGGCACCGGCCTGGTGCACCACGTGTTCGACTCCTACGAGCCGTGGTTCGGCGAGCTGCGCACCCGCAACAACGGCTCCCTGGTGGCCGACCGGTCCGGCCCGGTGACCGCGTTCGCGATGCTCAACCTTCAGGAGCGCGGCACGCTGTTCGTCTCGCCGACGACCGAGGTCTACGAAGGCATGATCATCGGCGAGAACTCCAGGTCCGACGACATGGACGTCAACATCACCAAGGAGAAGAAGCTCACCAACATGCGCTCCTCCACCAGCGAGGAGACGGAGAAGGTGATCCCGCCGCGGGTGCTGTCGCTGGAGCAGGCGCTGGAGTTCATCCGCGAGGACGAGTGCGTGGAGATCACCCCGGAGGCGGTCCGCATCCGCAAGGTCGTGCTCGACGCCGCCACCCGCGGCCGGGCCGCGGCCCGCGCCAAGCGCGCCTGATCTGGACCGGCCGCGCTTTGCTTCGCATTTTGCGGACAAAGCGCGGCCCCGGTAAGTAAGCGGAGTAAGTAATCGCATCCGGCCATGTGCGATGAATGAACTCTCCCAGGTCACGCCGTATAGAAACACGGTCATGGGAACAGCTGTAATCACACGGTGACCTCACGACACAGAACATTCGCGCGACCGCGTGAATCATCCAATTTGTGGGAAAGCTCCGCGACGCCCGCTATCTGATCACGCTGCCCTCCTTCGGGGTTCATGTTCGGCTACTTCTACCCGCGCATCCGCGTCGCCCAGCCGATGGCCAAGGCCCCGCACCCCACCGCTGCCGCGCTGCTGACCGAGCTGTCGGGCTATCTCTCGACGCTGGTCGAGCCGGACATTGGAGCGATCGACAAGGCCCGGGTGGCGGGGATCGTGGTGGGTCAGGTGACCATGGTGTGCGTCGGGCCGGGGTTGTTCTGGGAGTGGCGCATCATGCACCTGGCCGTTCGCTGCCTCGCACGTGGGTGCGTTGCCATTCGACCAGGGGGGCGAAGGCGCGCCAGGCGGCGGCCACGCGCTCGCGGACCTCCGCCGTGTGCACCCACGGCGCCGGCTCGAAGCTCGTCCCGGCGTAGAGCGACTTGTGCCGCAGCAGGGCGATGCGCGGATGCTCCTCGGTGAACCCGCGCGGCCTGGTCTTGAGCCGCTCCCCCGCCAGCGTGTATCCCGCCGCCATCAGCTCCTGGACGATCGAGGCCAGCGGCTTGCCCGTGAGGTCCTCGTCCACCGCCGCCCGGAAGCGCGCCACCTGGTCGGGGGCCTGCGAGTAGCAGCCGCCGGCCGCGAACAGCCCTTCCGCGCTGACCTCCACGTAGAGCCCGATCCCGCGAAGCACCTCCACGAAAGCACCCTGGTGGGTCTTGTACGGCGACTTGTCCTTGGCGAAGCGCACGTCCCGATAGGGCCGGAAGAGGTGGGCGGCCCCGAACTCGGCGGCCAGCTCCTCGGTGAGCGCGAGCATGGGCGCGCGCACGGCCTCCTCGTAGAGCTGCTTGTGCCGGGTGAAGTAGGCCTTCGAGTTGTCCGCCTCCAGCCCCTCGTAGAAGAGGAAAGCCTCGTCGGGGAAACCGGTGAAACTCATGCCGACAAGGGTGCCATGCCGCACCGGCAGGCGACGAAACGAGCGACCCGCCCGGTCACCGCTCGGTGTACATCCGGCCCGGCTCGGGCCGCCGCCCGTACAGCTCCGAGACCGTGACGAACGTGAACCCCTTCTTGCTGAGCACGTCGAGCGTCTCCGGCACGGCGTCCACGGTGCTGCCATGGATGTCGTGCAACAGGATGATCGATCCAGGGGTGGCCTTGATGGCCCGCTTGGTCACGGTCGAGGCCACCCGGTCGAGCCAGTCGAGGGTGTCGACGTTCCAGAGGATCTGGGCCAGCCCCGCGTGCCGCGACTCCGCCGCGACCTTGTCGTCCGTGGCCCCGTACGGCGGCCGCATCATCCGCATCCGGACCCCGGTCAGCCGCTGCACGATGTCCTGGGTGCGCTGGAGCTGGCGTCTGACCTGTTCCTGCGGGAGCCCGGGCAGCGACGGATGGCTCCAGGAGTGGTTGCCGAGCTCGTGACCTTCCTCCGCGATCCGGCGCGTGATGCGCCCGCCCCGGTCCTCGGCCACCATCTGCCCGACGACGAAGAACGTGGCCCGGACGTCACGCTTCCTCAGCAGGTCGAGCAGCTTGCCGGTATACCGGCCGGGGCCGTCGTCGAAGGTCAGGGCCACGCACTTGATCCGCGCGCAGTCGAACCTGCGGCTGCGCGGCCAGCCCGGCTGTATCGACGCCAGCCGCCTGGCCAGTGCCGGCGGGTCGAGCACGAACGGTTTGAACGGCACGACCGGCCCGTCGTCCTGCTCCGGCTGGGTGACGCAGCCCCCCAGGGCAAGCAGGACCAGCGGCAAGGCCCAGATGCGCATGCTTCCCCCTGAAGCGCCGCATGCGGGGCCTACGGATACTCCTGGGCCGGTTTCCCCCGCAACTCCCTGGCCAGGTCATCCCACCAGAGTGGGATATCCGCCTGAAGTTCCTTGTAGCGGCGCGCCACGCGCATGGCACATCCGACCGGATCCGTACCCAGATGCCGACGTTTCACCGGTCCTTCCTGCCAACGGTAAAAACCATCCCTGTAACGGACTACCAGTCCTATCCACACCGAGATGGTGGCATCGTCGCCGACTTCGTAGGCGGTGGTGACGCCCAGACCATGAAGCTCCGCCTGGAGCTTCTCTGTCGCCGCTCTGGCTTCCGTCACGCGCCACCCCCCTGCCGACGTTCGGACGTACACAAGGGATGTACCCACCAACGGGCAAGAGCCGTCCAAGACATGGGGTAAGCATGAAACCCCACGGCGTGATCAGGAGGGCGTTCCGGGTTATTGCTCGTGCGGCTCGCGCGGCTCGGCGACGACCATGATGAACCTGAGGTCCCCCTCGCCCTGGTTGGCGTAGCGGTGAGGGCGATCGGCGGTGAAGAGCGCCGCATCGTCCTGCCCCACCTTGTACGTCTTGCCGTAGACCGTGAGCGTCAGCTCCCCGGCCAGCACGGTCGCCATCTCGCGGGTGCCGGCGGGGTGCGCGTCACCGTCGTGGTGCTCGCCGACCGCAACCTCATCACGTCACTCGTGATCAGCGTGTCCGAGATCGCCGCGAACAGGATCCTGAGCGCTCAGGCCGCGCGCTGGGCGGGCAGGCGCACGGCGCCCTCCTCAAGGGCGTATTCCTCCAGCATGCCGCGCAGTTGGCGGCGGCCGCGGTGCAGCCGGGACATAACCGTGCCGATGGGGGTGCCCATCCGCTCGGCGATCTCCTTGTAGGCGAAGCCCTCGACGTCGGCCAGGTAGACGGCCACGCGGAAGTCCTCGGGGAGAGACCGGAGGGCGTTCATGACGATGTTGTCGGGCAGCCGGTCGAGCGCCTCGGTCTCGGCCGACCGCAGACCGGTCGAGCTGTGCGACTCGGCGGCGTGCAACTGCCAGTCCTCGATGTCCTCAGCGGTGGACAGTTTGGGCGAGCGCTGCTTCTTGCGGTAGTCGTTGATGAAGTTGTTGGTGAGGATCCGGTGCAGCCAGGCCTTGAGGTTGGTGCCCTCACGGAACTGGTGGTAAGACGTATATGCCTTCGCCACAGTCTCCTGCACCAGGTCCTCCGCGTCGGCGGCGTTACGGGTGAGGCGCATGGCGGAAGCGAAAAGCTGCGACGTCACGGGCACGACGTCGCGCTCGAACCAGTCCTGACGCTGCTCATCGGTCATAGTGATCAATTCATTTCCCCCTTGCGCTTGCCCCCCGTTTCGGCACAAAGCCGCCTCACGGCGGTTCCATCTTGGCAAGTCCCAGGTAAGGGACGCGTTAGGTGGTCCACCTTGGCCAGAAGGGAGGGCGTCGTCCATCTGCTCGCGGCGTGCATGCCTATGGTCACGTCCACGGCCGGACAAGTCTCAGTATCATAACACTAACCACCCAATTTTGTAGTAATAGTGGCGAGAGTCACACACAATGGCGTAAAGGATCGAGATTCCCTGGACCGTCGCAGACGCGGGAACGCCGTCGGATCCGCAGCCGCGCCAGCACCTGCACGTCTTTTCCGCTGCCCTCGTACTGGGGAGTAAACCTCACCTGGAAGACGTGCGGACGCACCCTGCGGGTTCACTACAACATCGGTTCCATGCCCGTTTGTTCCCGCACGGCGTCCCCGCCGGTCGTCAGGAGGCTGACCTGGCCGGGTCCACGGAGAAGAAGCCGGCCAGGTCGTCCAGCATCGCGTGCGCCCCCTGGATGCCCACCGCGCTCATCCACGTCAGATCGCTCACTTCGCGCTTCTCCCCCTTGAGGCGGGCCCAGAGCGGGTTGTTCACGAACTTCTCCTTGGGACCGTCGGTGGTCGGGTCCGGATATGTCGCGACGAAGATCTGGTCGGCGTCCAGGGACGCGATGCGTTCCTGGCTCACGTCCACCGCGATGGCCTCGGGGTCGGTCGGCTGATCCGCGGGGCGCGGGAAGCCCACGTCCTTGAGCACCACACCCGAGTAGGAGTTCTCCACGTACAGCCGCGTCGTCGGCTCGCCCGCGAAGCGCACGACCGAGACCGTCGGCAGCTTCCCGTCCTTCTCCTTGATCTCCGCGCCGATCCTGGCCGCCCGCTCCTCAAACTCCTTGATCTTGGTGTCCGCGAGCCGCTCCTTGCCCAGGGCCTGCCCCATGAGCCGGAGGTTCTCCTTCCAGATCGCCCCGGTGGTCTCGCTGAAGACGGTGGGCGCGATCTTCGAGAGCCTGTCGTACAGGGCCTCGTGGCGGACCTTGGCCGAGACGATCAGGTCCGGCTTGAGCGCCGCGACGCTCTCCAGGCTCGGCTCCTCCAGCGTTCCGACGGGGGTGGCCTCCTTGCCGTACTGTGCGGCCACCGGGCCCAGGTAGTCGGGCAGCTTGGTCTCGATCGACCGGTATGTCGTGTATCCCACCACGGGCGTCTCCAGCGTGAGCACCGCGTCCACGAAGCTCTGGTCGAGCGCCACGACACGCTTGGGCTGGGCCGGGATCACCGTCGTGCCCATCGCGTGCTTGACGGTCCTGAAGGGGGCGGCGCCGGATTCCGGTCCGGCGGCGGGCGAGCCACAGGCGGTGAGTCCCGCCACGAGAAGAACCCCGGTCAGCACGCGCAACGGTCTCATCGGATCCCTTTCGGTAAGGCAACCCTTAATTAGGTTAGCCCTGCCTAAGCTGGCATACTGCAGCGTGGTCCGGCAACGTGAGGAGGATACGGGTGAGCGCAACCGCTGTGGCGCCGCGCCTCCACGGCATCCGTCACCGCCGGCTCACCACCCTGTTAGCGCTGCTCGCCGTCGTCCTGGTGGCGATCGTGCTGAGCGTGACGATCGGCTCCAAGCCCGTACCGCTCGGCGACGCCTGGCACGCCCTCACCGCGCCCACGGGCACCGAGAACGACCTCGTCATCCGCTCCCTGCGCGTGCCCAGGACCGTCCTCGGCGTGCTCGCCGGGATCGCTCTCGGCGTGGCCGGCGCCCTCATGCAGGGCCACACCCGCAACCCGCTCGCCGACCCCGGGCTGCTCGGCGTCACGCAGGGGGCGGCGTTCGCGATGGTGTCCTCGATCATCCTGCTCGGCGTCTCCAACCTGCTCGCCTACATCTGGTTCGGGCTGGCGGGGGCGCTGGTGGCGAGCGTGGCGGTGTTCGCGCTCGGCATGGTGGGCGGCCGCGGCGGGCCGACCCCGGTCACGCTGGCGCTGGCCGGCACGGCCGTGAGCGCTCTGCTGGCCGCCCTCACCTCCGCCGTCGTGCTGCTGGACGAGCAGGCGATGGACGTGTTCCGCTTCTGGCAGGCGGGCTCGATCTCCGGCAGGAACGGCGACGTGGTGTGGCAGGTGACGCCGTTCATCCTGGTCGGGCTGGTCCTGGCCATGATGAACGCGCCCGGGCTCAACGCCCTGTCCCTCGGCGAGGACGTCGCCCGCAGCCTCGGCCAGAACATCATGTTGACCCGCACCATCGGCGTCGCCGCGGTCACCCTGCTCTCGGGCGCCGCCGTGGCCGCCTGCGGCTCGCTGGCCTTCATCGGGCTCATCGTGCCGCACCTGGCCCGCCCGCTGTCGGGGGCCGACCACCGGTGGCTGCTGCCGTACTCGGGGCTGATCGGCGCCGGGCTGCTGCTGATCGCCGACGTGATCGGCCGCGTGGTGGCCCCGCCGGGAGAGCTGGAGGTCGGCGTGGTGCTCGCGCTCATGGGCGCCCCGTTCTTCGTCGCCCTGGTACGGCGCAGGAAGCCGGTACGCCTGTGACCACAACCCTCCCCCTCCGCACCCGTGTCCTGTCCTGGCGGGTACGCGTACGCGCCGTCGTCGTCGCCCTGATCGGCGTCGTCCTGCTCGGCCTGCTCATGGCCCTGAACATGCGCATCGGCGACATCCAGATGAGCCTGGCGGACGTGATCTCGGGCGCCATCGACGTCAACAGCCCCGCCCACTTCGTCGTCATGGAGCTGCGCCTGCCCCGCGCCCTCACCGGCGCGCTGGTCGGGGCCGCGCTCGCACTGTCCGGCGCGATCATCCAGTCCATCGCCCGCAACCCCTTGGCCAGCCCCGAGATCCTCGGCGTCACCACCGGCGCCTCCGTCACGGTCGTGGCCGGCGTGGTGCTCACCGGCACCGCGAACGGCGGCACGAGCGGCCTGCTCACCAGCCTCGGCATCCCCGCGCTGGCCCTGCTCGGCGGCCTGGCCGGCGCGGCCATCGTCTACGGCCTGGCCTGGCGGCGCGGCCTGGACGGCTACCGCCTGGTGCTGGTCGGCATCGGCGTGTCCGCCGTGTTCACCAACATCAAGTTCTGGCTGCTGACCGTCGGCGACGTCAACGACACCGGCCGCGCCATGGTCTGGATCAGCGGCTCGCTCAACAGCCGAGGCTGGGAGCACGTGGTGCCCACGGCGCTGGCCCTGGCCGTGCTGGTGCCGCTGGCCCTGCTCGGCACCCGCTCGCTCGACGCCCTGCGCTTCGGCGACGACACGGTCACCGCGCTCGGCGTGCGGGTGAACCCGGCCCGCGCCCTGATGATCCTCGCCGCCGTGCTGCTGGCCGCCGTGGCCACCGCGGCGGCGGGCCCGATCGCGTTCGTGGCGCTCGCCTCGCCCCAGATCGCGCTCCGGCTGGCCCGCTCCGCCCACCCGCCGCTGCTGTGCTCGGCGATCATCGGCGCCGTGCTCACCACCGCCGCCGACCTGATCGCCAGGACCGCGTTCTCCCCCATCGAACTGCCCGTCGGCATCGTCACCGCCGTACTGGGCGCGCCATACCTGATCCACCTGATCTGGAGGTCCCGCAAATGAGGCTGCAGGCCGCCGGGGTCAAGCTCGGGTACGGGGACAACGTCATCGTCGACGGCCTCGACCTGACCATCGAGGCGGGCACGGTGACCACCATCATCGGGCCGAACGGCTGCGGCAAGTCCACCCTCCTGCGCGCCCTGGGCCGCCTGCTCAAGCCCCAGGGCGGTGAGGTGCTGCTGGACGGCAAGCGCATCGACCGGATCCCCACCCGCGAGGTGGCCAAGATCCTCGGCGTGCTCCCCCAGGCGCCCGTCGCCCCCGAGGGCCTCACCGTGGCCGACCTGGTGTGCCGGGGCAGGCATCCGCACCAGACGTGGTACCGGCAGTGGTCCTCGGACGACGAGGGCGCGGTCGCCGAGGCCCTGGCCATGACGGGCCTGGCCGACCTGGCGGAGCGGCCGCTGGACGAGCTGTCGGGCGGGCAGCGGCAGCGGGCGTGGATCTCCATGGCTCTCGCCCAGGGCACGGACCTGCTGCTGCTCGACGAGCCGACGACGTTCCTCGACCTGGCGCACCAGGTGGAGGTGCTGGAGCTCGTACGGCACCTGCACCAGGAGGCGGGCCGCACGGTCGTCATGGTGCTGCACGACCTCAACCTCGCCGCCCGCTACGCCGACCGGCTGGTGGCCATGCGCGGCGGGCGGGTGATCGCCGCGGGCACCCCGCACGAGGTGCTGACGGAGGAGCTGCTGCGCGAGGTGTTCGAGCTGGACGCCAAGGTCATCGCGGACCCGGTGGCGGGCACGCCGCTGGTCGTGCCGATCGGCCGCCCGCACCACACTCACAGCCCGGCCAGCGCCTCCGAGATCTCGTAGTCGCCGGGCGCCAGCTCCGCGGCCCTGACCAGGTCCTCCCTGGCCTTCTCCGGCCGCCCGGCCGCCCGGTGCACCACCGACCGGTTGAACAGCAGCTCGGCCGTCTCCCCCAGCTTGATCGCCCGGGTCAGGTCGGCCGCGGCACTCCCGTGGTCGCCGAGCTCGAACGCCAGCTCGCCCCGGCCGGCCCAGGCCGGGGCCAGCTCGGGGGCCAGCTCCAGGGCCGCGTCGAAGGCATTCCGCGCCTCCGGATGGTGCCCCTCGGCCAGCTCCACCTGCCCCAGTACGCACAGCAAATAGGGGTTGCGCGACTCGACCCGCATGCCTCGCTCCACGTCCAGCCTGGCCGCGGCGTGCTCGCCGAGGGCCACCAGGATGCCGGAGCGATTGACGTAGGCGGGCACGAACTCCGGGTCCAGCTCCAGCGTGTGGTCCAGGTCGACGCGCGCGCCCGCGACGTCCCCCTCGGCGAAGCGCAGCTCGGCCCGGTTGTAGTACGCCTCGGGGAACGGCGGGCTGAGCCGCATCACGCTCTCGTAGTCGGCCCGCGCCTCCTCCCTGCGGCCGAGCTGGTTGAGCAGGTTGCCGCGTTCGAGGTAGTAGTCGGGATAGCCGGGATCCAGCCCGATCGCGGTGGTGTAGTCGGCCAGCGCCTGCCGCGGGTCCCCGGCGCCGGCCAGGAGCTGGGCCCGGTTGGCGTACAGGACCAGCCGGTGCACGGGGTGCTCGTCGCCCAGGTGGCGCTCGGCCAGGTCGATGGCCTGCTGGACGAGCTCCAGGGCGGCCTCGGGGCGGCCTCTGCGCAGCTCGACCAGGGCCTTGCCGTTGAGGTCGAAGCCCAGGTGGAAGGCGCGCTCGCGGGGGTCGGGCAGCAGGCCGGCGATGGTGACCGCCTCGTTGATCCAGGCCAGGGCCTGGTCGGGGTCGCGCCGGGCCGGGTCGTGGTGGCGTACGAGGAGCATGGCCGTGCCGTAGGCGATGGTCGCTCGGTGCTTGGGGTCGGTGCTCTCCCGCCGCGCCCTGTCGTAGAGCTCGCGGGCCTCGTCCTCGCGCTCGACGGCCTCCAGCGCGGCCGCGACCCGCTGCACGAGCAGCCGCCACCTCTCAGGATCAGCCTCGTACGCCAGCCCGCGCAGCGCCTCCAGCCCCGACTCCGCCATGGCGTGGTGGAACCCCTCGTCGCGGAACCGGTCGAAGTCCGCTACCGGCGGCCCGCAACGGGGCGCCGACGGCCCTTCGACGATCTCCAGCAGGCCGGGGCCGACCCGCCTGCGCAGCACCTCGACCAGCTCGGCGTCGGTGTGGTCGGCCTCGGCCAGGTTCGTCACGGTCACGGCCAGCGGCGCGGTGCGGCTCAGGTGCTCGTGGACGAACTCGGCCAGCCCGTTGGCGATCCGCAGGCTGCGCCGCACCCCGGGGATCAGGATGCGCTGCGCCCTGGGCAGCTCGTCGGCCAGCGACCTCCTGCGCACGGGCACGACCTCGCGCAGCCCGGGCGCGGCGACGCGGAGCTCGATGTCGTGGGCGGCGACGAGCTCGGGCCGGTGCTCCAGCGCCTCGGGGACGAGGTGGTGGAGCAGGCCGGCGGCGAGCGTGTAGGGTCCGCCGATCCGGCGGTCGGCGTCAAGGACGATCGACTTCACTCCGGGAAACCCTCCTTCCGTGGCCGACGTCTCGGCGTGAGACGCCGGCCGCCTCAAGGGTCAGGGAGTGTGTCGCGGAGCGGCCGCCGCCGCCGGGCGCACAGTTCCCGGCCGGTGTACGACGATCTTCTTCATCGGCATCCCTTCGTATACTTCGGTGACTAGGCGATCTCGAATGACCGATACATGGCAGCACATGGCGAAGTCGTCGATCAAGTTCCAACCCGGTAAGGGATCTATTACATAAGAATTCGGCCTAGTCCGTAATAAGCCGACAACCCCTCAAAACGTCAGTCACCCAGAATCGCGTCCACGAAAACCTCGGGGTCGAACGGCGCCAGATCGTCGGGTCCCTCGCCCAGCCCCACGAGCTTGACCGGCACACCCAGCTCCCGCTGCACCGAGATCACGATGCCGCCCTTCGCGGTGCCGTCGAGCTTGGTCAGCGCGATGCCGGTGATGTTGACCACCTCACCGAACACCTGGGCCTGGCGCATGCCGTTCTGGCCGGTGGTGGCGTCGAGGACGAGCAGCACCTCGTCGACCGTGGCCTTCTTCTCGATGACCCGCTTGACCTTGCCCAGCTCGTCCATCAGCCCGGTCTTGGTGTGCAGCCGGCCCGCCGTGTCGACGATGACCGCGTCGACCTTCTCCTCGATGCCCCGGGCGGTCGCGTCGAACGCCACGGAGGCCGGGTCGCTGCCCTCGGGGCCGCGCACCACGTCGGCGCCCACCCGCTCGCCCCAGGTCTGGAGCTGGTCCGCGGCGGCCGCGCGGAAGGTGTCGGCCGCCCCGAGCACGACCTTCTTGCCGTCGCCCACGAGCGAGCGGGCGAGCTTGCCGGTGGTGGTGGTCTTGCCGGTGCCGTTGACGCCCACGACGAGCACCACCGCGGGCCGGTCGCCGTGCTTCTGCACCCGCAGCGTACGGTCGAGGTCGGGGTTGACCTGGGCGAGCAACTGCTCGCGCAGCAGCTTGCGCACCTCGTCGGGGGTGCGGGTGCCGAGCACCTTGACCTTGGTGCGCAGCTCCTCGACCATGGCGCGGGTCGGCGAGACGCCCACGTCGGCGGTGATCAGGCTTTCCTCGATCTCGTCCCACACCTCGTCGTCGAGCCGGTCGCGGGACAGCAGCTCCAGCAGCCCGCGCCCGAACGCGCTCTGGGAGCGCGCCAGCCGCGAGCGCAGCCGCACCATCCGGCCCGCGGACGGCGGCGGAACCTCGATCTCGGGCGCCACCTCGACCGGCGTGACGGGCGCCGCGGGCGGCGGCAGCGTTGTGGTCGCGCCCTCGCCCTCCTCACCCGCCCCCGCGGGCCGCTTCTCCTCGGGAAGCGTGGGCGTCTCGGGCGGCTTGACCGGTGGGGGCGCCTTGCGACCCGGCCGGAATAGCAGGAGGAGACCGCCGGCCGCCAGCAGGGCGACGACGGCCACGATCACGATGACGCCGAGGTAACCATCCACAAGATGTCAGTTTTCCAGATCGACCGGCATGGTCATGCCCAAGGCCACACCGATCAGCCCGAGTCGCGTCCCGCGATACAGATTGGCTCGGGCCCCGCACGCACGAGCCGATCAGACGGTTCGCATCCCGCAGACACGGGCCGATCAGGCGGACTCGCGCTCCCGCAACCGCTGGCTGACCACCTGTGTCACCCCGTCACCGCGCATCGACACGCCGTAGAGCGCGTCGGCGATCTCCATCGTGCGCTTGTTGTGGGTGATCACGATGAGCTGCGAGCTCTGCCGCAGCTCCTCGAACAAGGTCAGCAGCCGCTGCGTGTTCGTGTCGTCGAGCGCCGCCTCGACCTCGTCCATCACGTAGAACGGCGACGGCCGCGCCTTGAAGATGGAGATCAGGAACGCCACCGCGGTCAGCGAGCGCTCGCCACCCGACAGCAGCGACAGCCGCTTGACCTTCTTGCCCGGCGGCCTGGCCTCGACCTCGATGCCGGTGGTCAGCATGTCGGCGGGCTCGGTGAGCACCAGCCGGCCGTCGCCGCCGGGGAAGACCCTGGTGAAGATCTGCTCGAACTCGCGGGCCACGTCCTCGTAGGCCGAGGCGAACATCTGCTCGACCCGGTCGTCCACCTCCTTGACCACGGTCAGCAGGTCGCGCCGGGTCTTCTTGAGGTCCTCCAGCTGCGAGTTGAGGAACGCGTGCCGCTCCTCCAGCGCCGCGAACTCCTCCAGCGCCAGCGGGTTGACCTTGCCCAGCTGGTTCATCTGGCGTTCGGCGGCCCTGGCCCGCTTTTCCTGCTCCTCGCGCACGAAGGGGATGGGCGGGTCGCCCGGCACGGGGGCGTCGGGGCCGTATTCGGAGATCAGGGCCTCGACCTCGACCCCGAACTCCTCCAGGGCCCGCTGCTCCAACTGCTCCAGCCGCAGCCGCTGCTCGGTGCGGGCGACCTCGCTCCCGTGCACGCGGTTGACCAGTTTGTCCAGCTCCTGGCCGAGCTCGCGGACGCGCAGGCGTACCTGCTTGAGCTCGGCGTCCACCGCGACCCTGGCCAGGTCGGCCTCGTCGCGCTCCCTGGCGGCGAGCTCGATGGACGTCGCGAGCGCCCTGAGCACCTGCTTGGCGCCCTTGCTGACGGCCTCGGCGACAGCGGCCTGCCGGCGGCGCCTGGCGCGCTGAGCGGCCGCCTGAGCGCGTTCCTGGCGCTCGCGGGAGGCGGCCCGCAGGAGGCCGTCGGCGCGGCCCTCGATGCCCTTCACGCGCTCCTCGGCGGTGCGCACCTGGAGGCGGGTGTCCATCTCGCGCTGCCTGGCGGCCTCGCAGTCGCTCGCCAGGTCGTCGCGGCGGTCGGTGGTCGGCTCGGACTCCAGCTCCTGGGCGTATTCGGCCTCGGCCAGCCGGATCTCCAGCTCGGCCAGCTCCTCCTGACCCTCCGTGCGGGCCTCCTCGGCCTTGGTCACGCTGCCGGACAGGCGTTCGGCCTCGTCGCGGGCGGCGTTGGCGGCGGCTTCGAGCTGGGCCAGGCGCTTGGCGGCCGCGGCGGTGCGCTGGTCGGCCTCCCGCTGGCGGCTCCTGACCTGGTCGAGCGCCCCCTGGGCGGCGCTCACCCCTGCCTGGGCGGTGGTGACGGCGGTCTGCGCCTCGTTGACGTGGGCCTGCGCGGCCTCCAGGGCCGTCTGCGCGGCCTGCTCCTGGGCGGCCGCCTCCTCCAGGGCCGCGGCGTTCTCCCCGGCCCGGGTCTCGGCCGCCTCCAGGTCCGCGATGGCCTCGTCGAGCGCGGCCCGCACCTGGAGCACGGATGCGCCACCTTCGGACCCGCCGCTGACCAGGTGTGCGGCGAGCAGGTCGCCCTGCTTGGTGACCACCCGCAGATCCGGGCGGCGTGCGACCAGCCCCCGCGCGACCTCCAGGTCGTCCACCACCGCGACGTCCGCCAGCACGTGGTCCAGGGCGGGCCGCAGATGGTCGGGGACGGTGACCAGGTCCGCCGCCCACCGGCCGCCCTCGGGGGCCGCCGCACGCGGGCGCCGGGCCCCGCCGACGCGGCGCTCGGTGGGCCTGTCGTCAGGCGCGACGCCCCTGTCGACGCCCGGCCCGCCGTCCCCATGACCCTCGTCCTCGGCGCCACCCGCCAGCGCCACCAGGAGCGTCGCCCGGCCCGCACCACGGGCGCGCAGCAGGTCGAGGCCCTCGACGGCCGTGTCCAGGGTCTTGACCATGATCGCCTCGGCGACGGGGCCCAGCACGGCGGCCACCGCCAGCTCGGCCCCCGGCGTGACCTGCATCGAGGCCGCGAGCGGGCCGAGCACCCCGTCCAGGTCGACCTCCAGCAGGGCCGCGCCGCCGTCGCCCTTGGCCAGGCCCAGCTCCAGCGCGTCGCGCCGGGCGGCCAGGGCCGCCACCGCGCGCTGGGCCTCCTGGTCGGCGGCGCGGGCCGTGCTCATCGCCGCCTTGGCGGCCTGCAGCGCGGCACGCGGTCCCGCCAAATCCGACTTGGCCTCCTCCGCCGCCGCACGCGCCTCGTCGGCGGCCGCCCTGGCCTCCTCGACCAGGGCCTGCGCGGTGGACAGCTCCTCGGCGAGGGCGGGATCGACGGCGGGCTCGGCCAGCCGCTCCTCCTCCAGCTCCTCCCGGGACTGCCGCTCGCGCTCGGCCGCGCCGGCGACGGCCTGCCGGAGCCGGCCGATCTCCTCCTCGGCGGCGCGGGAGCGGCTGCGTACGGAGTCCACCTGGCCGCGCAGCTTGGCCAGGCCCTCGCGGCGGTCGGCGGCGGCCCTGGCGGCCAGCGCGAGCCGCCGCTCCTCGGCGCCCAGCTCGGACTCGGTCTCGGTCCGCCGCTCTATCGCCGCCTCCAGCAGCTCCTGCGCCTGTTCGAGCTCGGCCTTGAGGATCAGCTCGCGCTCGCGCACCTCGGCGGCCTCGCGTTCGAGGTCTTCGGGGTCGCGGCCGCGGCGCTCGATGGCGGCGGCGTCGAGCGCGTGCCGGTGCCGCTCGGCGGCGAGCTGCTCCAGGCCGGTGATGCGCTCGCGCAGGGACGAGAGCCTGAAATAGGTCTCCTGCGCCGCGCTCAGCCGCGGCTGCGCCTCGGCCTCGGCGGCCTCCAGCGCGCTCTCGCGCCGCTGGCCCTCGGCCAGCTCGGTCTCGACCTGGGTGCGCCTGGCCGTGATCGCGGCCTCGTCGGCGGCCTCGCGCTCCAGCGTGGTGCGCAGGATGCACACGTCGTCGGCCAGCAGCCGGAGCCTGGCGTCGCGCAGGTCGGCCTGGATGACGGCGGCCTTGCGGGCGATCTCGGCCTGCCTGCCCAGCGGCTTGAGCTGGCGGCGCAGCTCGGTGGCGAGATCCTGGACCCGGGTCAGGTTGGCCTGCATGGCGTCGAGCTTGCGCAGCGCCTTCTCTTTGCGCTTGCGGTGCTTGAGCACGCCCGCGGCCTCTTCGATGAACGCCCGGCGGTCCTCGGGCCCCGCGTGCAGCACGGCGTCGAGCTGGCCCTGACCGACGATCACGTGCATCTCGCGGCCGATGCCCGAGTCGGACAGCAGCTCCTGGATGTCGAGCAGGCGGCAGGTGTCGCCGTTGATCGCGTATTCGCTCTGCCCGGACCTGAACATCAGCCGGCTGATCGTGACCTCGGTGTAGTCGATCGGCAGCGCGCCGTCGGAGTTGTCGATGGTCAGCGTCACCTCGGCGCGCCCGAGCGGCGGCCTGGAGGAGGTGCCGGCGAAGATGACGTCCTCCATCTTGCCGCCACGCAGCGACTTGGCGCTGTGCTCGCCCATGACCCAGGCTAGGGCGTCGACGACGTTGGACTTGCCGGAGCCGTTGGGGCCGACGACGCAGGTGATGCCGGGCTCGAAACGCAGGGCGGTGGCCGAGGCGAAGGACTTGAATCCGCGCAGGGTGAGGGTCTTCAAGTACAACAGCGACCCCCTTCCCGCCCGAAGACCTTCGGAAAAGCCTACTGGTACCGGCTGCCCGGCGCGGGCACGTCGAGGCCGGACCACGCCGAGCAGGGCAAAGGAAGGTTTTGCGAAGTGGGCAAATAGCGAGGGACGCCCCTCACCGAGACGTCCCTGGGGTCTTGCGCTCCGATCACTCTCAGGTGAGTGCCGGCTCGCGCTCCTGCATGCGGCTTAGTGCCTCGTCGCGGGTTTGCGCCGCAAGAGCGTCATTCGTGGCCTGAAGTCGGATGAGTTCTGCCTCCAAGTCCCGGATACGCTGCTGCAGGCGGCGCATCTCCGAGACCATTCGAGGGTCAGGACCGCCGACGTGGCCGAGTAGAGCCTTCGCCATGGTAAAGGGTCCTCCACGCTGAGTGACCAGACTGGTTCGCGCACTTCTATTCCGCGGGAGGGGTGCGCGTGGTACCTAACAAGAGTCGCACCGGCAGTGTGGGCGGTCAAGTCGAACGAACCGCTGAGCCCTACTGATGGGCACTCCCGACATACAACTATACCCTATTTGGGCGGTTTAACGGAAGGCGCTACCTCTCCACAAACCCGCCCAAACTACCTCGGGGTTCGCTCCACCGTTCCACTACTCCATCCACCCTTCCCGGCGTGTCGCAACCTCTGAGCAGCTCCAGCAGCTTGACGCACCCTTCGCGCGAGCCCTCGGCGACCACCTCGACCCGGCCGTCCTCGGTGTTTCGCGCCCACCCTGTCAGTCCCAGCTCCAAGGCCCTGGCCCGGGTCCACCATCGGAACCCCACACCCTGGACTCTGCCCCGTACCCAGGCCGTCATCCTGGCGTTTTCCGAATTTTCCGGCATTTCCTCTCCCGTTACGTCTCACGCCACCAGAGCCGGGAGACCGGCCGCGTGCCGGACGGCCGAGTCGTTGAACGCCCGGATCGCCGCCGTCTCCGCCGCCCTGACCCACGCCAGCCCGAGAATCGACGGCGGCAGGCCCTTGACCGGTACGAACGCGACGTCCGGGCGCCCGTGCTGAACCGCCGTGGGGGTGCAGAACAGCATGCCGCCCCGATTGAGCGCCACCTGGGTCAGGCCCTCCTGACTGGTGGCCACGGCACCGGCCTTGGATATCGGTTGTCCGGAAGGGGTTACGGACGGTGCCACCCGCTCCCGCCAGGCGCGCGGAGCGGGGCCGTCCAGACCGATCAGGCCTACAGAGGCGAGCTCCTCGGCGCCGATGCTCTCCCGCCGCGCCAGCGGATGCCGCGTGGACACCCCCAGCCGGTACGAGACCCTGTTCAGACCCTCACCCGTCACCAGGTCCGGTTCGTCCAGCGGCAGCAGCGAAAAGGCGATGTCCACCTGACCGGCCCGCAGCTTGCCGAAGGGGTCGGACAGCGGGATCTCCACCAGTTCCACCTCGCACCCCGGGTGGACGTCCTCGAAGGCCCGCACGGCGCCGGTGACGACATCCGTGGGCGTGGCCAGGAAGCCGACCCTGATCATGCCCGTCACCTCGCGGGCGGCCGCCCTGGCCCGGCCCACCGCCGCCGCGAGACCGTCGTAGGAGGGGCGCAGGTCGGCAAGGAAACGCTCGCCCAGCGGGGTGAGGCGCACGTGCCTGCTGGTGCGCTCGAAGAGCCGGCCGCCGATTCTGGTCTCCAGCGAGCGCATGAGCTGGCTCACCCGGCCGGGCGACAGGTAGAGGCGCTCGGCCGTACGGGCGAAGTGCAGCTCCTCGCTGAGCACGACGAAGCACTCCAGCTCCCTGAACTCCATCTGACGGCCTCCCGATCATTTAACCTGCCTAAATCAAGCCTTCGAGCTTCGCCATTGTTCCCGCAGGTGGCCGTGCACAGGCTTACTGCCATGACTTTGACCGACATTTCCCCCACTACGCGGGCGCGCTGGCTCGCCGTGTTCTCCGTCGCCGTGGGCACCTTCACCATCGTGACCAGCGAGATGCTGCCCGTCGGACTGCTCACCTCGATCGCCGCAGACCTCGGCATCTCCGACGGCACCGCCGGGCTGATGATGACGATGCCCGGCCCGGTCGCCGCCGTCGCGGCACCCGTACTGGCGGTCACCACCAGGCGGCTGGACCGGCGGATCACCCTGCTGGGGCTGATGGCGCTGCTGGCGGTGGCCAACCTGGCCGGCGCGCTCGCGCCCGGCTATCCGGTCATGCTGGCCGCGCGCGTGCTGACCGGGGTGAGCATCGGCGGGTTCTGGGCCTTCGCCGCCGGTCTCGGCGCACGGCTGGTGCCGCAGGCCTCCGTCGGACGCGCCACGTCGATCATCTTGTCCGGGGTGTCGGTGGCGACCGTGCTGGGGGTGCCCGCCTCGACGGTCGTCTCCTCGTTCGCGGGATGGCGGACCGCGTTCGTCGCCGTGGGGGTGCTGGCCGTGGCCCTGCTCGCGGTGCTGGCCGCGACGCTGCCGCCCCTGCCGGGCGAGGAGGCTCCCGCCCGTCACCCGGGCTCGGGCGAGCGGCGTACGTGGCTCTCCGGGCCACTCAAGCTCGTCCTGGTGCTGACCGTCCTCACCATTTCCGGGCATTTCGCCGCCTACACCTACGTCCAGCCGTTCCTGGAGCAGGCCTCGCACGCCGGTCCCGCCCTGATCAGCACCACACTCCTCCTGTACGGCGCCGCGGGCGTCGTGAGCAACTTCACCGCGGGCTCGAGGGCGGCGCGCAACCCCAAGAGGGTCCTGATCACGCGGACCGTGCTCATGACCATGGCCATGGCGGCGCTGCCGTTGCTGACCGGGCTGCCCCTGCCCCTGCTCATCGTGTGGGGCCTCGGCTACGGCGGCGTGGGCGTGGCCCTACAGCTCTGGATCATGCGGGAGGGCGGCGGCGAGATGGGCACGGCGCTGTTCGTCAGCGCGTTCAACCTCTCCGTGGCGTTCGGCGCGTTCGCCGGGGGCCGGATCGTGGACGGGGTGTCGATCTCCGCTGTGATGCCGGCCGGGGCGGCGCTCACGCTGGTCAGCGCGGTCGCCGCTGGCATTTGGGGCAGGAGTAGGAGGACCGGTTCATGAACTCCTCGCGCCTGATCGGGGTGCCGCAGCGGGAGCACGGCAGGTCGCGCCGCCCGTAGGCCTCCAGCGAGCGTTCGAAGTAGCCGCTCTCACCGTTGACGTTCACGTACAGGCTGTCGAACGACGTGCCGCCCTGCTGGAGCGCGGCGGTCATGACGGTGCGCACGGCGGCCAGCAGCTCGGCGATCTTCGGGCGGGTGAGCGTCGCCGTGGGGCGGGCCCAGTGCAGCTTCGCGATCCACAGCGCCTCGTCGGCGTAGATGTTGCCGACACCGCTGATCAGCGACTGGTCGAGCAGCGCCCGCTTGATCTCGGTGCGTTTGGCCCTCAGCCTGCGGGCGAACTCGGCGTCGTCGAACGCCTCCTCGAACGGGTCGGGCGCGATGTGCGAGATCGGCGCCGGGACCCCGCCCACCAGCGGGGTGAGCATGACGTGCCCGAACGTACGCTGGTCGACGAAGCGCAGGTCGTGGCCGCCGTCCCCGAACCGCATGCGGACTCGCAGGTGCTTCTCCAGCGGCGAGTCCGGCTGGACGATCAGCAACTGGCCGCTCATCCCGAGATGAGCCATGAGCGCCTCGTCGCCGCCCGACAGGGGCAGCCACAGGTATTTGCCGCGGCGCTCGGCGGACAGCAGCGTGCGGTCCTTCAGCCCCGCGGCGAACTCGTCGGCCCCGGGGATGTGCCGCCTGACGGCGCGGGGATGCAGCACGTCGGCCGCGGCGATCTCGCGGCCGACGACCCACTGCGCGAGGCCCCTTCTGACGACCTCGACCTCTGGCAGCTCAGGCAACCCAACCTCGCCCTCGATGTCCGGCCCGGCACCCCTGATGATGCCGCCCGCGGACCGGCCCTCGCACGGCGGTCCGGCCCTTTGATGTCACCCGCCGGAGGCGTTCAGCCCGCGGGCTGGCTCTCGCGCTGCTCCCTGCGGGCCCTGATGCGGGTCCAGGCGGCCTCGGCCGCCTGCTGCTCGGCCTCCTTCTTGCTGCGCCCGGTGCCCGAACCGTAGGACTCGCCGCCGACCCGCACCATCGCCGTGAACGACTTGGCGTGATCGGGACCGCTCTCCTCGACGTGGTATTCCGGCACGCCGAGCGCCTCGGACGCGGTGAGCTCCTGCAGGGAGGTCTTCCAGTCGAGCCCGGCGCCGAGCGAGGCCGAGCGCACGATCAGCGGGTCGAACAGCAGGTGCACGACCCGGAACGCCTCGTCCAGCCCCTTGTCGACGTAGATCGCGCCGATCAGCGCCTCCAGCGTGTCGGCCAGGATGGAGGACTTGTCGCGCCCGCCGGTGCCCTCCTCGCCCCTGCCCAGCCGCAGGAACCGGCCCAGGCCCAGGTTGCGGGCCACGTCGGCCAGCGCGCGCATGTTGACCACCGCGGCGCGCAGCTTGGCGAGCTGCCCCTCGGGCAGGTCGGGGTGGTTGCGGTAGAGGGTGTCGGTGACCACCAGGCCCAGCACCGAGTCGCCCAGGAACTCCAGGCGCTCGTTGGTGGGCAGGCCGCCGTTCTCGTACGCGTAGGAGCGGTGCGTCAGCGCCCGCTCGAGAATGTCGGGGTCGAGGCCGACCGCCAGGACCCGCTCCAGCTCGTCTCTGGCGACCTCCACGGCCACCGGCTTTGGACCTGCGCCCACGTGCTTCCTCCTCGGACATCTTCACATAGCGCGCCGGCCGCGAATGATGCCCGAAAACGTGGTGGGCGTCGGGGTGCCGCATAAAGCCCCGGCGTCCACCACGGCCGCGGGCGAACCGCCGCCGCACGCACCTGAGACGGTAACGCCGACCGAGGCACAATGGCACCCGGTCGGCATCACGTCAACTACTGACGGGAAACCTGCGCCACCTTCTCAACCAAGCACAAGAGTGGTGCGGCAGTCCACCGCGCAGGTCTCCGTCAGCGGATCAGGCAGACGGCTCGATGACCTGACGACGGTTGTAGGTGCCACACGTGGGGCACGCGATGTGCGGCTGCTTGGGCGAACGGCACTGCGGGCAGCTCACCAGGGCGACAGCAGTCGTCTTCCACTGGGAGCGACGGGCGCGGGTGTTGCTCCGCGACATCTTTCGCTTCGGGACGGCCACGTCACTTCTCCTGATCGTTATCTTTGTCGGTAATCAGACCTTGCAACGACGCCCAGCGGGCATCGATCTTCTCGTGCCGGTGATCGTCGCCGGCCACGGCCAGCTTGATCCCGCACTCCGTGCAGAGCCCCTCGCAGTCCTCGCGGCACACGGGGCTCAACGGCAGTGCGAGCACCACCGCGTCGCGGAACGTCGGCTCGAGGTCGAGCAGCTCACCGTCGAGCAGCGAATCCTCGTCGGAGGCGTCCTCGTCGGAGTAGAAGAACAGCTCCTGCAGGTCCACCTCGATGTCCGAGGTGACCGGGTCGAGGCACCGCGCGCACTCCCCGGCCAGCGGGGCCTGCGCCGTGCCCGAGACGAGCACGCCTTCCATCACTGCTTCGAGCCTGAGATCCAGCTCGACTTCGGCATCCTTGGGGACACCGACCATGTCGACGCCGAGGTCCGCCGGTGCCGGGAGAGAAAGAGTCGTCTGGCGCATCGTGCCCGGCCGCTTTCCCAGATCATGAGTGGATATCACCCAAGGGGAGCGGGGGTCGAGGTGCTGAGTCATCCTGCTCTCGCTAGGCATGGCGAAAAAGATCGCCGTCGTACAAGGCCGAAATGAAAGGATAGCAGGTCGTGCTCGGCCGCTGAGCCGCTCGATCAGCCCCTCAGCCGCTCGATCAGCCCCTCAGCCGCTCGATCAGCAGCGTGTGCACCAGATCCGGCACGAGCCCCGACACGTCACCACCGTACCTGGCGATCTCCTTCACCCGGCTGGAGGAGAGGAAGGAGTATTCCGGGTTCGTCGGCATGAACAGCGTCTCGACTCCCGACAGGCGGTAGTTGAGCTGCGCCATCTGCAGTTCGTAGTCGAAGTCGCTGACGACCCGGATGCCCTTGACGATGGCGGGGATGTCGTTCTGCCGGCAGAAGTCGACCAGCAGGCCGTGGAACTTCCGCACCTTGACGTTGGAGAACTCCTTGGTCACGGTCTGCAGGATCTCGATCCGTTCGTCCACCGTGAACAGGCTGCTTTTTTCGACGTTGATGAGGACGGCCACGACCACCTCGTCATACAGCCGGGCGGACCGCCCGATGATGTCGAGATGGCCGTTGGTGATGGGGTCGAATGACCCCGGGCAGACTACGCGGCGCAAGTCGCCTCCCAGGTCTACGGGTTCCCGGCGGCGCGACCGTACCAAACGGACGCTTCGCCATAACGACGGACCCTCTCCTCAACGTACCCTTCTGGCCACATCAGGGCTTTTCCCCTGCTTTCCCTCTCGAATGCCACCAACGCCTCATCAACCAGCCAGCCGTTGTCGCGCAGCAACTCCAGGACGCGCTCGACCTCGCCGTCGGGGACGGCGTAGGGGGGATCGGCGAAGACGATGTCGTACGGCTCGTCGGGCGTCTTGCCGAGCACCCGCTCCACCTTGTCGGCGATCACCTGGGCGCCGTCGAGGGCCAGCGAGCGCACGTTGTCCTTGATCGTGCGAACGGCCCTGGGATCGGACTCGACCAGCAGGGCCGCCTCGGCGCCCCTGGACAACGCCTCCAGCCCGATCGCGCCCGATCCGGCGTACAGGTCCAGCAGGCGGGCGCCGCGCAGGCCATAGAGGGAGTCGAGCGTCAAGAAGATCCCTTCCCTGGCCCTGTCGCTGGTGGGCCGCGTCCCCCGCCCCGGCGGCACCGCCAACCGCCTGCCACCTGCTGTGCCTGCGATGATCCGCGTCATGTGACCCATTGTTCCGCATGTTCGCGCAGGTCAAGAGTGGACAAGTGTCTGCCTTGAGAACGCAAGGGTGATTCACATCGAGGCCGACGACCCGCATGATGAGTTCTGCGGCCTTCGAGGTGACCCACATGAAGGCCGACCGGCGTGATCGTGAGCCCTTCCGCACGCCGGTTCCCTCGGCACCTGACCCGAGGGTGGGCCCAGCCGGGGACGGCATTCGGGGGGAGGCCGTCCCCGCGGCTGGGTCTTTTATCCCCTTTACGACAATCCCTTTCATCTGTTACGGCGGAGCCAAGCCGGCCGCCACCCGCCGCACGTGGTCGATCGCCTCCAGGAAGACGCTCGCTGACCGCCACGTGGCCGGCCGCCGTTACGGCGCTTCGTTGACCGACCTCCGTGGCTCCCCGCCCGCCGGAGCGTCCTTTGCGCCGAACACCCCCGCACTCCCTCCCCGGCCGTCCCGGCGCCTCCCAAACCCGTGCCATGCCGCCGCCTGCCGCACCCTGAGGGCCGATCGGCCCGCCCCCGACACCTCAAACCACCACAGGCCGCACAGCCCCCCTTCCGCGACCTGGGGACCGCGCGGCACGCCACCGCAGCTCCTCTGTGGAGGAGCTGCCCGCCTACCGCCAACCCCTGCCGCAACCCTCGCCACGCAGGACCGAACGCCCTCGCCCGCGGCCGCGCAGCCCCCCCTCCAAGCACCGCGACCACCCCCACGAGGACCAAAAAGCCCCCGGGTCAGGTCTTCTCCAGGTATTCCGCTCGTTCGTCGGCCAGGAGGCGGTCTATCTCGGCGCGCAACCCCGGGTGCGAGGTCAGGTCCGGGTCCGCGGCGAGGAGGGCTGCGGCCTCGTCGCGGGCCGTGGCGATGACGTCCTCGTCGCGGAGCAACTGGAGCAGTTTCAGGGACGAGCGCTTGCCCGACTGGGCCGCGCCCAGGACGTCGCCCTCCCGGCGTTGCTCCAGGTCCACCCTGGACAGCTTGAAGCCGTCCAAGGTCGCCGCCACCGCGTCCAGACGGGCCCGCGCCGGGGTGCCCTCGGGGAAGTCCGAGACCAGCAGGCACAGGCCGGGCAGGCCGCCACGGCCGACGCGGCCGCGGAGCTGGTGGAGCTGGGAGACACCGAAGCGGTCGGCGTCCATGATGATCATGACGGAGGAGTTGGGGACGTCGACGCCCACCTCGATGACCGTGGTGGCCACCAGGACGTCCAGCTCGCCCCGGCTGAACGAGCGCATGACGGCGTCCTTCTCCTCCGGGGGAAGCTTGCCGTGCAGGATCCCGAGGCGCAGGTCGTGGAAGGGACCCTCGGTCAGGAGCTCGGCCACGTCCAGGACGGCGAGCGGGGGACGGCGCTCGTCGTCCGGCGAGGCCGCCACCACCGCCAGGTCCCCCTCGTCGCCCTCCAGGTCGCCGATGCGGGGGCAGACGATGTAAGCCTGCCGGCCGAGGGCCACCTCCTCCCGCACCCGCTGCCAGGTGCGCTCCAGGTAGTGGGGTTTCTCGGCGGCCGGGACGACGTGGGTGGTGATGGGGGCACGACCCGAGGGGAGCTGGGACAGTGTCGAGACCTCCAGGTCACCGAAGACCGTCATGGCGACCGTGCGCGGGATCGGGGTGGCGGTCATGACCAGGACGTGCGGCCGCCGCCCGCCCGCCTTCTCGCGCAGCGCGTCACGCTGCTCCACCCCGAAGCGGTGCTGCTCGTCCACCACGACCAGCCCCAGGTCGGCGAACTGCACGTGCTCCTGCAGCAGCGCGTGCGTGCCGACGACGATCCCGGCCGTGCCGGAGGCGGCGTCGAGCAGGGCCGAGCGGCGGGCGGCGGCGCCCATCGAGCCGGTCAGCAGCGTGACCGCCGTGCCCCCGAACATCCCGCCCTGCGCCAGGTCGCCCAGCATGCCGGTGATCGAGCGGTGGTGCTGCTGGGCGAGCACCTCCGTGGGCGCCAGCAGCACCGCCTGCCCGCCCGCGTCCACCACCTGGAGCATCGCCCGCAGCGCCACCACCGTCTTGCCCGCGCCGACCTCGCCCTGCAGCAGCCGGTGCATCGGGTGCTCCCGCGCCAGGTCGTCGGCGATCTCCTCGCCGACCTGCGCCTGCCCCTCCGTCAGGGAGAAGGGCAGCCGCGTGTCGAAGTCGGCCAGCATCCCGTCGCCACGCCGGGGCCGGGGCAAGGCGGGCCAGGCGGTGGCGGCCTGGCGGCGCTGCAGCAGCACGGCCTGCAGCACGAACGCCTCGTCGAACTTCAGCCGCTTGCGCGCCCGCCCCATCTCGGCGAAGTCCTTCGGCCGGTGGATGGCCTCCAGGGCGTCACCCAGGTCCTGCAGGCCGTGGCGGGCCCGCAGGGCGGCGGGGAGCGGATCGTCCAGCGGCCCCAGCGTGTCGAGCACGACGCCGATCGCGCGCCTGATCGCCCACGGCGTGACGTCCTTACCCGCCGGATAGATCGGCACCGGCGCGGAAGCGAACTCCTCCGCGCTCGCCTCGTTCTCCTCGAACAACTCGAACTCCGGATGCGCGAGCTGCCAGCGCGGACGGCCGCGCGCGCCGAACATCCCCACCTTCCCGGCGAACATCCCGCGCCGCCCCGGCTTGAGCCGCGACTCGGCCACGTGGGACCCCTTGCCGAAGAACGACAGGTAGAGCTTGTTGCCGTTGCCGTCGACGATCTCGACCTCCAGCCAGGTGCCGCCGCGGTTGCGCATGGGTTTGCGCATGAGCCTGGTCACCTCGCCGACCACGGTGACGTGCTCGTCGGCCTCAAGCGCGTCGAGCGTGGTCAGCTCGCCGCGCTCGGCGTAGCGGCGCGGATAGTGACGCAGCAGGTCACCGACCGTCTCCAGGTCGAGCACGCCGTGCAGCAGCTTCGCGGTCTTGGGGTCGAGCGCCTTCGTCAGAGGCTCGTCGAAACGGCTCACGGGATTAAGTTCTACCGCCTGAGGGCGACAAGAATCCCGTTCCGGCCCGTCACTCCACACCGATCAGCAGCGGGTAGCCGCCCTGCTCGCCGTGGGCAGGACCGCGACCTCGCCGCCCGCCTGCCTGATCGCGGCCAGCTCGGCGCCACCCGCGCGGTCGGCGCGGGCACCTCGTAACGGTCGGTGTAGGAGCCGGTGATCACGGCGGCCAGCGTCTCCAGCACGATCGCCGCGCCGGCGCCACCCGCGTCCACGACCCCGCTGCGGGCCAGCACCTCCAGTTGGTCAGGGGTACGCCGCAACGCGGCCCGCGCCTCCCCGGCCGCCTGCCGGGCCACCTCGGACAGGTCTCCGTCCACGTCCTGTACGGCCCGCGCCGCCGACTCAAGGACGCTGAGCACCGTACCCTCGACCGGCCTGGCCACCGCCTCCCTGGCCGGCGCGGCGGCCCGCAGCAGCCCGGCCCGCAGGTCCTGGCCCTCTTTCAGCACCTCCGCGAGCCCGCGTAACGCCTGGCTGACGATCACCCCGGAGTTGCCGCGGGCCCCGACCAGGGCCCCGTAGGAGAGGGTCTGCCAGACCACGGCCGCGTCCGCGTCGTCGGGCAGCGACTCGACGGCCTCGGCCGCGGCCAGCATGGTCAGATGCAGGTTGGTGCCGGTGTCACCGTCGGCCACCGGGAACACGTTGAGCGCGTCGATCTCCGACCTGGCCCGGCCGAGCGCGTCGGCCGCCAGGCGGGCCCGGCGGCGCACCGAGGGCGGGTCGAGGATCTTCATCTGCGCGCTCCGACCTCTCCGCATGCGCTACGGTTGTCGCAGGAGAATATCCCGCGCGGGGCTCACGTCCAGCGCTCTGGTTCGCACCCATCGGGTGGATCGGATATTCTCGACTGGCTGGCCGGTTGTCCCGGCATGCCCTCCGCCCGGAAAGCATCAGCGGACAGGGCTACATCGACTGTTATAAGGAGCGATACCGTGGCTTCCGTCTGCGATGTCTGCCGCAAGGGGCCGACCTTCGGCAACAACGTGTCCCACTCTCACCGCCGCACCCGCCGTCGTTGGAACCCCAACATCCAGACGGTCCGCGCGGTCATCGGCGGCACGCCGAAGAAGCTTAACGTGTGCACGTCGTGCATCAAGGCGGGCAAGGTCACCCGCTAGTCCTCGCTTCCGCGAAAGCCCGCCGCTCCCTCCCGAGTGGCGGGCTTTCGCCGTGCTCAAGGGGCGGGCGCCCGGTCCCGGGCGCCCGCCGAAATCCGGGCCCGGCGCGGCAGCCTCCCGTCGTGGGGATGTGCCCGGCGGCGGATGATCGCCGGGCACGCGGGCTCAGCGCCAGCGCCAGGCATGGTCCACCGGGCCGATGCCGGCGCCCAGGGGGAAGCCGTGGGCGATGGCGCCCGTCACGTACTCCTTGGCCGCTCCCACCGCCGTCGGCACGTCGTCGCCCTGCGCGAGGCGGGAGGCGATGGCCGAGGCCAGCGTGCAGCCGGTGCCGTGGGTGTGGCGGTTGTCGAGGCGTTCGGCGGCGAAGCGGTATTCGCTCGTGCCGTCCGTGAGCAGGTCCACCGGCGCGCCGGGCAGGTGGCCGCCCTTGATGAGCGCCCAGGTGGGCCCCAGCGCGAGGACGGCGTCCGCCGCCGCGCGCAGCCCGCTCTCGTCCTCGACCTTGACCGAGGTGAGCTGCTCCACCTCCCACAGGTTCGGCGTCACCACAGTGGCCACCGGCAGCAGCCGGCGCCGTACGGTCTCCACGGCCTCGGCCGCGAGCAGCGAGTCGCCGTGCTTGGACACCCCCACGGGATCCACGACCACGGGAGCGGCGTACGAACCGAGCACCTCCGCCACGATCTCGACGAGCACCGGCGAGGCCAGCATGCCGGTCTTCACGGCCTGCGCGCCGATGTCGCCGAGCACCGAGTCGAGCTGCGCCCGCACGGCCTCGGGCGGCAGCTCCCAGTAGCCCTGGACACCCAGCGAGTTCTGTGCCGTCACCGCGGCGATCACGCTCATGCCGTGCACGCCCATGGCCAGCATGGTCTTCAGGTCAGCCTGGATGCCCGCACCGCCGCCGGAGTCGGATCCGGCGACGGTCAGCACACGTGCGGGGGTGCGTTGAGGGGTCGAAACCGTCATAAGCAATCAGCTTATGACGCACTCCCCGGTGACGAGCCCGCAGTTCTCAGCCGGCTGGCCTGTGCCCGTGGCGGTGAACGTCACGTTGATCGAGGCTCCGCCCGCCAGCGACTTCGGCACGTCCAGGATCAGCAGGTCGCCGTCCTGTGTCCACTGCGCGCCCTGCACGTCCATGACCCTGCCCGTGACGGGCAGGGAGATCGTGGGGTTCAGCAGCGTTCCCAGGGTGGCGTTCGAGACCTGCAGGGTCGCCGAGTACGTGGCCGTCCGCTGGTTGATGTTCTGCTTGATCTCGAGCCCGGTGCCGCCATTGCCACCGCCGCGGCCGCCATTGCCACCGCCGCCACGGTCGGGCTCGAAGCCGCCGCCGTTCTGTGGCAGGTCGACGGTGCCGCCGGTGTTGCCGGCGCTGGTGTCGTCCAGCCTCGAAGGCGTGTCGGTCGGGGTCTCCTCCGGCGAGCTCTCCTCGACGGGCACGTCGAACGGATCCTCGGTCGGCTCCGCCGGTGCCTTGACCCTGGCCTTGGTGGGCGTGGGGGTCGGAGTCGGGCGCGGCCGGGCATAGGTGGCCGCGGGGGTCGGCCGATTCTCGGCGGACGCGCTCTCCTCGGGAGTCCCCTCCTCCGACGGCGGCGGCTCTTCCGTGGGCTCGGTCTCCTCCTCAGTGGGTTCGGAGACCTGGGGGGCCGGCTGGTTGCTGGTGGCGTGTACGGCGGCGCACTTGGTGTCCACACAGTCGCCGGGGCCGCCCGAGCTGCTCATGTACTTGACGCCCGCCACGGTGCCGCCCAGCACGAGGGCCACGGCGGCCACCGACAGCAGGGCCACCTTGCCCTTGCCACCCGACGGGGCGGCGAGCACCTCGTCGGAACGCCCGCCCTTGCGCCGGCCGCGGCGGCCCCTGGGCTCGTCCTGGTCGGGGGGAACGTCGTCGCCCGACCAACCGGAGCCGAGGAAGCCGGTCTCGGCGCTCGCCCAGGCCGGGGTCTGGACCTGGGTCGGCTCGCCGGCCACCTTGACGTCACCCGGCTCGGGCGGACCGTACAGGGGGTTGGGGCCGGAGGAGGCGCCGAACCCGCCCTTCTGGTCGGCGGCCCGATTGTCGAAGAACGCCGTCCGCTCGGCGGCCGGATTGTCGAAGAACGCCGTCTGATCGGCGGGTCCCGTGCCGCCGGCGGCCGGGCCACCCAGGAAGGCGGTCTGGTCGGCGGCCGGGTCGCCCAGGAACGCGGTCTGGTCCGGGGACGGAGCACCCGGGAAAAAAGTCTGGTCGGCGGCCGGTCCGCGGAAGAACGGCGGCTGGTCGGCTGGCTCAAGGGCGTCGCCGCCCGGGCCACCGAAGAACGACGACCTGTCGGGATCCCTGAAGGACCCCTGCCTGTCCGCGGGCCCGGCGTGGGGCTGGTCCCACTCGGGCGGACGGGCGAAGGCGCCCGTCGTCTCGAACGGACCCGCCTCGTCCGCCGGTGGCGGGGACGCCTGCCGCGCGGAGGCGTTGAAGGCGCCCGCGGGGTCGTTGGCCGGGGGGAAGCCACCGGCGGGGTTGGTGGGCAGCGCGAAGGCCCCGGTGACCTCGAACGGCTCGGACTGCGGCAGGCGGGCCGGCGGGCCGTCCTGCCGCTGCGGCATCGGAGCCCACGATCCCGTCACCTCGGACTCGTCCGGCAACGAAGGCCAGCCGGGCTGCCCGGTCTTCTCCTCAGGACCCCAGAAAGCGCTGTGGTTCCCCCGTTCATCCCCGTCGTCGGATCCACCTGTGCCGTGGCGGCCCATGGCTGCCCTTTCTCCCGGTTACAGTGGCCGCCGTCTTTCATAACACCTTTGCTACGCCCTTGTCACAGCAATCCCGCGAGTGCCACCTCAAAACAGGAAAATTTCACCAAAATCGGGACAAGTCGTCACCGAAAGTGATCCCATCCGGTTCGCCCAATCTCGCGCCCGTACACCACGACGCCCTCGCCCTCGACCACCCGGCCCACGACCTGCCAGGACGGCGGCAGCCGTACGTCCGCCGGGAACACCGCCGCGAGCGCGTGGTCCTCGCCCCCCGTGAGCACCCACTCCAGCGGATCGGCCCCCAGCTCCTTGGCCGCCACCGCCACCGGCTCGGCCACCGCGAACGCCTGCGGGTCCAGCTCCAGGCGGACGCCGCTGGCCTCGGCGATGTGGCCGAGATCCTGCAGCAGCCCGTCGCTGACGTCCAGCATGGCGCTCGCGCCCAGCTCGGCCGCCACGGGGCCCATCGCGTACGGCGGGCACGGCCGCCGGTGCCCGGCCACGGCCTCCCGCAGGGCGGCGGAGCCCACCGTCACGCCCGCCTCCAGCAGCGCCCACCCGGCGGCGGAGTAGCCCAGCCTGCCCGCCACCGCCACCACCTGCCCCGGACTGGCCCCGGAACGTTTCACCGGGGCGCGCCCCCCGAGGTCGCCCAGCGCGGTCACACCGATGACCACCAGGTCACACCGGGTGATGTCGCCACCGGCCACGCTCGCCCCGACCACCGCGCACTCGTCCCCGAACCCGTCGGTCAGCGCGTCGAGCCAGGTCAAGGGCAGGTCGGCGGGGATCCCCAGGCCGACCACGATGGCCGTCGGCACGGCGCCCATGGCGGCGACGTCGGCCAGGTTCTGGGCCGCGGCCTTGCGTCCCACGTCATAGCCACTGGACCAGTCGCGGCGGAAGTGCCTACCCTCAAGCAGCAGATCAGTTGAGACCGCCACCCGCCCGTCGGGCGCGCCGATGACAGCGGCGTCGTCACCCGGGCCGAGCATTACCGCCGCCCCTTGGGGCAGACGTGCGGTAATACGATTAATCACTCCGAATTCGCCGAGATCTCCGACTGTGATGACGCACCTCCTGACGCACACAGGGTACGGTGGCCCTTCGGCGTGATCCAATCGCCCGGGAGGACGTAATGGTGCAGGCCTACATCCTTATCCAGACCGAGGTCGGCAAGGCCGCCGCAGTGGCTCGCGAGATCTCCGGGATTCCCGGGGTCACGCAGGCGGAAGACGTGACGGGGCCCTACGACGTGATCGTGCGCGCGGAGGCCAACAACGTCGACGAGCTGGGCAAGCTCGTCGTCGCACAGATTCAGGCAGTAAACGGCATCACGCGTACGCTTACGTGTCCGATAGTGCACATCTGAAGGTAGTAGTAGTCGCATGCGTGCCGTCGCCGTCCTGCTCGTTCTCCTGGCACTCGCCGGTTGCGGCGGCACATTGCGGGTCGATCCACCCACACCGCGGGGCGGAGCGGTGGCGGCCTGCGACAGGCTCGCCACCTTGCTGCCCCAGACGCTCGACGGCGCCGCGCGTGGCACGTCCACGCCCGACTCGCCGTATGTGGCCGTCTGGGGCGAGGGGTCCATCGCGTTGCGCTGCGGCGTGCCCCGGCCCGCCCGGATGGCGCCCACCGACCGGTTGCAGGAGATCGGCGACGTGGGGTGGTACGCCGATCCCGCCAAGCCCGCGCTGTTCACGGCCGTCGTCGACACCCCGGCCGACACGGTGTACGTGGAGGTCACGGTCGGCGGCGAGCACGCGCCCGGCGAGGTGCTCGCCGACCTGTCCAAGCCGATCGCCCAGATCTCGGCGCCGCCGGCCTGACCGGGCTCAGCGCAATCCCGCCGGACGGGACAGCGCGAGCTGGATGAGCCGGTCGACCAGCGCCGGGTAGGGCAGGCCAGAAGCGGCCCAGAGCTGCGGCGCCACCGACAGGGACGTGAACCCCGGCATGGTGTTGATCTCGTTGAAGATCAGCTCGCCGCCGGGGGTGTAGAAGAAGTCGACCCGCGCGAGCCCTTCGCACTCGAGCGCGTCGAACGCGCGCACGGCCATCGCCCGCAGCTCCTCGGCCGTCTCCGGCGGGAGGTCGGCGGGCACGGTGAGCGACATCTGGTCCGGGTAGTACTTCGCCTCGAAGTCGAAGAACTCCTGCCCGCCCTCGACCTTCACCTCTCCCGGCAGCGACGCGGCGGTGGGCTCGTCGCCCGGCGACTCCAGCACCGCGCACTCGATCTCGCGGCCCACGATCGCGGCCTCGACGATCACCTTGGGGTCGTGCTGCCGGGCGAACTCCACCGCCGCCTCCAGCCCCGCCCGGTCGTGCGCCTTGGAGATGCCCTGCGAGGAGCCGGCCCTGGCGGGCTTGACGAACATCGGGTAGCCGAGCTCCTCGGCCTCCTTGAGCATGCGGTGGCGGTCTAGCCGCCAGTCACGGTCGCGGATGACGACGTAGCGTCCCGTCGGGAGCCCCGCGGCGGCCATGACGGTCTTCATGTGGGCCTTGTCCATGCCCACCGCGCTGGCCAGCACGCCGGAGCCGACATAACGCACCCCGGCCATCTCCAGCAGGCCCTGGATCGTGCCGTCCTCGGCGAAGGGGCCGTGCATGACGGGGAAGACCACGTCGACCGTGCCGAGCTCCACGGGGATGCTGCCGGGGTCGTAGGCCATCAGCGAGTTGCCGCCGCCCGAGGGCAGCGCCAGCGCCGCTCCCGAGGTGTCCACGATGGGCAGCTCGCCCGCCTCGATGGCGTACCGCTGGTCGGACGCGGCCAGCACCCACCTGCCGTCCTGGGCGATCCCGATGGGGACCACCTCGTATTTGGTCCTGTCGATCGCCTCCAGCACGCTGCCCGCGCCCATTAGGGACACGGCATGCTCAGAATTGCGACCCCCGAAAACGACCGCGACGCGTGGCTTGCTCATGGTGTCCGAATCTACCGGTGGTGTCCTACTCACAGCGAGCCGAGCACGCCGCAATCAGGTCTTTCCCACAGTACGCCCCCTCCGCCACGTGCCGTGAGCAGCCGATTCACGCCGGACGCGGGGCGGCGGCGCCGGGTCACACGCCGTAGCGTTCGGGCTTCGGCGAGCGGGACATCAGCAGCATGCCCGCCTCGGCCGGTGACATGCCGTCGTGCACGACGCCGACCACGACCTCGGTGATCGGCATCTCGACGCCGTGCTTTCCGGCCAGCTCCAGCACGGACTCGCAGGACTTCACGCCCTCCGCGGTCTGCTTGGTGGCGGCCACGACCTCGGCCAGGGTCATGCCGCGGCCGAGGTTTTCGCCGAAGGTGCGGTTGCGCGACAGCGGCGACGTGCAGGTGGCGACCAGGTCGCCCATCCCGGCCAGTCCAGCGAACGTGTGCTGGTCGGCCCCGAGCGCGGCGCCCAGCCGCGAGATCTCGGCCAGCCCCCTGGTGATGAGCATGGCGCTGACGTTGTCGCCCATGCCCATGCCCGCCGAGACGCCCACGGCCAGCGCGATCACGTTTTTCACCGCGCCGCCCAGCTCCACGCCGACCACGTCGGGATTGGTGTAGGGGCGGAACCACGGCGGCAGGTGGCAGATCGCCTGGAAGCGGCCGGCGACCGACTCGTCGGTACAGGCCACGACCGTGGCGGCGGGCTGGCGGTGGGCGATCTCCTGGGCCAGGTTGGGGCCCGAGATCACGGCGACGCGCTCGTCGGGCACCTCGGCGACCTCGCGGATCACCTCGCTCATGCGCTTGGTCGTGCCCAGCTCGATGCCCTTCATCAGGCTGACCAGGACCGCGCTGGGCGGGATGTGCTCCCGCCAGGCGGCCAGGTTGGGGCGCAGGCTCTGCGACGGCACGGCCAGCACCACGAAGTCCGCTCCGTCCAGGGCGTGCGCGGGGTCGGTCGTGGCGCGCAGCGCCTCGGGAAGGGACACGCCGGGCAGGTAGTCGGGGTTGCGGTGCTCGCGGTCGATGACCTCGACCAGCTCCCGCCTGCGCCCCCACAGCGTGACCTCGTTGCCCGCCTCGGTCAGGAGCATCGCGAACGTGGTGCCCCACGAACCCGTGCCGAAAACCGCCACCCTCGTCATGCGATCACCGTCCGGCGGGGTCGTAGGGAGTCTCGGGGGCCTTCTCGCCGCGCAACTCGGCGAGCTGCGCGGTGATGGCCGCCATGATGTCGGCCGTCGCCTCGCGCAGGACGTCGGAGTGCGTGGGCTTGCCCGCGTATTTCGACAGGTCCACCGGCGGTCCCACGGTCACGTGGAACGTCTTGCGCGGGAACAGCCTGGGCTTCTTCGCGCCGTACGGGAGCAGCTCCTGCGCCCCCCAGTGGGCCACCGGGATGACCGGCGCGCCGCTCTCCAGCGCCAGCCGGGCCGCGCCCGTCTTGCCGACCATGGGCCACAGGTCTGGATCGCGGGTGCAGGTGCCCTCGGGGTAGAAAAGGATCGCGCCGCCGTCCTGGAGCCGCTGGGCCGAGATGCGCAGCGACTTCACGGCCTCGCTGCTGCCCCGGTAGACCGGGATGGCCAGCAGCTCCCTCACGGCCTTACCCAGCAAGGGCACCTTGAACAGGCCCGACTTGGCCAGGATGACCGGCCAGCGGCCGTGGTTGTACAGGAAGTGCGACAGCAGCACCGGATCGGTCCAGGAGAGGTGGTTGGCCGCGATGATCACCCCGCCGGTGCGGGGAATGCGCTCGCCCCGGCGCCAGTCTCGCTTCACCAGGAGCCTGGACAGCGGTTTCACCAGCACAACTGCCAGGGTTTCCCAGAAACGCGAGGGTCGCGTGGGGCGGCTCATGATCTCCTCCTACGGTATGCGCCCAAGTCTCGCGGTTGGCCGCGCGGAATGTCGACCCGGGAAGGCTCCGTTGAGGTCTCGCATCAGCTCCTCAGGCGTTTCGTCAACGCCCTGCGCGACGCCCCACACACTAACGCAAGATCAAGCGATAACCGTTCAAGTGTTCGATCTAAGGATGCGGTTCTATGTTTCTGTGCAGTCTCAACATGAAGGCCCGGAATTCCTTGTTCGAGGTGATTCCGTGAACGCCCACTGGACGCTCGTCATTCCGGTCAAGACACTGGTCGCGGCCAAGACCCGGCTGGCCGCCGCGACGGGTCCGCACCGCACCCGGCTGGCCGTCGCCATAGCCTGCGACACCGTGTCGGCGGCGCTGGCCTGCCGGCCGGTCGCCCGGGTGGTCGTGGTGACGTCCGACCCCGCCGCCGCGGGGCCGCTGGGCGCGCTCGGCGCCGACGTGGTGCACGACCCCGACCGGGGGCTGAACACCGCCCTGCGCACGGGCGCCGCCCACGCCGCGCGCCTGGCGCCCGGCGACGCGGTGGGCGCGCTCCAGGCCGACCTGCCCGCCCTGCGGCCCGCCGAGCTGGCGCTGGCCCTGGCGGCGGCGGCCGAGTTCGAGCAGTCGTTCGTGCCGGACGCGCCGGACGTGGGGACGACCTTCTACGGAGTGGGGCCCGGGGTGCCGTTCACGCCGAGGTTCGGCGGTGAGTCGCGGGCCAAGCACCTGGCGGGTGGGGCCAAGGAGCTGTGCGTGCCCGGCATCGACTCCGTACGGCGGGACGTGGACACCCCCGACGACCTGCGCGCGGCCATGGCGCTCGGGCTGGGCCCGCACACGGCGGCGGTGGTGGCAGACCTGTGGCCCGGCTCATGAGGTGGGTGCCTTCATGATGGCGGGGGCAAACCGTTTACCTGGACCTCCGGCCGAGCCCGCCCTACGCTGGTTCGCGTGCAGGGGACGGTACGCAGCTTCGATCAGGGCACTCGCTCGGGCACGGTCTTCCTCGATGACGGGACGGTGCTGGAGTTCGGCGCCACCGCCTTCGACGCGGGGCCGCTACGGCTGCTGCGCTCGGGCCAACGGGTCAACCTCGCGATGACCGGCGGCGAAATCACGTTCATCACGCTCTCGACATTCCCGCTCCCGTGACGGAGCAGGCCGCCGGTTCACGTGCGGCCGGCGTTCGCGGGGGTCTCCTGGGGAGAAATGCGGACGCCCGGGCCAAGGCCCGGGCGTGCTGGTCGGCTGGGTTTACCTCTTCTTTCCGATTTTCTTGCCGCCCTCGTTGACCAGCTCTTTGAAATCCGAGCCGGGGCGGAACTTGGGTCCCCAGCTCTCAGCGACATTGATTTCCGCACCGGTCGACGGATTCCGCGCCGTGCGCGCGGGCTTGTTCACCATCTCGAACGCGCCGAAGCCCGTGATCGAGACCTTGTCGCCCTTGGCCACGGCCTTCTGGATGGCGTCGATGACCGCGTTCACGGCCTCGGTGGCCGTCTTCCTGTCGCCCACCCGATCCGTGATGGCCTCGACGAGTTCTCGCTTGTTCATGAAAGTCCTGCTCCCCCAGTTACGGCTCGGGGTTCCAGCTCACGAGTTCGACGTAGAAACCCCTTACGCGCTCGAAAGTAGGCGGGATTGCGGGGGAACTCAATCACCTAGCGTGTTTCCTCATTGCGTGGCGTGTCGAAGGCCGTGTCAAGGGCGGTCAGAAACGCTTCGAGACGCGCCGCCGCCCTTTCCGGATCCCGCTTCGCGAGGTCGCAGATCGCGAGGTAACGGCGGGCCGCCCGCTCCTTGTCCGCGGCGGGCAGCAGGCGGACGCGGCGGTGCGCCTCGCGCAACCGCCGCGCCAGTTCGTCGTCCTCTAGACGGTCGTCGGCAGCCATGGCTGCCGACCATTCTCGTACGCCCCGACCTCGTCGGCATGACGCAGGGTCAGCCCGATGTCGTCGAGACCCTCCATGAGCCGCCAGCGGGTGTAGTCGTCGGTCTCGAACGGGACGGCCTCGCCGGCCCAGCGGACCTGGCGTTCGACCAGGTCGACGGTGATCTCCAGCTTGGGGTCCGCCTCGACGGCCGACTGCAGGGCCTCGACCTGGTCGCCCGGCAGGACGACCGGCAGCAAGCCCATCTTCGTGGCGTTGTTACGGAAGATGTCGCCGAACCTGGCGGCGATCACGGCGCGGAACCCGTACTGCTGCAGCGCCCAGACGGCGTGCTCGCGCGAGGAGCCGGTGCCGAAGTCGGGGCCGGAGACGAGGATCGAGCCGCCCTCGTAGACCGGGTCGTTCAGCACGAACGTGGGGTCCTCGCGCCAGGCCGCGAACAGGCCCCGCTCGAAACCGGTCCTGCTGACCTGCTTGAGCCAGACGGCCGGGATGATCTGGTCGGTGTCGACGTTGCTGCGGCGCAGCGGCACCGCCGTACCGGTGTGGGTGGTGAAGGCTTCCATCGGAGTCTCTCCTGAAATCAGAGGTCGGCATTGGCAGATGCGTCGGTGAGGCGGCCTGGCCGTCTCACCCCGACCTGCTAGAGGTCCGCGGGGGCGGTGAGGCGGCCGGTGACGGCGGTCGCGGCGGCGACCTGCGGCGACACCAGGTGGGTGCGGCCACCCTTGCCCTGGCGGCCCTCGAAGTTGCGGTTGGAGGTGGAGGCGCTGCGCTCGCCCGGCTGGAGCGTGTCGGGGTTCATGCCCAGGCACATCGAGCAGCCGGCCTCGCGCCACTCGGCGCCCGCGGCCTTGAAGACCTCGTGCAGGCCCTCCTGCTCGGCCTGCAGCTTGACCAGCATCGAGCCGGGCACGATCAGCGTGCGGGTCCGCACCTGGCGGCCGCGCAGGATCTCGGCGGCCGAGCGCAGGTCCTCGATGCGGCCGTTGGTGCACGACCCGACGAAGACCGTGTCGACCTCGATCTCGCGCAGCGGCGTGCCCGCGGTCAGGCCCATGTAGGTCAGCGCCCGCTCGGCGGCCGCGCGCTCGACCGGGTCGGTGAAGGAGTCGGGGCTCGGCACGGCCTCGCCCAGCGGCAGGCCCTGTCCCGGGTTGGTGCCCCACGTGACGTACGGGGTCAGGGTCGAGGCGTCGATCTCCACGACCTTGTCGAACACGGCGTCGTCGTCGGTGCGCAGCGACTTCCAGTATTCGACGGCCTGGTCCCACCGCGCGCCCTGCGGCGCGTGCGGTCGGCCCTTGAGGTAGTCGAACGTGGTCTCGTCCGGCGCGATCATGCCGGCCCGGGCGCCCGCCTCGATCGACATGTTGCAGACCGTCATGCGGCCCTCCATGGAGAGCCTGCGTACGGCCTCGCCGCGGTATTCGACGATGTAGCCCTGGCCGCCGCCGGTGCCGATCTTGGAGATGATCGCCAGGATCAGGTCCTTGGCGGTGACGCCGGCGGGCAGCTCGCCGGTGACCTCGATGGCCATCGTCTTCGGCCGGTAGGCGGGCAGCGTCTGCGTGGCCAGCACGTGCTCGACCTCGGAGGTGCCGATGCCGAACGCGATGCCGCCGAACGCGCCGTGCGTCGAGGTGTGCGAGTCACCGCACACGATCGTCATGCCCGGCTGGGTCAGCCCGAACTGCGGCCCGATGATGTGCACCACGCCCTGCCCGGCGTCGCCCATCGGATGGAGCCGGATGCCGAACTCCGCGGCGTTCTTGCGCAGTGTCTCGACCTGCGTCTTGGACACCGGGTCGGCGATCGGGCCGAGCACGGTCGGCACGTTGTGGTCCTCGGTGGCGATGGTGAGATCGGGCCGCCGCACCTTACGGCCGGCGAGCCGGAGCCCGTCGAACGCCTGGGGGCTGGTCACCTCGTGAATGAGGTGCAGGTCAATATAGAGCAGGTCAGGCTCGCCCTCCGCGCGCCGGACTACGTGTTGCTCCCAGACCTTCTCGGCCAGTGTGCGGCCCATGATCTCCTCCAGCTCGATTGCGATGCTGCCGCGTTCGGAGAATCCTCCGACTTGCTTTCTCATATGTCGAGACGGCAGTATCGGTTTATGGACAACTCTAGCGGAGTCGGAGTACTCGACAAGGCAGTTCTTGTACTCAATGCCCTCGAAGCGGGACCCGCTTCACTGGCTCAGCTCGTGCAGGCCACCGGTCTGGCCCGGCCCACCGCCCACCGGCTGGCCGTCGCCCTGGAGCACCACCGCATTGTGAGTCGTGACACACAGGGCCGTTTCGTGCTCGGCCCCCGGCTGTCCGAGTTGTCCACCGCGGCCGGCGAGGACCGGCTGCTCGCGGTGGCGGCACCGGTCCTGCTCCACCTCAGGGATCTCACCGGGGAGAGCGCGCAGCTCTACCGCCGCCAGGGTGACGAGCGTGTCTGCGTGGCCGCGGCGGAGCGGGCCAGCGGGTTGCGCGACACCGTGCCCGTCGGCTCCGCATTGCCCATGACGGCCGGCTCGGCGGCCCAGATCCTGCTGGCGTGGGAGGAGCCCGACCGGCTGCACCGCGGACTGCGCGGGGCCAAGTTCACCGCCGCCACGCTCGCCTCCGTACGGCGCCGGGGCTGGGCCCACAGCGTCGGCGAAAGAGAGCAGGGAGTGGCCAGCGTTTCGGCGCCCATAAGGGGCAGCGGCGGCAAGGTCATAGCGGCCGTATCCGTCTCCGGACCCATAGAGCGGCTGACGAGGGCGCCCGGACGACTGCACGCCGTGCCCGTCATGGCCGCCGCCGAACGCATCACTGAGGCGATGCGCCGCACGTCATGATCAGCAAAAGGATGTATTTCGGGAGCCGACAGCCTCGCTGGCGCACTAGCCTGAGTGCGTGACAGATCGCATCGAGGTAGCCGCCACTGAGCTGCGACCCCTGCTCGAAGAGTTCATCATGTGGGCGCGTGCGAACGCCCCCGGAAGCGACCCCGAGCTCGTGGGGCCCGCCGCGCTGTGGCACCGTCTCGCCTTCTCGCAGGACCTCGGCACGTGGAAGCGTGCCGACCTGCGTAACCTGCTCCTCGACCGCATGCCCAAGGTCGTACAGGATCCCGACGCCGCCGCCGACGGGATGCTCCCGGCCGTGGACGCCTACCTGACGTTCCTCTCGCAGACCGGCAGGCTGGCGGAGGGCTCTGACTCCCTCGCCGATCTGCAGGCCGAGCTCGACGACGTCGAAGACGAGTTCGTCGACCTCATGGAGGACCTGCTGGAGGACGCCGACGGCGAAGACGACGAGGAGGACGACGGGGCCGGCGACCTGGGCGACTTCGAGCCGTTCGCGGACGAGCTCGCCGAGCTCGACACGATCAGGCTGCGGCCCGATTCCGAGCTGGCCGCCGCGGCCCGCCAGGCCCCGCTGGTCGCCATGGCCCGCGACCTGGCCCTCTGGGTGGGTTCCGGGCGCAAGGTGGGCGAGGACACGCTGCTCACCGACGCCGAGGTGGAGGAGGCGCTGGCGGCCGTCGGGCTGCCCCGGCCGGAGACCGAGGGGCCGATCGCCGAGGCCGTCCCCCATCTGTGGAACATCTGGAACCTCGCCGTGGACCTGGAGTTCCTCCAGCCGGGCGAGGGCAACACGGTGGCCGTGCAGGACGACACGGAAGAGTGGCCGTTCGACGACGACGAGGACGTGCTCGACGCGTGGATGCTCGGGCTGCACTCGGTCGACTACGGCGATCCCGAGCTGGACGACGACGATCTCACGATGGCCCTGGCCGGGCTGACCAGGGGCGTGCTGGTCCGGCTGCTCCTGGCGGGCGGCTCACGCGACCTGGACGAGCTGGCCCAGGATTTGGCCGAGACCGCCGCCGACCTCGACGAGCTGGGCTCCGACGCCTGGGAGGCGGCGGGCGACCCGCTGGCGCCCGCGATCGACTGGCTGGTCGGCTACGGCATGGTCGAGCTCCGGGACAAGGCCCTCAGCCTCACGCCGCTCGGCACCGAAGGCGTCATCCACCTGGTCGACGACGCCGACATCGAGGTGGACGCGCGGCCCGCCATCGAGTCGATGAGCGCCCACGAGCTGCTGGCGCTGAGCGCCGAGCTGCCCGAGGAGGAGGCGGACGCGGAGTTCGCGGCCTGGATGCGGCTGCGCGAGCCGGGCAAGGCGGCCGAGGAGCTGCTGGAGGCGGCGGCCGAGGACGAGAGCGACGCGCTGATCAGGGTGCAGGCGGCCAGCGTCGTGGGCACGCTGGGCGCGGCCGCCATCCCGGCCTGGCAGGCAGCGCTCAAGCAGTCGTCGCTGCGGCCCTACGCGGCCACGCACCTGAGCCAGCTGGAGGTCGAGGGGGCGCCGGAGCCCACGCAGGATGACACGCACTGGCTGATCCTGGACATGTGGACGATCTCGGCGGGGCTGGGGCGGTCGGAGTTCGTCAGCAGCCTGCGGGACATCGGGCCCGACATGGTCAACAGCCTGCTCGAAGTGATCTGGAAGATTCCGCACGCGCATGTGGAGGAGCTGCTCGACCTGATCTCGCAGGTCCACCCGGACAAGCAGGTCGCCAAGGCGGCCCGGCGCGCGCTCTTCAAGGCCCGGTCCCTCTAGCTTTTTCAGGGCGTTTTGTCACTCTGGCCCCCGTCGCTTCGCCGGCGGGGGCCACCACTTTTGGTCTTTACGCTTCGTACGGGCGGCCCCACCCGCCGCACGTGGTTGGGCCCTGTCCAGGGGAACGCTCCTGAGGTGTACGGGGCCGGGCGCCGTAACGTGCGCACTGCCGGCCACCGACGTGAGAGTCGTCAGCCCGCCCGGCGGGCCCATTTCGTTAATGGGGCCGCGGAAGTGGATTTGGCCGCGGAATGCGAAACGCCCCAGGCTGTGAATCTTGCCTGGGGCAGTTGCGGTAGACGTAGTCCCGACCGGATTCGAACCGGCGCTACCGCCTTGAGAGGGCGGCGTCCTGGGCCACTAGACGACGGGACCTTGCTGGCTTGTAACAGTGGTAGTCCCGACCGGATTCGAACCGGCGCTACCGCCTTGAGAGGGCGGCGTCCTGGGCCACTAGACGACGGGACCCTGTCCACAAGCTGATCTGCCGGGATCCCCGGCAACGCAGGTAACTCTACCGCACCCCGGAGACCCAACCAAACCACTTCTCGGCCCGCCGGCTTGGGGCTGCGGCGCCGAACCCGGCCTCCCGCCGGGCTTCCTTCCGCCGCGCGAACGGATCACCACCATGATCAGGGGCGGGGCGGTCAGGGGGTGAGGAGGCCGCGGCGGTAGCCCTCGCCGACGGCGGCGGCACGGTCGCCGACATCGAGCTTGGCGTAGATGTGCAGGAGGTGGGTCTTGACGCTGGCCTCGCTGATGAACAGCACGGCCGCCGCCTCCTTGTTCGTCGCTCCCCCGGCCACCAGGCGCAGCACCTCCAGCTCGCGCTTGGTCAGTTTGCCCCGCGCGGGCTTGCGGAGGTTGTCGGCCAGGCGGCCGGCCACGGCGGGGGCCAGGACGGTCTCACCCCTGTGGGTGGCTCGGACGGCGCGGGCCAGCTCCTCCGGCGGGGTGTCCTTCAGCAGGTAGCCGCTGGCTCCGGCCTCCAGCGCGGGCAGGACGTCGGTGTCGAACGTCGTGAGCACCAGCACCCTCGGCCCGGTGCCGCTGAGTTCGCGGATGGCCGTGACGCCGTCCATGCCGGGCATGCGCAGATCCATGAGGACGATGTCGGGCCGGAGCTCGGCGGCCAGGCGTACGGCGGTCGCGCCGTCGGCCGCCTCGCCGACGATCTCGAAGTCGGGCTCGCCGGAGAGGTTGGCGCGTAGCCCGTCGCGCACGATGGGGTGATCGTCCGCAATGAGCAGTCTCAACCGCATACGTTCCTCCGACGAGTACGTGAAGTACGACAGGTGCCGACGAGTACAACAGGTCCAACGTCGGACGGGCGCGGCCGATCCTCCGGTGGATGGACGCGACCGGGTGACCAGCGTCTCACCGATCCGCCGCCCTCCCGGGCCCGGCTGGGTCCGGCTGGGTCCGGAGCCGCCTGGAAGGGCGGTGTCATGCGTTCCCGGGGCCCTCGGAGAGGGCGGTTGATGATGGGAGGCGCTCCGGGGGGAGGCTGGGGGCGGTGGCGGCTATGGCCGTGCCGTGGCCCGGCTCGGACTCGACGCGCAGAGTGCCGCCGATGCCGCGCAACCGCTGGCGCATGCCGTCCAGGCCGAAGCCGTCAGCGGGCGCGTGCGGGGCGAAACCCGTTCCGTCATCGCGGATGTCCAGGAGGACGAGTTCGTCCGTGTAGGACAGAGTGAGGCCCGTTCTGGTGGCACTGGCGTGCTTGGCGACGTTGGTCAGGGCTTCCTGGGCGACCCGGAACAGGGCGGTCTCCACGTCGGCCGCCAGCGCGACCGGGGTGCCGGTGATCTCCAGGGTGAGGCGCACGCCGGCCGATCGCGACCAGGACGTGGCCAGGCGTTCGAGGGCCGTGGGGAGGTCGGTGTGCTCCAGGGGCTCGGGGCGGAGGGCCCGTACGGACCTGCGGGCCTCTGACAGGCTCTGGCGGGCGAGCGCGGCCGCCTGGTCGAGGTGGCGACGGCGGGCCGGGGCCTGGGAGGCGCGGGTGGCGGCGTCGAGCTGGCCGATCAGGGCGGCGAGGTCCTGGGCGAGCGTGTCGTGGATCTCGCCCGCCATCCGGTGCCGCTCGTCCAGTACGCCCGCGCGCCGGGCCTGTTCCAGGAGCCGGGCGTTGAGGTCGGCGTTGTCGGCCATGGTGGAACGCAGCCGCTCGACCAGGCGGCGCCGCTTGTCGTGCTCGGCGGCGACGTACCAGCCGGCGACGGCCAGGGGCATGGCGACGCCCGCGATCACGCTGGGGAGGGTGGCGCGGGCGGCCGGGCCCGCCTGGGCGGCCAGGCTGACCACCGCCGTGACCGTGACGCCCAGCATGGCCAGCCGCGCGGGGAGCAGGCCGATGGCCAGCGGATAGCCCACGTAGCCGAAAACGACGAAGGGGGGACTCGCGGTGATCAGCGCTCCGGCGAGCACGATGAGGACGCCGTAGTGGGCGACGACGAGGACGCGGTGGGTGTCGCGGCGGGGGTGGAGCCAGACGAGCGGCGCCAGCCACACCGCGACGGCCAGGGCCGGCACGGGCCAGGGCAGGCCCAGCCAGCCCGGGGTCGCCGTCGCCGGGGGGTCGGTGAGGGCCGCCGCGGTCGAGGAGACGGCGAGCAGCGCGTATGAGAGCACCGGGAACACCCAGCGCTCGCGGCCATCGAGCCGGCTCATGGATCCCAGCCTGGCACGCGGCATCCACCGATCGGTTGATGGCGGCCGTCAACCGCACGTCGCGCCAGGTGGGCGATGTGCGGTGCGGCGGGCTCGGCCACCATCGAGTCATGAGCGATTTCCTGACCCGTAGAACCGCCCTTCACTACGCCGCCGTCGCGGGCGCCGGTGCCGCCGGCGCCGGCCTGACCGGGGGCGGGAAGCCCCGGAGGGTGACCACGTTCGTGCTGGTGAGCGGCTCGAACGGGATGCCCTCGACCGACCCCGAGCTCGTGCTGCGCGGGCACCGCGTGGTGGGCGTGAGCCTGCCGGGACACGGCCCCGAGCAGCAGTTTCACCGCGCCTACCAGGCGCCGCAGGACCTGGAGGAGCTGGCCGCGCTGCCCTCGCCGATGCGGGGCGTGCGGCTGGAGGACTATGTGGCGGCCGCGGTGGACGCGGTCCGCAGGGCCGCCGAGCACGGGCCCGTGATCCTGGTGGGCGGCAGCCTGGGCGGGGCGGTGATCACGAAGGCCGCCGACGAGGTGCCCGACCTGGTCGACCACCTCGTGTACGACACCGCGTTCTGCTGCACGGAGCTGGCCACCCCCGCCGACTACATCAACACGCCGGAAGGGCAGGACAGCCTCACGCCCGGCCTGTTCACCGGCATCGTGGGCGATCCGGCGGCGCTCGGGGCGGTGCGCATCAACTGGCGCAGCGCTGACCCGGAGTTCCTGGCGGCGGCGAAGGCGGCGTTCATGGCCGACGCGAGCGAGGGCGAGTTTCTGGCCATGCTCAACATGTTGTTCCCGGATGAAACGCTCCACCTGGCGAACGGCGACGCGCGGGGCGACAAGCGGGCGTGGGGGCGGGTGCCGCGTAGCTACATCAGGCACACCCGGGATCGGACGATCCCGCTCGCGCTGCAGGACCGGATGATCAGGGAGGCGGACGCGGCGACGCCGGGCAACAAGTTTGAGGTCTTCACGGTGGAGGCGGCCCATGCGCCGACGGCGGCGGCATACGCCCGGATCAGGGAAATTCTGCACCGGCTCGCGAAATGAGAAAACGCACGTCCCCGCGCGGGAACATGCGTTCAATCGAATGTGCTGGGGTACCAGGACTCGAACCTAGACTAACTGAACCAGAATCAGTCGTGCTGCCAATTACACCATACCCCACCGTACGTGGCCCCCTCAGGGAACCGCGCTTGGCGACGTCCGAAAGAATAGCCCAGCTCCGGGGGTAAGACCAAAACGATTACCCGACAGGCCCTCCCGCTCCGCCGACGCCGGGCCGGTCGTGCCAAGCTGAAGGGGACAAAACACCACGTGGAGGAGCCCAAGCGTTGGCCGAGAACCCCTTCTTCGCCCCCAGCAACCTGCCTTACGAGCTGCCCCCCTTCGCGGACATCCGGGAGGAGCACTACCTGCCCGCGTTCGAGCTCGGCATGGCCGAACAGCTCGCCGAGGTCGAGGCCATAGCGGGCAGCACGGAACCAGCGACGTTCGACAACACGATCGCCGCGCTGGAACGGTCGGGACGGATCCTCGACCGCACGGCCACGGTCTTCTTCAGCGTCGCGGCCTCCAACTCGACGGACGGCATCATGGAGATCGAGAAGCAGATCTCCCCCGAGCTGACCAGGCACGGCGACGCGATCCGGCTCAACAGGGCGCTGTGGGCCCGGATCAAACAGGTGACCACGGACGACGCCGAGGAGTCCTGGCTGCTGGAGAAATACCGCGACGACTTCATCAGGGCCGGGGCCGACCTGTCGGAGTCGGAGCAGGCCCGGCTGCGCGAGCTCAACGAGGAGCTGTCGAAGCTCTCGACGCGGTTCTCGCAGAGCCTGCTCAAGGCCTCCACCGAGTCGGCGCTGGTGGTGACGGACCCCGCGGAGCTCGACGGCTTCGACCAGGCCAAGATCGAGTCACTGCGCAAGGACGGCGAATACGTCCTGCCGCTGCTCAACTTCACCAACCAGCCCGGCCTGGCCCAGCTCACCGACCGCGACGTGCGCCGCAGACTTTACGAGCTGAGCGTCGGACGCGCGCCCGGCAACTTCGAGCTGGCGGCCAGGATGGCGGCGTTGCGGGCGGAGCGGGCGGCGCTGCTCGGCTTCCCCAACCACGCCGCCTACATCGTGGCCGACCAGACGGCCAAGACCGTCGAGGCGGTCGAGGAGATGCTGGGCCAGCTCGTCGGCCCGGCCGTGCGTAACGCGCGCAAGGAGGCCGAGGCGCTGGCCGAGCAGGCCGGGTTCGAGATCGAGCCGTGGGACTGGTCGTACTACTCCGAGAAGGTGCGCCAGGCCCGCTACGACTTCGACGGCGCCGAGATGCGGCCGTACTTCGAGCTCAACCGGGTCTACCGGGACGGCGTCTTCTTCGCGGCGACCAAGCTGTACGGGATCACGTTCGCCGAGCGGCCCGACCTCGGCGGCTACCACCCCGACGTGACCGTGTTCGAGGTGTTCAACGAGGACGGCGGCCGGCTCGGCCTGTTCGTGCTCGACCCGTACGCCCGGGCGACCAAGCGCGGCGGCGCCTGGATGAACAACCTGGTCGACCAGTCCTTCCTGTTCGGCCAGTTGCCCGTGGTGATGAACAACCTCAACGTCACCAAGCCCGCCTCCGGGCCGACGCTGCTGACGTACGAGGAGGTCAACACCGCCTTCCACGAGTTCGGGCACGCGCTGCACGGCCTGTTCTCCCAGGTGCGTTACCCGCGCGTGTCCGGCACCAGCGTGCCGCGCGACTTCGTCGAATACCCCTCACAGGTCAACGAGATGTGGGCGACCTGGCCCGAGGTGCTGGCCAACTACGCCAAGCACCACGAGACGGGCGAGCCGATGCCGGTCTCGCTGGTGGACAAGCTGACGGCGGCGGAGAAGTTCAACCAGGGCTTCAAGACCGTCGAATACCTGGCGGCGACGCTGCTCGACTGGGCCTGGCACAAGCTGGCGCCCGGGGAGACGGTGGCCGACGCCGAGGCGTTCGAGGCCGCGGCCCTGGAGGCCGCCGGGATCGCGTTCGCGCTGGTCAGGACGCGCTACCGGACCAACTACTTCGCGCACATCTTCGCCGGCGGCTACAGCGCCGGCTACTACTCCTACATCTGGAGCGAGGTGCTGGACGCGGAGAGCGTGGAGTGGTTCAAGGAGAACGGTGGGCTGACCAGGGCCAACGGTGACCACTTCCGCGGCGAGCTGCTCTCGCGCGGCGGCAGCCTCGACCCGCTGACCGCCTTCCGGAACTTCCGGGGGCGCGAGCCGAGCATCCAGCCGCTGCTCACGCGTCGCGGCCTCGACTAGTCCCTGCGCGCGGTGGGCCGGAACGCTCCGGCGTTCGCCACGGCCCGGCCCACTGCGCGAACATGCTCGGTCAGCCCTGGAGGCGTGTCAGGGCGGCGCGCAGGCGCTCCTGGGCGCGGGCGCGGCCGAGCACCTCGATCGACTCGAACAGCGGCAGGCCCACCGTCCGGCCGGTGATCGCCACCCGCACCGGGGCCTGGGCCTTGCCCAGCTTGAGCCCCTGGGCCGTGCCGACCTCCTCCAGCGCCTCCTTGAGCGACTCGGGGTCCCAGCTCACCGTCTCCAGGCGCGCCAGGTAGCCGGCGATCATCTCCACCGGGGAGTTCTTCATCCCCTTGTCCCAGGACGCCTGGTCGAAGACCGGCTCGTCGAGGAAGAGGAAGTCGACGTTCTGCCGGATCTCCGACAGCACCCCGAGGCGGGTCTGGGCCAGCGCCGCGACCTTGCTGAACAGCTCGCGGTCCCAGGTGGGCTCAAGGTAGGGCAGGCAGCGCTCCTCGAACGTCTCCAGCGGCAGCGCCCGGATGTACTCGCCGTTGAACGCGCGCAGCTTCTTCTCGTCGAAGAACGCGCCGGCGGAGTTGACGTCCTCCACCTTGAACAGCGGCACCATCTCCGACCACGGCATGATCTCGCGGTCGTCGCCGGGCCCCCAGCCGAGCAGCATGAGGTAGTTGACCATGGCCTCGGCGAGGTAGCCCTCCTCGCGGTAGCTCTCCAGCGCCACCTTGTCACGGCGCTTGGACAGCTTCTTGCGCTGCTCGTTGACGATCACCGGCAGGTGGCCCCAGACCGGCGGGCTGGCGCCGAGCGCGGGCCAGAGCAGCATCTGCTTGGCCGCGTTGCCGAGGTGCTCCTCCCCCCGGACGACGTGGGTGATGCTCTGCGTGATGTCGTCGACCGCGTTGGCCAGCACGTAGAGCGGCGAGCCGTCGGTGCGGGCGATGACGAAGTCCTCCTGCGCGTCGTTGGGGAACTCCACCTTGCCGCGCACGAGGTCGTGCACCACGGTGACGCCCTCGTCCGGGGTGCGGAAGCGCACCGCGCCCTCGGTCAGGCCCCGGTCACGGCAGAAGCCGTCGTAGCCGCGGTGCTCGGACCCGGTGCGGGCGACCAGCAGCTCGCGCGTGCAGTCGCAGTAGTAGGCCCGGCCGTCGGCCAGCAGCTTCGCCACCGCCTCGCGGTGCTGCGGCTCGTACGCCGACTGGAAGTAGGGGCCCTCGAACGCCTCGTTGGAGCCGTTGATGCCGATCCAGTCGAGCGCGGAGATGATGCCCTCGATCCACTCCGGACGGTTTCTGGAGGCGTCGGTGTCTTCGATGCGCAGCACGAAGCGGCCGCCGGACTGTTCGGCCAGCGCCCAGTTGAACAGCGCGGTGCGGGCGCCGCCCACGTGGAACATGCCGGTTGGGGACGGGGCGAACCGCACCCGTACTTCAGTCACGGGAGACCACCTTGTTCGTGAGTGTGCCGATGCCTTCGATGCCGACGCTGACCTCGTCGCCGATCTCCAGCGGGCCGACACCCGCCGGGGTGCCGGTCAGGATGACGTCGCCGGGGATCAGCGTCATGACCGCGCTGACGTAGGCGACCAGCGCGGGGATGTCGTGGATGAGCTGGCTTGTGCGTCCACTCTGCCTGATCTCGCCGTTGACCGTGGTCGTCAGCGCCAGATCGCTCGCGTCGAGATCGGTCTGGATCCACGGCCCGAGCGGGCAGAACGTGTCGAACCCCTTGGCCCGGGTGAACTGCACGTCCTTCTTCTGCAGGTCGCGGGCGGTGACGTCGTTGGCGCAGGTGTAGCCGAAGATGACGTCCTTGACGCGCTCGACCGGCACCTCCCGGCACAGCCGGCCGATCACCACGGCCAGCTCCCCTTCGTAGTCGACGCGGTCGGACAGCGTCGTGGGGTAGGCGATGCTCTCTCCGTGGCCGATCACCGTGGTGGACGGCTTCAAGAAGATCAGCGGCTCCTCGGGCACCTCGTTGCCCAGCTCGGCCGCGTGCTCGGCATAGTTCCGGCCGATGGCCACCACTTTGCTCGGCAGCATCGGGGCCAGCAGCTTCACCTGGGACAGCGGGAACCGCTCACCGGTGAACTGCACCTCGCCGAAGGGATGCCCGGAGACGGCGGAGACGAACTCCTCCCCCGGGCCGCCTTCGACCACGCCGAACGACACGCCTTCGCCTGTGGAGAACCTCGCAATACGCACCCGACAAGGCTATCGCCGCCGCCGGAGGGGTCTGCCCACCCGGCGACCCGCCACAAGTAAAGTCAGCGCCTGTCGATAAATGTCCCCAAAATCCTTTTCATTGCGCATTAGCCATGTAGCAGCGGTTATGTCACCTTACTGAGGAGTCACATTTGGGGGGTGACGGATCGTGGCGGACACAATGTCCAACCGAGCCGCGGGGACCGGCGAGGCGAAGACCACGGTGCCGCGGGCCAGGACGCAGGAAGACGGCCCCGGCGGCGCGCTGGTCACCGAGCGGGGCACCACCACCATCGACGACGTTGTCGTCGCCAAGATCGCCGGACTGGCCGCACGCGAGGTGTCCGGGGTCCACGACATGGGCGGGGGCGCGGCCCGGGCGCTCGGCAGCGTACGGGGCATGGTCAGCGGGGAGCGGAGCGTCACCCAGGGCGTGTCCGTGGAGGTCGGTGAGCGGCAGGCCGCCGTCGACCTGGACCTGGTGGCCGAGTACGGCACCGCGATCCCGGACCTGGCGGGGGCCGTGCGGCGGAACGTGATCACGGCGGTCGAGCGGATGTGCGGGCTGGAGGTCACCGAGGTCAACATCAGGGTCGACGACGTACACCTGCCCGACATGGACCGGGACCGGGGCATGGAGGAGCAGGAGACGGAGCCCGGCCAGGAGCCGCGGGTCCGATGAGACCCACCGGCCCGAACCCGGGAACGACCGCCGGCCCGGATCCCGGCGCACGCCCTGGTGCGCGTTCTGGTGGCAACGTCGGTGCACGCTGCGGCGCGGACACCGGGGCCGCGGCAGGCGCGCACACCTCCGTCGCGGGCGAGGATCCGGCAGCCGTCCACGGCCGATCCGCCGTCGGTGAGGCCGGGGGGATCGCGGAGCGCGTACGGGGTTGTCCTGGAGTGGCCGGGTTGTCCGGGGGGCCGTTCGGGACGGTGGCCACGTACCTGCCGGGCGCGCGGCTTTCGGGCGTGTCCGTGGACGAGCGAGCGGTGGAGATCTCCATCGTCGCCACGCTGGACCGCCCGCTGCCGGAGACCGCCGACGAGGTGCGGCGGGCCGTGGCGGACCTGGTCGGCGAACGCCGGGTGAACGTCCGCATCGACGACATCGTGGAGAGATCATGAACAGCAACCACTGGATGCCCGTGATCGGCATGGCGGCGGGAATCGTGCTCGGGCTGGCCGCGGCGTTCGGCGGGCTGGGCGCGTTCCTGCTCGTGCTGGTGCTCGGCGCGGTCGGCTTCCTCGTCGGATGGATCGTCGAGCGCGGCGAGATCAAGCTGCCGAACGCGCCCGGGAAGCGCCGATGACCACCGGCGGCGGCCGGCCGCAGGCGGGCGCCGTGACGGTGCCCGCGCAGCGCCCCGTGCCGCCCACGGCGCCGGAGCGGCGCGGGCGCACCGAGGTCGCCGACCGGGTGGTCGCCAAGCTCGCGTGCCGGGCCGCCATGGAGGTGCCCGAGGTGCGTGGCGTGCGTCTCAAGGGCGTTCCGTTCAAGGGCAGGCCGGGTGATGGCGGGCTGTGGGGGCGCACGTCGAGCGCGGAGGTGCACGGCGACCGGGCCACCGTCCACCTGGCCGTCGGCGTCGCCTACCCGGCACCGCTGCGTGCCGTGGGCAGGCGGCTCAGGGAGCACGTGATCCGCCGCGTCGCGGCCCAGACCGGCGTGCACGTCTCCCGCCTCGACATCACCATGACCGACGTGGACGGCGAACTGCCATGACAACGCGGGACCCGGACGACAGAATCCGGCCGGAGGCTCGCGCCGTTCCCGCCGAACCGGCGGGCGCGCACCGGGCGGAGCGCGTACCCCAGGCCGAGGGGGCGTACGTGCCCGAAGGCCCCTATCAGGTTGTCCCGCCGAGGCGGGACAGGGGGGCCGAGCGGGCGGTCAGGCGGATGTTCCGGCCGTACCGCAGGATTCCGGCCGTCGTGGTGGCGGCGCTGCTCACGCTCCTCGGCCTGCTGGCGGCCGCCGAGACGATCTCCGCGCTGGCCGGCCGGCCGCTGCGTCTCGTCCCCTACGACCGCATGCTGGGCTGGGCGTCCACCACCGCGTGGGCGAACCCGCTGGTCGCGCTCGTCTCGGCGATCGTGACGCTGCTCGGGCTGGCCCTGCTGGCCACCGCGCTGGTGCCGGGCCGGCCGACCCTCATGCCGGTACGCAGCCGCGACCCCGACCTGGCCATCGGCCTGCGCCCGAGGAGCGTCACCCGGGCCCTGGCCCACGCCGCCGAGGAGGTGCCGGGCGTGCGCTCGGCCCGCGTCAGGATGCGCCACCACACGGTCACCGTCAGGCCCGTCACGTCCGGGTGGGACGAGGAGGGACGGCGCCAGGCGGTACGCGATGCCGTGCTCACCCGGCTGGCCGGGCTGGACCTGGTGGAGCCGTACCGGGTCGTCGTCGGCGGGAAGGAGCGCGAGTGAACAGGAAGACCGCGCGGGGCAACCGGTGGGGGCTGGCACTGGTCGGGCTGGTGCTGGCGATCCTCGGCGGGCTCGCGCTGGCCCGCGGGCTGGGCGCGTTCCCGCGGACCTGGCCGGCCGGCGCACCGATCGTGGACGGCGGGGTGCGCGGGTTCTTCGCGCGTACCAGCCCGTGGATCTGGTGGGCGGTGGCGCTGGCCGCGATCGTGATCGCGCTGCTGGCGCTGCGCTGGCTGTTCGTCCAGGGGCGCGGGCGGGCGCGCGGCATGGTGCGCGTCGAGAGCGGCCCGGCGGGCGTCACGGAGGTGACCGCGGAAGGCATGGCGCACGCGGTGGCCGCCGACGTCGCCACCGGCCCGGCCGTACTGGACGCCGACGCCGACGTGGCAGGACCGAGGCCGCGGGTACGGCTGCGGGTGGCCGCCGACGAGGCGGCCCCGATGTCCGAGCTGGCCGGGCACCTGACCACTGTCACGCTGGTTCGCCTGCGCGACGCGCTGGAGCAGGATCATGTACCGGTGGTGGCCCGCGTTAGCCTGGAGCCCTCACCTTCGCGGCACCGGGTGGTGCACTGACGAGAGGGGCCTGTGTTGTCCGTCGTGAAGATCAACGTGCTGACCGTCCCCGCCGACATGCGGGAGGAGCTCGAACGGCGCTTCTCCAACCGGGCGGGGATGGTGGAGTCGGCTACCGGGTTCGAGTGGTTCGAGCTGCTCAGGCCGGTGGAGGGCACCGACCGCTACCTCGTCTACACGCGCTGGCGCAGCGAGGAGGACTTCCAGGCGTGGCAGCAGGGGGAGGCGTTCCAGCGCGGGCACGCCCAGGCGGCACAGGACGCGCGGGCTCAGGGCCACGGGCAGGGTCACGGGCACGGGCAGGGGCCCGCCGCGACGGACTCGGAGGTGTGGACCTTCGAGGTCTCCGAGAGCGCCGGGCCCAAATCCTGACGACTTACGCGTCCAGGGGGTCGCGGGCGATACGGTCCACGATTTACGCGTCCAGGGGATTGCGGGCGATGCGGTCCACGATGCCGCCGCGCACGAACTTGCCGGCGTAGCTGGACGGCTTGCGCGCCCCCTGCTCGGAGATGCACACACCGAACTCCTTGGCGATCTCCAGCCGCGGATAGTGCTCCAGCACCTCGCGGCGCAGGTCCGCGGGGATCTCGCCGGTACGCCGGCCCGAGATGTCCATCCCGGTGGAGAGCTCCAGCAGGTGGCCCTCCGGGTCCTCCTCCAGCGGGACCTCCTCCCACATGTGGCGGATGATCACCTCGCTGGCGCGTACCCGGCGCTCGGGCGACCAGCCGGCCCCCGCGCAGAAGGCCCAGGCCACGTGCCCGCCGGCCTCCTCGTACGGCACCGTCTGGCTGTCGAACTCGGCGACCAGCCCGATGTCGTGCAGCATGGCCGCCACGTAGAGCAGCTCGGCATCGAAGGAGATGCCGTTGCCGCGCGCGTAGGCCGCCGCCCACAGGTAGGCGCGCACGGAGTGGTTGAGCAGCGAGGGCGTGTGGTAGCGGGCCGCCACCTCGAGCGCGCCTCGGCACGCGGGCGTGTCCGGGATCACGAGATCGTCGAGTTTCACTCCACCAGCATGTCTCGGCGGTGCGGACATGTGCCAGCCGGGGGGCTCGGTTAACGAATCATGCATTCCACTTGACCAGTTGATCTCCGGTCCGAAAGCATGTCCCGCCCTCAACTTCTGTCCCGGAAGGAAACTGGCGTGCGCCGCCTCGCGATATCTCTTGCCCTCATGCTCGCACTAGGCGGGCTGGTGAGCCCCGCGCACGCCGACAAAGTGGCCCGCACGGCGGAGTGCCAGGGTGACTGGTTACCGGCCACCCCGACGGCGAGCGACGTCATGCAGGGCGAGATCTCGCTGGTGGGGCTGCCGCCGTACAAGCTGGGCAAGAAGATCAACTGGGGTGCGAGCCCGTACAACAACCGCTCCTGGGAGTTCGTCTTCCAGTCGTTGCGGTGGATGGGCTCGCTGGCCGTCGAGTACGAGAACAGCGGCGAGCAACGCTACCTCAACCGCGCCACCGAGATCGCCAAGGACTGGGTGGCCAACAACAAGCGCGGCGCCCGTACGACCAAGTCGTACGTCTGGCAGGACCACCCCGTCTCGCTGCGCACGCAGGCACTGCTGTGCCTGAGCATGCACGTCAACGAGAGCTGGCTCAAGGAGAGCCTGGCCGAGCACGCCAAGCTCCTGTCGGACCCGCGGCTCTACAAGAAGGGCCACAACCACGGCATCGACCAGGACATCGCGCTCATGGGCATCGGCTGCCGGTATGACCGCAAGGACTGGACGAACCTGGCGATCAACCGGCTGACCGGCACCGTCAAGCTCGACGTCGACGCGCAGGGCGCGCTCATGGAGCAGGCTCCCCGCTACGCCGTCTACGTGCACAGCCGCCTGCAGGTCGCGATGACCAACATGAAGGCGTGCGACCGCAGGGTCCCCGCCGAGATCGCCAAGCGGACCGATGCCCTGAAGGACTTCGTCGCCCACTCGACCATGCCGAACGGCTACATGGTGCCCCTCGGCGACGGCAGCGCCGAGACCGAGCCGAAGATGGAGACCGGCACGCCGAAGCAGGAGGTCCGGACCTACCGCGCCGGTTACGTGTTCGGCCGCACGGCCTGGGGCAAGCCGGACTCGGCCTACTACTCGCTCCGCTACGGGCCGGGCATGAAGTTCCACGGGCACGAGGACCATCTCGGCGTGACGTACTACGCCCAGGGCCACGACATCCTCGTGGACGGCGGCTTCCACTCCTACGAGAAGAGCGCCTACCGCTACTGGACGCTCTCGCCGGAGGCGCACAACGTCCCGACGGTGGTCGGCGCCCGCTTCAAGCCGCGCACCGCCTCGAAGCTCGTGGCCACCGAGTACGGCGACGACCGCCAGTCGTTCAAGCTGACCGACAAGGCGTACGGCGTGGCCCGCACCAGATCGGTCCTGGTGAACCACGGCGAGGACCTCATGGCGGTGCTCGACACGGCCTCCGGAGGCAAGAAGATCAGGAACCTGTGGCGCTTCGACCCGTCACTCAAGCTGATCTCCAAGAGCGGCGGCAAGGTGGTGCTCGGGGACGACAAGTTCAAGGTCTCCCTGGTGCAACTGTCGTCCTGCGAGCGGGTCGGCGGGCAGCAGGTGGAACGGGGCGGGAAACTGGGCTGGGCCTCCCCCGCGTACCTGTCGAAGAAGCAGACCAACGTGGTGATCTCCCCACCCGCGAAGTCCCTCCTGACGGCGATCGTCCCCGGCACCGACTCCCCCAAGGTCTCCTGCTCATCCAGCAAGGTCACGGTGAACGGCATCTCCTTCCCCACTGACCTCTTCTGAGCAGCCGCACCCACCCGTTACCCGGCTACACGGTGGGCCGCCCGAACCCCACCCCGACAACCACGCTCGCCCAGCACCCACCCGTTACCCAGGGGTATCACTCTAGGTGTGGGAACGATCACTATGGGTAGATGATCGGAAGTAAATCCTTCCACTCAGCGCTCGCGTGACCGCTGGACTTCTGGGCGGCTGTCTGATCGCACACATAGCTGGTAGGCCGGCTGCCGCCTTCGTTGATTCGCCAGTTAGCGGGAAGGTATGGGATGGAGAGTCCGAAATCGCGATCCTTATCCGTCGATACCAGGCATGCCGCTCCGAGGCACTCCCCCAGAGTCTTTCGCGCCGAAGAATTGAAGAGGTTGGATCAGGAATGGAACTGAACTTGAACGAGGAACTCACCACCGCCGCGTGGCGGAAGTCCTCGTTCTCGGGCGACAACGGCAACTGCCTTGAGGTCGCACCGCTGTCCAAAGGCCGCGTCGGCATCCGAGACACCGAGCAGTCGAACATGCAGCCCTATGTGGTGAGTGCATCTGTGTGGGATGCGTTCACCAAGGCAGTAAAAGCGGGAGAATTCGACTTCTAACACCCTGACGAGACATAGGAGAGGCCCGGAATGCCGAGCCTCTTCTTTTTGCTGGCTGCGCCACCCGCATTGTGTGGTACCACATACACATAGCACGCGTACTGTGCCCAAGATCGGGGGTAATTTTTGCTGGCAAGCATCTCGCAGAGAGGATTTCGACGTGGCAACAGCACAGTTCTCCCCGTGAGGCTTGGGTCGAATGACCTAACTGAGGCCGTTCGCACCGGAACACGACTCCGACGACTGACATGCCCTCATCGCCGAACACCGTGTTGGTCGTCACGTCATTGATCGACGAGACGGCCAACGCGGCGAAATACCACAGCGACGGCGCGAACACCCTCCGTCACTGCACAGGCTGGAAGAGTGAACGTCGAGTCCCAGTACGCCAACCATCGCGTCTATCTCATCCCCGCCAACCTCAGTGAGCTGACCGGGCCGGTCACGGGTGTGATGGTGTTACCGACTCGATTGGGACTGGTCGGAACAGCGTTTCTACCACCTCTCGAACAACCGCCACGTGGGGTTGATGTACGAACGCGTGATCCGTGAAGCGACTCACCTCGAAGATCTGCGAACGTATCTGAACCACGAGACGCTGGTCCGAGTCTGGCGTTCCCTGTACTTGCCGGTCCAGGCCAGACAAGCCTGGGAAGCACGGTTTCCGGGACTGGCGCGGGCCGAGTAGCACCGATGGATCCGTTTGCATGAACTCGTCGCGCGGATCATCCCGAAGGTGACAGAACGGCGAGGCTTCTCTCTCGCCGGGGGCTACGCTGTGCAAGCTCATGGATTGCGATTCGCCCTCGATCTTCCGACCGCCAACCATTGCGACCGCTCGATCGGCCGAAGGCCCCTCGCCTGGGCGAAGCCCACGATTGGGCAGCCCGAGCGGTAGCGAGGACCGCTCGGGGCGGGCGCACATGGCCCACCGTGTAACCAGGTAACGGGTGGGCGCTGGGTGGGCGCCCACCGTGTGGCCTGGTAGCGGGTCAGTGCATGGTGATGGTCAGAGGGTTTCGCGGCCTGCTCTCAGGAGGCCGTACGTGACCGCCTGCTCCAGAGCCTGCCACGACGCGTCGATGATGTTCTCCGCCACCCCGACCGTCGACCACTCGGCGCGGTCGTCGCTGGAGGTGACGAGGACTCGGGTGATGGCGTCGGTGCCGTGGGTGCCCTCCAGGATGCGGACCTTGTAGTCCACCAGCTCCAGTTTGGCCAGCTCCGGGTAGAGCTGCTCAAGGGCCAGCCGTACGGCCTTGTCCAGGGCGTTGACGGGGCCGTTGCCCTCGCCGGTGGCCACGATCCGCTCGCCCTTGGCGTGCACCTTGACGGTGGCCTCGCTGACCAGTTCGCCGCCCTTCGTGCGCTCGACGATGACCCGCCAGGACTCCACCTCGAAGTGGCGCTTGCGCCGGCCGTGTACGGTGTCGCGCAGCAGCAGTTCGAAGGACGCGTCGGCGGCCTCGAAGGTGTAGCCGCGCGACTCCAGGTCCTTGACCCGGTCCACCAGGGCCTTGGTGTGGTCGGGGGTCAGCTCGTAGCCCAGTTCGCGGCCCTTGAGCTCCACCGACGCCCGGCCCGCCATGTCGGAGACGAGCATGCGCATGTCGTTGCCCACCTCGGCCGGGTCGATGTGCTGGTAGAGGTTCGGGTCCACCTTGATGGCGCTGGCGTGCAGGCCGGCCTTGTGGGCGAAGGCGGAGGTGCCGACGTAGGGGGCGTGGGAGTTGGGGGTGACGTTGGTCACCTCGGTGATGGCGTGGGCGATGCGGGTCATGTCGGCCAGCGCGCCGGTGGGTACGAGGTCGAAGCCGCGCTTGAGCTGGAGGTTGGCCACGACCGTGAAGAGGTTGGCGTTGCCGGAGCGCTCGCCGTAGCCGTTGGCGCAGCCCTGGACGTGGGTGGCGCCGGCCTGGACGGCCGCCAGGGTGTTGGCCACCGCGCAACCGGTGTCGTCGTGGCAGTGGATGCCGACCCGGGCGCTGGTCCGTGCCGCCTCCTGGACGACCTCCCCGAGCTCGTCCGGCAGCATGCCGCCGTTGGTGTCGCACAGGGCGATGACGTCGGCCCCGGCCTCGGCGGCGGTCCTGACGACCTCCAGGGCGTAGGCGGGGTTGGACTTGTAGCCGTCGAAGAAGTGCTCGGCGTCGAGGAATACCCGCTGGCCCTCCGCTCGCAGGTGGGAGACCGTGTCGCGGATCATCGCGAGGTTCTCCTCGAGAGTCGTGCGGAGGGCCAGCTCCACGTGCCGGTCGTGACTCTTGGCGACAAGGGTCACGACCGGCGCGCCGGATTCGCGCAACGCGGCCACCAGTGGGTCGTCGGCGGCCTTCACACCGGCCCGGCGGGTCGCGCCGAACGCGGCTAGTCGCGCGTGCTTCAGGTCGAGCTCTGTTCGGGCCTGCCTGAAGAACTCTGTGTCCTTGGGGTTGGCGCCCGGCCAGCCCCCTTCGATGAAGCCGACGCCCAGGCTGTCCAGGTGGCGCGCGATGGCGAGCTTGTCGGCGACAGTCAGGTTGAGCCCCTCCTGCTGGGCGCCGTCACGCAGCGTCGTGTCGTATACGTGGAAGCGGTCGTCGGCCATGGGTTCTCTCCGGAAGTCTTCGACTGGTTCTGGAGTTCTGGTGGGTCTGCGCGGGTTCTGCGGATCTTGGAAAACAAAAAGACCCCTCACGGACGTGAGAGGTCTGCGCGCCGGCGGTCTCCCTTGGTCAGCCGGCGCGCCTGCCGATAATGAGCAGACCGCTGAACATAGTGCTCATCAGTCTGCCACACGTGGTCACCATCTGGCACATCGATCTCACCTTGTGGGATGAGTGTCGTTACACCACGACACCGTCGCCCTGGGTGATGACCCGTTCGAGGGCCGCCGGGTCGAACGCCTCCTGGCCCAGCATCTGCCCGTCGAGCAGCACCGTCGGGGTGCCCTCCAGCCCTGCCTTCGCCGTCTGCTCCAGATGGTCCTTCGCGTACGACTGCGAGGTGACACACTGGTCCACGTCCGCTCCCGCCTGCCTGGCCGCGCTGGCCAGGTCCTCGACGGTGAACCCGGAGGCCACGCCGTGCGGCGCGGGCTGCATGGCGTACAGCTCGTCGCGGAAGGTCAGCCAGCTCTCCTCGGGCACGCAGCGGGCGGCAGCGGCGGCGCGGACGGAGTTGGAGCGCATGGGCTCGTCCTGGAAGATCGTCACGGTGTGGAAGACGACCTTGACCTTGCCCTCCATGGCCAGCCGCCGGATGGTGGCGTCCACCCTGGCGTGCAGGTCCTTGCAGACGGGGCAGTCGAAGTCCTCGTACAGGTCCAGCACGGGTGCGTCGCTGGACCGGTCGGCCAGGACCATGCTGCCGTCGACCTGGCGGCTCAGCCGCACCCCGTCCGGCGACGCTCCCGGCTCCGAGAACGCGAGCACCCCGAGTGCGGCGATCGCCACGCACGCCGCGGCGACCGCTACCAACCGCTTCATCATCAGCCCACTTCCCACGTCATTGATCGCGCAGACCCTACCGGAAACGGAAACAATGGCCGTATGAAGGCATACTTCCTGGACCCCGCCGTGGCGCAATATGTCCAGACTCACAGCTCTTCACCCGACCCGCTACTGGAGGAGCTGGCCAAGGAGACCGCGGCCGCCACCGGAGACTCCGCGGGCATGCAGATCTCCCCCGACCAGGGCGCTTTCCTCACGATGATCACCCGGCTGGCGGCGCCCCGGGTGGTCGTGGAGGTGGGGACGTTCACCGGCTACTCGTCCGTGTGCATCGCCCGCGGGCTGACCGGCGGCCGGCTGCACTGCTTCGACGTGAGCGAGGAGTGGACCTCGATCGCCCGCCGCTACTGGCGCCGGGCCGGGGTCGAGGACCGGATCACGCTCACGCTCGGGCCCGCGCTGGAGACGCTCGCCGCCTTCGACGAGACCGTCGACCTGGCCTTCCTCGACGCCGACAAGGGCAACTACCCCGGCTACTACGAGCTGCTGGTCGCCCGCCTGCGCCCGGGCGGGCTGATCATCGCGGACAACACGCTGCGCAGGGGATGGGTGGCCGACCCCGCCCACGAGGAGACCACGACCGTGGAGATCCGCGAGTTCAACGAGCTGGTGATCGAGGATCCGCGGGTGAGCGTGCTCATGATGCCGTGGGCGGACGGCATGACCATGATCACGAAGCACTGAGGTGGGACCGCCCGCCGGCACGGGCGATCCCACGGCCCCCGACTAGACGATCTTGTGGACCCAGTTGTGGGTGTCGGGGCGGGAGCCGTACTGGATGCCGACGAGCTCCTCGCGCACCCGCGTCGTCACGGGGCCCTGCGTGCCGTCGCCGACGGTCCAGGCGCGGTCGGCGCCCTTCACCGTGCCCACGGGCGTCACCACGGCCGCCGTCCCGCACGCGAACACCTCCGTGAGCTCCCCGGACGCGCACCCCGCCTGCCACTCGTCGACCGAGATCAGCCGCTCCTCCGCCTCCAGGCCCAGCTCGCCGGCCAGCGCCAGGATGGAGTCGCGGGTGATGCCGGGCAGCAGGGTGCCGGTCAGCGCCGGGGTGACGAGCTTGTCGCCGAAGACGAAGAACAGGTTCATCCCGCCCATCTCCTCGACGTACTTGTGCTCGTGGGCGTCCAGCCACACCACCTGGTCGCAGCCGTTGGCCACCGCCTGCCGCTGCGCCACGAACGCCGCCGCGTAGTTGCCGCCGCACTTCGCGAAGCCGGTGCCGCCGGGAGCGGCCCGCGTGTACTCGGTGGACAGCCAGACCGAGACGGGCTTGACACCCCCCGTGAAGTACGAGGCCGCGGGCGAGGCGATGACCATGTACCGGTAGGTCTTCGACGGGTAGTTGACCCCGAGTCCCGCCTGCGTGGCGATCATGAAGGGGCGCAGGTAGAGACTGTGCCCCTCGGTCGTGGGCACCCACTCCTTGTCGGTCTCGACGAGCAGCTCCAGCGACTCCACGAACGTCTCCTCCGGCAGCTCCGGCATGGCCATCCGGACGGCCGAGTGGTTGAAGCGGGCGGCGTTCGCGTACGGGCGGAAGGTCACGATCGAGCCGCCGCTCTGCCGGTAGGCCTTGAGCCCCTCGAACAGCTCCTGCGCGTAGTGGAAGACCGCGGTGGCCGGGTCGAGGGAGAGCGGCCCGTACGCCGCGAGCCGGGCGTCGTGCCAGCCGCGGCCCTCGGTGAAGTCGATGGAGATCATGTGATCGGTGAAGAAAGTCCCGAAACCGGGGTTCGCCAGTACCTGCTCCCGCTCGGCAGCGGTGCGAGCGTGGTCGGAGAGCTGCACGTCGAAGCTGAGCTTCTGAGCGACGGTCATGACGGAGGTCCTTCTCTCTGCGGTTCTGCGCAATCTACCGAAGTCTGTGGGAGTGGGGCACTGCCCGAGGGCGGTGCGTACCTTCCTATTGTCTCGCTATATGGGATGACAAGCGGCTGATGGGGTGGTTCGCCGGTCCGCACACGAAAAAGCGCCTGGAGGTCCTCGTGGGAACCGCCAGGCGCTCGTGGGGACTAGGCGGTCCTAGCCGGATACTCGCGCGGTGATCTCGTCGCCGATCTCACTGGTGGTGCGGCTCGCCCCGCCGGCCAGCCGGTCCACGAGGTCGTCGGCGACGGCCTGCTCGACCCTGGCCGCCTCGGCGTGCAGCCCGAGGTGGTCGAGGAGCATGGCGACCGACAGGATCGTCGCGGTCGGGTCGGCCTTGCCCTGCCCGGCGATGTCCGGCGCGCTGCCGTGCACCGGCTCGAACATGCTGGGCGCGGCGCCCTCGGGGTTGATGTTGCCGCTGGCCGCCAGGCCGATGCCGCCGGCGATGGCCGCGCCGAGGTCGGTGATGATGTCGCCGAACAGGTTGTCGGTGACGACCACGTCGAACCGCTCGGGCTGGCTCACGAAGAACATCGAGGCCGCGTCGATGTGGCTGTAGTCGGTGGTGACCTCGGGATAGTCCGCCGCCACCCGGTTGACCGTGCGCTGCCACAGGTCGCCGGCGTAGGAGAGCACGTTGGTCTTGTGGACCAGGGTCAGCTTCTTGCGGGGGCGCGACCTGGCCTTCTCGAACGCGTAACGCACCACGCGCTCGACGCCGTGGGCGGTGTTGAGCGACTCCTGGGTGGCGATCTCGTGGGGTGTGCCGCGCCGCATGACGCCGCCGGTGCCCGCGTAGAGGCCCTCGGTGCCCTCGCGGACGACGATCATGTCGATGTCCTCGGGCGACTTGCCGGCCAGCGGCGTCGTCACACCGGGGAACAGCTTGACCGGCCGCAGGTTGACGTAGTGGTCGAACTCGAACCGGATGCGGAGCAGGAGCTCGCGCTCGAGCACGCCCGGCGGCACGCTGGGGTCGCCCACGGCACCGAGCAGGATCGCGTCATAGCCGCGCAACTCCTCGAGCACCGCGTCGGGCAGCGTCTCACCGGTGCGGTGATAGCGCGCGGCGCCCAGGTCATAGTGCGTGGGCTCGAACTTCGTGCCGACGGCCTCCAGGACCTTGAGCCCTTCGGCCACGACCTCGGTGCCGATGCCATCCCCGGGGATGACGGCCAAGCGGATGTTACGCGACTCCATGGCGGTACCTTACCGGCTCGTCTCGACTGACGAACACACCATCTCATTTCTCGGACGTCCGATTTTAGGTGGTTTACAACGCTTTGACCGTTTCGTTAGAGTTCGTCCAGCCTAATCCGCACACCGCTGTGTGGAGCCGGGGACCCAAATCTCCCCTGGGGCGAGTCGGCAGCCGCCGTAGGGCCACTTCCAGGCCCGAGCCCGTCAGCTAACCCGGTAGGCCACGTGGAAGGACAGACCATGCCTCGCATCACCACCTGCCTTGCGGCCACCGCCGCCGGGCTCGCCCTGGCCTCTCCCGCCCAGGCCGCCACCTCCCACAGCCCCGACGTCGTCCGCCCCCAGGCCGCCGACTCCGGCGCGATCACGCTGACCGGCCCCCAGGTCAAGCACGTCCAGCAGAAGAGCCAGCCCAAGCCGGCCTGGAAGATCGCCCTCAACTTCGCCATGCGCAAGCGCGGCATCCCCTACGTCTGGGGCGGAACCAGCGACAGCGGGTACGACTGCTCCGGACTCACGCTCAAGGCGTACGCGCACGCCGGGATCGAGCTGCCGCGAACCGCGGCGGAGCAGTACAACGCGTTCTCCAGGAAGATCTCCTGGAACCATCTCAAGCCCGGTGACCTGGTCTTCTTCCACGGACTGGGGCACGTCGGGATGGTCTCCAGACCCGGTTACATGGTGAACGCGCCGCACACCGGTGACGTGGTCAAGGAGGAGCCGCTCTCTGACTGGCGCAGGGAGGCGTTCGTGGGCGCCGTCCGGCCCGACCCCAAGGGCGTACGGCTCTCCACGAAGCAACACAACGACCCACCGCCTGCCATGCTCACCGCCACCCTGTGAGCGGACGCGGCCCCGCGGCACCACCGCGGCACCACCGCGGGGCCGCCGCGGGGCCGCCCGGTCACGGCCTCGCAGACGACAAGGCCCTGCCGGGGATGAAGCGGTCGGCCGGTTCTACCGGCTGGAGTTCTGGGGCGCGCCGCCGTTGTCCCGACGGTCCAGCGCGATCTGCAGGGCCTCGGCGGCCTGGTCCTCGTGCTCTTCGGCGCGGTTGGCGGCATACATCTCGTACATGTGACTCATCTCATTTCGCGAGCGTGCCAATGGGGACTCGGATCCCGATCGCGAATCCGATCGGGCCTGACCTCGTGGTCCGGGTCGCGGACCGGACGAAAAGGGGCTTACCGGCCGACGCATCGCCACACCCCGCGGCGGGTCGTCGACCTGCCCTAACAGGCCCCGCCGCGGCAGGTAATGAGTACGAGAACCTGGCGCATATCCCCACCACAGTACCCCGAGCGTCTCGTTGGATGTCCTAGCATCTCGTATCGTGAGACAAACAAGGGGGCCGCCCCCGGTGTGATCCGGGTGGCGGCCCCCTTTGTGGAGCAGGGTCGCTCAGTCCTCCAGGTCCACCGAGCGGCCGCTCTCGGCGCCGATCTCGGCCACGATCTGGTCGGCCACGTCGGCCGGGATCGCCGAGTCGACGGTCAGCGCGATGAGCGCCTTGCCGCCCTTGACGTCCCGGGCCACCTGCATGGAGGCGATGTTGATGCTGTGCTCACCGAGCAGGCGGCCGACCACGCCGACGATGCCGGGCCGGTCGGTGTAGGTGAAGAAGCACAGGTGAGCCGTCGGCTCGATCTCCATCTCGTAGCCGTTGACCTCGACGATCTTCGTGATCTGCCGCGGGCCGGAGAGCGTGCCCGAGACCGAGACCTGACGTCCGTCGGCGAGCACGCCGCGCACGGTCACGACGTTGCGCCAGTCGGGGCTCTCGGAGCTGGTCACCAGCTCCACGGCGATGCCGCGGTCCTTGGCCAGCAGCGGCGCGTTGACGTAGGTGACCTGCTCCTCGATCACGTCGGTGAACACGCCCTTGAGCGCGGCCAGCTCGATCACCCGCACGTCCTGGGAGGCGATCTCGCCGCGCACTTCGACGTCGAGCTTGGTGGCGACCTCGCCGGCCAGCGCGGTGAACACCCGGCCCAGCTTCTCCGCCAGCGGCAGGCCCGGCTTGACGTCCTCGGCGACCACGCCGCCCTGGACGTTGACGGCGTCCGGCACGAACTCGCCCGCGAGCGCCAGCTTCACGCTGCGCGCGACCTGGGTGCCGGCCTTCTCCTGGGCCTCGTGCGTGGAGGCGCCCAGGTGCGGCGTGGCGACGACCTGGTCCAGCTCGAACAGCGGGCTGTCGGTGCACGGCTCCTTGGCGAACACGTCGAGGCCCGCTCCCGCGACGCGTCCCTCCTTGATCGCCGAGTAGAGCGCGCCCTCGTCCACGATGCCGCCGCGCGCGACGTTGATGATGCGTACGGACGGCTTGACCGCGTGCAGCTCCCGGTCGCCGATGAGCCCGATCGTCTCCTTGGACTTGGGCAGGTGCACGGTGATGAAGTCGGCCTGCTTGAGCACCTCGTCGAGGCTGAGCAGCTTGACGCCCATCTGCGCGGCGCGCGCCGGCGGCAGGTAGGGGTCGTAGGCGATCAGCTCGACGCCGAAGGGCTGCAGCCGCTGCGCCACGAGCTGGCCGATCTTGCCCAGGCCGAGGATGCCGACGACCTTCTCGTCGAGCTCGACACCGGTGTACTTGGAGCGCTTCCACTCCCCGTTCTTCAGCGCGGCGTGGGCCTGGGCCGTGTTGCGCGCGCTGGCCAGGATGAGCGCGATGGTCTGTTCGGCGGCACTGGTGATGTTGGAGGTCGGAGCGTTGACGACCATGACACCGGCCTTGGTGGCCGCCTCGACGTCAACGTTGTCGAGGCCGACACCGGCCCGGGCCACGACGCGCAGCTTGGGCGCGGCGGCGATGGCCTCGGCGTCGACCTGCGTGGCGGAGCGCACGATCAGCGCGTCCACCTCCGCGAGGGCGGGCAGCAACTGGGAACGGTCGGCGCCGTCGGTGTGGCGGACCTCGAAATCAGCGCCGAGTACGGCCAGGCCGGCTTCGGACAGTTCCTCTGCGACCAGAACGACGGGCTTGTTCACTGGCGTGGATCCTTCGGACATGCTGCGGGCTTGCGGGGGACACGTCCACGGATCCCCCGGCGGTCCCACAGAGTCTATCCACCGCTTGTGAACGCATTCACGAGATACCACGATGTGAGACAGCGTCTCGCCGTACCCGGCGGCGGCGAAACTCATCCAGAAGCGCATGAATCTTGTCTTGATCGGGAGATTTATTCGCCATTAGCCTGATAAGCCGTGGCCGACTACCTATGGTTCGTCATATGAGCATCGGGAATCCTGCGCTTGCCGACGTGCTCGCCCGGCATGGCACGCCTCACCGCCTCCTGGGCGCCCTCGCCGACGGTGGAGTCCTGGTGGCAGTGCGACCAGACCGTTCGGTCGTCCTGGGGACGACCCAAGCCGGTGACCGGGTGCTTCTCGGTTACACCGGCCCTGCTACGTACGCCAGGCACCGTGGCAGCCATTCCCTCTCGGCGTGCGACGCCGACACCATCCTGGACATCCAGCGCGTCACGGGCGTGCGGGAGATCGTGATCGATGCGGCCGGTCCCGCTGCGGCCGCCGTGCCCATCGAAGACCTCCAGCGCTTCCTGACCTCGACGCGCTCGGGGCCGACGCCCGTGCTGTCGGGGGCCGTGCCGGCCGCCTACGCGACGGGTGCCATGGCCACCGTGTCACGCGGATCCGCGGTGGCCCAGGTGGCGCCGCCGAGCACGGAGGCACCCGCCTTCCCGTGGGTGCCCGCGCCGCGGCCGCACCTGTCGGGGCCCATGCAGCAGGTGGACCCTGGGTACCGGCGGTGCACGCATCCGATCCTGCCCGCGCTGCGGCAGGCGATCGCGTACCTGCTGGTGGACTTCCCGCTGGTGCACCACGTGTGGATCTCCGAGGCCCGTACCGCGTCCGGGGCCCCCGGGATCATGCTGCACGTCAAGGTGCACATGTCGGCCGCCGAGGACGTCGTACGCGATCTGCACCGCCTGGTGCGGGCCCGGCTGCCGCAGTTCGCGGCCTCGGGGGCGCCGATCCTCATGGCGAGGGTGGCGGACACGCGCAGCGAGCGCCGGATGATCGAGATCGGCGCGCACGTGGTGTGCGCCGACGTGCGGGACTGACGCACACGCACGGCCGGGGCCCGGGGAAACCGGGCCCTCGCCGTGCGTGACGCCGAGTAGGCCTACCGGACAAGCGCGGGGCGATGATGCTGGCCGCGCTGCTGTTCGGCTGCGGGCCCGCGCTGGCCATGGCCACCCCCGTCTTCGGCCCGGTCTTCGCCCACGTGGTGATCCTGCTGGTCGGCGGTGGCATCGCGGCAGCAGTCGCCGCTCCCCCGCCAGTGCCCTGGCGATGGCGACCCGCTGGCGCTGGCCGCCGGACAGCTCCTCGGGGAAGCGGTCGGTCCCGAGGTGGGCCGGTCGAGGCCGCCGGCCAGGTTGAGCAGCGTCGACTTGCCCGACCCCGACGGGCCCATGACCGCGACCAGCTCACCCGCCGTGACCTCCAGGTTCACCCCCTTCAGCGCGTGCACGTCGCCATGCTCGCGGGTCACGTCCGCCAGCCTCACCACACTCATCGAACCTCCTTGAAAACGGCCTCGCAGTGGTCCAGCCAGCGCTGCTCCGCCTCGGTCCTGAAGATGGAAGCGTCGATCACCAGCCGCTCCGCGAGCCCCTGTGTCGCGGAGCGTTTGGTCCTGGTGAGCTCCTGCAGGGCGCGCATGGTGGCCGCGCGCTGGGCCTGGATGACCTCGGCCACGTCGACGGCGCCGCTGGCGACGGCCATCGCGATCTTGATGGCGAGTTCGTCCCTGGGCCGGTCGCCGGGGGCGACGGGGGTCCCGAACCAGCGCTCCAGCTCCCCGCGACCGGCCTCGGTGATCGCATAGACCGCGCGGCCCTGTTCGTCGGCACCGGCGGGCTCGACCAGGCCGTCACGTTCCAGGCGGGCGAGCGTGGTGTAGACCTGCCCGATGTTGAGCGGCCAGGTCCCTCCCGTCGATGCCTCGAATTCGCCCCGGAGTTGGTAGCCGTAACGGGGCCCGCTGTTCAGCAGTGCGAGCAGTCCGTGTCTGATCGACATAGATACGGAGTATGCATACTGAGTATGCTGTTCGCAACTCGATACGCGTATTCTGGACACGGAACGCGGTTCAGGCCGATACTCGCTCTATGAGCTCCACGCACCCGCACTTTCGGGCATCCGACGGTGAACGCGACCGTGCGATCGACGAGCTCAGGGACCGCGCCGTGGAGGGGCGGATCTCGCACGACACGTTCGTGGGCCGGGTGGACCAGGCGCTGCGCGCGCGCAACCAGCATGAGCTGGACGAACTGGTGGCCGATCTGCCGCGGCGGCAGACGTTCCGGCAGCGGCTGACCGACGCCGTGGCGTCGATGTCGGATTTCACCAGCAAGCTGCAGTCGGCGTGGCGCAAGCCCCGGCTGCCCCGGCTGGCCCTGCCGGACGACAACCGGCTGCGTTACGTGGTGGGCCGGGGATCGGCATGCGATCTCGTGCTGTCGGACCTGACGGTCTCCCGGGTGCACGCCGAGTTGCGGCGCGAGGGCGACGGGCAGTGGATGCTGGTCGATCTGGGCTCGCTCAACGGCACCCGGCTCAACGGGTGGCGGCTGGTGGGGCCCGCCCGGGTCAAGTCGGGGGACGAGATCTCGTTCGGCGACTGCGGGTTTCTGCTGACGCACGGCCAGCCGACCTGACCTCGCGATCCCTGTAAATACGGATATTTGCGGATTGCAGGGTGGGGTGCGCTGATCCAGGATCTCATGCGATCCCCCAGTCTTTTGGAGACCTCATGCGGCGCACCTCAGTCTCCCTCGCCGCGGGCGCGCTCGTCGCGGCCCTCGCGTGGGCTTCCAGCCCCTCCTTACCGGCCGTCGCGCTCGATCCATCGGCGGGCGTGGCCGACCTGACCCAGGACATCAACCAGATCCTCGCCGACTCGCGCCTCACGATCGCCAGGGCGGGCGTCGTGGTCAAGAGCGCCCAGACCGGCGAGGAACTGTACGCCACAGACGCGGGCAAGCTCCTGATCCCTGCCTCCAACACCAAGTTGTTCACCTCGTCCGCGGCGGTGGAGACGCTCGGGCTCGACTACCGCTTCCCCACCACCGTGCTGAGGCACGGTCGCAAGGCCGGCTCGGTGCTGGCCGGCGACCTGGTGCTGCGCGGCACCGGCGACCCGACCATGCTGGCCGCGGACTACGAGGCGCTGGCCAAGGAGGTGGCGGCCGCGGGCGTCAGGCGCGTCACGGGCAAACTCGTGGCCGACGACACCTGGTTCGACGGGCAGCGGCTCGGCAACGACTGGGCCTGGGACGACGAGACCGCGTACTACGCGGCGCCGATCTCGGCGCTGACCGCCTCCCCCGACACGGACTACGACGCCGGCTCCGTGATCGTCTCGGTGGCGGCCGAGGGCGGCAAGGCCAAGGTGACCACCACTCCGCCGACCGACTACCTGAAGATCGTCAACCGGGCCACCGTGGGCTCGGAGAACGACCTGCTCATCGAGCGGCAGCACAGCACCCGCACCGTCGTGATCACCGGCACGGTGGCGACCTCGGCCCGGGAGTGGGTGGCCGTGGACGACCCCACGGCATATGCCTCCTCGCTCTTCCGCGACGCGCTGGCCAGGCACGGCGTCAAGGTGCTCGGGCCGACCGTGACGGGCGCGGCCGAGCCGGGCGCGAAGGAGCTGGCCAGGCACGAGTCGATGACGCTGGGCGAGCTGCTGGTGCCGTTCATGAAGCTGAGCAACAACATCCACGCCGAGATCCTCACCAAGGCCATGGGACGCAAGGCCACCGGTCAGGGCACCTGGTCGGCCGGGCTCAAGGTCAGCACCGACTTCGCCCGGGCCAACGGGGTGCAGGTGGTCAACATGCGCGACGGGTCAGGGCTGTCGCGCCGCGACGGCTTCTCGCCCGGCTCGATCGTGCAGCTCCTGTCGGCCCTGCGGGCCAAGCCCTGGTTCCAGACCTGGTACGACTCCCTGCCCATCGCGGGCAACACCGAGCGCTTCGTCGGCGGCACCCTGAGCAGCCGCATGCAGGGCACGGCCGCGGCGAACAACGTACACGCCAAGACGGGCTCGCTGACCGGAGTCACGGCCCTGTCCGGCTACGTCACGAGCGCCGACGGGGAGCCGCTGGTCTTCTCCATCATGCTGAACCAGTATCTGGCGTCGCCCTCGCCCAAGGACATCGAAGACAAGATCGCCGTCCGGCTCGCCCAGTTCTCCCGGGCCACGGCGACCACCGGCACCGTCCAGCTCCGCGCCCAGAACGCGCCCCCCGGGGGCGGCGACCTCGAGTGCTCGTGGCTCAAGCCCGTACAGTGCTGACGATCTCGTGACGCCGCGCGGCCCCCTGACGCTCAGGGGGCCGCCGTGGTTTACCCGCTGGTCACACGGGTCATATTACGATTCGACCACCTGGAGCTCCAGCTATGGATGGCTTTTTCCATACATAGCCGACCCTGGGGCGCCAGAATTCGGGATCGACGCAGTCTCCACTTCGGAGCACTGCCCCCGGACCAGGGAGCGCCGGGGCCTTCACCGGCCACACCCCGAGCCGGTTTCCCACCGCACGCCCATGCGCTCCCCTCCCGGCGGGCCCGGCCGCGCCTCCCCCCGCACACAGGACCGCGGCCGGGCCCGCACACAACCGGAGGACAGGGATCCGAACGCCCCGAAGGGGCCCGCCCCTGGGCGAGCCCCTTCGCACGTCTGCGCTTGATCAGCCGCTGCTCAGGACCGACTTGAGGAGCTGGCCCAGGACGTCGACGTCGAGGATGTCGTTGTCCGAGCCGAGGTTGTTCCACTCGCCGAAGTCCCACCTCGCGGCGTCGTCGGTCTGGTTGGGACCGGGCAGGATGCCGGCGTTCGTTGCGACGGCGGCGACACCTGGGGTCGCGGCGAGCGCGGGACCGGCGACCACGATCATCCCGCCGACGAGGCCGGCCAGGACGAGCCCTGATCTGTACATGTTTTTCTCCTCTGATAACCGCTCGACTACTCTCCGTAGCTATCGGAGGAAGATCTGCCCCTCGCCCAAGTTGGACAAACGCCCCTACACTCCTCTTGATCCGCGCAAATACCGGGCGTGGGAGAAGTGGTGACCAAGATCGACCCACTTGACATTCCGGCGTCCCGAGTTGAGAAAATACCTCGCCCTCCATGACCATCACTTGGCCATCGCGCGCTCCCGGCCTACGGAAGAGTCAAAATGACCGGACCGTCCGCAGTTATGGCAACTGTGTGCTCAACGTGCACGCTCCTGCTGCCGTCGCCCGAGCAGACCGACCACCCGTCCTCCGCCATGACGTAGTCGTCGCCACCCCCGGCCATCAGGCTCGGCTCGATCGCGATCACCAGCCCGGGCCTCAACCGCAGACCCCGGCCCTGGCGGGCCTCGTTGGGCACGAACGGCGACTCGTGCATGGCCCGCCCGATGCCGTGGCCGCCGAAGTCGTTCTGCATGCCGTAGCCCGCGCCGCGGCCGACCGTGGACATGGCGTGGCCGATGTCGCCCATCCGGCCCCCGGGAAGCGCCGCCTCGATGCCCGCGGCCAGCGTCTCCTCGGCGACCCTGATCAGCTTGAGGTCCCCGGCGCGGGCCTGCCCGACGGCGAAGCTGACCGTGCCGTCGGCGTGCCACCCGTCGACGTAGGCGCCGCAGTCCACGCTCAGCAGGTCACCGTCACGCAACCGGTACGACGTCGGCAGCCCGTGCAGCATCACCCCGTTCACCGACGTGCAGATCACCCCCGGGTACGGCATCGCGCCGAACGACGGGTGGTACCCGAGGAACGACGCCCCCGCCCCGGCCTCCGCGATGACCTCCCTGGCCAGCTCGTCGAGCTGCCGCAACGAGACCCCGACGGCGGCCCGCTCCCGCACCGCGGCCTGAACGGCGGCCACCACCCGCCCCGCCGCCCGCATCGCGTCGATCTCGCCGGCTGTCTTGAGCTCGATCACAGTCCCTCCTTGTCGATAACTATACCGGTATTATTATCACGACATGGGAGAGGTTGGTCGAGGCCGCGTTTGCCCGGAGCCCAGAAACGGATTCGCTCCGCCAGGGCGGCGAACGATTCGACGGGGCACTCGATCTACGACCAGTGCGTGGCCCTCGGTGGCCGGGCCGATGTTGAGGAAGGCCACCGCGTGGTCGTCCTCATAGACCTTCTGCGCGGGCTCGACCCCGGCGACGATCGCGCAGAAGACACACCCACCGCGCCTCAACCCTCCCGCCGGGCCGCCGCGCGGAACGCCTGGTGCAGCTCGGCGACCGGGGCCATCTCCGCGACGAACCCGAACCGGCCGGCACGCATCTGCCGGGCGCCGTCCAGGAAGGCGCTCAGCGCGTACCGGGAGAGCGCGCCTCCGATGCTCACCCGCCGCACACCGATCTCGGCCAGTTGCTCCAGCGTGATCGCCGGGTCCGCGAAGCCCATCACCACGTTGACCGGCTTGCCGACGGAGGAGACGACCGCGCGCATCTGGTCGAGGGTGCGCAGGCCCGGCGCGTACAGGACGTCGGCGCCCGCCGCCTCGAACGCCTGCAGGCGCCTGATGGCCTCGTCGAGGTCGGCGACGCCGTACAGCAGGTTCTCCGCCCTGGCGGTCAGCACGAGGGGGACGGGCAGGCCGCGGGCGACCTCGACGGCCGCCCGCACACGCTCGACAGCGAGCCCGAAGTCGTAGATCGGATTGCGGCGGTCGCCCGTCGCGTCCTCGATGGAGGCTCCCACCGCGCCGTACGCGCAGGCGTCCGCGATCATCCTGGCCGCCGCCGCCGGCTCGTCGGCGTAACCGTTCTCCAGGTCGGCGTTGACCGGGAGCGGGGTCGCCGCGCTGATGACGCGGCAGTTGTCGAGGACGTCCTGCCGGTCGGCCCGGGTGCGGCCGAGCTGGTTGGCCACGCCGAAGCTGGTGGAGGCCAGGGCCTCGAAGCCCAGCGAGGCCAGGATCAGCGCGGTTCCGGCGTCCCACGGGTTGGGCAGCAGAAGAGGCTCCGGTCGCTCGTGCAGGGCCCGGAAGCGGGTCGCGGCGGCCAGTTGATCGGTCATGGGGTTGCTCCGTCCGTGGAACTGCCGTTACTCGCTCACTTTCGCCGTCTCCTCATCGATACGTCAAATGCATAGCAATAATGCGATTTATCAGGAATTCTGATGGATATGACGTTGGAGGAGATCGAGGCGTTCGTATGCATTGCCGAGCTGGGCGGGTTCACGGAGGCGTCCAGGAGGCTCAACCGGTCCCAGCCCGCGATCAGCCGCCGGATCCGTGAGCTGGAGCAGTCGCTGGGCGCGGCATTGTTCGAGCGATCCGGCCGGCGGGTGGTGCTCACCGACGCGGGGCGGGCGCTGCTGCCGTTCGCGGAGGCCGCGCTCGCCACCGTCCGCGACGGCGAGCGAGCCGTACGGGACCAGGCGCGGCAACCCGGCAGCACGCTGACCCTGAGCCTGGCCATCGTCGGCACCCTGGCCGACTCGCACCTCGTGGACGTGCTGCGGACGTTCGAGGCGCGGTTCCCGCGGGCCTCGGTCGAATTGCGCACCGCGACGAGCCGCGAGGTGAGCGCCCTCGTGCGCGGCGGCGAGGCCACCCTCGGCCTGCGCTACTTCCCCGACGCCGACCCCCGGCTGGAGTCGATCCCGCTCGGCACCGAGCAACTCCTGGTCGTCGTGCCCGCCTCGCACCCGGTCACCGCGCACCGCCTGCCCGGCCTGGAGGCGCTGCGGAACGAGCGCTGGATCGGCTTCCCGCCCGAGCGGGGCCAGCCCGACTCCTTCGGCCATCTCCTCGAACGCGAACTGCCCTCCGGGCGGACGGGCCCGCCGATCACCCGGGTCGACAGCCTCACGGCGCAGAAACGGCTGGTCCAGGCCGGTCTCGGCATCGCCCTCATGCCCGTCAGCAGCATCCGGGAGGAGCTGCGCATCGGCAGCCTGCGGACGATCGAGGTCGAGAGCCTGGACGCGGCTCTGCCCGTGGTCGTGGTCCGCCGCAGGCGCGGCTACCAGAGCCGGCCGGCCGCGGACTTCCTGGAGGTGCTGGCGGAGCACACCCCCGAGCTGCGCGGCTGACCCGCGTCAGCGATCAACGAACACGGCGGGTCAGGCGCGGGCAGCGGGTGGGGCCGTCGGCGCAGGCCCCACCCGTGCCCCCCAATCAGGCCTTGAGCCAGCTCATCATCGGGCGGAGCTTGGCGCCCGTCGTCTCGATCGGGTTGGCGGCGAGCTCCTCACGGTGCCGCTTGAACTCCTTCTGCCCGCCGTCGAACTCCTCGACGAGCTGCCGGGCGAAGGTCCCGTCCTGGATCTCGCCGAGAATGCGGCGCATCTCCTGCCGCGTCTCCTCGGTGATGATGCGCGGGCCGCGGGTGTAGCCGCCGTATTCGGCCGTGTCGGAGACCGACCAGTACATCTTCGAGATGCCGCCCTCGTACATGAGGTCGACGATCAGCTTCATCTCGTGCAGGCACTCGAAGTAGGCGACCTCCGGCTGGTAGCCGGCCTCGATGAGCGTCTCGAAGCCGGCCTTGATCAGCTCGGACACGCCGCCGCACAGCACGGCCTGCTCGCCGAACAGGTCGGTCTCCGTCTCCTCGGTGAAGGTCGTCTTCAGCGCCCCGGCCCGGGTGCCGCCGATGCCCTTGGCGTACGACAGCGCCAGGTCCAGCGCCTTGCCCGAGGCGTCCTTCTCGACGGCCACCAGGCAGGGAACGCCCCGCCCGGCCTCGAACTGGCGGCGGACGAGGTGGCCGGGGCCCTTGGGCGCGACCATGCACACGTCCACGCCCTCCGGGGCCTCGATGAGGCCGTAGCGGATGTTCAGGCCGTGGCCGAAGAACAGCGCGTCGCCCTCTACCAGGTTGGGCGCGACGTGCTCGGCGTACAGGTGGCGCTGGATGTGGTCCGGCGCCAGGATCATCGTGAGGTTGGCCTCCTCGACCGCCTCGGCCGGAGTGACGACCCGCAGGCCGTCGTTCTCCGCCTTCTCGCGGCTCTTGGAGCCCTCCGGCAGGCCGACGCGCACGTCCACGCCCGAATCCCGCAGGGAGAGCGCGTGGGCGTGGCCCTGGCTGCCGTACCCCAGCACGGCCACGTGACGTCCCTGGATGATCGACAGGTCGGCCTGGTCGTCGTAGTAGATCTCGGTCACTTGCTATTACCTTTCAGGCGGTACGGTCCAGTGCCCTGAGGGACCGGTCGGTGATGGAACGGGCGCCGCGGCCGATGGCCACCATGCCCGACTGGACGAGTTCTTTGATCCCGAACGGCTCCAGCACCTTGATGAAGGCGTCGAGCTTGTCGGGAGTGCCGGTGACCTCGATGGTCACGGCGTCGGCCGCCACGTCGATGCAGCGGGCCCGGAAGAGGTTGACGAGCTCCAGCACGTGGGAGCGGCTCTCGGAGTCGGCCCTGACCTTGATCAGCATCAGCTCGCGCTGCACCGACTGCGAGGGGTCGAGCTCGACGATCTTCAGGACGTTCACCAGCTTGTTGAGCTGCTTGGTGACCTGCTCCAGCGGGAGTTCCTCGACGCTGACGACGATCGTCATCCGTGAGATGTCGTCGTGCTCGGTGGGCCCGACGGCGAGCGAGTCGATGTTGAAGCCGCGCCGGCTGAACAGCGCCGACACCCGCGCGAGGACACCCGGCTTGTTCTCGACCAGCACAGACAGCGTGTGACGGCTCATCGGTCGCTCACCGCTCCTCGTTCGCTCCACGGGCGCTCCTGCGCCACCGCTCTTCCGGCTGCCTCGGACCTAGTCATCCTCGTTCTCCCACTTGGGCGCCATGTCACGGGCAATCTTGATGTCGTCGTTGCTGGTGCCTGCCGCCACCATGGGCCAGACCATGGCGTCCTGATGGACGACGAAATCGACCACGACGGGCACGTCGTTGATCTCCATGGCCTTCTTGATCACGGCGTCCACGTCCTCCGGACGCTCGCATCGCAGGCCCACGCAGCCGTAGGCCTCGGCCAGCTTGACGAAGTCCGGGATGCGGCGGGTGGTCTGCAGGTCGGTGTTGGAGTAACGCTGGTCGTAGAAGAGCGTCTGCCACTGGCGGACCATGCCGAGGTTGCCGTTGTTGATCAGCGCGATCTTGATCGGCACGCCCTCCAGGGCGCACGTCGCCAGCTCCTGGTTGGTCATCTGGAAGCAGCCGTCACCGTCGATGGCCCACACGGTGGACTCGGGGCGGCCCATCTTGGCGCCCATCGCGGCCGGGATGGCGAAGCCCATCGTGCCCAGGCCGCCGGAGTTGATGAACGTCCCGGGGTTCTCGTAGCCGACGAACTGCGCGGCCCACATCTGGTGCTGCCCGACCCCGGCCACGTAGTACGCCTCGGGGCCGGCGATGGAGCTCAGCCGCTCCATGACGTATTGCGGCGCCAGCGAGCCGTCCGCGAACGTCTCGTAGCCCAGCGGGTAGGTCTTCTTGTACCCGTTCAGGATCGTCCACCAGTCGGCGTAGTCACCCCGGGCCTCGGAGGCCTGGATCACACCGATGAGGTCGCTGATGACCTCCTTGCAGTCGCCCACGATCGGCACGTCGGCATGCCGGTTCTTGGAGATCTCCGCCGGGTCGATGTCCGCGTGCACGACCTTCGCGTGCGGGGCGAACGACGCCAGGTGGCCGGTCACCCGGTCGTCGAACCGGACGCCGAGTCCGATGATCAGGTCGGACTGCTGCAGGGCCCCGACGGCCGAGACGCTCCCGTGCATGCCGGGCATCCCCATGTGCTGGGGGTGGCTGTCGGGGAACGTCCCCCGCGCCATCAGCGTGGTGATGACCGGGATGTTCGTCAGCTCGGCCAGTTGCCGCAGCTCGGCCGCGGCGCCCGCCTTGTGCACGCCGCCGCCGACGTACAGGACCGGGCGCCTGGACTCGGCGATCAGCTTGGCGGCCTCGCGGATCTGCTTGGAGTGGGGCTTGGTGACCGGGCGGTAGCCCGGGAGCTGCATGGTGGGCGGCCAGTGGAAGGTGGTCTCCGCCTGCAGCGCGTCCTTCGAGATGTCCACGAGCACCGGGCCGGGGCGGCCCGTGGAGGCGATGTGGAAGGCTTCCATGATCGTACGGGCGATGTCCGCCGGGTTGGTGATCAGGAAGTTGTGCTTGGTGATCGGCATGGTGATGCCGGAGATGTCGGCTTCCTGGAAGGCGTCGGTGCCGATTGCCCCGCTGGCCACCTGGCCGGTGATGGCCACGATCGGCACCGAGTCCATGTACGCGTCCGCGATCGGCGTCACCAGGTTGGTGGCCCCCGGGCCGCTGGTCGCCATGCACACCCCGACCCGGCCGGTCGCCTGTGCGTAACCCTCGGCCGCGTGCCCCGCGCCCTGCTCGTGCCGTACGAGCACGTGCCGGACCTTGGTCGAGTCGTAGAGGGGGTCGTAGGCCGGCAGAATGGCACCGCCCGGGATCCCGAACACGGTGTCGACTCCCATGTGCTCCAAGGCCCGCACGAGGGCCTGTGCACCTGTCATCCGTTCGGTCATCGGCTCGTTCCTTGCGTGGCTGCTCTCAAGGCTTAAGGACATAAAAAATGCCCCTTCCCACCGGTGTAGCGGGGTTGGGGCGGCGCGCAGGTCGTCGTGCTTCGCTATCGGCCTGCGCGCCGGCGAAGTACTACGAGAATCTCACTGCGAAGCATGGCCTACACGATAGCCGCTCCGAATGCCCCAGTGTCAACTTCGTGGACACAAGTCTCAAACAGTGAGACTCGTCCGCATCAGTGAGTCCACCCCGCGCGCCGCCATGGGACGCGCCACCAGGAATCCCTGCCCTCTTGTGCACCCCATCCGCTTCAGCAACTCCAGTTGCTCGGGGCGCTCGATGCCCTCGGCCACCACGATCAGCCCGAGGTCGTGGCCGAGCCGCACGATCGTCCGGGTGAGCAGCGTCAGGGTGTCGTCCTTGCCCAGCCCTGACACGAAGGACGGGTCAATTTTGATCATGTCAACGGGGAGTTGCCGGAGAAACGCCAGCGACGCGTAGCCTGTGCCGAAATCGTCAATCGCCAGGCGTACACCGAGGGCGCGCAGCTCTGACAGCCGCTTGATCGTCTCCTCGGCGTCCTCGACCAGCATCTCCTCGATCACTTCGAGCGTGAGCGCGGAGGCGGGCAGCCCGCTCTCCTCCAGAGCCTCTCGCACCGTCTCGACGAAACGCGGCGCGGTGATCTGCCGGGCCGACAGGTTGAGCGACAGCCCGATGTCCCAGGACGAGGCCCGCCAGGCGGCCACCTCGCGGCACGCCTCGCGCAGGATCCACTCACTCAGCGGCACGATCAGCCCGGTGTCCTCCGCCGGGCCGAGAAACTGCTCCGGCGGCACGAACACCGAGCCCCGCCACCACCGCACCAGCGCCTCGACGGCGGTCACCCGTGAGGTGGCCAGATCGACCACCGGCTGGTATTCGATCGCGAACTGCTGCTCGATCAGCGCCCGCTGCAGGTCGGCGGCCAGCTCCAGGCGGCGCACCACGTCGGCGTGCATCTGCGCGGCGAACACCTCGACCCGCCGCCCGCCCAGCTCCTTCGAGCGCGCCATGGCCACGTCGGCGTTGCGGATCAGGTCGGCCGCGGGCAGGTCGTCCTCGGTGAAGGCCACGCCCACGCTCGCGGTCAGCGCCACGTCGCGGTCGGCGACCCGGAAGGGCTCCTGCGAGACCGCGCGTACCAGCCGCTCGGCGAGGTCGACCGCCACCTGCGCGTCGCCGCCCGTCTCCACGAGCACCGCGAACTCGTCGCCGCCCCAACGGGCCAGGGTGTCGTCGGCGCGTACGGCGCCGCGCAGTCGCCGGGCCGCCTGCCCGAGCAGGTAGTCGCCGCTGGCGTGGCCGACCGAGTCGTTGACCGAGGTGAACCCGTCGAGATCGAGGAAGATGACCGCGACGTGGCCGGACGTGCGCCCGGACAGCACCTCGCGGGTGCGCTCCTCGAAGTAGGCGCGGTTGGGCAGCCCGGTGACGCCGTCGTGGAAGGTCAGGTGGGCCACCTGGTTGCGCAGCGCCTCCTCGTCGCTGATGTCCCTGGTCGTCACCAGCATCAGCTCGTCGCGCCCGACATGGCGGGTGGCGACCGACTCGGTGGGCCGCCAGGTGCCGTCGGACGCGCGCACCCGGCAGGCGATCAGGCACGCACCGGGCGTGGCGGTGTCCTCGTCGAGGCCCATGGCGCGCAGCGCGAGCTGGATGCCGGGCACGTCCTCCGGATGGATGTAGTCGAAGATCGACCCGCCGACCAGCTCCTCGGGGCGGTAGCCGTAGGTGGCCTCCACCCCGGTGCCGATCTCGTGCACCACGCCCTCGTAGTCGCACAGCAGCACCACGTCGCCGGTGCTCTCGGCCAGCTCCCGCAACTGCCGCTCGCCACGCTTGACCAGGCCGCGCAGCCGTACGTTGGCCGCCGACACCACGAACAGGCGCATCAGCAGGAGCAGCACCACCGACACCGCGACCGCCACCACGCCGACGACCGGTGCCCCCTGCGGGCCACTGGTCAGGTGGGCCAGCAGCGTGCAGGCCGCCGCGGCGACCAGCGCCAGCGGCATGATCGCGATCACGTCGCCGACCGCGCGACCGCCCGCCTCCCCGCCGCGCGGCCCCCACGGGACGGCGGCCAGCAGCAGCAGCGCGACCGGCGTGAGCATGACGCTCCACACCTGCGGGTCGACGCCGTCGAGCCGGGCCACCGCGGCCGCCAGGCCGGCCACGGTCATGGTGGCCAGCGCGCCGACCCCGGCCAGGCCGAGCAGCCAGGAGGGCGCCTTGCTGGTGAGCACGGACGGGATCACCGCGCAGGTCACCAGCAGCGCGATCATCGGTGGCAGCATGATCAGCGTGAACGCGGGCGGGTCGGCCGTCTCGGCGTAGACGTGACGCAGCGTCACCACCCAGCCGATCAGGAACAGCGAGGCGGCACACAGGTAGGAGTCGGTGATGTGCCGTAAAGCGACGCCCGCCGGGAACCTGCGGTCGGCGGCGATCAGCGCGCCCCCGGCCGTGACGACGGTGCCCAGCAGCATGAACAGGTCGGCGAAGCTGACCACGACGCTGTCGGCGAACGGGCGCAGGGCGACGCCGGCCGCCCAGATGACGGCACCGCCGCCCATCCAGCGCGCGCCCAGCGCCGTGGGGCGGTGCGCGGCCGACTTCACCGAGGCGCCCAGCAGGGAGGCGGCGGCGAGCAACGCCGCCAGTCCGCCGGCGACCGCGCCGGTGAGCAAGCCCGAACCACCCGTGAGAAGCGCGGCGGCGAAGGCCACCACACCCACCGCCACGGCGGCGGTCAGCGGCACCCGTGGATCACGCCAGCGGATCACAGTCGTTGCCCATCCCGTCTCGTGCTCTGCTCCCTTGTCCGCCGAAGCCCGGCGGATCTCTTCGCCAGTGTGTGCGGTCCTGGGGGCGCGGGTGGTGACAACGCCGATGTCGTCACCGATCTGATAACCACACAGACCAATTGCCGCCAAGGATTCCTTGACAGCTAGTCAGGAACGCCTTGCAAACGCCACCGTACGCAGCGAAGGTCACGGACCAGCCACGGTCCGGGATCCTCTCAGTACGCGTCGGTTATGACGTTGACCAGGGGCTCGGCAGCGCGGTAGCGCTCGAGCTGAGCACGAAGCAGGCGCAGGGTGCGCCGCCCCGAAGCGGGTGTGCTGCCCGCGACATGCGGAGTTATCAGGAGACCCGGTGCGCTCCAGAGGGGGTGACCCTCGGGCAGTGGCTCGGGCGCGGTCACGTCCAGCGCGGCGCGTAGCCTACCGGTTTTGAGCTCCGCGATCAGTGCGTCGGTGTCGACGACTCCGCCCCTGGCGGCGTTCACCAGGAGGGCGCCGTCCTTCATCCGCGCCAGGAACGCGGCGTCGACCATGCCCGCGGTGTCGGGCGTGGCGGGCACCAGCAGCACCACGACATCGGCCGCGGGCAGCAGCGTGGTCAGCTCGTCCATGCCGTGCACGCCGTCGCGGGCGCTCCTGGCCACGCGTACGACCTCCACCTCGAACCCGGCGAGCCGCCTTTCCAGCGCCGTGCCGATGGAGCCGTACCCGACGATGAGCACGGTCGAGTCGGCCAGCACGCCGGTGTGGTGGTAGGTCCACTCGCCCCTGCGCTGCGCGTCCACGAATCCGGGGAACTCCCGCAGCACCGCCACCATCGCCCCGACCGCCCACTCGGCGGTGCCCGCGTCGTGCACGCCGCGGGCGTTGCACAGCGTCACTCCCCGCGGAATGTGCGGCAGGTACTGCTCCACCCCCGCGCTCACGGTCTGCACCAGCCGCAACGAGCTCATCCGGGCCAGCGTCCCCGCCATGTCGGGCACCGTGACCAGCGGCGGGATCCAGACCTCCACCTCCTCGATCCCGTCCGGCATCGGGGACATGCCGTCATAGACAGCGCATTCGACGCCAGGGAGGTCGGACAGAACATCAACCACCGAATCAGACGGAACCCAGGTCTTCATGCGGAGAACCTTACGACTGCCGGGGAAGTATGGAACACATGAGGAAGCTCTGGACGATCATGCTGGTGGTCGCGCTCGCCGCCTGTTCCAGCGCGGGCGAGGTCGCCCCGACGGCCGCCGTCTCGGCGGGCGGCGCCCCCGGCGATCCGCAGGACGTGGCGACCGACCTGGCCGTGCCGTGGGGCATCGCCTTCCTCCCCGGCGGAGACGCCCTGGTCACCGAGCGGGACACCGCCCGGTTGCTACGGGTGAGCCCGGCGGGCCAGGTGCGGCAACTGGCCACGATCGAGGGAGTGCGACCGGACGGCGAGGGCGGCCTGATGGGCGTGGCGGTCAAGGGCGACCAAATCTTCCTTTACTACACCGCGGAACAGGACAACCGGATCGTGCGCTACCGGCTGGCCGGCGACCGGCTCACCGACCAGCGCGTGCTCGTCCAGGGCATCCCGAAGGGCACCATCCACAACGGCGGCCGGCTCGCCTTCGGCCCGGACGGCCACCTGTACGCGACCACCGGCGAGACCGGCGACCGCGACCTCGCCCAGCGGCGCGACTCCCTCGGCGGCAAGATCCTGCGCATGACCGTGGACGGCGCGCCCGCCCCCGGCAACCCGTTCGGCACCCTCGTCTACAGCTACGGCCACCGCAACGTCCAGGGCCTGGCCTGGGACCCCGCCGGCCGCCTGTACGCCTCGGAGTTCGGCGCCGACACCTACGACGAGCTCAACCTCATCAGGCCGGGCGCCAACTACGGCTGGCCCGAGGTCGAGGGCCGCGGCGACGACCGGCGGTTCGTGAACCCGATCGTCACCTGGTCCACCGCCGAGGCGTCCCCGTCGGGCCTGGCGTACGCCGACGGCTCCCTGTGGATGGCCGCGCTGCGCGGCGAGCGCCTGTGGCAGATCCCGCTGGCCCAGGACGGCGCGGCGGGCAAGCCGGTCGCCCATTTCACCGACCGGTACGGCCGCCTGCGCGCGGTCACCGCGGCCCCCGGCGGCAGGCTGTGGGTGGGCACCAGCAACAAGGACGGCCGGGGCTCACCGCGCCCGGGCGACGATCGGATCATGACCGTGACCCCGTCGTCATAACCCGGGCGACGACCGGGTCGCCTCGTCGTCGCGGCCCGGGCGACGCGGGATCCGCCACCGGCCGTCCCGCGCCCCGCCGTCAGCCGTTCAGCCGGTGCCGCCGCAGGTCACCTGGGCCTGCGGCCGGTATTCCGTGGTGAGCTTCTTGTCCTTCTTGACGACCTTGCCGTCCTGGTGGAACACCCGGGTGACGTCGATGGTGAAGCCCTGCTGGCCGTTCGTGGGCACGCAGCCGGTCGCGATGCCGGTCTCGCTCCGGAACGGGGTGAAGTCGCGCCGCTGCGACTCGATCGCCTCGATCTTGTAGCGCTTGGTGCCCCACAGCGTGACCGTGACCGAGGTGTCGGTGAAGGCGGTCTTGATCAGCACGCCGGTGTCGGAGTCGTTGCGCCACTTCAGGTCGATGGAGGGGTAGAGCAGCGCGGCGTCGCGCCCGGCCGGGTAGCGGGAGGCGTAGAAGTCCATCGGCTGGTGCTCGACGTCCTCGAACCCGCCGAAGAACGCCGCGTTGTACATGGTGGTGGCGAACTGGGAGGTGCCGCCGCCGACGATGTTCACCGTCCGGCCGCCGACGATCTGCCCGGCCTCGACGTAGCCGTCCTCGACGGTACGCGGGCCGATGGTCTCGTTGATCGAGAACGTCTCCCCCGGCTTCACCAGATGGCCGTCGAGCTCCTGGGCCATGCGCTGGATGTTCTTCACGCGCGACACGCAGCATTCGTACATCGTGGTGAAGGAGGCCACGACCTCCTTGATGCCGAGGTCGCGCACCTGCTCGGTGGCGACGGTCGGGGTGACGACGCCCAGCTTGACCGGGATGGTGCGGTCCCCGCCCTGGTCGAACACCCTCTCGGCGTCCCTGGCCAGCAGCTTGTCGTTGATGCCCCGCCCGGTGCGGGCGGGCACCAGCACCGGCCGGCCGCCCACGATGTCGTACGTGGCGTCGCGTGGCTGCTGCGCGGCGTCGACCAGGCTGCTCTCCGCGGCGGCCAGCACGGCCTTGGCGTCGAACTGCGGCGCGAGCCCGCCGCCGCCGTCGGAGTTGTAGGTCAGGTTCTCGGCGATCAGAACCGGGGAGACCTGCGTCTGCTTGTCGCCCAGGGTCAGCGTGATGGGAGCGGAGACGGCCTGCCTGGCCTTGGCCATCGCCGCCTCCACGGCCTCCGGGGTGGTGACGGGCTTGGCCGGCCGCAGCGTGAGGACCACGGTGCCACCTCCGCGCAGGAAGGCGTCGCCGACCCGGCGCACGGCGTCGTCCCGGTCGAGCAGCACGCCGTCCTGGGGCATGCGGGCCTTGGGCACCAGCCCGCTGAAGGCCACCCGGCCCTCGTGCGCGGGCTTGTCCGCGGCCTCCGCGAGGCCCTCGATGGTCCGGGTGAGCTGGGAGGTGTCAATGGTGACCTTGGGCTGCAGCTCGGTCGTGCCGGTCAGCCCCCGCCACACCTCCTGCGGGCTCGGGAACCCGCTGGGCGCCTGCCCGATCGTGCCGACCACGTCGAGCTCCAGCCCGGCCTCGTCGGCCTGGACGGTCTCCTTCCGGCCGCCGAGGTCGATCACGACCGGCCTGCTCAGCTTGGTGGCCAGCTCGGCGCGCAGCTTGTCGGCCGCCTGGGTCACGGTCAGGCCGCCGATGTCCACGCCGGCCACGTAGGTGCCGCGCAGCACCGAGCCCGACATGAGCACAGCGGGCACGATGTAGGCCAGAGCCGCCAGGATCACCAGAAACGAGACCAGGGTCGTGACGAGCCGGCGCCGCCGGGGCGGCTCGGGCTCGAAGGCGGGCGGCCGCTCAGGCTGCCCCGCCGCGCCGAACACCGGTGTCTGTGGCTCTTTGTCGGTCATCGGCCACGGCTGCGCCGGCTGCGCCGCCGGGGGCAGCGCGCCGCCTGAGGGACCGCCCGAGGCGCTCGGGCCGCCTTGGGCCGGCCGGGACTCCTGCCTGTCCTGCGGGCCGAAGATGTCCCGGGAGACGCCCGGGGGGAGGCCTTCGATCCGCGGCTTTCTGGAGACGCCCGACGTGGGGAGTGGCACCGAAGCGAACGGGTCGGTCGGTGATTCGATCGGTCCGGCGTTTCGCACGCCTCAATCTCCTCCCGGTCCGCAGCCAAAGTCTCAGGCAACAGTAAGGCACGCGCATCCACATATGTCACGGAATATGGCTACGGAAATGTGTCAACCTAGCCACCGGTAGCGATGTTCAGGTCGTCCGGCCGTGCCGTAGCGCGGCCGGAGTTCGGCCTGCCCGGCCGCGCACAGGTATTCGAGATAGCGGCGGGCGCTCACCCTCGACAGCCCCGTGAGCTGGGCCGCCTCGGCCGCCGACAGGTCTCCACCCGCCTCCCGCAGGGTATCGGCGACCAGTGCGCAGGTGGCCGCGGACAACCCTTTCGGCATGGATGCGGCGGTTTTGGTGCCAAAGAGCCGGTCCACGTCGTCCTGGCGTGCTTCGGGGCCGATGGCGGTCAGCCGCCTGCGGGTGTCGGCGTACTGGCGGAGCCGCTCGGTCAGCGCGGCGGCGGTGAAGGGTTTGATGAGATAGTTGACCGCGCCGCCGCGCATGGCCTCCCGCACCGTGGGCACGTCGCGGGCGGCGCTGATCATGAGGACGTCCACGTCGGTGAGGGCCTTGAGCACCTCCAGGCCCGACATGTCGGGCAGGTAGATGTCCAGCAGCACGAGGTCGGGCCGCGACTCGGCGACCGCGGCGAGCGCGTCGGCGCCGTTGTGGGCGACCGAGACGACGTGGAAGCCGGGCACGCGGGCCACGTAGCCGCTGTGGATGCGGGCGACCATGAAGTCGTCGTCCACCACCAGCACCCGCATGTCTCTCATGACCACGCCCTCCCGCACCGCCTCATGGCCGCGTCCTGGCCGGGAGGAGGGCCGTGAAGACCGCGCCGCCCGAGTTGCGTACCCGTACCCAGCCGCCTCTGCGCAGGCACGCCTGCCGGGTGAGGGCGAGGCCCAGCCCGCGCGGCCCCGACTGGGCGGCCTTGGTGGTGAACCCCTCCCTGAACACCTCTTCCACCAGGTCAGGCGCGATGCCGGGACCCGAGTCGCCGACCCGCACGCGCAGCCCGCCCGCGTCGGCCTGCACCGACACCTCGATCGTGCCCTCCGCCCCGTCCAGGGCGTCGATGGCGTTCGCGACCAGGTTGCCGACCACCAGGACCGCGTCCCGCGGATCGCCGAGCAGGCCCTCGGGCACGGCCGAGTCGTCGGACAGCACGAGCCTGGCACCACGCTCGGCCGCCTCGGCGGACTTGGCCAGCAACAGGGCGGCCAGGGTCGGGTCCTGGACGCGTTCGCGCAGGTCGGCGGCGTAGGCCCCGCCCGTGGTGCGGGTGATGTAGCCCACGGCCGCCTCGTGCTCGCCCAGCTCCAGCAGGCCGACGACGGTGTGCATGCGGTTGGCGAACTCGTGCGCCTGGGCCCGCAGCGCCTCCGTCGCGCTGCTGGTGTCGTCGAGCTCACGGGCCAGGTGGACCAGCTCGGTGCGGTCCCGCAGGGTGACCACCCAGCCGCGGTGCTGGCCGCGTACGGACACCGGGGTGCGGTTGAGCACCAGCACGCGCTCGCCGTGCAGCACCACCCGGTCCACACCCGGGTCGGCGCCGCCGAGCACGTCGCGCATGCGGTCGGAGACCGGCAGCCGGGTGAGCTCCGCGCCGATCGGCACGTCGCCGAGCAACTCGCGGGCGGCGTCGTTGACCAGGGTGACGTGGCCGGCGAGGTCGAGCGCGAGCACACCCTCCTTGACGCCGTGCAGCACGCCCTCACGCTGCTCCAGCAGCGCGGCGATCTCGCGCGGCTCCAGGCCGAAGGTCTGCCTGCGCACCCGCGCGGTGATCAGCGCGGCCAGCGCGAGACCGGCCAGCAGCACCGCCAGCGCCGTCCAGACGAGCGGCGGCAGCGCGGCGCCGAGTTGCCCGACGACCGTGGTCTCCAGCACGCCGACGGAGACGAGGCCGACGATGTTGCCGTATTCGTCGCGGATGGGGGTCTTGCCCCGGACCGTGGTGCCGATCGTGCCGGTCTCGGTGCCGACCCAGCTCCGGCCCGTACGCAGGACCACGCTGCCGTCGGTGGACAGCTTCCGGCCGATCAGCGCGGCGTTGGGGTGGGCGTAACGCTTCTGGTCGGTGTTGGCGATCACGACGTAGTCGGCGCCGGTCTCGTGCTGGACGCTCATCGCCAGCGGCTGCAGCACCGTCTCGGGCTTCTCCAGCTCGAACGCCTCCCGCACCTGCGGGAGCGCGGCCACGGACTGGGCGATGGCCAGCGCCCGCTGCTGGTGAAGCGCGTCGAGCTGGTCACGGGTGCGCCCGGCCCACACGCCCGCGGTGCCCCCGACGGCGAGGATCACGATCACCATCTGGAGCGCGAACAGCTGGGTCCCGAGGGAGGCCTCACGCAGCCTTCTCACGGTCCACATGGAAACAAAGCCAGGTCACGGCCAGGTCGCGACCAATACGACCACTATGACGGCAACCGCGCAAAGGCTCGACGCGCGGGAGAGGAAGGTTCACCATCCCAGTTTTATGACGGTGAAATCCCCCCTTGGAACGCGCCTGCGCATACTGGCCACGCTCGCGGCGCTCTCCCTCGGCGCGCTGACCGGATGCGGCGGCGGGTCGGGGACCTCCGCGAGCTCCACGCTGCGGATCATGGCTCCGGCCGCGCCGGGCGGCGGATGGGACCAGACCTCGCGCGTCGCGGAGCAGGCCTTCAAGGCCGGAGACCCCAGCCGCAAGGTCGAGGTGTACAACGTACCCGGCGCGGGCGGCACGATCGGCCTGGCTCAGCTCGCGGGCGAGCAGGGCAACGGCAACCTGCTGATGACCATGGGCCTGGTCATGGTGGGGGCCATCGAGCAGAACAAGTCGAAGGTCACGCTGACCGAGACGACGCCCATCGCCAAGCTGACCGAGGAGTACGAGATCGTCGTCGTGCCCGCCGCCTCGCCGTTCAAGACGCTGGCCGACATGGTGGCGGCCTGGAAGGCAGACCCGGCGAAGGTGTCCATCTCGGGCGGTTCGGCGGGCGGCACCGACCACATCGTGGCCGGGCTGATGGCCAAGGCCGCGGGTGTGGACCCCAAGCAGGTCAACTACATCGCCCACTCCGGCGGCGGCGAGGCGCTGAACGAGCTGCTCGGCAACAAGGTCAGCGCGGGCATCTCGGGCGTGGCCGAGTTCGCGGAGCACGTGAAGTCGGGCAAGCTGCGCGCGCTCGGCGTGACGTCCGGTGAGCGCATCGCCGGACTGGACGTGCCCACCCTCAAGGAGGGCGGGCTGGAGGTGGAGCTGGCCAACTGGCGCGGCTTCGTCGCCCCCGCCGGGCTCTCCGACGCCGACAAGACGGCGCTGACGAACCTGGTCACCAAGATGCACGGCTCGCAGCCATGGAAGGACGCGGTGGCCAAGAACGGCTGGATCGACTCCTTCCAGACCGGGCAGCCGTTCGCCGACTACCTGGCGGCCGAGCAGACCCGGGTTAAGGCCATCATCGCCGAGATGGGGCTCGTCTCCTGATGACTCGATGGTGGCGGCCCGAGCTCGGGCTGGCGGTCGTGGTGCTGGTGCTGGGGGCGCTCGTCGTGGTCGGGACGCTGGACGTCTCGGCGGCGGCCTCCCAGCTCGGCCTCGGACCGCGGTTCTTCCCCATGCTGGTGGGCGGGGCCATGGTGGTGGTCGGCCTGTGCTACGTGATCGACGTCGTACGCGGCGGTCGGGCCGACCCCGAGGAGAGCGAGGACGTGGACGCGGACGCGCCCACGGACTGGCGGAGCGTCGGGCTGGTCAGCGGGATCTTCCTGGCATTCGCGGCGCTCCTGAACGTGCTCGGCTGGATCATCGGCTCCGCCCTGCTGTTCTTCGGTTTGTCGGTGGTCCTCGGGGCCGAGCACAAGCTGCGCGCGGCCGGGATCTCGGTGGTCATGGGAGTGGCGACGTACCTGCTGTTCGTCAAAGGCCTGGGCGTGTCCCTGCCGGGCGGGCCGCTGGCGGGGGTGATCTGAGTGGATTCGTTCCAGCTCCTGCTCGACGGCTTCGCCGCCGCGCTCACCCCGGTCAACCTGCTGTACGCGCTCGTCGGCGTCACGCTCGGCACCCTGGTCGGCGTGCTGCCGGGCATCGGGCCGGCGATGACCGTGGCGCTGCTGCTGCCGATCACCTTCACGGTGCCGCCGGCCAGCGCGTTCATCATGTTCGCGGGCATCTACTACGGCGGCATGTACGGCGGCTCGACCACCTCCATCCTGCTCAACACGCCCGGCGAGTCGGCTTCGATGATCACCGCGCTGGAGGGCAACAAGATGGCCCGGCGCGGGCGGGCGGCCCAGGCGCTGGCCACGGCCGCCATCGGCTCGTTCGTGGCCGGGACGCTGGCCACCGCGCTGCTCGTGGTGGCCGCGCCGGCCGTGGTGAGCTTCGCGATCTCCTTCGGCCCCGAGGACTACTTCGCGCTGGCGATCCTGGCCTTCACCGCCGTGTCCTCGGTGCTCTCCCGCTCGGTCGTGCGCGGCCTGGCCTCCCTGGGGCTCGGCCTGGTGATCGGGCTCGTCGGCATCGACCAGCAGACCGGCCAGGCGCGGCTCACCCTGGGCATCCCGCAACTGCTCGACGGCATCGACGTGGTGATCGTCGCGGTCGGCCTGTTCGCGCTCGGCGAGGCGCTCTACGTGGCCTCCCGGCTGCGCCACGCGGCGCCCGAGGTGGTGCCCGTGGGGCGGGCGTGGATGGGGCGGGCGGACTGGCGCCGATCGTGGCCGGCCTGGCTGCGCGGCACCGCGCTGGGCTTCCCGTTCGGCGCCCTGCCCGGCGGCGGGGCCGAGATCCCCACGTTCCTGTCGTACGCGGCCGAGAAGCGGCTGGCGCGCGGCGTGGCGCGCGAGGAGTACGGCAAGGGCGCCATCGAGGGCGTGGCCGGCCCTGAGGCCGCCAACAACGCCTCGGCGGCCGGCACCCTGGTCCCGCTGCTCACGCTGGGCCTGCCCACGTCGGCCACGGCCGCGATCCTGCTGGCCGCCTTCCAGCAGTACGGCCTGCAGCCCGGCCCCCAGCTCTTCGATCACAACCCGGCGCTGGTGTGGGGCATGATCGCCTCGCTGTTCATCGGCAACACGATGCTGCTCGTGCTCAACCTGCCGATGGCGCCCCTCTGGGCACGCGTGCTGCGGATCCCCCGCCCGTACCTGTATGCCGGGATCGTCGTGTTCGCCGCCCTCGGCGTCTACGCCCTGAACGGCACCGTCGTCGACCTGTTCGTGCTCTATGTGCTCGGCCTGCTCGGGTACGCCATGCGCCGCTTCGGCCTGCCGGTCGCCCCGGCGGTGATCGGCATGATCCTCGGGCCGATGGCGGAGATCCAGCTCCGCCGGGCGCTGGCCATCGGCGCGGGCGACGTGAGCGTCCTGGTGCGCAGCCCGGTGGCGGTGGTGCTGCTGGTGCTCGCGTTCCTGGCCCTGCTCATGCCCCTGTTCCGGCGGCTCGCGACACGGCGCCAGGTCACAGCTTCGTCACGCGCCGACTAGCCACGGCCCCTTGCGGGAATCCCAGCCATTGGTTCTTGGGGCGGCCCCGCCGATATGTCCGGATCGGCGGAGCCGCTCACAGGAGCCCGCACCCGCATGTCCGGATCGGCGAGACCGCTCACAGGAGCCCATCGCCTGAGTGCTACTCGCTCACTCCCAGCTTCTCCAGGATGAGCTGCCGGGCCCGGGCCGCGTCGGCCTTGCCCTTGCTGGCCCGCATCACCCCGCCCACCAGCGCACCCGCCGCCGCGACCTTCCCGGCCTTGACCTTCTCCGCCGCGTCGGCGTTGTCGGCCAGGACCTGGTCGATGATGGCCGACAGCTCGCCCTCGTCGTTGACGATCTGCAGCCCGCGCCGCTCGACCACCTCGTCGGGCGTGCCCTCACCGGCCAGCACGCCTTCGAGCACCTCGCGAGCGAGCTTGTCGTTGAGCGACCCCGAGGCCACCAGCTCGGTCACCCTGGCGATCTGCGCGGGCGTGATGGGCAGATCGGCCAGCGTGGTGCCGGTCTCGTTGGCCCGCCGCGCGAGCTCGCCCATCCACCACTTGCGCGCGTCGGCCGCCGGCGCGCCGGCCGCGACCGTGGCCTCGACCAGGTCGATCGCGTCGGCGTTGTGCATGGCCTGCATGTCGAGGTCGGACAGCCCCCACTCGGCCTGCAGCCGCTTGCGCCGCACGGACGGCAGCTCCGGCAGGGCCGCCTTCAGCTCGGCCACCCACGCCGGGTCGGGCGCGATCGGCACCAGGTCGGGCTCGGGGAAGTAGCGATAGTCCTGCGCCTCCTCCTTGGACCTGCCGGAGGTGGTGGTGCCGGTGTCCTCGTGGAAGTGCCGGGTCTCCTGAACGATCTTCCCGCCCTCGGCCAGGAGGGCCGCCTGCCGCTCGATCTCACTCCGCACGGCCCGCTCGACGCTGCGCAGCGAGTTTACGTTCTTGGTCTCCGTACGGGTGCCCCACTCGGCGGAGCCGCGCGGCATGAGCGACACGTTGACGTCGCAGCGCAGCGAGCCCTCCTCCATGCGCACGTCGGAGACGCCGAGGGAGCGCATGATCTCGCGCAGCTCGGTCACGTAGGACTTGGCGACCTCGGGCGCCATCCGGTCGGTGCCCGGGATCGGCTTGGTCACGATCTCGACCAGCGGGATGCCGGCCCGGTTGTAGTCGACGATCGAGTAGTCGGCCCCGTGGATGCGCCCGGTCGCGCCGCCCACGTGCGTGGACTTGCCGGTGTCCTCCTCCAGGTGCACCCGCTCGATCTCGATCCGCACGGTCTGCCCCTCGACCTCGACGTCGACGTAGCCGTCGAAGCAGAGCGGCTCGTCATACTGCGAGATCTGGTAGTTCTTCGGCATGTCCGGATAGAAGTAGTTTTTCCGGGCGAAGCGGCACCACTCGGCGATCGAGCAGTTGAGCGCCAGCCCGATGCGGATCGTCGACTCGATGGCCACGGCGTTGGCCACCGGCAACGCCCCGGGCAGCGCGAGGCAGGTCGGGCAGACCTGCGTGTTGGGCGGGGCGCCGAAGGTCGTCTTGCAGCCGCAGAACATCTTCGACCTGGTGCCCAGCTCGACGTGCGTCTCCAGCCCGAGCACCGGCTCGAACCGATCGAGCGCTTCGTCGTACGGCATGAGCGTACCGGCAGTCATGGTGAGGTCCTTAGTTCAGATCGTTACGTTTTCAAGCTATCGCTTCGGCCGTCAGAGGAAGCCATGACTCCTCAAGGCCTTCGAGGTCGCGTCCACCCATTCGGTGTAGGCGGGCAGGCGGGCCAGTACTCCGAGGTCCACATGGTCACTCTCCGGGCCAGACCTTCTGATCGGCACGGGCCGGCCTGACTGTTACGCCCCACCTGGCCTGCTCACGACTGGCCTCGACACGAGCGTCGATCTTTCGCCAGTTGCCATCACTGCCCGTATCGGCCGACAGGTCGATCTTGAAATGATCGACCGGACCGTGCCCGACCGGCTGGTGGAACACCTCTTGCGGCTTGCCCCTGCGTGCGTTGAGCAGCGGGTCGTCCTCCGAGAACCGAGCCGGATCACGGGCTAGGACGGCCGACCGGGCGAACGCCAGCGCGTCCAGCAGATTGGACTTTCCGCTCGAATTTGGACCGACCAGGGCAAGGAACGGCGGCACGTCGAGGGTGAAGTCCAGGAAGGACCTGAACCCGTCGATCTCGATCCGTGTGAGCATGCCACCGTCCCTCCCTCGTCTACAGCGCGGGCGCCTTGGCCAGCAGCGGGCCGCCCCAGCGGCCCTCCAGGGCCTTCTCGACGGCGGCGCCGACGCGGTAGCAGCGGTCATCGGCCAGCACCGGGGCCATGATCTGCAGGCCCACCGGCAGGTCGTCCTCGTCGGCCAGGCCGCACGGCACCGAGATGGCCGCGTTGCCCGCCAGGTTGGACGGGATGGTGCACAGGTCGGCGAGGTACATCGCCATCGGGTCGTCCGCGCGCTCGCCGATCGGGAACGCCGTGGTCGGCGTGGTCGGCGACACCAGCACGTCCACCTGCTGGTAGGCGGCCTCGAACTCGCGCGAGATGACCGTACGCACCTTCTGCGCCTGGCCGTAGTAGGCGTCGTAGTAGCCGCTCGACAGCGCGTACGTGCCGAGCATGATGCGCCGCTTGACCTCCGGGCCGAAACCGGCGGCCCTGGTCAGCGCCATGACCTCCTCGGCGCTGCGGGTGCCGTCGTCGCCGACGCGCAGGCCGTACCGCATGGCGTCGAAGCGGGCCAGGTTGGAGGAGCACTCCGACGGCGCGATCAGGTAGTACGCGGGCAGCGCGGTCCTGAACGACGGGCACGAGATCTCGACGACCTTGGCCCCGAGCGACTCCAGGAGCTGGACGGCCTCGTTGTAGCGGGCCAGCACGCCCGGCTGGTAGCCCTCGCCGGCGAACTCCCTGACGACGCCGATCCGCATGCCGGCGACGTCGGGGTTGCGCGCGGCTTCGACCACGGCGGGCACGGGCTCGTTGACCGAGGTGGAGTCCATCGGGTCGTATCCGGAGAACGCCTCCTGCAGCAGCGCCGCGTCGAGCACGTTACGCGCGAACGGGCCCGGGGTATCGAGCGAGCTGGCGAACGCGATCAGCCCGTACCGGGACGAGCCACCATAGGTCGGCTTCATGCCCACGATCCCGGTCACCGAGGCCGGCTGCCGGATGGACCCGCCGGTGTCGGTGCCGGTCGACAGCGGCGCCTCGTACGCAGCCACCGCCGCGCTCGAACCACCCGACGACCCGCCCGGCACCCTCGTCAGGTCCCACGGGTTGTGTGAGACGCCGAAGGAGGAGTTTTCCGTCGAGGAGCCCATGGCGAACTCGTCGAGGTTGGTCTTGCCCAGGATGACCAGCCCGGCCGCGCGCAGCCGCGCGGTGACGGTCGCGTCGTAAGGCGGCCGCCAGCCCTCAAGGATCTTGGAGCCGGCCGTCGTCGGCATGTCACGCGTGACGAAGATGTCCTTGTGCGCCACCGGGACCCCGGCCAGCGGCCCGAGCTTCTCGCCCGCCCGGAGCCGGGCGTCCACATCGCGCGCCTGATCGAGCGTAGTCTCGCGATCGACGTGCAGGAACGCCTGGACCTTGGGCTCCACCTCGGCCATGCGGTCGAGATGCGCCTCGGCCACCTCAACGGCCGAAACCTCGCCACCAGCGATCATCGCCCCCAGCTCGGCGGCGGTCTTACGAATCAAACTCATGCCTCCTCCCCGAGGATGCGCGGCACCCGGAAGCGATCGTCCTCGACGGCGGGAGCGCCGGAGAGGGCCTGGTCAGGCGTCAGGCACTGCCGCACCTCGTCGGCTCGGAAGACATTGGTCAGCGGAAGCGCGTGCGACGAAGGCGGCACATCTTCCGCGGCGACCTCGGACACCTTCGCAACCGCCTCGATGATGGCATCGAGCTGGGTGGCGTAGTGGTCGAGCTCGTCGTCGGTGAGCGCCAGCCTGGACAACCGGGCCAGGTGTGCGACCTCGTCGCGGGTTATGGCGGACATGAGTCGTTGAACCCGTTTCGTGGATGGAATCTTTGGACACTGCCATCCTAGGGGCCTTGACGCCGCAGCCCCGAACCATTAACACCCTGGCAACACAGTCCCCATGCGTGGACCAGTCACCCGTAGAGCTCACCCAACCCAACGGTCCGCACGCCACGCTCCCCTGCCAGCGCGCTGTCGAATCCCACGCCGCTGTAACAGACCAGAACGGTGTCCCTCACGTCGTAGCCCTTGGCGTCGAGCAGATCCTTGGCCCTTCGGAGCCGGTCCACATGTCCAGAGCCTAGGGTCTTGCCCCATTTCACCTCGCCGAGCGAGAGCACGCGTTTGCGCTCGCCGGGCATGGCGGCCGCGAAGACCGCCACGTCGATCCGGATCTGCTCATGCCGCACCGGGTCGACGACCACTCCCGCGCCGATCTCGCCGGGATCTTCGTACGAGTCATCGTGCAGCAGGACGAACTGACGGCACATCTCCTCGAAGTGCGGCCCCAACACCTGGTCGCGGAATCTGGTCTGAGCATCCTTCCACACGACATCCGCATGGCCGCTCTCCAGTTGGCCCCAACGTGGGCGCATCACCGCTTGGTAGAAGGTCAGCAATGGCTCGGCGAGGTGATAAACGGACCGCGAGGGCCGGAAGACGTCGGGTTCTCGGCGCAGGATGCCACAGTCTTCGAGCACATTGAGATGATGACCGATATCAGTCATCTTCCGCCCGACGTAGGCTGCGATCCGGCTCCTTGTGCCGTTACCCACCGCAACCGCAGCCAGCACTGAGTGATACATCGCTGAGTCGCGTACTTCCGCCTCCTCTTCAAGGAGATAGCGCGCTTCTCTGAACAGGGGGGTCTCAGGGTTGAGCGCGGTCCGCTGCACCCAGTCGTCGAAGTCCTCCGGCCCCCGCGGCCTGTCGCGATTTGCGAAGGAGAGGTATGCGGGGGTCCCTCCCACCACAGCGTGAGTCATTACGGCCAGCCGCGGGTCCGTGATTCCCCAGTACGCCGCGGCGAGGCGGTAGTCGAAGGAACGCACCACGAGTTCCAGCACTGCCCTCCCACGCAGCGGCGCGTTGCCCGCCAGCAGGCGGCCCATCACAGACATCGCCGATCCACAAGAGCAGGGATACGGGAGCGTCCCTGGAGACCGCCCGATCGATCTCTCGCTGAATAATGGACGGAATAGCGGGCGCGACCTTGCTCAGATAGGGGAACTCGTCGATCACCATGAGGTCGCGCCGCTCGGCGCTGATCGCGAAGAGCTGCCTGATCGCCTTGTCCCAGTTCTCAAAGTAGAACGGGGCCGCCGCCCCAACGTGCTCAGCGAGTGCCTCAGCGAACATGTGCAGCGACTCGACGTCGGTGGCTTCTGTCGCTCCGAAATAGAAGCCGCCCGTCTCTCTGGCGAGAGCATCGACGAGGAAGGTTTTCCTTGCCGACGCCTCCCACTGACAACCCCCAACCGCGCACGCTGGTCGATTCGGTCCACGAACTTGGCCAGAGCCCTCCACTCCCGGTCTCGGGCGAAGATCCGCTCAGGCTTGTCGATCATCGTCGCCCCATAGGTAGAAGTACACTTCGACAAAGTATTCTTCTAAGAACTCTACTTCGGTATCGGTTTGTTCACGCTGAGCGACTGACTTCCGCCGGGTACTCGTATCCGATCTCCGCGCCCGTCTCGAAGTGCTCCTGGAGCCAGGCCGTGGCGTCGGCGGACGGCATGGGCCGGCCGAAGAGCCAGCCCTGGCCCACGTCGCAGCCCATCTCCGCCAGGCGTATCGCCACCTCATCGGACTCCACGCCCTCCGCGACCGAGCGCAGCCCGAGCGAACGCACCAGGTCCACGATCGAGCGTACGATCCGGTCGTCGCCCTCCGACTCGGCGATCCGGCGTACGAACGAGGCGTCGATCTTCACCTCCGACACCGCCAGGCCCTGGAGCCTGATCAGCGAGGAGTAGCCGGTGCCGAAGTCGTCCAGTGCCAGGGGCACGCCGAGGGTGGCCAGGGCCTTGATCGTCTCATGGGTGTAGGCCTGGTCGCCCGTCAGGATGCGCTCGGTGACCTCCAGTTGGATGGCCGCCGGCGGCAGCCCGTACTTGGCCAGGCCCACCTCCAGTTGCTCCGGCAGGGCCGAGTCGAGCAGGTCGCGGGCGGAGATGTTGACCGAGATCTGCACCCGCAGCCCCGAGTGCCACCAGCGGGCGGCCTGCTCCAGAGCGGCCTCGATGACGTACGCGGTGAGCTGCCGCATCAGGTAGGACTGCTCGGCCAGCGGGACGAACTCCGAGGGCGCGATCGGCCCGTGCGTCTGGTGGTGCCAGCGCAGCAGGGCCTCCACCCCCTGGACGGTGCCGGTGCCGAGGCTGACCTTGGGCTGGTAGTGCAGCCGCAACTCGTGGCTGTCGATGGCCCGGCGCAGGTCACCGAGCAGGTTGAGGCGTTCGGGCGAGTTGCGGTCCTTGTCCGGCTGGTAGAGCTCCACGCCGGTACGGGCCTCCTTGGCGAGGTACATGGCCACGTCGGCCCGCTGGAACAGCAGCTCGAAGTCGGGGGCGTGATCCGGATAAAGGGCGATCCCGACGGATCCGTCAACGTCGAAGGTCATGCCCTCCAGCCGCACCGGCTCGGACAGCGCCGCCCGCAGCCTGGCCGCGACCTCCCTGGCCGCCTGCGTGTCCCTGATCGAGGGCAGCAGCACGGCGAACTCGTCGCCGCCCAGCCGCGCCACGACGTCTCCGGGGCGTACGGAGTGGGTGAGCCGGTGCGCGACCATCTGCAGCAGCCGGTCGCCCACCGGGTGTCCCATCGTGTCGTTGACCTCCTTGAACCGGTCGAGGTCGAGCAGGAACAGGCCTACCCGCTCGTCATGGCGGGCCTCGGCCAGCGCCTCCTCCGTGCTGACGATGAGCAGCTTGCGGTTGGGCAGGCCGGTCAGCTCGTCGTGCATGGCCTGGTGGTCGCGGCGCATGGAGAGGGTGGCGGTGAAGTAGACGGCGAGCAGGGGGGCCACGAACAGCGGTACGAGTCCGGGCGAATGGTTCATCACGACGACGACCAGGGGCGCCAGGCCGAGCAGCCCGGTGTACACGAGGCTCTGCGGGCCGACCGTGGCCTTCAACACGCGCGTGATCGAACGCCGCTCGTGCAGCGCGACCGCGCCGCTCACCAGGGCGGCCCTGGTGGCGAAGTACGCGAACCCGGCCAGACCGATGGCCAGCAGGTCATCGCCCCCGGGAACCCACGGCACGGCCGGGGTCGGCACGATGCCGAACATCCCCAGCACCACGGCCGCCGCGGTCAGCGCCAGGGTCGACTGGGCGATGTTGAACATGACCCGATGCCACGACTTCCGCGTCACCACCCCGTTCATGGCCACGGCGACCGCCTGCATCAACACCGCGACCGACAACCCGAAGTGCAGCAACACGGCGAAGGTGAACATGGCGGACGGATAGGTGCCGCCCACGGCGGCCGCGGAGGACACCATCACGGGCCTCAGCTCGCCCAGGACCACCAGCACCGCCAGCACCCAGAACAACGGCGTGCGGGCCAGCTCCACCAGCTCGGCGGCATCGAGCCTGAGCATGGCCACCACGAGCGCGGTGAAGCCGATCACGGTTATGCCCGCGAGGAACGCCCACAGCGGTGTGCCGGCGCGTGGTCCAGTGTCGCGGGTGTCGGTTGGGTCAGTCATCGGTAACAGAACCCCCATTAGGTCACTATGGGAGGGTACGACCTTCACCCCACTTCGCGAAACCAAGCGCGTACGTTCCGTCACTTCTCCTTTCCGACATATACCCAAAAACCACCCTAGGTAGCAAACCGTTCACGCTCGCACACGTACGCCCCCAGCGGACCCCACGCGCCAAGCCGCCGGGTTTCGAAAGTGGGGATGCCCGGGAGAGCGATCGTCCTGCCAACCCCGCCGCCTGTGACCGGGCGGGCCGGATCAGGCGTGCCGGCGGGTGACGATGCCCACGACGGCCATCACGCGAGGCAGAGCCATCTCACAGGACCCGTCCGCCTCGTCAAACACCATCGAGCCTCGGGTGTGACAGCCGCCTCGCCGAACACCGTCAGGTCTCGGGTGTGGCAGCGGCCTCGGCAGCCGCCTCCGGCCCTTCCTTCAGCAGCACCTCGAACCCGGCCCCGTCAAGGATCGGCACCCCAAACCCGACCGCCTTGTCATACTTCGATCCCGCGTTCTCCCCCGCCACCAGGAACGAGGTCTTCTTCGACACCGACCCGGAGACCTTGCCGCCCCGGCTGGTCAGGGCCTCGGACGCCGAATCCCGCGTGTAGCCCTCCAACGTCCCGGTCACCACGAAGGTCAGCCCCTCAAGGATCTGGGGCCCCTTGTCGGGGGCGGGCTCGTCCTCCATCAGCACCCCGGCGGCCTTCCACCGGTCGATGATCTCCCGGTGCCAGTCGACCTCGAACCACTCCTTGATGGTGGCGGCCACTCGCGGCCCGATGCCCTCGACCTGGGCCAGCTCCTCCTCCGAGGCGTTCATGACGGCGTCGATCGAGCGCAGCTCGTTGGCCAGGTCGCGCGCCGTGGGCGGGCCGACGTGCCGGATCGACAGCGCGACGAGCACCCTGGCCAGCGGCGACTTCTTGGCCCGCCGCACCTCCTCGATGAGCTTCAGCGCATTCTGGCTGGGCTCGCCGTTGAGGTTGGAGAAGAACGTGACGACCTTCTGCTCGCCGGTCTTGGGGTCGATCTTCGGCAGGCCGTTGTCCTGGTCGCGGACCACCGACTTGATGGGGATGAGCTGCTCCAGCGTCAGGTCGAACAGGTCGGCCTCCGAGCGCACCACCGGCTGCTGCGGCGGCAGCGGCTGGGTGAGCGCGGTGGCCGCGACGTAGCCGAGGCCGTCGATGTCGAGCGCCGTCCGCCCGGCCGCGAAGTAGATGCGCTCGCGCAACTGCGCGGGGCAACTGCGCGCGTTGGGGCAGCGCAGGTCGGCATCGCCCTCCCGCTCGTAGGCCAGCAAGGTCCCGCACTCCGGGCAGTGCGTGGGCATGACGAACTCCCGCTCGGATCCGTCACGCAGCGCCTCCACCGGCTTGACGATCTCCGGGATGACGTCGCCCGCCTTGCGCAGCACCACGGTGTCGCCGATGAGCACGCCCTTCTTCACCACGATCGCGGCGTTGTGCAGGGTGGCCCGCTCGACCGTCGAGCCGGCCACCGAGACCGGCTCCATCACCGCGTACGGTGTCACGCGCCCGGTGCGCCCGATGCCCACCTGGATGTCGAGCAGCTTGGTGTTGACCTCCTCAGGCGGATATTTGAAGGCGATCGCCCACCGCGGGGCCCGCGACGTCGAGCCCAGCTCGCGCTGCATGCGGAAGTCGTCGACCTTCACGACCACGCCGTCGATCTCGTAGGCCGGGTCGTGCCGGTGCACGCGGTAGTGGTCGATGAACTCGTTGACCTCGGTGAGCCCGGGCAGCACCCGGTAGAGATCGCTCACCGGCAGCCCGAACTCCCGCAGCCGGTCGTAGACGTCGGACTGCGCCCGCGGCTCGGGCGAGCCCTCCCACAGCCCGATGCCGTGCACCAGCATGCGCAGCGGCCGCTGCGCCGTGATGCGCGCGTCCTTCTGCCGCAGCGTGCCCGCCGCCGCGTTGCGCGGGTTGGCGAACGGCTGTTTGCCCTGCTCGATGAGCTGCTCGTTGAGCAGGGCGAAGTCCTGGACCGGGATGTAGACCTCGCCGCGCACCTCGACCAGGCTCGGCACGCCCTCGCCGATGAGCCGGTGCGGGACCCCCTTGATCGTGCGCACGTTGGCCGTCACGTCGTCGCCCGTGCGCCCGTCGCCCCTGGTCGCGCCGCGCTCCAGCTTGCCGTCGCGGTAGACCAGCGCCACGGCCAGCCCGTCGATCTTGAGCTCGCACAGGTAGGGGCCGGGGTCGCGCTCGGCCAGCCGCTCGACCCGCGCCTGCCAGGCGGCCATGTCGGCGTCATTGAAGGCGTTGTCCAGGCTGTCCATCCTGTTGAGGTGCTGGACCTTCGCGAAGTCGCCCGAGACCGGCGCGCCCACCTTCTGTGTGGGCGAGTCGGGCGTCTGAAGCGACGGGTGCGCCTCCTCCAGCTCGAGCAGCTCCCGGAACCACGCGTCGAACTGGGCGTCGCTCGCCGTCGGATCGTCGAGCACGTAGTAGCGCCAGCGGGCCTCTTCGACCAGCTCGCTCAGCTCGGCATGCCGCTTGAGCGCGTCAACAGGCACGCCACCGACCTCGGACACGAAGGGCCCCCTTCCTTCAACACCCTGAGCAAACGCTACCGCCGGCCACCGACAGGAACACGCCTCAGCCGTCCTGGCTCTCCGGATCGTCCCTGAGCACCTGGGCCGCCTTCCGGCAGGCCGCCAGGGCCTCCCGAGCATAGCGAGGCGACGCCCCGGCCAGCCCGCACGCGGGCGTCAGCACGACCTGCCCGGCCAGCCGCTCGGCCGGGAAGCCCAGCCGCCGCCACAACTCCGTCACCGGCTTGGCCACCACTCCCACGTCGGCGATACGCGTGTCCGTCCCCGGCACGACCCCCAGGAAGAAGACGATCCCCGCCTCGACGGCCTCCCCCAGCTCGTCCTCGTCCCGCCGCCGCAGCAGGGACGCGTCCACCGAGACCCCCCGTACGCCGGCCGAACGCAGCAGGCCGAAGGGCACGGCGGGCGCGCAACAATGCACGACGGGAGCCTCGAACAGCCGCAGCGACTCCTCCACCCGCCACCCCTCCACGGCGGCCAGCCGCCCGAACCCGGAAGCGGTCGGCACCGTCCCCGCCAGCACCCCCGGCAGCCCCGGCTCGTCGAGCTGCAGAACGATCTCCGTCACCCCGGGCAGCCGCCGCCGCACCTCGGCGCAGTGATCGGCGACCCCCTGCGCCAGCGAGGCCGTCAGATCGCGTACGGCCCCCGCGTCGGCCAGCATCTTGTCCCCGTATTTGAGCTCGATCGCCCCGGCCAGCGTCCACGGCCCGCACACCTGCAGCTTCAACGGCCCGGAGTAGCCGTCGCCGATCTCCTCCAGCCCGTCGAGGTCCCGCCGCAGATGATCGACGGCCCGCTGGTGGTCGCGCCCCGGCCGATCGCTCAGCCGCCACCCGGACGGCCGCACCTCGACGGGCAGGTCGACGAGCAACCCCGCCGTCCGGCCGATCAGGTCGGCGCCGACCCCCCGCGCGGGCAGCTCGGGCAGGTACGGCAGCCCGGGCACCTCGCCGAACACGACCCTCGTCGCCTCAAGATGATCCTCGCCCGGGTGCGACCCCACCCCGGTGGCTTCCCACGTCAACATGGCACAAGCGTAGGCTCTGCCGAATGGAGCTCACCAAGTACGGCCACGCGTGCGTACGCGTCGAGAAGAACGGCAAGGTCCTGGTCGTCGATCCGGGCACGTTCACCGAGGGCCCGGTCCTCGACGGCGCGGACGCGGTCCTCATCACCCACGAGCACCCCGACCACGTGGACGTCGACCGGCTCAAGGCCGCCTCGCCCGACCTGGAGATCTGGACCTGCGAGGCCGTCGCCGCGCAGCTCACCGAGGTCCCGGCCGAGGTCCAGGTGGTACGCGACGGCGACGCCTTCGAGACGGCCGGTTTCCGGGTGCGGGTGTTCGGGGAGTGGCATGCCAAGAACCACCCGGACGTGCCCATCGTCCAAAACGTCGGATTCATGCTCGACGACGAGGTGTTCTACCCCGGCGACTCCCTCACCGTGCCGGCCGTGGAGGTGGCGACCCTCCTGGTCCCGACCAACGCTCCCTGGCTGAAGCTGTCGGAAATGATCGAATACCTGCGCGCCGTACGTCCGGCGAGGGCGTTCTCCACCCACGACATCCTGCTCAGCGACATCGGCCTGGCGCTGGTGGACGGCTGGCTGCGGATGGAGGCGGACAAGCAGCACGCCGACATGCGCCGCCTCGAAATCGGCGAGTCGGTCACGCTCGGCTGACCCACCCGACGACCGCGAAACCGGTCACACCCGGCGGTCAGGTGCGGGCTCGCTGCCCGGCGGCCGGTCAGGCCCGGACGGCGGAGACGATGGTCGCCGAGCCGATGACCGTGGCGCCGGAGTAGAGGACCGCGGCCTGTCCGGCCGCGACACCCGTGGCGGGCCGGTCGAGGTCGATGCGGAGACCGCCGTCGACCTCCTCGAACCGGCACCCGTAGACCTCACCGTGTGCCCGCAACTGCACCGTGAGGTCGTCGTGACGGGACGGGCCGTTCCAGACCGGCCGCCCGCAGGTGATCGTGGTCACCTCCAGCGCGGAGCGCGGCCCCACCGTCACCGTGTTGGACACCGGCTCGATCGACAGCACATAACGGGGCCTGCCGTCGGCGGCGGGCCGGTCGATGCGCAGACCCTTGCGCTGCCCCACCGTGAACCCGTGCGCCCCCTGGTGGCTGCCGACGACCTCGCCGCCCTGGTCGACGATCGGCCCCTCGGCCGCGCCGAGCCGCCCGGCCAGGAAGCCCCGCGTGTCGCCGTCGGCGATGAAGCAGATGTCGTGGCTGTCGGGCTTGTCGGCCACGGTCAGCCCGCGCCTCGCGGCCTCCTCGCGCACCTCGGCCTTGGTCGAATGGCCCAGCGGGAAGATCGCGTGGCTGAGCTGCTCGCGGGTGAGCACGCCGAGCACGTAGGACTGGTCCTTGCCCTGGTCGACGCTCCTGGACAGCACGCCGTCGGCCAGCTTGGCGTGGTGGCCAGTGGCGACCGCGTCGAAGCCCAGGGCCAGCGCCCGGTCGAGCACCGCCGCGAACTTGATCTTCTCGTTGCAGCGCAGGCACGGGTTGGGCGTGCGGCCCGCGGCGTATTCGGACACGAAGTCCTCCACCACGTCGCGCTGGAAGCGCTCGGCCATGTCCCAGATGTAGAAGGGGATCCCTATGACGTCGGCCGCGCGCCGCGCGTCGCGGGAGTCCTCGATCGTGCAGCAGCCCCTGGCACCCGTGCGGTGCGACTGGGGGTTGGCCGACAAGGCCAGGTGCACACCAGTGACGTCGTGACCGGCCTCGGCGATCCTGGCCGCGGCCACGGCGGAGTCGACGCCGCCCGACATGGCGGCAAGCACGCGAAGTCCCATGACCATTCCAGCGTACTGTCCGCGCGGGAGTGCGCGACCATGGGCTCGGTCTGGGAGTATTCAGCCCATGCGACTGTTCGGGCGCAAGGATGCGGAAGAAAAGGGCGACGGCGTCGCCGAGTTCTGGACGTGGTGGCAGGAGTCCAGGCCACGGCTCGACTCGCTGGTGGCCGCGGGCCTGGCGGCGGGTCCGGTGACGGGCTCGGCGGCAGGCAACGCCGCGGAGGGGCTGGAGGAGTTGCTCGCCCCGGCCGTGGCCGCGATCCATCCGGGCCTGGTGTGGGAGGTGGCCCCCGGCAGGAACGCCGCGCACGCGCTGGTGGTGACCGCGGCGGGCGACGCCGAGTTGCGCTCGCTCGCGCACCGCTGGGCCAGGGCGGCGCCGCCGTCGGACCTGCTGTGGGAGTTCCACCCGTCGCGGCAGGTCAATCCGCAGGCGCTGGAGCTCACGCTGGACGTGGGCGGCTACGAGTTCGCGCTCGACAAGCTGATGCTGGGCCTGCGCGTGCCGCGCAACCAGCCGCGGGTGGACGTGTCCGCCTACCATCCGATCTTCGGCGAGCTGGACGAGGACACCCGGCTGGAGGCCACCCTGCTGGCCCTCGACTGGCTGCTCGGCGAGGACGACGTGGCCAGGTGGGTGGGGGAGATCGCGCCGGCGACGTTCGAGCCGATCGACGCCGTGGGCGCCGTGCACCTGCCCTCGGTGGTCGCCGACCTGGCCTCTGGCTACAGCGGTGAGGAGTGGGTGCTGCTCGAAGGTCAGACCGCGAGCGGCGCGGCGCTCGTCGCCACCACCCGCCACCCGCTGCGCCCGGTCGACCATCCGCTGTTCGACCAGCACATCGCGATCACCCTCCCGTACACCCACCGCGACGAGAACGGCCTGCCGGTCGGCGAGTCACTGGTGGCGTTGCGCGACTTCGAGGAGCGCCTGGCCGCCCGCCTGCTCAAGCCGCACGGCGACGCCGTGCTGGCGGCGCACCTGAGCGCGGAGGGGCATCGCATCATCCACATGTACGCCGACCCGACCGGCGATGCCGCCATCCACGCCAAGGAGCTGATCGTGAGCTGGGAGGAGGGCGAGCCGAGGGCGGACGTGTCCGCCGACCCGGCGTGGTCCGCCGTGGCGGCCTTCCTCACCTGACCCGCCCGAACGGCCCCAGCCGGCCCGGACGAACCTCAGCCGACCCGCCCGAACGGCCCCAGTCTGGACAGACCCCAGCCGCCCCGGACGGCCTCAGCTGAGGCCGGCTCGGCGGGCCCGCTCGACGGCTGCCGGGAGCACCTCGATCAGGCGGTCGACGTCGTCGGGGGTCGAGGTGTGGCCCAGCGTGAACCTGAGCGAGCCCCGCGCCGCCGCCGGCTCCGCCCCCATGGCGAGCAGCACGTGCGACGGTTGTGCCACACCCGCCGAGCAGGCCGAGCCCGTCGAGCACTCCACGCCCTTGGCGTCGAGCAGCATGAGCAGCGCGTCGCCCTCGCAGCCGGGGAAGCAGAAGTGGGCGTTGCCGGGCAGCCGGTCGGCCGGGTCGCCGTTGAGCACGACGTCCGGGATCGCCGCGCGTACGCGCTGGATGAGGTCGTCGCGCAGCGACGTGAGGCGGGCGCTCAGGGCCTCCTGCTCCTGAACGGCGGTGCTGACGGCGGCGGCGAACCCGGCGATGGCGGGCGCGTCGAGCGTGCCCGAGCGCACGTCGCGCTCCTGACCACCGCCGTGCTGCACGGAGACCGGCGTCAGCCCTCTGGTCAGCAGCAGCGCGCCGGCGCCTATCGGACCGCCGATCTTGTGGCCGGTCAGCGTGAGCGCGTCGGCCCGCGAGGCGGCGAACGACACGGGCACCTGCCCCACCGCCTGGACGGCGTCGGTGTGGAAGGGGATGCCGTGCTCGTGCGCGACGGCGGCCAACTCGGTGACGGGCTGGACCGTGCCGACCTCGTTGTTGGCCCACATGACGCTGATCATGGCCACGCCGTCGGGATCGCGCTCGATGGCGGCCCGCAGCGTGTCGGCGTGCACCCGGCCCGCCCCGTCGACCGGCAGCAGCTCCACCTCGGCGCCCTGGCTGTCGGCCAGCCAGTGGGCCGGGTCGAGCGCGGCATGGTGCTCCACCGAGCTGATCAGGACGCGCCGCCGCGGCCGGCGTGCCCAGTAGAGGCCCTTGATGGCGAGGTTGTCGGCCTCGGTGCCACCCGAGGTGAACACGACCTCGCTGGGCCGGGCGCCGAGCGCGTCGGCGATCGTCTCGCGTGACTCCTCCACCACCCGGCGCACCTGGCGGCCGGCGGCGTGCAGCGAGGACGCGTTGCCAACGCGTTTGAGCTGCCCCGTCATGGCCTCGATCGCCTCGGGCAGCATGGGAGTGGTAGCCGCATGATCAAGATAGGCCGACGGTCTGGTCACGTGCTCAGGGTATCTCGTTTGCGACTGTACCGTCCGGACGGTACAGTTGAGGCATGCGCAGGGATGAGCTTTTGGACGCGGCGGAGGAGCTCCTCTGCGACCAGGGCTCGGCCGCGCTCACCCTGGCCGCAGTGGCCGATCGGGCGGGCGTCAGCAAGGGCGGCCTGCTCTATCACTACGGCTCCAAAGAAGCCCTGATCAAGGGCATGGTGGAGCGATTGATCGAGGAATTCGACGAGCTCGTGGCCGCCCAGCCCGGAAAAATTTACACCGAGCGATATGTCGGCGCGACCATGGCCGCGGTCCGCTCGGGCAGGTTGCGACGATGGGCGGTCGTCACGGGAGCGTCGGGAAACCTTTTCCTGCTCGCACCGCTCCGGGAGGCGATGGCCCGATGGCATCGCGAGGGGCTGAGCGAGGAGCCCGACCCGCTGGGGTCGCAGATCGTACGGCTCGCGTGTGAGGGGCTCTGGGACGTGGCCAGCCATGACCCGGAGCTCAACAGCGAGGACGACCTCCAAGCCCTGGAGACCCGGCTGAAAGCGCTGCTCGGCCCCACCGCCTGATCCCAGGCCCGCATCCGACGACCCGGCCGCTTCCGGTCTGCCGCCCTCGCGCGCGGCCCGAGGCCGGCCGTCACCCGCGCGCCGCCCGAGGCCGGCCGCCACGACGCCCCCGGAAATCGCCCCAGAATCGCCTCCGGCGAGTCACCCGTGCGGCCTTCCTGCCCACACGGCCCTCACTTGCCCTCCTGAACCCCTCCAAGCCCTCCTGACCCTCCGGGCCCTGAGACCCGCGTCCTTCTGACCCCTGCGAGCCCCCGGCCAACGCCGCGTGCGCGCGCCCCGCGACGTGCGCAAATATCACCAAATCTTATGAATTTATGCGAGGTATGAACACATGACGAGCGAGCTGAGGAACGCACGCAACGGGGCGATCCTCACCTTTGTTCTTGGCGGGTTGATGGTCGGCACCATGACCGTCCGCATCCCCGCACTGGCCGACAAGCTCGGCCTGTCCGAGGCCGAGGTCGGCTCGATCCTGCTGGTGTGGGGCCTGGGCGCGCTGGTGACGATGCAGATCATGCGCCCGGTCATGGCCCGCACCGGCAGCCGCGCGATCCTGCGGGTGGGCGGCCCGCTCACCGCCCTGGGCCTGCCGGCCGTGGCGTTCGCCCCGAACCTCCCGACGCTGCTGGCGGCCGTGGCGTTCTTCGGCATGGCCTTCGGCACGGTCGACGTGGCCATGAACGCCCAGGGTTCCACGGTCGAGCAGGCGTACGGGCGCCCGCTGATGAACGGCATGCACGCGGGCTGGTGCGTGGGCGCCATCTCCGCGGGCGGCCTGGGCAGCCTGTCCATCGCCCTGGGCCTGCCGTTCGCCACCCACGTGGCGCTCGTGGGCCTGGTGTCGCTGCCGGTCATGGTCCTGATCGGCCGTACGTACCTGGCCGAGTCCCCGGCGACCCGGGCCGAGGCGGCGACGCGCCGGCGGATGCCGCCGATCGTCTACCTGCTGGGCGCGATCATGTTCTTCGCCTTCATGGTCGAGGGCACGGTCGCCGACTGGAACGGCCTCTACATGCGCGACGAGCTCGGCGCCACCGAGGCCCTGGCCGCGCTCGGCTACCCGGTCTTCGAGGCGGGCATGCTGATCGCCCGGCTCACCGGTGACCGACTGCGGGTCAGGTTCGGAGTGCGGGGCATGCTGACCGTGTCCGGGGCGGCCACGGCCGGGTTCTTCGTGGTGGTGCTGCTCGCTCCGACGGCGGGGATGGCGGTGCCGGCGATGTTCTTCGTCGGGCTCGGCGTGGCGACGATCTCGCCGCTGACGCTGTCGCTGGCGGGGACCGCGACCGACGCCCCCGGCCCGGCGATCGCCCAGGCGGGGGCCATGGGGTACGCCGGGCTGTTGCTGGGCCCGGTGGTGATCGGCTTCCTGTCGGACGCCACCTCGCTGCGCACGGCGCTGGGCATCGGGATCCTCCTCGGCGTGCTCATCGCGCTGGCCTCGCGCCTGCTCCCGGGCCGCGAGCCGGCCACGGTCACGCCGCTCCCGGTCGCGGAACCCGCGGAGATCGCGGCCTGAGCGATGGCATCATCGGGAGATGGATCTTGAGCGGAACGTGCCCTTCGACGTCCAGGCGTACGAGGCTCGGGTGAAATCCCTACCCTGCTTCATCTGCGCCGTCGTGGCGCGCCACCCCGACTACACACTGGAGCGGATCGTCTATGAGGACGACCGGCACCTCGCCTTCCTGGCCCGCTACCCCACTCTGCCCGGCTACCTCCTGGTCAGCCCCAAGCAGCACATCGAGCACGTCGTACGCGACCTCGATGAGGACGCCTACCTCGACCTCATGCGCGTGGTCAGGAAGGTGGCGCTGGCCGTGGAGTCGGTCGTGCCGTCGGAGCGCACGTACATGCTCTCGCTCGGCAGCCAGCAGGGCAACTCCCACCTGCACTGGCACATCGCCCCGCTGCCGCCGGGCACCCCGTACGACAGGCAGCAGTATCACGCGCTCATGTCCGAGAACGGCCTGATCCCCTGGACGCAGGAGCAGGCCGACGACCTGGCCGCGCGGGTCAGGCGAGCGCTGTAGGCCGGCCTGGGAGTTCCCTGTGGATTTCCCGGCCGCCCCGGCACTCCCCCGCCCGGACGGCGGCCGGCTCACAGAGCCGGGGCGACCTTCCTGATCCGGCTTCCCGCCCTCGACCAGAGGCCCGACGACCCGTGACCGCCCGCGAGCAGCACGCACCAAACTCTTGATCGTCACGAGTATCCCAGATGCGTGGGGATCACAGTTTTATAATCTCGACGCCTGGCATGTCGTCGTAGTCCGAATCCTGCGTGACGACAGGCACCCGCAAGGCGATGGCCGTAGCGGCGATCCAGCTGTCATTGATGGGCGCCTTACGTCCAGCCACGCGCAGACGGGAGACCAGCAGGGCCCATGCGTCGGAGACAGCCTCATCGATCGCGATGGGCTCGAATCGTTCGGCAAGTTGGTAAGTGGAGAGTCGTCGGGCGGATGCATCGGGATCACGAGCCTGAAGCACACCACGCCTCAGCTCACCCAACGTCACCACCGAGACGCCCCACTCATAGTCCGCGAACCGGTCGGCATCGAAGCGCTCCGCTTCTAGTCCGATGAAAACCGATGTGTCCGCCAACGCACGCCGGCGCTCTACCACGGAAGATCGTCCGTCGTCTCGGTGAGGGTTTCCCGCAACTCGTCCGCAAGGCCGGTGGTGTCCGCACCAATGCGGGTCAGCTCGATGCCGACTTCGACAGCGGAAATCCATCGGCGGCGACGAGAAAACGGGATGATCTTCGCAACCGGCCGATTGTCTCGGAGAACTTCGATCTCCTCACCGGATTCGACGCGCCGCAGCACCTCGGCGGTGTTGTTGCGCAGCTCTCGGGCTGGGATGGCTGCCATGCCACGATCGTAGTCGGCTTGCTACGATCGTAGCAAGCCGACCCAGGCGACGGCCGAGTCATAGCCACACGGATCAGGCGGGCGTTGCGGGCGGGCCTGGGAGTTCCCCGTGGACTTCCCGGTCGTCCGCGGAGGTTCCTGGTGCTGAGCCGCCATGCCGACCTGAGCGTCAGCCCGGTCCGTCGGCCATCACGCGCCCACGTCCGACAACGGCCTGCTCCCATGGACGCGGGAGCAGGCCGAGGACTTGGCTCGATGGAGAGACCGCCAGGTGAAGTCAGATCAGGTCGTCGAACTCGCCATCCTTGACGCCGCCGAAGAACGCCTGAAGTTCAGGGGCGGTGAAGGCCAGGACGGGACCGTTCGGGTTCTCACTGTCGCGGAAAAGCACCAAAGGCCCCCGGTTGGCTTTGTGAGAAGCGCCCGGCGGTGCGCCCTCGACAACTGCGACCTCCACACAGCCGTTTCCCCCGTCACTTTGCTGACTCTTACGCCAAGCAATGGCAGGGAGGTCGATTGGGTTGGTGTGCATATCCTGCGGATCCTCTTTCCCTCTACAGCCGTCTGGCCGCCTGTGAGATCAACTCTGCCGACTCATCGGGGCTTACGGCAACTGCACGTAGTTGGTCAAAGGCGACGCTATGGCGGTGAACATCACCGTCATCCTCGATCCACAGGTTACTTGTCAGGGTTTCGATGTAGACCACGTCGGGATCGTAGACCTCGGGAAAGGCCAGAATCGAGAACGGAGTAGTCGCTGCGGGATGTGCGCCGACCGCGCTTGTGAGCACCTGGATGGTCACGTTCGGCAGCTGACTCTGCTGGATCAAGAACTCGCACTGTCGCTTCATGACCTCTGGACCTCCGACCACACGATGAAGGGCCGCCTCGTCCAGCACCATCCAGATGTTGAACACGTTGTCCCGATCAAGGACCTTCTGTCGTGTCAGGCGGATCTCAACCCGGCGATCGATCTCAGTCGAGGGCGCGAACGGAGCCAAGGCCGCCTTGATGACGGCACGCGCATAGTCCTCGGTTTGCAACAGGCCGTGGATGAGACCTTGCGAGAAGCACCTGATGGAGCTCGCCTCGGACTCCAGGCTGATGTAGTTGGCATATTCGGTGGGGATCGACTCGTAGGTGTCCCACCACCCACGGCGAGTGGCCGTCCGCGCCAACTGGCGGAGCTCCTCTTGCTTGACGGCGGACGCTCCATAGAGATCAAGCAGAGCGGACAGGTCCCGCGCTTTGACACCGACCTGACAGGTTTCGATCCGGCTGACCTTACTGACGGACCAATTGAGCCGTTTGGCTGCCTGCTCTCCGGTGAAGTCGGCACGCTCGCGAAGGACACGCAGCTCCGCTGCAAGCCTGCGCCGACGGAGTGTGGGGCCTCGCTCCCCCGCCATTTCTGGGCTTCCTTCCGCTGAGTGACCTTCAGCTGAGTGACCTTCAGTGTCCCGCACGTGACAGGCGTGCGCACCAAAGTCACGGAGCAATCCGATCAGCAAATTTGCAGTTTTGCTTGTCACGGCCGCTTCGCTGAGTCATGGTGCAGTTACGCAGCGGTTATGTGACGACGGCGAAGGGCGATGAACCATCAGTTTTCGTGCCCGGTGGGGAGGGCGGATTGCGGTTGATGGCCGCGTTGCGGGGAGCTCGGTGGATCTTCACCTGGGGTCGGGGGGCGGGAGCAGTGGGCCGATGCCGGCGAGTCCGGCTTCCGGCGTATCTGGGAGGCGACGCAGTGACAAAGCAGTTCCTTGCCGAGATATGCCTTCCAGGGGTCGAGGCCTCGGTCCCGCTCATCCGGCACTTCGCGGGGCGCGTCCTCGCGGCGGCAGGGCACCACAACCTGGATGGCGTTCAGCTTGTGGTGACCGAGCTGGTGGGCAACGCCATTGTTCATACTCGTTCGGCCTGGATGGGCGGATTGGTCACCGTGGAGGTGACGGCGATCGGTGATGCGCTGGCGCGTATCGAGGTGAGCGACGAGGGGGCGGCGACCGTCCCGCGTCCCCGCCAGGCCGGCGATGGCGATTGCCACGGGCGGGGGCTGGCACTGGTGGAGCGGTTGTCGGCGCGGTGGGGCGTTCGGCCACAACCCCTCGGCACCACGGTGTGGGCCGAAGTGTTCACAACGGAAGACGACATGACGAGGGACGAGGGGGCGGGCGTTGCTCAGGGTTCGCCGGCCTGCGGGGTGGAGGTGTGATGCTGCCGCGGGGGCCGAACCGAAGGATCTGAGCACAGCAACCGGAGCGATGCCGATCGGCACGGGCGTGACCGCCGATCGCGCAGAGGCGGGCTGACGGCACCCATCCGGCCCTCTTGGGAGGCGCTGCCTGGAGCAATGAATGCGCGCAGCGCCCCCAAGCGGAAGGTCATGCTTTGGGCCTTAACCCCGCAAGCGTTACTTGCGCTTGTTGACCTCTTCGGTGAGTTGCGGGACGACCTGGTGGAGGTCGCCCACGATCCCGTAGTCGGCCAGCTCGAAGATCGGGGCCTCGGGGTCCTTGTTGATGGCCACGATCGTCTTGGCCGTCTGCATGCCGGCCCGGTGCTGGATGGCCCCCGAGATCCCGGCCGCGATGTAGAGCTGCGGTGAGACGGTCTTGCCCGTCTGGCCCACCTGGAACTGGTGCGGATACCAGCCCGCGTCCGTGGCGGCGCGGGAGGCGCCCACGGCCGCGCCCAGGGCGTCGGCGAGTCCCTCGATGACCGAGAAGTTCTCGGCCGAGCCGACCCCGCGGCCGCCCGAGACCACGATCGCGGCCTCGGTCAGCTCCGGCCGGGCGCCCTTCTCCTGCTTGACCCGCTCGACGATGCGCGCGGACTTGGCGGAGTCGGACAGCGTGACCGGCACCTCCTCCTCGGCTCCCGCGCCCGCGGCGGCCACGGGGGCGGTCGAGTTGGGGCGTACGGCGACGATCGGCGTGCCCTTGCTCACCTTCGACCGCACGTTGATGCCGCCACCGAAGATGGACTGGTCGGCCACGAAGCCCTCGCCCAGGCCCACGGCGTCGGTGATGACCCCGGAGTCCGTCTTGACGGCCAGCCGGCCGGCGACCTCCTTGCCCTCCGCCGTGGCTGCCACGAGCACGGCGGCCGGCGACTTGGCGGACACGAGCTGGGCGAGCAGCTCGGCCTTGGGCGCGACCACGTGGTCGACGATGTCGCTGGAATCGGCGACGTAGACCTTGTCGGCGCCGTATTCGGCGAGCCGGGCCTTGGCCTCGGCGGTGATGCCGGGCCCGGCCCAGACGGCCGCGGGCGTGCCGAGCGAGCGGGCCAGGGTCAGCAGCTCCAGCGTGACCTTCTTGACCTCGCCTTCGACCTGCTCGACGAGAACGAGAATCTCCGACATATCAGTACAAACTCCCGTGCTCAGATGAACTTCTTGGACGCGAGGAAGTCGGCGGCCTTCGCACCGCCGTCGCCCTCGTCCTTGACGATCGTGCCGGCCGCCCGCGGCGGCGCCGCCGCGAAGTCGACCACCGAGGACCAGGCGGCGCCCAGCCCCACGAGGTTGGCATCGATCGAGGCATCGGCGATGGCCAGCGTCTCGACCGGCTTCTTCTTGGCCGCCATGATCCCCTTGAACGACGGGTAACGCGGCTCGTTGATCTTCTCGACCACGGACACGACGGCCGGCAGCGTGGCCGACACCTTGTCGAAGCCGTAGTCGGTGATGCGCTGGATCGCGATCGAGGTGCCGTCGACCTCGACCTTGTTGGCCAGCGTGAGCTGCGGCGTGCCCAGGCGCTCGGCCAGCATGGCGGCCAGCATGCCGGTGCGCGCGTCGGTGGACTCCGAGCCCAGGATGACCAGGTCGAACCCGATCTTGTTGAGCACCTGCGCCATCGCGTACGAGGTCGACAGCGCGTCGGAGCCGTGCAGCGCGTCGTCGCTGAGGTGGACGGCCTTGTCGGCGCCCATGGCCAGCGCCTTGCGGATGGTGTCGGTGGCCTTGCCGGGGCCCATGGTGAGCACGGTCACCTCGCCCCCGTGGGCTTCCTTGAGCTTCAGTGCCTCCTCGACGGCGTATTCGTCAAGCTCGTTGACCACGCCGTCGGCGGCGTCGCGGTCGAGCGTCTTGTCATCGGACCGCAGCTTGCGCTCGGTCGCCGTGTCGGGGACCTGCTTCACGCAGACGACGATGTTCATGGCCGGTGGCCGACCTCCCGTTTCGCGTGCGCCACCGCGTCGTTGCGGTGGGCGCGGAATGCAATGCTGTCCAGACTGCCAGGTGCCCGCCGGGCCGCTGACAGAGGGTGCGCCGTGGCTTTCCCCATTATGTTACTCGTGGGTACGTTACGTGAAACCCGCTGGATTCGAAAAACACTATCGCCACCCACCATACCGAACTTCATTCTGTTAGTTCGGCCGGGGCCTCACGCCGACACCAGGAAGACGATTCCCATGACCAGTGCCGTACCCGCGAACAACACCAGCGTGAACGTGCTGAAGAACGCCGACAGCCCGAAGCACAGCCCGACCGCGCCGGCCACGCTGACCAGGTCCGTGACGAGCCGGCTGCGCCGGAAGAGCCCGCGCGAGAACAGCGCCACCCCCGCGTCGGACATCACCCCCAGCGTGTAGGCGGCCAGCAGGAAGAGCGCCACCTCCGGCAGCGGCCGGCGGGCGGCGGCCGCCAGCAGCGACACGAACAGGCCCGAGCCGATCAACCAGCGCCTGCGCACCTTCTCCCGGTGCCGGGCCCTGGACTCCTCCACCGACCTGCGATGGCGCTCGTCACCCGGCCGCCACTCCCGGGTGCTCACGTCGTCGCCGGCGGACCGGGGGCGTACAGATGCTCCGGACGCGCCGGGAGCGACCTGGCGGACGTGGGAGACCGGCGCGACGCCCAGCCGGGCGCAGATCTGCGCGGCCGTCGGCCGCGCTGCCGGATCGGTGGTCAGGCACTCCGCTAACAGCGGCGCCAGCCACTCGGGCGCGCCCTCCAGATCGGGCGCGTGGTGCACGACGCGGTAGGCGACCGCGGAGGCGGGCCCCTGCCCGTACGGCTGCCGCCCGGTCGCCGCATAAGCCAGCGTGGCCCCGAACGAGAACACGTCGGCCTCCACGCCCGCGCTCCGCCCTTCGAGCACCTCGGGGGCCAGATAGCCGGGCGTGCCCACCACCGCGCCGGAGGCCGTCACGGACAGCGTGTCGAGCGCGCTGGCGATGCCGAAGTCGATCACCACCGGCTCGCCCTCGGTCATCATCACGTTGGCCGGTTTGAGATCGCGGTGAACCACCCCGGCCTCGTGCATGGCCAGCAGCGCGTCGGCCAGGCCGGCGGCCAGCAACCGCAGGTCGGCCACCGGCACGGGCACGGCACTGAGCGGCCGGCCCTGGACGTAGCGGGTCACGAGGTAGGGCCTGGCGCCCTCCAGCGACGCGTCCAGCACCTCGGCGACGTGCGGCCCGCCGACCCTCCGCATGGTCTCCACCTCGCGCGCCAACCTGGCCAGCGCGCCGCCGTCGGCCGCGACGTGCGGGTGCAGCACCTTGACCGCGACCGTGCGCCCTTCGGCGTCCAGCGCGAGGTGCACCTCACCGAACCCGCCGGACCCGAGCCGGGAGAGTAGCTCATACGGGCCGAGGTGCTCGCTCATATCTCTTCTCTCCCCCCGAGAGCCCACGGGGACACTCAGTTCCAGGGTGTCAGGAACCCCAGCCCCAGCCCGTCCAGCAGGCTGTCGATCAGGCCGGTGATCAGACCCACCGTGCTCTGCCTGGCATCGGTGGCGAGATCGTTGATCACCGACTGCGGCGCCCGCCACGGCTCCCACGACGGGTCCTGGCCCATCGCGAAGAGCACCGCGAACAACGCCGCCGTGCCGACCAGCACGACCGCCACCAGCGCGGCGCCCGGGCTGCGCAGCACGCCGGTGAGCGTGCGGGTGACGGCCTGGCGCGGCGCACCGCCGCCGGGCAGCACGAACAGGCCCGCGGCGAAGGCGCCCGCGGCGTAGGCGGCCGCCTCGTTGACGCCCATCCCGCCCGCCCAGTGCAGCACGCCCCAGACGCAGACGCCGAACAGCAGCGCCAGCGGCACGTGCACGAGCGTCACGAGCGCGGACTTGACCAGCGCCCACGGGGTGCCGACCAGCACGAGCAGCGGATCGGCCGCGCTGCTGCCGCGCACCTGGCGGCGCTTGACCAGGTCGCCGAAGAGGTATTCGCCGATGCGCAGCACCAGCGCCAGCGCGACGGCCACCGCGCCCATCACGACCGGCATCATGACGGTCAGCGCCACCAGCGTGACCAGCAGCAACAGGCCCACGACCTGGCTGCCGAACAGGTATCTCCGGCGCTCGGCGGGCTGCGTCTGCGGGCGCGGCGCGGGCGGTGGCTGGTAGGGCCGGGGATCCTGCGGGGGCGCGGGGTAGCCCGCCACGCGCTGGTCGGTCCGCGGCAGCGGCCTGGCCGAGACCGGCGCGGGCACGTAGGGAGGCGGGCGTTCCTCGCGGTAGGGCGGCGGGCGCTCCTCCTCGCGCCGCGGCGGCGGCTCGGCCTTGCGGTAGTCGACCGGCGGCAGCAGGTCGGCGTAGGAGTCCATGGTCCGCGTCCGGTTGCCCATCCGCTTGGTGCCGGTGGGCCCTTCGAAGGACGCCTCGTTGAACGTGGTCACGCTCGGATCGAGCGTCCTGGCCAGCCGCAGCAACTCCTGGGCGCTGGGCCGGGCCTCCGGATCGACGTGGAGCGCCCGGGTGAGCCAGCCGCGCAGCCAGACGGGCGCCTTGTCGATCTGCGCCCGCCCTTCCATGATGTTGTAGCAGACCGCTTCGAACGTTCCCGTGCCGAACGGCGGCACCCCGGTCGCGGCGAAGAACACCGTCGAGGCCAGCGAGTGCACGTCGGCCGCCTGGGTGATCTCCGAGTCGCGGATGATCTCGGGCGCCAGATAGCCCGGCGTGCCGACGAACATGCCCGTCTGCGTCAGCCTGGTCGCGTTGACCAGGTGGGCGATGCCGAAGTCGATGACCAGCGGCTCGCCGTCGACCAGCATGACGTTGGACGGCTTGAAGTCGCGGTGGATGACGTCTGCCGCGTGGATGGCCACCAGCGCCTGGCAGAGCCCCTGGGTGAGCCTGATGACCTCGCGCGCCTCCAGGGTCCCCTCGGACAGGACGGTGTCCTCCAGGGTGCGGCCGGCAGCGAAACGCGTCACCACGTACGGCTGGCCGCCGACGAGCTCGGCGTCGATCACCTCGGCCACGTGCGGGCTGCGCACCCGGCGCATGGTCTCGACCTCGCGGGTCAGCCGGTCGCGTGCCTTGAGGTCGGCGGCCACGTGCGGATGCAGCACCTTGATCGCGACCTCGCGGCCCTCGTCATCGATGCCCAGATGGACGACTCCCATGCCGCCCTCGCCGATCTTCCTGACCAGCCGGTAGGGCCCGAGGCGCTCTGGTGCTTGGATGCTCATCGCCGCCTTCCCAGCATCAGCCGCCCTTCAGGTCGTCGAGCAGTTGCGTTACTCCACTGACGTCCACCGGAGTCCATACAGCCCCCCTTGGCGTGTCCCCGAACGTGCCTGCGGCCAGGATCAGCGAGAGCGCGGCACCTGCCGCAAGGACTCCCGCCATCACCATCGCCGCTGTTCTTGAGGGTACGAGCGATGAGAGCGTTCTGCGCATCTGTTTGCCAGGGCCTTCGACTCCGGGGCCCGCGCACAACGTCCACAGCGCGACCGCCGCGCCCCATGCCAGGGCGTTGGCGGGGCCCATCTTGGCGACCACCGCGAGCAGCAGCGTCACCGGCAGGCCCAGGATGAGCGCGTAGAGCACGAGGGCGAGCGTGATGCCGACGGACTTGGCCAGTGCCCGCGGCACGGCGAGCACCCTGATCACGTCGAGCGCCGCCGCGCCCGCCGCCCTGCGCGACGCGAGCTGGGGCTGGGCCAGGTCGGCCGCGCGCAGCAGGATCGCGACCGGGAGCGCCACGACCGCCACCAGCACGGGCGCGTAGACGGCCGCCACGATCATGATGATCAGCAGCATGCCGCCGGCCACCCCGTACGCCTTGGAGCGCTGCAACATCCTGCCCGGCGGGACGGACGGGATGTACGGCTCTCGCTTGGTCACCGGGTCCTGCGGGTATTGCGGCTGCGCCGGGATGTAGGGCGGCGGCTGCGCCGGGCTCGGGCCGCGCCTGTAGTCGGGCCCCTCGGGGCCGGACATCTGGCCCGGGTCGCGCCTGCCGAATTCCGCCGAGTCGGGGCGCACCCGCCTGGTGGGCAGGTCAGTCTCGGAGGCCGGGCGGCCGTGGTTGTTGGGCGGCGGCCCCTGCTGCTGCCACGGCTGCGACGGCGCCGAGGCCTCGCGCTGGATCTGCCGCAACTCCTCCGGCGACACCCGGCGGGTCGGCCACGGGTCGGCCTGGTTGGGCAGGAGCGAGATGTAGGGCTGGTCCGGTGGCGGTGCCGCGGCCTGCTGCTGCTCCTGGCTTTCCAGCAGCCGCTTCGGCGTCACCGGCGGCGTGGACATGTCGTAGGAGGGCCGGTCGGCCGCCCGCGGCGGCTGCGCCGCGAAGTCACCGGACTGCGGGTGACCGGGCGGGGCCCCGAAGTCACCCGGCTGCTGGCGACCGGGCGGGGTGCCGAAGCCACCCGGTTGCGAGTGACCGGGCGGGGTGCCGAGGTCGCCAGGCTGCTGGTGGGCGGCCGGGGCCGCGAAGTCGCCCGACTGGTGGGCGGCCGGGGCCGTGGGCTCGCCGGGCTGCTGGTGGGCAGGCGGGGCGCCGAGGTCGATGCGCTGCCGGAAGGGCGGCGAAGTCCCGCGGTCCACCGGCCGCGGCTCGGGGCGCGGCACGGTCGAGATCTCGTCCGGCCGGCCGCTCGGCGGCGGCATGGGCAGCATCCTGGCGGTCTGCTCGGCCAGCTCGGCCGCCTTCGGACGCTTGTTCGGATTGCGCTGGAAGGCCGCCTTGAGCAGCGGCTGCAACGTCGCCGGAGCGGCGCTGACGTCGGCCTTGCCCGCGGTGATGTTGTAGAAGATCATCTCCAGCGTGCCCTTGCCGAAGGGCGGCTGGCCGGTGGACGCGAACAGCAGCGTGCCCGCCCAGGCGTGGATGTCCACCTCGGGGCCGGCCTCCCGCCCCTCGATGATCTCGGGCGCGAGGTAGCCCGGCGTGCCGATGAACATGCCGGTCTGCGTCAGTCTGGTCGCGTCGACCGCCTGCGCGATGCCGAAGTCGATCAGGACGGGCTCGCCGTCGAGGATCAGCACGTTGCCCGGCTTGAGGTCGCGGTGGATCACGCCCACCGAGTGCACCACGGCCAGCGCCTCGGCCACCCCGTGCGCGACCCTGACCAGCGCGGGCAGGTCGAGCGGCCCGTCGTCCTTGACGATCTCGTCCAGCCCGCGGCCCGGGACGTAGCGGGTGACGATGTACGGACGATGACCCGTCACATCGGCGTCGAGCACCTCGGCGATGAATTTGCTCCGCACCCGGCGCATCGTCTCGACCTCACGCGAGAGCCGTCGCCTGGCGACCTCGTCACCTGCGACCTCCGCGCGCAGGACCTTGACGGCCACCTGCCGCCCCTGCGGGTCGACGGCCAGGTGGACAACACCCATTCCGCCTTCACCGAGCCGCCTGAGCAGCCGGTAAGGGCCTAGTCGGTCATCGTTCATGGCATGAAGCACCATACCGGCTTAATCCCCGCCCACGAGATGAACCATGAGGCCACATTCCCACTCGTACAACGTCCAGAAAGGGGCCATCGGTTTCCCATCCAACGGTCTCGAATCGGCTTCAGTTTTCCGTCGAGGCGCCCGGCAGGCCGTCAACCGGCCAGGGAAAGCACCTCTGCACTCTTCAGACCCGCGAGCGCGGCCCCTGATACGGCGAGCTTCGATCCGCGTATGCCACTTCCGATCACCACGCGCGCGTGCTCGGCCACGTGCGTGTCCACCAGGACCGGCCAGTCGCCCGGCAGGCCCAGCGGGGTGATGCCGCCGTATTCCATGCCGGTCAGCTCCACCGCGTCGGCCATCGAGGCGAAGCTCGCCTTGCGGGCGTCGAGGTGCTTGCGCACCACGCCGTTCACGTCCACCCGCATCGTCGCGAGCACCATGCACGCCGCGTAACGCGTCTCGCCGCCCCGCTTGGCCGCCACGACCACGCAGTTGGCCGACTCGTCGAGCCGTACGCCGTAGCGCTCGCAGAACGCCGCCGTGTCGGCCAGCTCCGGGTCGATCTCGGCCACCTCGGCACCCGCGATGTCCGGCACCACCAGGGCCACCGGATCAGCCAGCAGGTCGGTCCGCTCGGTCGCGGGCACCCAGTGCAACGTCATCCCATCTCCTCGATCGCTCCTCCCAGGACCCTAGCGCCGGCCTGGAGGGGGCGGTGTCACGGGGATTGCAACACTCGCTGGTGCAACTGCGTGACGGCGGCACGGGCGGACTCCATGGCCCCGGCCTGCCAAGCGATCAGATGGGTGAGCCAGTCGCCCGCGAAGTAAACCCTTCCGGCGGGGCGTTGCAGAAGAGTGAAGGACGAATCAAAGTCCGGCCAGCGCACCCAGCCTCCCTGGATGTGCTCCTGCCGCTCCCAGGCGATGGAGACGCTGGAGAGGAGGTTCTGGCGGTACTTCTCACCGTGGATCTTCTTGCCCTGGGTGAGCGCCCTCCTCCTTCTGTCCTCCGGGGTGAGGGCGCCGTACAGCTCGGCTTCGCGTTCGGAGTTGTAGTAGCCGACGACGAGGCCGCGTTCGGAGTGGTAGCCGTGGGAGGGATACCAGATGTGGGTGATGTCCAGGTCCGTCTCGGTGACGCCGCCGTAGATGCGATCCTCCAGCTCCCACCAGCGCCTGGAGTACTCCAGGCCGATCTTGCCGGCGGCCACCGGGACCGGGGTGGCGAGCGCGGAGGTGATCTGGGCGCCGAGGTTGTGCGGGATCTTGGCGAGGACGTGCGGCGGGAGGGCGGCGACGCAGTAGTCGGCCTTGAGGCTGCCGCCGTTCCAGACGACCTCCACGCCGTCCGCCATCGACGTGATCTTGGTGACCTTGGTGCCCGTTCTGATGCGGTCCTGGCCCACCGCCTCGGTGAGCCTGGTGACGATCGCGTCCATGCCGCCGACCGGCTGGAACATCGGGGAGGCCTGGTCGTAGCCGAAGTCGTTGGTGATGGAGTGGCCGGTGCCGGCGGCGAGGATCTGGTGCAGGGTGCCGGGGGGCGGGATGGGGGTGCCGGTGTCGAGTGCCGGAAATTTCGTGAAACCGCGCCGAGTGGAGTCGGTGTAGTCCAGCTTGGGGCCGAGGTCGCCGAACCTCTTGAGGAACTCGAGCAGGCGCTCCTGATCGTTCTTGGTGACGACCTTGTCCAGGGCGCCGAGGTTGGTGGCCTTGGCGAGTAATTCGGCGACGGATCCGTACAGGTCGGCTCGGGCGGTGCGCGCCCGGACGGTCCGGCCGTTGGTGTGCACGTACGCGGAGGCGTTGTTGTTGACGAACGTCTCGATGGGGATGCCCAGTTCGCGGCAGTAGTCGAGGGTCACCATCCACTGGGCGATCCGGCCGGGGCCCGCGTTGAAGTACATGCCCTCGCCGAACTTCACGTCCTGCGCGGGGCCGTTCAGCTCCGCCAGGCGGTCGCCGCCGCGCAGCGTCAGGTTCCGGCCGCCCGCCTTGCTCCTGGCCTCGAGGATCGTGCAGTCGTAGCCGGCCTTGCCGAGCTCGTACGCGGCCGTCAGCCCGGCCACGCCCGCGCCGAGGATCACCACCGAGGCCGCGCCCTTGCCGCGCAGGGTGAAGTCGCCCGGCCTGGGGGCCACGAACTCCTTGTTCTGCTCGGCCGGCGCCAGGCCGAGGGCGCCCATGGCGGCGTACATGGCGCCCGCGCCACCCACCGCCCCGATCCCGACGAGCAGTCCCCGCCGGGTCAGTGCCGCGCCTTCCACGTCCAACCGCTCCCTACCGCCAGTCCTCGGCCCGCCCCGCGGCGAGCCGCTCTCCGCCTTGCTCCGCTTCGTCTCGCCGCCCGCGAGCTCTCAGCCGTAGGGGCCGCTGCCGCAGGCGATCTGTCCGCCGATGGTGGCGAAGACGCCGAACAGGGCCATGATCTGGGTGAAGTCGTCCGTGGTGAACTCCGTGTGGCGCGACCCCACCGCCTTCACGCCGGGGATGAGTGACACGGCCGCGGCGATGGCGGTCGAGTTCCACTCCACCCCAAGCGTGTACGGCGCCGCCACCTCATAGGGTGTGAAGTCGCTCAACCGGCGGAGGCCGCGCGCGGTGGCCTCACGGATGCGTTCCTGGGCGACGCTGGGCGGCAGCAACTCGGCCGAGAACTTGTCGATCCCCTTCTTCACCGCGACCGTCTCGACGTCGCCGAGCAGCTCGCGCGCCTCTTCGCCGACGGCCTCGTCCCCGGTCACCACCACGACCGGCACCCCGTGGAACCCGGCGCACGCGGCGACGAGCCGGGTCTCGCCGCACAGGTCGCCGTTGAGGTAGACGTTCTGGATCTCCTTGCCCATCCAGGTGTGGTTGAGGACGCCGTGCGGCACGCCCGCCCGCGCGTGGTATCCCACGAAACAGGCGGCCTGGAACGACCCGTCCAGCCCCTGCGCCATCCGCTGCGCCTTGCCCGGGCCCCGGATGAGGCTGGCCCGGGGGTCGAGCAGGTCGATCCGGAGGTTCTTGGTGGACCCGTGGGCGTCGTTGACCAGCACGCCGGTCGCCCCGGCGGCGAAGGCGCCCTCGACGGCGGCGTTGGCGTCGGCGGTCATCAGCTCGCAACCACGCTCGTAGCCGCGCTTACCGGCGTGCATCTCCTCGGGGTCGGTCAACCCCGTCACGCCCTCCATGTCCACCGACAGATAAACCTTCACGCACCCTCCTCAACCAACGCGAACCCGCCGGCCACCCGCCACGCCGTGCCGCCGGGCTCCAGGCCCCCACGCGATCGGAGCCCGGCTCCGGCCTCCGACCCGCACCGCTGAGGGCAACCATAGGGGACCCCCACGACGCTCGCGCCCGGACCCGCTCCGACCGGCCGGCCCGGGCTCGGCCCCGCCGTGTCCGGGCCGTGCGGGTTCGACCCGCCGGTCAGAGGGCTCGTGGCCATCGACCCAGGACTCGCCGCCCGCAGCCGGGCGCCGGGCGGTCAGAGGCCCCATGTCTCCACCCGGCGTATCTCGTCCGGCGTCATGTAGCCGACGTTGGCGGTGATGAACGCGTTCGCCTGGTCACGCCACCGCGGCGGGATCTCGTCGATGGCCGGGGGGTAGCAGTGGTCGAGCCAGCTCGTGGACTCCTCCGTGGCGTCGAAGTAGTCGAGGGCCTTGGCGAACAGCGTGTGTTCGATGTCGGGGATGCGCGCCAGCCCGTACTCGACCATCTCCTGGCCGCCGTAGGGCGGCCTCTCCAGCCACTTCTGGGCGGGCTTGCTCTTGGCGGTGAGGGGTGTGTCGAGCGGGCGGCGTTCGACGGCGGCCTGGATGAGCTCCTTGTACAGGCACTTGCCGCAGACGCGGCACGGGCCGTCGGTGCCGCGCAGGCACCATCGCACCTGGTCCTTGAGGCCGGACTCCAGCGCCAGGCGCATGGTGACCGCCTCGCTCACGCCGCCCACGGGGAGCACGATGTGCACGCCCACGGCGGCGAACAACCTGCCCCACGCGCCGTGCGCCGCCCACATCCGGTTGTCGGGCGTGAAGTGGCCCAGGTAGCGGTCACCGCCCAGCCAGCGTGAACCGAGTTCATAGCCGAATCCCAGGGCACCGAGGTTCAGCCGGTCGGCGAGGAGTAACGCGCCCGCCGCCACCGCGTGGTGCTCGGGGTAGCCGGGGCGGGGCTCGGCCAGGGTGAACTCCAAGTCCGACGTGACCATGGCCAGCTCGCGCCCGGTCTGCGCGGCGAGCTCGGCCAGCACGTCGGAGCGGTAGTGCGTCCAGCGGTTGGGGATGCGCGGGTGGGCCACGCGACGGAAGTGCACGAACGGCGCCTCCGCGTACATGGTGGCCGCCGCCACGGAGTCCGCGCCGCCGCTGTACGAGATCGCGAGCGTGCTCCCCGCCGGCCGCGGCTCCGCTCCCACCGGGCCCGCCTCGATGCCCCAGCCGTCATGGAGGGCCTGGGCGAGTCCAGGGGATATGGCGCGGTCGAACGTGATCTGCTTCCTGGTCCACGGCGCCACGATCGTCCAGGCGGCGAGGGCGAACAGGTCCGGATGGGCGTCGGCCGGGGTGCCGCCGATGGAGCAGGAGTTCGTGGCCAGCTTGACGGGATAGTCGTCGCTGGCCTTTCCGGTGATCTCGTCTTCCGGATCGAGCCGGAAACTCAGCTCCATACCGGTGGCGCCGGTCGTACCGCTCCAGGTCACACGCACGACTACTGGCCTTCCGTCCCAGCGGGCTCAGCGGCCCCGGCGGTGGGCGCAGCGGCGGCCCCAGCGGTGGCCGCGTGGTGGCGGGAGCGCAGGTCGTCGATGGCCTGCCAGACGAGGACCTCGTTCTGCAGCACGCCGTCGAGGGCCTTGGCCGTCTCCTGGGCGAGCCTGCGGGCATCGTCGATCTTGGCCTTGTCGGCAACCTGCGGGCGGGCGGTCCTGAGTCGTTCGACCTCGCTCTGGAGGGTCGCCATCTCGCGCCGGAGGGTCCTGACTTCCCAGAGCGCGTCCCTGATGTCCTGACGGTGATCGGCTATCGAGATGTAACGGGAGTCGAACCACGTACGTACGGCCTTCCGGAGCCGGACAGGGACCAGGACGCGCATCATGAAACGCCACCATAGTGGCAAACCAGCATGCAAAAGGACGGCCTCACCGAATGGGTTGGTGTTGTGCGCCCGGTTTGTCAGGATCCGTCCGAAGAGTTAGTAAAGTTCGGCGGCGCCGGGCGTGACGAAGGGCAGGTCGATGATCGAATCGGCGAAAGATCCCGCACATTCCGTGCACGGCTGCTAACGTTCCGCGACATGCCCACCGCCGTTCATGACGCCTTGAACGCCCTGTTTCGGAACCGGCCGGCGCTCGCCGTCGAGCTTCTGAGAGACGTCTTCGACATCGATCTCCCGGCGGACACACTGGTCGAGGTCAACCCCGGCGACTTGAGTGACCTCCCCGTGCTCGAACACGAGATCCACCCGTTCCTCTCCGTCGGGCCCTCGCACGGCGTCATCGTCGAGCTGCAGCGGGCCCTGCGCGAGGAGGAGCGGCAGATCTGGGGGCGGCGGGCCGCCGGGCTCTGGCTCCGGCTGAACCGGCCCGTGCTGCTGCTCGTCCTCGCCCCCGACCCGCGGGTCGCCGCCTGGGCCGCGCAGCCGGTCGTCACCAGCCTGCCGGGGTACGTGCTGCACCCGCTGGTCGTCGGCCCCGACCGGATCGCGATCCTCTCGGACCCGTCCGAGGCCGCCGACTGCCTGGAACTGGCGGTCATGTCCGTCATGGCGCACGGAGAAGATCGGGAGGTCGTCGAGACGTTCCTGTCGGCGCTGTCCAAGGTCGACGAGGACCACGGCGCCCAATATCACGAATACGCCTATTGCCTGTCGTCAGCCGACGTCCGGCAGGTCATGGAGGAGATCATGTCGTCCGCCACGTGGCCGGTCTACAGCCCGTTCGCCCGCGAGCACTTCACGAAGGGCCGTGCCGCCGGGCTGTCAGAGGGCAAGGCCCGGGCCGTGCTCACCGTGCTCAGGGCGCGGGGCGTGGCCATCACCGACGAGGCCCTCACGGCCATCACGTCGTGCACGGACCAGGAGCGGCTGGACCAGTGGGCGCACCGGGCGGCCACCGCGCTGACCGTCGGCGAGCTCTTCGACTAGCGACCCGGCGGCCCAGCGTTCACTCTTCGGGCGACGGGCCGCTGTTGGAGCGCGCGTCCGGGCTTCGGGCGGCGGGCCGCTATTCGCCGGTGAACTTGGGCTTGGACTTGTCCATGAAGGCCCGCATGCCGATCCTGGCGTCCTCCGTGGCGAAGAGGCCGGAGAACTGCAGGCGCTCGATCTCCAGGCCGGTGTCCAGGTCCGCCTCCAGGCCCCGGTCCACGGCCTGCTTGGCGGCGCGCAGGGCGACCGCCGGGCCGCCGACGAAAGTGGCGGCCCATTCCAGGGCGGCCGTGTAGACCTGCTCGTCGGGGACCACCCGGTCCACCAGGCCCAGCTCCAGCGCCTCGGCGGCGGGGACGTGGCGGCCCGTGAAGATCAGGTCCTTGGCCCGCGCCGGGCCGATCAGGCGCGGCAGGCGCTGGCTGCCGCCCGCGCCGGGGATGAGGCCGAGCAGGATCTCCGGCTGGCCCAGCTTGGCCGACTCCCCCGCGACCCTGAAGTCGGCGCAGAGGGCGAGCTCGCAGCCGCCGCCCAGGGCGTATCCGGTGATGGCGGCGATGACCGGCTTGCCGATCTGGGCGACCGTGGTGAAGCAGCCCTGCAGCGCACGGGAATGGGTGGACATGTCGGAGTAGGACATGTCGGCCATCTCTTTGATGTCCACGCCCGCCGCGAAGACCTTCTTCCCGCCGTAGAGGATGACGGCCTGCACCTGGCTGTCGGCGTCCACCAAGCGGGCCGCCTCGTCGAGCTCTCGCTGGACCTGGCCGTTGAGGGCGTTCATCTTCGGACGGTCAAGACGGATCGTGGCGATCTGGTCGGCCACCTCGACGCTCACAAACTCACCCATGGCTCGAACCTAACAGAGCCGGGGCTCATGATCCCGTCTCGTCACCGGGCGGCGGCGGCCCTCACCTCGTCCACGCCCTTTTTGCTGCGTGACACCCGGACCAGCGCCGCGGACAGGCGGGCCAGGTCGTCGTTGGACCCGGCCAGCTCGGCCAGCGGGCGTTCCTGGCGCGGCAGGCCGAGCTTGCCCGCGCCTTCCAGCACCCGCTTGTCCAGATGGGGAGCGACCTGCGGCCACACGGCCTGGACCTCGCGCAGGAAGATGTCCGCGCCGGTCGGGCCGATGCCGGGGAACTCCGTCAGCAGTGACGCGATCCGCCGCGGATCGCCCTCGGCGTCGTCCCGCAGGCGGCGCAGGTCGCCCTTCCAGCGGTCGATGAGCAGCTCGGCCCCCCGACCGAGCATCGTCGAGGTGCGCTCGTCGTAGCGGCGGTAGTGCCCGCGGCCCAGCGCGTCCACCCGGTCCTGCCAGCTCGCGTCGCGCATGCCCGCCGGGGTGCCGTACCCGGCCGCGAACAGCTCCCGCGCGGCCGCCACCGCGATCTCCGCGGAGATGCGCGCGCTGAGCAGCATGGCCAGCACGAGGAGCTGGTAGAGCGGCTTGGGCCGGTCCGCGAGCTTGATCTCGGCCTCCCGGGCATAGGTACGGCCGAAGCGATCGAGCAGCGCATCCATGACCGCTTTGTCGTTTTTGCCGGTTTTCCCCATGGCTGCCCGCTACCCGGCGTCGACGGGCGCATGCCCGGGTTTGGGACCTGGGCCGTAGGGGAGGCGGAGGGTCTTCGTGGCAAAGGAGCTCATCGTGCTGACTCTCACTGACAACGCCGTTGTCGCGATCAGGGATCTGATGGTCGGGGAGGACGTCCCCGCCGAGGCGGGCCTGCGGATCGCCCCGAAGGTCGATGAAGCGGGTACGCTCGAGCTCTTCCTGGCCAGGGTGCCGGAGGAGGGCGACCAGGTCGTCGAGAAGGAGGACGTACGGGTGTTCGTCGCCGAGGACGCCGTGCCGATCCTCGACGACAAGGCGCTGGACGCCCACCCGGGCATCCCGGGACAGCCGACGTTCCGCCTGGACCGGCGGGCCTGAGGCACCGGCCGACCCGAGAACACCGCCGGGGCCCGGGACTTCCGGACCGAAGAGTCCGGGCTCCGCCCCCATCCGGGCCCGGATTCATGTCACGATGACGACGCGTCCGATTCAGGGAGTGTCCCATGTGTGACGATCCGCTGCTTCCCGACAGCGTGGCCCGTGCGCTCTCCGACTACCGTTCGCTACGCGACGCGCATGACGTCCGCTGGGGCGAGCCGCCCCTGGGATACGTCGTCCAGGCCTGGGCCACCGTGTTCCTCGACAACCGCCACAACTACTGGAAGCACGCCCTGCGGCAACTCACCGAACGGTTCCCCGGCCTGCCCCCCGCCGAGCTGGAGGGCCACCTCGCCGAGATCGACCCCGACCGGGTCGTGCGTGACGCGCTGGACGGCGACGTACCGGACAACCTGCCCGCCCTGCGCCTCACCCCCGAAGGCTGCGCGCTGGCGGCCGTGCCGCGGGTCGTGCTGACCGACGGGCTCCTCCGCACGGCGTTGCTGCTGGACTCCAGCAGGGACGAGGCGGTCACGGTCGTGGTGGACGGGACGGCGTACGAGGTGCCCGCGGGCGGTGCCAAGGTGGTGGAGGTGACGCGGGAGGTCAGCGTCGCAGGCCGGGCGGTCGATCTGTCCCCGCTGGCCAGGAGGGCCGAGGCGGCCACGCTCAGGGTGCGGGCGGGGTTCCCGTGCCGGTGGAGCGTGACGGGAGCGAACGGCCAGGGCTGGTATCCCGAGGGCGCCCCGCCCAAGGTGGACGGGCACCGCAGGCCGTACTTCCACGGCGACGACCTGGTGCTGGCCGTGCCCGCGGAGCCGATCACGGTGACGGTCGGCCGGGGGATGGAGTACACCTCGGCGGAGGTCGCGCTGACGCCGGAGGCGGGCGCGGAGGCGCTGGTCGAGCTGGCACCCGAGCGGCTCTACGACGCGGCCGCCCGCGGCTGGTACGGCGGTGACCTGCACGTCCACCTCAACTGGATGGGCGAGGAGCCCGCCGCTCCCGCGCTGGCCGCCGCCGCGCAACACGGCGAGGACCTGCACGTGCTCAACCTCGTGGCGGGCAACGTCGCGAGCGGGCGCGTCTACGACGTGGAGGCGCTGGCGCACTGGGCGGGCGAGGACCTGCCCTGGTCGGACGGCCGTCACCTGGCCAGGCTGGGCGTGGAGTACCGCAACGACGTCGTCGGGCACCTCACCGCGTTCGGCCTGCGGGAGCCGCCGGGCCGCTACCACACGGGCTTCCTGGACACGGCCGACTGGCCGCCCAACGCGGTGGCCTGCGAGGAGTTGCGGGCCCTCGGCGCGGTGACGAGTTACGGGCATCCGTTCCACGTGCCGTTCGCCGACGACGACGGGCCGGACGTGGTGCTCGACCGCGGGCGGGACTGCTCGGCCAGGGAGATCGTCGCCGACGCCGCACTGGGCCTGATCGACACCCTCGACGTGCTCAACCACTCCTCGATCACCGCCACCGCCGCCGTCTACCGCCGCCTGATCGGCGCGGGCAACAGGCTCGCGGTCACCGCCGGCACCGACGCGGTGCTGTCCTTCTGCCGCCGCGGCACCGCCTCCAGTCCCCCCGGCTGGGAACGCGTGTACGCCAACGTCGCCGGCCCGCTCACCGCCGAGTCCTACGCCGAGGCGATCCTGCTCGGCCGCACGTTCGCCACCACGGGCCCGTGGCTGGAGCTCACCGTGAACGGCCACGGCCCCGGCGACACCCTGCAGCTGGCCCCGGGGCAGCGGATGGAGATCGTGGTCTCGTCGATCGGCCCCGAGGTCGAGACCCTGGAGATCCGCACCGCGGAGGGCGTCCTGGCGCAGGGCCCGCCGGGGCGGCTCACCGCGTCGCTGGTGGCCGGCGAGCCCACCTACGTGGTCGCCGTCGCCTCCGGCGGCCCTCACCCGCGCTCCTTCCACCGCTCCGGCGCCTACGCCCACACCAGCCCGGTATACGTGAACGTCGCGGGCTCCCCCGTGGCCAGGGAGGCGGACGTACGGTGGTGCCTGGCCTGGCTGGACCGGCTGGAGGTGCTGTTGCGGGAGCTGGGCACGTTCGAGACCGCCGAGCAGCTCGCCGATCATCTGGACCTTTATGAGCGGGCCAGGGCCGTCTACCGCAAACGACTCCCCTAGCGGGCCGCGTTCCAGGCCCGGTTCTCCCGGCGCTGAATGCCGGCCGGTCCCGCCCGGTTCCCGGGGTCAGGACCGGCCGGGAGGTCAGGGGTGGAAGTCTTTCAGGCCCTCGGGCAGGCCCCGTTGCACGGCCTGGACGATCTCCTGGTGCAGGCGCGGGCCGGGATCGGCGGTCAGGCCCAGCGGGCTGCCCTCGATCTCGTACCACTCGTCGGCCTCGAAATACTGGATACGGACGGTCGCCCGCCCGCCGGCGATCTCGGTGCGTACGGTCACCTCGCCGGTGATGACGCCCACCTCATCGGTCATGACCCCGCCGGGCCCGGCGACGGCGTGGCTCTCGTAGCGGCTGGTGCCGTCGCCCGGCAGGCGTTCAACCACCGTCGGCCACGTCACAGGTCGAGATCATGTCCGCCAGCGCGTCCCGCTCGGGCTCGGTGACGGTCAGCTCGTAGCGGGACTTGACGTCGATCCACGCCCTGCTGTACGTGCACCAGTAGCTCCGCCGCGGCGGCCGCCACTGGTCGGGCGACTGGTCGCCCTTGGACCGGTTCGAGGCGGCCGAGACCGCGATGAGCTGCGGCGCGTCCAGGTCGTTGGCGAACCGCCTGCGCTGCGCGTCGGTCCAGGCGTCGGCGCCCGAACGCCAGGCCTGGGCCAGCGGGACCATGTGGTCGATGTCGAGGTCGGAGCCGCTGGTGAAGGCCCTGCCGTCGTACTCGCTGAACCAGGCCCCGGAGACCGCGCGGCACCTCTCGTCCTGCTTGACGTCCACGCCGTCGCGGGCCAGCACCACCTCACGGGTGTCACACTCCTGGCCCTGCTGGGTCCAGTGCGGGAAGCGGGCGCGGCTGTAGCCCCGCATCGGGCGCGGGTCGGCCACGGTGAGCTCCGTCAGCCGCTGGTAGGCGGCCAGCGGGGAGAGCGGGGTCGGGAGTTCGGTGGGGGCCGCGACCGACGTGGCCGGCGCCAGCACGACGAAGGACGCGGCGGCGGCGGTCGCAACCGCCGCGGATTGCCATGATCGCAATGAGAGCATGGGCAACGACTAACAACGAAGATCACTCCGAGTAGCCGCGCCCACGACCCGTTGTCACTTCGAGTGACAATCTTGGAGCGGGTGTTACGAGGTGCCGGAGAGGCGCTCGACGCCGCGCAGCAGCGCGGAGTGGTCCAGCCCGCCGTCGCCGGCGGCGTTCGCCGCCGCGACGAGCTGGGCGACCAGCGCGCCCAGCGGCAGCACGACGCCGGCCTCGCGGGCCGCCGACGTGACGATGCCCATGTCCTTGTGGTGCAGCTCGATGCGGAAGCCCGGCTCGAAGGAGTGGTTCAGCATGTTGGCGCGCTTCTGCGTCAGCACGGCCGAGCCTGCCAGGCCGCCGCCGAGCACCTCCAGCGCGGCCTCCAGGTCCACCCCGTAGGCCCGCAGGAACACCACGGCCTCGGCCAGCGCCTCGATGTTGGCGGCCACGATGAGCTGGTTGGCCGCCTTGACCGTCTGGCCGGCGCCGCTCGGCCCCACGTGCACGACCGTCCTGCCCACCGCGTCGAAGATCGGCCTGGCGGCCTCGAAGTCGTCGCTCCCGCCGCCCACCATGATCGACAGGGCGGCGTTCCTGGCACCCGCCTCGCCGCCGGAGACCGGGGCGTCGAGGTGGCGCAGGCCGTGCTTGGCGGCCTCCTCCGCCAGCTCGCGGGTGACGTCGGGGCGGATCGAGGAGAAGTCGATGATCAGCGTGCCGGGCGCGGCGTGCGCGAACACCCCGGCGTCGCCGGTCAGCACGTCACGCACATCCGGGGAGTCCGGGACCATGAGCGCCACCACCTCGGCCCCCCGCACCGCCTCGGCGATCGAGCCGGCCACCCGGCCACCGGCCTCGGCCAGCGGCCTGGCCTTGGCCGGCGAGCGGTTGTAGCCGGTCACGCTGTGTCCTGCCTTGACCAGGTGCACGGCCATGGGGCTGCCCATGATGCCGAGGCCGATGAAGGCGATGCTGGTCACGATGATCCTCCCGAGTCCGCGGCCCGCTGCTCGCGGGGCAGCCAGGCGAACGCGGCCGGGCCCTCGGAGCGGTATTCAAGGCTGATATATCCGTCATATCCGGCTGCGTGGATGTCGTCGATCCACTGGCGGAGCGGCAGCGCGCCCTCCCCCGGCGCGCCCCTGCCGGGGGCGTCGGCGATCTGTACGTGGGCGACGCGCGCGGCGTGCCGCCCGATGACGGACGGCACGTCGTCTCCGTTGGTCGCCAGGTGGTAGAAGTCGGCCAGCAGCCCCAGGTTGGGCACGTCGCCCAGCCGGTCGAGCACGGCCACGGCGTCGTCGGCCGTCAGCAGCGGGTAGCGGGGCGCGCCGCTGACCGGCTCCAGCAGCACGGTCCCCGCCACCCCCCGGGCACAGGCCGTCAGCGACTCGGCGGCCAGCTCGTCCTGCTCCTTGGCCTCGACCCCGTCGACGCGGTTGCCGTAGAGGGCGTTGAAGGCCCGGCAGCCGAGCCGCTCGCCGATGGCCGCCACCACGGGGATGTTGTCACGCAGCTCCTGTGCCCGCGCGGGCCACGACACCAGGCCGCGGTCGCCGGCCGGCATGTCGCCGGCGAAGAAGTTGAGCCCGGTCAACCGGACCCCGGCGTCCTGGACGGCGCGTACGAACGCGTCCACCTCCCGGTCGGCGGGCACCGCGACCGGCCACGGCCACCAGAACTCCACCGCCGTGAACCCGTCGGCCGCCGCCGCGGCGGGGCGCTCCAGCAGCGGCAGGTCGGTGTAGAGGATCGAGCAGTTGACGGTCCACCTGGTGGTCACGTGTGCGCCTCTTCTGTCTGTTCGCGGCGTAGTTGGCCGACCAGGCGGCCCTGGGCCTGGTCGAGATGGTGGGTGAGGCGCTGCTGCGCCCGCTCCGGGTCGCCGTCGCCGATCGCCTTGAGGATGTCGTCGTGCTCGTGCACCACGTTCATCGGGTGGGTGGTGCGGTGGGCCTGGAACTGGCCCATCGTGAGATGCACCTCCCCGAGGATCACCTCGTGCATGCGTGACAGGCGGCGGCTGCCCACGGCGGCGACCAGCGCGGAGTGGAAGGCGATGTCGGCCTCCACCTGGTTGGCGAACGCCATGTCGGTGGCCGCCGCCTTCATCGCCGCCTGGGCGCGCACGGCGGCGGCCGGCACGGTGGCCGTGCGGGCCAGCACCGCGACCGCGGCCCGCTCGACGGTCTCGCGGCTGAAGTAGAGGTCGCGGATCTCGCCCTCGTCCAGCTTGGGCACGACGGCGGTCTTGTGCGTGGTGCGGCGCAGCAGTCCGAGCGCCGTGAGCCGTTCGAGACAGGCTTTGGCGGTGGGACGCGCCACGCTGTATTCGTTGGCGATGCGGATCTCGGTGAGCTTCTCCCCGGGGGCGATCTCACCGTTGACGATGCGCTTGCGGACCGACTCGTAGAGCGCTTCCGTCAGGGATGACGGTCCGAGGGAAAAACTGGGCTGGCCGTCCACAGAACTCCTCCCACACATCGCCCAAATCGTCAGACAAGTATACTGGTCGTCCTCAGTACCCGGCCGCCTTGTCGACGACGTTCCGTAGCGGCGCACCACGGGCGAATCTATCCAGGTTGTCCACCAGGATGTCGAGCCCCCTGCGTGCGGTCTCCCTGGTGGTGGCGCCGTTGTGCGGGGTGACGATCACGTTCGGCAACGTCCAGAAGGGGCTGTCGGCGGGCAGCGGCTCGACGCCGTGCGCGTCCAGCCCGGCACCCGCGATCTCGCCCCGCCGCAGGGCGTCGAGCAGGGCGTCGTCGTCGGCGATGCCGCCCCGCGAGACACAGACGAAGCAGGCCGTGGGCTTCATCGCGGCGAACGCCTCCCGGCCGAACCGCCCCGCGGTGGCCGCGGTGAGCGGCGCGGTGACGACCACGAAGTCGGACTCGGCCAGGAAGCGCGGGAAGTCCTCCGGCCCGAACAACTCGTCCACGCCCGGCGCGGGCACCGCCTTCCTGCGCATGCCGAGCACCCGCATGTGGAACGCCCGGGCCTTGGCCGCCAGGTCCAGCCCGGCGTGGCCCAGCCCGTACAGGCCGATGGTCCTTCCGGCCAGTTCGCCGTGCGTGAAGCGGTCCCAGCGGCGCTGCGCCTGGGCGCGCGACCAGCGCGGCACGTTCCTGTTCAGCATGAGCGTGAGCAGCATCGCGTGCTCGGCCAGCGGGATCGCGCCGTTGCCGGTGGCCGAGGTGAGCGTGATGTCGCCGGCCAGCAGGCCGTCCGACAGGATGGCGTCCACGCCCGCGGCCGGGCTGTGCACCCACCGCAGCCGGGAAGCCCTGTCCAGCAGCGCCTCGGGCACGTGGCCGACGACCGCGTCCGCGTACTCGATGCCGGCCAGGTCCGGCGTGAACTCGACGGTCGCCGCCGGGGCCGCCGCGCGGATCCGGCGGCGGGCGTTCTCGTCGTGGTCTCCGGTGATGATGATCCTCATTTGAGCCCCGTGGTGGCGATGCCGCGGATGAGGTGCTTCTGGGCGATCACGAAGAAGATCAGCACCGGCAGCAGCGACAGGAGCGACATCGCGAACAGCATGCCCACCCCGCTCTGCGTCTCGGAGTCCACCATGGAGCTCAGCGCCACCGGCACCGTGAACATCTTGGGCGAGGTCAGGTAGATCAGCGGCACGAAGAAGTCGTTCCAGGTCCAGATGAAGGTGAAGATCGTGGTGGTGACGAGCGCGGGCCGCATGAGCGGCAGGATCACATACCAGAAGGTGCGGAAGGGGCCCGAGCCGTCGATCCAGGCCGCACGGTCGAGATCGCGCGGGATGGTCCTGATGAACTGCACCATCAGGTAGACGAAGAACGCGTCGGTGGCCAGGAACTTCGGGATGAGCAGCGGATAGTAGGTGTTCACCAGGCCGAGCTGCGAGAAGAAGATGTACTGGGGGATCACCAGCACGTGCATCGGCAGCATCACCGACACGAGTGTGATGGCGAGATACACCTTGCGCATCCTGAACTCCAGCCTGGCCAGCGCGAACGCGGTCAGCGAGCAGGAGAAGAGGTTCCCGACGATGGCGCCGACGGTGACGATCAGGGAGTTGGCGAAGAACACGGAGAAGGGGCGGTTCAGCGCGTTCCAGCCCTCGGCGAAGTTGTCGAAGGTAATCTCGCTGGGGATGAGGCCCGGCTCGGTGAGGATCAGGTGGTCGGGCTTGAACGCGCTGACGATCATCCAGATCAGCGGATAGAGCATCAGCAGGACGAAGGCGCCGAGCCCGACGTGCTTGAGCAGGTCACGGCGGCCACGCCGGCGCACGGCCGCCCGGGCGCTCCTGCGGGTGGTTTCGAGGGTGGCGGTCGTCATCAGTCGTCTCCGTAGAAGACCCAGTACTTCGACAGGACGAAGTGCACGGCCGTCACCAGGCCGATCGCGATCATCAGCACCCAGGCCAGCGCGGAGGCGTAGCCCATGTCGAAGTTCGTGAATCCCTGCTGGTAGATGTAGAGCGTGTAGAACAGCGTCGAGTTGGCCGGGCCGCCGGTGCCGCCGCTGACGACGTGGGCCTGGGTGAAGGTCTGGAACGCGCCGATCGTCTGCAGGATCAGGTTGAAGAAGATGATCGGGGTGAGCAGCGGGATGGTGACGCGGGTGAACTGGCGGACGATCCCGGCGCCGTCCACCTTGGCGGCCTCGTAGAGCTCCTCGGGGATCTGGCGGAGCCCGGCCAGGAAGATGACCATCGGGGAGCCGAACGTCCAGACGTTCAGCACGATCAGCGTGGAGAGGGACAGGCTCGGGTTCTGCAGCCAACTGCCGAGCTCCAGTCCGAAGACCGACAACGCCCGATCGATCAGGCCGTCGTCGCCGAAGATCTGCCGCCACAGGATGGCCACGGCCACGCTCGTGCCGAGCAGCGAGGGAAGGTAGAACGCGCTGCGGTAGAAGGCCAGGCCGCGCAGCCCCCGGTCCAGGATCAGGGCCAGGAGCAGCGCGAAGCCGAGTTGCAGCGGGATGGAGACCAGGACGTAGATCACGGTCACCTTGACGGCGGCCCAGAAGTATTCGTCCTGGAACATGCGGTGGAAGTTCTCCAGGCCGTTGAACTCCGGCGCGGACAGGATGTCGTAGTCGGTGAAGGCCAGATAGAGCGAGGCGACCAGGGGCACGGCGGTGACCAGCACGAGCCCGAGCCACCAGGGGATGAGGAGGACGTGCGCGGCCCCGCCCTGGCGGTGCGGTTTTGAGACGCGGCTCACTTGCGGGTCCGCTCGATGCCGGCCTGGACCTCGTCCAGGAAGCGTTTGGAGCCGTCGGCCGTGCTCACCCGGCCGAGCGAGATCTCCTCGGCGACCCTGGCCATGGCCGTGCGCCAGGTGTTCGTGCCGGGCGGCGCCTCGAAGCGGGGCTTGCGCTCGGCCTCGCGGGCAGCCTGTACGACGGCGAGCATCTCCTTCTCGTCCTGGCCCGCGAACTCCTTCGACTGCTCGAACACCTTGGGGTTGACCGGCGCCCCCATGGTCAGGCCGACGGTCTTGAGCATCGCCACGTTGTTGGTGTTGTAGTTGACGACCTTGCCAGCGGCCTGCAGCTTCTCATCGTCGATGCCCTGATATATCGCCATCCGCGGGAAGTACAGGAACGGGTGCCCGGCCTGGGCCCCGGCGGCGACCGGCATGGGGCGCAGCTTGAAGCGCTGCTCGGGGAACATCTTGGCGTCGTCGATGATGTGGTTGGAGTTGCCCACCTTGGCCAGCACCTTCTTGCCGACCAGGGCCCAGTCGGGGGACATGCCCTCCTGCTCGCTGAGCGTCAGCACGGCCCCGGCCTTGAGCAGCTTGTCCCACCAGTCGAACCAGGCGCGCGTGCTGTCCACGGTGAAGCCGGTCCTGCCGTCCTCGGTCCACAACTGCTCGCCGCGCTGCCGCAGCCAGGACTCGAACGGCAGGTCGGCGTCGGCCTCGTACGCCATGCCCTTGCGCTTGCCGGGGTTGTTCCTGGAGTAGTCGATGAGGAAGGCCGCCCAGGCGTCCCAGTCGGTGTCGGTGGCCGGGAGCTCGACGTCGTCCTCCTTGGCCCAGGTCTCGTTGTAACGGATGACGGGGACGAAGATGCCGAACGGCATCGTGTTGAGCTCACCGCTGAGCTTGAAGGAGTCCAGGTCGGCCTTGGAGTAGGCGGACAGGTCGAGGGTCGGGATGTCGTCGAGGCGGCGGTAGAGCTTGCTCTTGTGGTAGGTCAGCACCTGCGGGGAGGCGATCCAGAAGATGTCGGCCACGTCGCGGGCGGCCATCTGCGTGGTCATGCGCTCCTGGAAGGCGCTGTATTCGGCGAACTCGGGCTCGATCTGGATGCCCTGGTTCTGGGCGGTGAACTCTTTGAGCGCCTTCATGTAGTTCTGCTGCCGGATGTTGTTGCCCCACCAGGCGTATCTCAGTGAGACGCCGCCCGCGCCGCCCTCGGAGCCGCCGCACGCGGTGAGCCCGGCGCCCAGCGCACCGGCCGCGGCCAGCTTCAGGAATCCCCGCCGATCGAGTCCGCTCATCACTCTTCTCCCGTCGCTCTCACAGGGGACCGGCTACCCCGGTGATGACTTAGTGTTCATTTGTCAGACTAGACCGTCAATAGGTCATGAATACTTGTTTGACAATCTGACCGTGAGGACCTCGTAGAGGCCGATCGGGGGCAGGAGCACCTGGCCGCGGTCGTCCCGCGGCAGGACGCGGCCGGCGCGCAGGGCGCGCACCTCGCCGGGCCAGGGCACGGTGAGCCGGGACTCCGGGATCCCGAGCGGGCGGCGGAAGCGCTGGTCCGCGTCACCGGAGCGGTTGAGCAGGTGGATCACCCCGCCCTGTGCGGACCGGCCGAGCACGACCTCCACCTGCTCCGGCAGATCGGTCTCCACCGCCAGGTCCGCACCGGCGGCGGCGAGCGCGCGGTCCGCGAACAGGTCGCGATGCGCGCTCAGCCCGGTCTCCCGGTAGCCGCGGCCGACCGTCCACGGCATCAGCACGCCGGTGCCCTGCCCGTAGCGGGCGCTCAGCCAGCCGGGGTGGCCGGTCTCCTGGTGGCCGTGGCACTTCTCCGGCGGGCCGTACCTGGCCCTGGACAGCGCGAGCACGCCCGTCCGCGCCCCCTCGCGCGCCTCGACCACGTGGAACGCGCCGATCACCGGCAGCATGCCGCGGTCGCCGCGCAGGTGCAGCGAGCGCACCGACTCCTCGCTCTCCCGGCCGGCCAGGCGGCGGGCCGCGGGCAGGCATTCGAGCTGCGCCCGATCCGCCTCGAACCCGGTCGAACCGGTCGCCAGCACCGTCCCGCCCGCCCGCGCGTACGCGTCCAGCGCCTCGGGCTCCCGCAACGGCCCGAGGTCGGGCAGCACGACCAGCCGGTACCGGGACAGGTCGCTCGCGGCCAGCTTGTCCTCCGGCAGCACGTCGAACGGGATGTGCCGCTCCAGCAGGGCCAGGTAAAGTCCCTGGAACTCGCCGGTCGCCCCGCTGACGGCACCCCGCGACGGGTCGGGCCTGACCAGCAGCGTGCGGGCCGCGGAGACGAGATCCCGGTAGACGTCCGCGTGGTCGCGGTGGAAGCGGGTGATCTCGCCCCCGAGCCGCAGGCACTCGTACGGGCTGTCGTCGGGCGTCCCCATGATGTACGTGGACGGGATCGCCCCCCGCGCGGTCGCCTGGATCAGATACTGGGCGAAGTGGTAGGGCTCCTCCCCCGCCATCCGGTACGGCATGTCCACGAACCCCACCGAGTTGACCAGCACGGGAACCTCCGGCCGGAACGACTTGGCCGCGCTGACGTGCTCGCTGGTCCGGTGGTGCCAGAGCGGCCGGCCGACGGCGTTGTTGGCCTCGTGGAAGACGATGTCGGCGCGCTCGCCCAGGATCAGCGCCGCCCCGGGCCGCCGACCGGCGATCTCGGCCCTGATCCGGGCGTTGAGATCCTCCAGGGCCTCGTTCGCGAGCCGCCGCCAGCGCGGGTGGCCGGGCGAGTCCCGGTCCGTGGGCAGCGGGTCGCCGAAGCGGCGGGTGCACGCCAGGCAGTGGCACACGCCCCAGTAGCGCCGGCTGTAGTCGACCTCGTTGTACGACATCCAGTTGAGGAAGAAGCCGTCGATCTCGTACCGGTCGAGCACCTCGCCGATCACCTCGAACAGCTTGACCTGGTAGTAGTCGCCGCTCGGGCACACGCTGGTCAGCCCGTTGTAGACCTGGGAGGCGCCGTCGGGGGCCACGAAGCACCACTCGGGGTGCCGCTCGGCCCGCCGCTGGTCGATCTTGGAGAAGTCCATGCGGGCGAGCACCCGCACGCCCCTGCGGCGGGCCGCGGTGACCGCGTCGCCGACCAGATCCCCGGAGGGGCGTTCGGCCAGCCACGGGTTGCGTGTCTGGAAGTCCAGGTCGGTCGGGTAGTTGGACAGGATGCCGCCGACGCTGAGCAGCCAGGTGTCGGCGCCGTACTCCGTCAGGTGGTCGAGCACCCGCTCCACGTCCAGCCCCGCGTCCACCTCACGAAGATTGGTCTGGAACATCCGGAACGGCTCCCACCACCAGCGTTGGATGGCCTCACTCCGTTCGGCGGCTCGGTCGCCAGACGCCGCCGCCTTCCCCCGCTCTGGTCGCTCCGCTCCCGCCGCTCCTCCAGGCGACGGCACTCCCTCGCGTGTCATGCGCGGTCCCAGGTGAGGTGCACGACCTCGATGAGGTCCACGCCCGTCAGCTCGACCTCGGCCCGGCCGTCGCGGATCTCGGTGGTGGCGTCGGTGCCGGCGACCAGCAGCCTGGCAGTGGCGCCCCGCACGCCGGGCGGCAGGGCGACGGTCACCGTCTGGGCGGGCAGCGGGATCGTCTCCCTGATGGCGCCGCGCATGGCCATCGGGTTGGTGAGGTTCACCACGGCCACCGCGACCCCGCCCGCGTCCCGGCGCACGGCGAGGTCGGCCAGGCCGGGTCCGCGCACTGTCGCCTCGGGCTCACCGCCGAGCGCCCACCGCACGGCGTTGGCGATCAGCCGGCCGTGGTCGGCCTGGAGCGCCTCCCAGTAGACCGCGCCGAGGTCGAACGGGAAGTACACGACCCGGCCGCGGCCGGCCTCGGCGGCCCTCGTGACGGCGGCGGGCGCGTCCGGCTGCTCCCGGGCGTACAGCTCCTCCATCGGCAGGTCGGGAAAATCGGGTATGAACCGGAACGGCACCTGCGTGCCTGGACGGGCCGCGACCCGCAGCAGGCGGGTGCCGCCGATGATCCGCTTGGCGCCGCCGAAGCCCGCGTTCACGGGATGCTCACCGGTCAGCGCGATGTAGTTGTTCTTCACCGGGCCCCTGACGGGCTCGACCAGGTCCACGCCCAGCACGTCCGCCAGGCCGAAGGCGTCGCGCGGCTCGCCTCGCTCGTCGTACAGGGAGGACTGGTGGGCGGCCACCAGGCTGCCGCCCGCGGCGACGTACTCGCTGATCACCTGGCACTGCGCGTCGCTGAGCTGCTCGGCGTCGGCCAGCACCAGCACCTTGTACGGCCGCAGCCGCTCCGCGGACAGCGCCTGGTCGGCCAGCAGGTCGAACGGGACGCGCGCCTCGACCAGCGCCTGGTAGAACCCGTCCTCGTCGGGGAAGGTGTGCGCCGCCCCGGTGCGCAGCCGGCCCACCCGGTGCGGGTCGAGCAGCGCGACCTCGGCGCTCACCGGCAGCCCCGCCAGCACCGGCTCCAGCCGCGCGTGCAGGTTGAACGCCTCCACGACCGCCGGCACCCACCGGGGGTCCGAGATCGTGGCGTTGAACTTCGTGAACCACGGGAACGCCCCCTGCGCGAACCCGTCCACGATCCACGTCTTGACCTCCTCCGGCGGGGCCACCGCGTCCTTCCACCGGTGCTGGTGGTGCTCGGGCCCGACGGAGGTGATCAGCCCGACCGGCCGGTCCGGGAACAGGCCGCGGCTGCGCTTGGCCACCCGGCCGGCCGCCCACGGCGCCTCGGTGCCCGAGCGGCCCTGCTTGTCCACCACGAACATCGGATAGACCCGGCGTACCAGCTCCGGCTCCAGGTCGCGGGCGGCGAACGCGCCGAGGTTGGGGATGAAACGCGCGTGCGGCCGCACGTCCTTGACCGCCGCGTCCCAGATCGCGACCAGCTCGCTGAGCTTGCGCCGGCGCCAGGGCACGTACGCGGCCCAGGCCGGGTCGGTGCCGTCCCCCTCGCGTTTCGGCAGCTCGAACCCGGTGTCGTCGCGGAAGGAGCGCTGCGCGGCCTCGCTGTGGGAGATGCCGCCGTAGCCCTCCCAGCGGTTGGCGAAGATCGCGTCCACGTCGTACTCGCGCACGATCTCCCGAGCCACCTCGGTGATGAACTCGCGGTGGTAGCCGGTGAAGGCGCACGTCAACCAGATGTCCGGGTACGACCAGTGCTTGATCGGCCTCCCCTGCTCATCGCGTGCCAGCCATTCCGGATGTGCCCCGGCGGCGTCGGCGTGCACCGCGTGCGGGTCCACCCGCGCCATGACGTGCATGCCCAATCCCCTGGCTCGCTCCACGAGGGTGCCGAAGGGGTCGGTGTCCCCCAGGTAGGTGCTGCGATGGTGGTACGGGATCCGGGTCGGGTAGTAGGCGATGTAGCCGCCCGCGCTGATGCAGATCGCGTTCGACCTGCTGTCACGCATCACCGAGGTCCAGAAGTCGACATCGAGATGGGCCGGGTCGTCCTCGGCCAGCGTGAGCTGGGTCCAGCGGGTCGCGGTTCTGGGCCAATCGGAAGTCCGCACCATGACACACCCTAACGTCAGGCTTGTTGTCAGACGCGAAATATTGTCATACAAGCGAGCAAGCATGACAAGACATCTGCCTGCGAGGCCGGAAGGCTCGGCGTGGCGGAGCGGCTTCGTGAAGCCGTGGCGGGTCTATGATGTTGAAAAATGAAGCGGCGCCGCTCCCCGGCCGCCGCCGGTCTGCGGAGGTCTCCGGTGTCGCAATGGGCTCATGACGCGTTCGGGCAGCGGGCGCCCGCCATCAGGCAGGCCGTCGCGGAGGCTCTGTCGGTCGCGCTGGAAAACGCCCGCGACGCGCAGCGGATGGCCCAGACCGACCACCTGCACCCGTTCGGGTTCACGCTCATGTCACGCAAGTTCGAGGCGCTGGCCGAGGCGTTCGAGGACATGGGAGACGTGCGGATCGTCAAGCCCGCGGGGTCGCAGCACGAGCTGGTGCTGCTGGACGGCAAGCTGCTGTTCCCGTTCCGCTACGCCAGAGACCGCTCCCTGAGCGTGATGAGCGCGCGCATCGGCGACGGCAAGCCGTCCGCGCTGGTGCAGGCGCTGTTCAACCGGTTCGGCCCCGAGCCGCGGATGCGGCAGCTCGCGCTGCACGACGTCGCGCCGCAGGCCGCCCCGATCGCCGAGGCGCTGGGCGACCTGCCGGAGGGGACCGGCCTGGTGCTGATCGCCTACGCCTGCAACGCGCACGCCGGGCTGCTCGACGTCTGGTGGGGCGAGGCCGAGCTGCTCGACCGCACCGGCAACCTGCGCTGGCACCACTGCGAGGAGATCCCGCTGGCGCGGGACGAGCCCACCGCCTACTCCTCGACGCTGTCGCTCACCTTCGACGCGGGCGACATGCCCACGCCGGCGCTCAACCCGCGCACCGCTGCCGAGCGGCTCGCCCCGCCGGTCAGCGAGGCCACCCCGGCCGGGTCAGAAGCCGCCGCCGGTGAGTGATCTCAGGACGGGCGGGCCGTCGCCGCAGGCCGTCGCCGACGCCTTCGACGCCACCCGCCTCACCCAGGCCCGCCACCTGGCCGCGCTCACCAAGAAGGAGGTGGCCGAGCATCTGGGCGTCTCCCCCGCCGCCGTCGGCCAGTACGAATCGGGCGTCACCCGCCCCCGGCCCGACCTGATCCCGCGGCTGGCCGAGGTGCTGGCCGTGCCGACGGCGTTCTTCCTGCCCGGCCGCCCGCACGGCAAGCTGGACGGCTCCATGGCCCACTTCCGCAGCCTGCGCTCCACCCGCGCCTACCAGCGGGCCAAGGCCGTGGCCTTCGTCGAGCAGGTGTGGGAGCTGACCTACGCCCTGGAGAAGCGGATCCAGCTCCCCCTGGTCGACCTGCCCGGCTTCGCCGGCGGCGAGATGCACCCGGCGCTGCCGCGCGACCCGGCGGGCGCGGCGAGGGCGCTGCGGGCCCACTGGGGGCTGGGCGCCGGCCCGGTCAGCCACCTCGTACGGCACATGGAGGCGCACGGCATCGTGGTCGCCTTCCCCCGCCACGACCCCGACGCGGTCACCGTGGACGCCTTCTCCACCTCCAGCCTGCCCCGGCCGATCGTCGTGCTGACCCCCAACCGGTTCGACGACATCTATCGTCACCGTTTCACCGCCGCCCACGAGCTCGGCCATCTGGTCCTGCACGGCGACACCGCCGCGGGCGACAGCCACCAGGAGCGCGAGGCCGACGCGTTCGCGGCCGAGTTCCTCACCCCGCGCGACAGCATCCTGCCGCACCTGCCGACGCGTGCCGACCTGCGCAAACTCGCCGAGCTGCGGCAGACGTGGGGGGTGTCGGTCGACTCGCTGCTCTACCGGTGCCGGGAGACCGGGTTGCTGTCCGACTCCGCCGCCGGCCGCGCCTACCAGCGCCTCAACGCCCTGCGTGACCAGCCGGGCTTCGCCAACGAGCCGGTCTCCGGCAATCCCGGTGAGCAGCCCGTCCTGCTCGCCCGGGCCTTCGACCTGGCCTCCCGGGAGAGCGGCCTGACCGCCGCCACCCTGGCCAGGGAGCTGGCCTGGCCGATCGGCCGCGTACGCGAGCTCATCGGCCTGCCCGACCAGCGCCCCTCGCTCCGGCTCGTCCCGTGAGCCCGGGGCCTCAGCGTCGCCTGTCCAGCGGGTCAGCGCGGCCAGCAGGCCGAGCAGGGCGAATCCGACAGCGGCCACCCCGGCAGCATGTCGGTCACATAGCCGCCGTCCGCCGACACCCCGGTCAGCAGCAGGCAGGCGATCCCGAGCAGGCCCATGCTCACGGCGGCCACCCGCCGTGCCCCCATCCGCGTCACCAGGTGCTGCCCCGCGAAGGACCCGGCCACCGCCATGATCGGCAGCACCGCCGTCATGAGCCCGAACTGGACGGCCGAGTAGCCGAGCACGTCCTGCGCGTACTGGGTGAGCACGAACGACTGCCCGAACGCGGCCATCCCGGCGGCGAGCGTGACGAGGTTACCGCCCACCAGCGTGCCGGACCGGAAGATCCGCAGGGGCAGCAGCGGGGCGCGTACCCGTGACTCGACGGCCACGAACAGGCCGAGCAGCACCACCGCCCCCACCGCCGGCGGGCTCAGCCAGCCGCTCTCCGGCACCTCGGCCACCGCGTAGACGAGCAGCACGAGCGCCGCGGCGACCGTCAGCGCCCCGGCCGGGTCGAGCGGGCCGCCGGTACGGTCGCGGCTCTCGCGCAACAGCACCGGGCTCAGCGCCAGCAGCGCCAGCCCCACCGGAACGTTGACGAAGAAGATCCACTCCCAGCCGAGCCCGTCGGTGAGAGGCCCGCCGGCCAGCGCCCCCGCGGTGCCGCCGACCCCGGCGATCCCGCCCCAAAACCCGAGTGCCTTGTTGCGCTCGGGACCATCGGCGAAGGTCGTCATCACGATGGACAGCGCGGCCGGGCTCATGATCGCCGCCGCGGCCCCCTGCGCCACGCGGGCTGCGACCAGCACCCAGTCCGCCCAGGCCAGCCCGCACAACAGCGAGGACACCGTGAAGAGCGCCACCCCCACCATGAACACCCGGCGCCGCCCGAACAGGTCCGCTGCCCGGGTGCGGGGGTTCGGTGGGGCGTTCGGGGGTAGCGGGGGTGGCAACGTCGAGAGGAGGCGGGGGATGCGCCGGATCGTCCTTGCCGCGTACATGACGGCCGCGGCCGCCACGGGGTGCTCACAGGCGGGGTTGGACACCACGCAGCTCGCGCCGCAGAACGACGGGGCCAATGCCGATCTGCGCGGAGGGCTGTACCTGCGCAACATCTTCCTGCTGGGTGGGGCGGAGTCGGGGTCGCCCGTGCCGCGGCAGGTTCTGTACGGGGTCCTGATCAACAGTGGTGACCGGCCGGTGCGGCTCGAACAGGTCACCGTCGAGGGGGGTGGCTCCGTGCAGTTGGCAGGGCCCCTCACGTTGCCGCCCGATCAGCCCGTCGGCACCGGCAACCAGCCCCTCGGGACGGTCAGTGGGGTGCGGGGCGACACGGTGCCGATGACGTTCACCTTCGGCGGGGCCGAGCCCCTGCGGCTGATCGTGCCGGTCAAGGCGAGGATCGGGCAGTTCGCGAGTCTGACGCCCGCGCCTGCGGGGTCTCCGTCGATGGTCCCCACGCCGGAGGGCTCGCCACCGGCCACGCCCGGGGAGTCGGTGCCGCCGCCCATCCTTCCGGGGACGACGACGCCCGCCGCGCCACGGTGACCGCGCCGCCGCCCGTGGTGTTCGCTTCGGCTGGGCGGTGGCGCCTCTGGTCGCGCGGGCCGGTAGTTATGCGGGCCGGTAGTTATGCGGCCGCGCTGGTCACCACTCCTCGCCCCCGCCCTCGTCGCCCTCGAAGACCTCCTCGATGATCTCACCGGCCACGAGCCCGCCGACCACCCCTGCGGCGGAGCCGGCGGCCACCGCGCCGAGGCCCATCCCACCGTGGTGCGACTCATGGTGGCCGTAGTGCCCGCCGTGGTGCGACTCGTGGTGGGCATAGTGGTCGCCGTGGTGCGGCGCGTGGTGGCCGTGCTGGGCCAGGCCGGTCATCCAGCGGTCGATCTCGCTCGGCCAGTCCGTACGCAGAGCGTCCTCGTGGCTGACCTGGAAGCGCCCGATGGCATCTCCGGAGTAGCGGCCGGACCGCTTGTCGGCCTCCAGGATCACCTCCAGCCCGGCGGGGCCGGCCACGAAGGTGACCTCGATCTCCCCCACCCCGCCGGCGTACTGGGCGGCCGGGTAGAACTCGATCTCCTGGTAGAACGGCAGCTCCTGGTGCACCCCGTACAGGTGGCCGAGCTCCAGGTCCGCGGCCTTGAAGTGGAAGCCGAGCTGCAGGAACGACTGCAGGATGCGCAGTTGGGAGGGCAGCGGCTCGACTCCCACCATGTCCAGGTCGCCCTTGTCGACGGCCTTGGCGACGGCGAGCTCGGTGCGTACGCCCAGCGCCATCCCGTCCAGGTGCTGGCCGCCGATCTCGCTGATCGGCGTCTCCCACGGCACCGGGATCTGGAAGGCGATCGCCCGCTCCTCGCCCTCGCGCAGCGTGAACGGCCCGGAGACCTGGGAACGGGTGAACTCCCCGACCCCGGACCCCTCCCCGTCGCCGTGCTCCATCTCCACCCGGGCCACCAGCCCGAGGGTGATGTGCTCGATCTGGGCGTCGAAGTCGCCACCCTTGAGACGGACCTCGCCGGCCAGCGTCCCGCCCGGCTGGGTCCGCGGCGTTGCCAGCACGGTGTCCACCGAGGGGCCACCGACGCCGAGGGCACCCAGCATGCGTTTGAAGACCACGGCTTTGCTCTCCCTGTCGAAGATCTGGTTGTAGTGCCGTCCGCCCCAACGATCAGCGCTCCCGCCGGGTTCCGGAGAGGCCGACAACCCACCAGAAGTCGTCCGCTATGCCATCGACCAGGCGGAATGTCCGCTCCCGCCGTCCACCCCTCGTTCACCCGGACGTCAAAGGGTGAAGAAAACCTTCGCAATGATCTCGCCTGCGAAGGAAAATATTGAGACCCTGGACTGCACTTACCCCCAGCCCCAAGGAGCGGCCCATGCGCCGACTACTGGCGATCTCCCTCGTCGCCGTCCTGCCCTTAACAAACGCGACCGCGGCCCGCGCCCAGGAGCCCGAGACCCGGCAACAGGACTTCGCGGCCGCCGCCGCGGAGTTCCAGGTCCCCGCGAGCGTGCTGCTCGGCGTCTCCTACCTGGAGTCCCGCTGGGACGCCCACGCCGGCCGGCCGTCCAGCGACGCCGGGTTCGGCCCCATGCACCTCACCGACGCCGCCGCCTTCACCACCGCCAACCATCACAGCGAGGGCGCGGAGGACGCCCGCGGCGACGACAGCAGGCCGCTGCCCGCGCCCGCCGCCCCGCCCGCCCCCGCCGGCCTCCCGCTCTCCCTGCGCACCATGGAGCGCGCCGCCGCCCTCACCGGCGAGAGTCACGAGCGCCTGCGCACGGACGCCGCCGCCAACATCCGCGGCGGCGCGGCACTGCTGGCCGACTACCAGAAGGCGCTCGGCGCGCCGCTGAGCGACGATCCCGGAGAGTGGTACGGGGCCGTCGCCAGATACTCCGGCGCCGAGGAGGCCGGCGCGGCCAGGTTCTTCGCCGACGAGGTGTTCGCGACGATCAAGGGCGGCGCGGAGCGGACCACGGACGACGGGCAGCGGGTCGAGCTGGCGCCCGTGCCGGGCCTGGCGAAGATCGAGAAGTGGCTCGACCTGCTCCGCCTGCGCCACCCCCGCCCCGACGGCGTGGAGTGCCCGGCCTCCATCTCCTGCGAGTGGATCCCGGCCGCCTACCAGGAGCTGCCACCGGACGACTACGGCCACTACGACCTGGCGAACCGCCCGGCCAGCCAGAAGGTCGAATACATCGTCATCCACGACATGGAGGGATATTTCCTACCCTCCATCGGCCTCAACCAGGACCCGAAATACGGCGCGAGCTGGCACTACTCCGTACGCGCCACCGACGGCCACATCGCCCAGCACATCAGGACCAAGGACGTCGGCTGGCAGGCCGGCAACTGGTACGTCAACGCCAAGTCCATCGGCATCGAGCACGAGGGCTTCCTGGCCGAGGGCGGCACCTGGTACACGGAGGCGATGTACCGCAGCTCGGCCCGCCTGGTCCGCTACCTGGCCCGCCAGCACGGCGTGCCGCTGGACCGCGCCCACATCCTGGGCCACGACAACGTGCCCGGCACCCTGCCCACGACGGTCCAGGGGATGCACGAGGACCCGGGCCCGTTCTGGGACTGGGCGCACTACTTCGACCTCATGGGCGCCCCGCTGCACCAGTCCGGCGGCCCCCGCTCCGGGTCGATCATGATCAAGCCGGACTTCGCCACCAACAAGCCGTACTTCTACGGCTGCGACCGCGCGAACCCCCAGGCCGCCTGCCCGCCGCTCCCCGCGCAGACCGTCTGGCTCCGCACCGAGCCCCGCGACGACGCGCCGCTGGTCAAGGACATCGGCAAGCACCCGACGGGCGAGTCCCTCTACAGCGTCTACGACCACAGCGCCCGGGCCAGCACCGGCCAGCGGTTCGCGGTGGCCGAGCGCCGGGGTGACTGGACGGCCATCTGGTATCTCGGCCAGAAGTCCTGGTTCCACAACCCGGCCGCCGCGCCCACGGCCGTCCCGTCCAGGGGCCTGGTGGTGACCCCGAAGCCGGGCAGGGCCACCGTCCCGGTGTACGGCCGGGCGTACCCGGAGCAGGAGGCGTATCCGGCGGACGTCCCGTACCAGGCGGTCACCCCGCTGCAGTACACGTTCTCGGCGGGCGAGAAGTACACCCTGGCGGGCCCGGCGGCAGCCGAGTATTACCGGGCGGTCACCTTCGACCTGGCGGACCACCAGGTGGTACGGGGCCGGACGAAGTATCTGCAGATCCAGTTCGGCCACCGGGTGATGTACGTCAAGGCTGACGACGTGCGGGTGATGTCCGCCGGGTGAACTCCTTGACGGCCCGCCTGGTGCTGGCGAGCGCCTCCTGAGAGGAGTCGAACGTCCGCTGGGCGACGCCGACGAAGACGCAGTCCACGACGAGGAGCTGGCTGATCCTGCTGGCCAGGGCGCCGGGACGGAACTCCGTCTCGCGCCCGGCCGAGATCAGCACGTGTTCGGCCAGCTCCGCGATGGAGGAACGGGGGTTGTTGGTGATCGCCACGGTCGTGGCCCCGGCCTCCGCGGCCCGGGTCAGCGGCTCGATCACGTCGGGGGTCTCGCCCGAGGTGCTGATCCCGATCGCCACGTCCCCAGGCTTCAGCAGCACCGCGCTGGTGAGGGCCAGGTGGGCGTCCTGGAAGGCGTGGCTGGGCAACCCGATCCGCAGCAGCTTCTGCGCGACGTCCTCGGCGACCAGCCCGGAGGCGCCGACCCCGTACGCGTCGATGCGCCGCGCGCCGACGATGGCGTCGACCACGAGCCCGAGCCGCTCGGAGGTGAGCTGGGCCACGGTGTCGTTGATGGCCTCGGACTCGGCCCTGGCCACCTTCTGGATGACCTCGGACAGCGGGTCGTCGGGCGCGAGGTCACCGGGCACCAGCCGGTCCGGCTGGGCCGCCGCCGCGGCTAAGGCCAGCCGCAACTGCGGGTAGCCGGCGAACCCGAGCAGCCGGGCGGTGCGCACGATCGTGGCCTCGCTGGTGCCGGAGGCGGCGGAAAGCTCCGTGATGGTGCTCCTGGCCACCGTCGCCGGGTCTTCCAGAATGAGGCGGGCCACGGTCTGGGCGGCGGGCGTCAAGGACGGCAGCACACCGCGGACCGTGGCCACCAGAGTGTCGGCCCGCAGGCCGTTCCCGCTGTCGTCCACCTCACGATTATGCCCTGCGTGCGATTGCCGGTGAGCGCTCCGGGACACACCGCGACGTCCTCGCCGGGGAGCGTCCCGGAACGCACCGGGGACGGCTAACGCAAGGTGCCGTTGGTCATCCCCGCGGGCTCCTCGGGCATGGCGATCAGCCCGAGCTCGCTGGACTTGACGAGCAGCGCGTGATGCGGGACGACCCGCACGGTGTAGCCGAAGGCCCCGGTCCGGTCGAGCGGCACGACGCCCTTGTAGTGGGCGCGCCCGTCGTCGTCCACCGCCCCCACCTCCATCTTCGCGTACGCCGGCCGCACCAGCTCGTCGTGCGGCCCGACCTTGCCGTAGGCGGCCTGCACCAGCACGTCATCGGCCTCCAGGTCACCGAGGGCGATGGTGGCGTGCAGCTCGATGGCGGCCCCGACCTCCGGAGCGTCTCCCACGCCGGACGCCTCGATGTGCTCCACCCGGACCCCGGGCCAGGCCCGCGTGACCCGGACCCGCCAGGCGGCGAACGCCTTGGCCGGCGTGTAGGAGTCGGCCGACAGGGCGCGGGCCGAGCCGGCGGCCGGGTTGTACAGGTCGACCACGTAGTCCCGCAGCATGCGCCCGGCCAGCACCTTCGGCCCGAGCGAGGTCAGCGTGTGCTTGACCATCTCCATCCAGCGCCGGGGCGGCCCGCCGGCGGTCCGGTCGTAGAACCGGTCGGACACCTCATGCTCGATCAGGTCGTAGAGGGCGGCGGCCTCCAGCTCGTCGCGCCGGTCGGGGTCGGTCACCCCGTCGGCGGTGGGGATCGCCCAGCCGTTGGTTCCGTCGTACCACTCGTCCCACCAGCCGTCGCGGATCGACAGGTTGAGCCCGCCGTTGAGGGCGGACTTCATCCCGGAGGTGCCGGAGGCCTCCAGCGGGCGCAGCGGGTTGTTCAGCCAGACGTCGCAACCCTGGACCATGAGCTGGCCGAGGGCCATGTCGTAGTCGGGCAGGAAGACGATGCGGTGGCGTACTTTCTGCTGGTCGGCGAACTTGACGATCTGCTGGATCAGCTTCTTGCCGCCCTCGTCGGCCGGGTGGGCCTTGCCCGCGATCACGATCTGCACCGGCTTGTCCGGGTCGAGCAGCAGGCCGGCCAGCCGTTTCGGGTCGCGCAACATGAGCGTGAGCCGCTTGTACGACGGCACCCGCCGGGCGAAGCCGATCGTCAGCACCTCGGGGTCGAGGGCGTCGTCGATCCACCCGAGCTCGGCGTCGGAGGCCCCGCGCTCGCGCCATGACCTGCGCAGCCGCAGCCGGGCACCCTCGACCAGCCGGCGCCGCAGCGTACGCCGGATCTGCCAGATCTCGGTGTCGGGGATCTTCTCGATGCCGTCCCAGCCGCGGGCCCGCTCGATGAGCGAGGGCAACTCGCGCCCGGCCAGCTCCATGAACTCGCGCCCGACCCAGGTGGGGGCGTGCACGCCGTTCGTGATCGACCCGATCGGCACCTCGTCCAGGTCGAACCCGGGCCAGAGCGCCTTGAACATCTCCCGGCTGACCTCGCCGTGCAGCAGGGACACCCCGTTGACGCGCTGGGCCAGCCGCATCCCCATGATCGCCATATTGAACCGGCCGGGGTCGGACTCCGCCCCGAGGGCCAGGATCCGCTCGACGGGCACGGTCGGCCAGGCGTTGGCGCCGCCGAAGTGCCGCTCGATCATGTCCACCGGGAATCGGTCGATGCCCGCGGGCACGGGCGTGTGGGTGGTGAACACGGTGCCGGCGCGTACGGCCTCCAGCGCCTCGTCGAACGAGAGCCGGGCCTCGGTCAGCTCCCGGATCCGCTCGAGTCCGAGGAATCCGGCATGCCCCTCGTTGGTGTGGAACACCTCCGGGTCGGCATGTCCGGTGATCTTGCAGTAGGCCCGGATCGCGCGGACGCCGCCCACGCCCAGCAGCAGTTCCTGCATGAGCCGGTGGTCCGTGCCGCCGCCGTACAGGCGGTCGGTGATGTCGCGGGCGGCGGTGTCGTTGTCGGCCACGTCGGAGTCGAGCAGCAGCAGCGGCACCCGCCCCACCTGCGCCACCCACACCTGCGCGTGCAGCACGCGCTCCGCGGGCAGGGCGACGCGGACCTTGACCGGGGCGCCGTCCGCGTCCTTCAGCAGGCTCAGCGGCAGGCCGCCCGCGTCGAGCGAGGGATAGTGCTCCAGTTGCCAGCCCTCGGGCGAGAGTGACTGGGTGAAGTAGCCGTGCCTGTAGAGCAGGCCGACGGCCAGGATGGGCACGCCCAGGTCGCTGGCGGCCTTGAGGTGGTCTCCGGCGAGGATGCCGAGACCGCCCGAATATTGCGGCAGCGCGGCGGCGATGCCGTATTCGGGGGAGAAGTAGGCGATGGCGCGCGCGGCCTCGGGCAACGTCTGGTACCAGCGCGGGGAGGTCATGTACTCGCGCAGGTCGTCGGCGGCGTCGGCGAGGCGGCGCAGGAACCGGCGGTCGGCGGCCAACTCGGCCAGCCGCGCCGGGGAGACGGCGCCGAGCAGCGCCACGGGATCATGTCCGACCTGCTCCCACAACGCCGAGTCGACATCGGCGAAGAGGTCCATCGTCTCCGGGTGCCAGGACCAGCGGAGATTATGCACGAGCTCGCCCAGGGCGGCCAGCTCCGCAGGCAGGACGGTGCGGACGGTAAACCGGCGGATAGCTCTCACGATTCTGCACCCTACGGGCTAGGAGGGACCTCTCAGTCCTTCACCCCCAAGAGAGCCGTTCAAACCCCTTCCGGGAACAAGCATGAAGCTGGGCGATTGGGGCAACTTTCCTCTTTGTTGGGTCTCCTGCGGACACACTCGGGAGGTCCATCCGTTGCTGTCCACAATTTACATGCAAGGATCGTTCTTACACGGAAAGCCTCCGGCTGCACCGAGCGTGCCGCCGCAAACCCTTGAATGCGATGATCGGACGAATTCCCATCACGGACATCTCCCCCGTCGTCGACTGCGGGCAGTGGCCCGCCAAGGCGGTCGCCGGCGAGACCTTCGAGGTCTCGGCGACCGTGTTCCGGGAGGGCCACGACGCTGTCGCGGCGGGCGTGGTGCTCACCGCGCCCGACGGCCGGCGCTGTCGCCTCAAACCCATGCGTGAGCTCGCCCCCGGCACGGACCGCTGGGGCGTGGACGTGTGCCTGTCCGCGGAAGGCGACTGGGTGTTCCGGGTGGAGGCCTGGAGCGACCCGATCCGCACGTGGCTGCACGACGCCGAGATCAAGATCCCGCGTGGCATGGACGTCGATCTCATGTGCGAGGAGGGCGCCCGCCTGTACGAGCGGGCCGCCGCGGCCGTACGCCCCGCGGACTGCCCCAACGCGCCGGCCGGCGAGAAGGTCAACGGCGGGACGCGCCAGAACGGCAACGGCGACACCTCCTGCGGACACCGGGCGGCCCTGCTGTCGGTCTCGGCCACGCTGCGCAACGAGGACCTGGACCCGCGGGCCCGGTTGTCGATCGCGCAGCTCCCGGAGACCGCCTCGCTGCTGGAGGCGCACCCGTTCCGGGAGCTGGTGGCCAGGTCCAAGTCCAACAAGATCCGGGTGGACCGGCGCCGGGCGCTGTACGGCTCGTGGTATGAGTTCTTCCCCAGGTCCGAGGGCGCGGTCGTGGACGAGTTCGGCATCTCCAAGTCCGGAAATTTCCAGACTGCTGCCAAGCGCCTGCCCGCCATCGCCAAGATGGGCTTCGACGTCGTCTACCTGCCGCCCATCCACCCGATCGGCACGACGTTCCGCAAGGGGCGCAACAACACGCTGAGCCCCGAGCCCGACGACCCCGGCTCCCCGTGGGCGATCGGCTCGGACGACGGCGGCCACGACGCCGTCCACCCCGACCTCGGCACGCTCGCGGACTTCCAGGAGTTCGTGGCGCGCTCCCGTGAGCTGGGCATGGAGGTCGCGCTCGACTTCGCGTTGCAGTGCTCGCCCGACCACCCGTGGGTGAAGGAGCACCCCGAGTGGTTCACGATCAGGGCGGACGGCTCGATCGCGTACGCGGAGAACCCGCCGAAGAAATATCAGGACATCTACCCGGTCAACTTCGACAAGGATCCCGAGGGCGTCTACACCGAGGTCAAGCGGGTGCTGCGGCACTGGATGGACCACGGGGTGCGGATCTTCCGGGTGGACAACCCGCACACCAAGCCGGTGGCGTTCTGGGAGCGGCTGCTGGCCGACATCCACACGACCGATCCCGACGTGATCTTCCTGTCGGAGGCGTTCACCAGGCCGGCGATGATGCGCATGCTGGCCAAGACCGGCTTCCACCAGTCGTACACGTACTACACGTGGAAGAACTCCAAGCCGGACGTGGAGTCCTATCTCGCGGAGCTGGCCCACGAGACCTCCGGCTACCTGCGGCCCAACCTGTTCGTGAACACGCCGGACATCCTGCACGAGTTCCTGCAGCACGGGGGGATCCCGGCGTTCAAGATCAGGGCGGTGCTGGCCGCGCTGGCCTCACCGTCCTGGGGCGTCTATTCCGGATACGAGCTCGGGGAGAATGTCCCGGTACGGCCGGGTAGCGAGGAATATCTGGATAGCGAGAAATATCAGTACAAACCTCGCGATTGGGTCACGGCCGAACGCGAGGGCCGGAGTCTGGCTCCTTTCATCACACACCTGAATTTGTTTCGAAGAGCTCATCCGGCGCTACAGGAATTGCGTAACCTACGATTCCACCGGGTCGACCAACCGGACATCGTCTGCTTCTCGAAGCGGCTTCCCGGCGCCTATGACACGGCCACACGAAGGCACGGACTGGGCGACGTCGTCTTGGCGGTCATCAACCTGGATCCACACCACACCCACGAGGCGACCGTGGATCTGGACCTGCCGGCGATAGGCCTCGACTGGAACGCCGAGTTCGTCGTCGACGACGAGTTGTCGGGCGAGTCGTACCGCTGGCGGCAGCGTAACTATGTGCGCCTCGACCCCCACATCCACCCAGCCCACATTCTCACCGTACGAGCCGCGCCACGGTAGAAACTGAATTCAGCGGGGAGTCTTCGACGTGTGTGAAAGCGCCTCCCTCGTGAGCCCCTCGTGGGGTGGCTCATGAGCTCCACCACACCCATTCCTAACACCTTTGACGAGGAAAAGCCGCGCGATCCCTACTGGTACAAGCGCGCGGTCTTCTACGAGGTCCTGATCAGGGGCTTCGCCGACTCCAACGGCGACGGCACCGGCGATATCAAGGGCCTCATCAGCAAGCTCGACTACCTGCAGTGGCTCGGGGTGGACTGCCTCTGGCTGCTGCCGCTCTTCGAGTCGCCGCTGCGCGACGGCGGTTACGACATCGCGGACTTCATGAAGATCCTGCCCGAGTTCGGGGACCTGGGAGACTTCGTGAAACTGGTGGACGAGGCTCACAAGCGCGGCATGCGCGTCATCGCCGACCTGGTCATGAACCACACCAGCGACGCCCACCCCTGGTTCCAGGCCTCGCGGCACGATCCGGAGGGCCCCTTCGGCGACTTCTACGTGTGGTCCGACAACGACGAGAGTTACCAGGACGCCCGGATCATCTTCATCGACAGCGAGACCTCCAACTGGACCTACGACCCGGTGCGCGGCCAGTACTACTGGCACCGCTTCTTCCACCACCAGCCGGACCTCAACTACGAGAACCCGGCCGTTCAGGACGCGATGCTGGAGGTGCTGCGGTTCTGGCTGGACCTGGGCATCGACGGGTTCCGGCTGGACGCGGTGCCCTACCTCTTCGAGGAGGAGGGCACCAACTGCGAGAACCTGCCCAGGACCCACCAGTACCTCAAGCTGATCAGGTCCGAGGTGGACCGGCTGTTCCCGGACCGGGTGCTGCTCGCCGAGGCGAACCAGTGGCCGTCGGACGTGGTGGAATACTTCGGCGACCCGGTGGGCGGCGGCGACGAGTGCCACATGGCCTTCCACTTTCCGCTCATGCCCCGCATCTTCATGGCCGTACGCCGGGAGTCCCGCTACCCCATTTCCGAAATTTTGGCACAAACGCCGAAAATTCCGGAGCACTGCCAATGGGGGATCTTCCTCCGCAACCATGACGAGCTGACGCTCGAGATGGTCACGGACGAGGAACGCGACTACATGTACACCGAATACGCCAAGGATCCCCGCATGCGGGCGAACGTCGGCATCCGCCGCCGCCTGGCGCCGCTGCTGGAGAACGACCGCAACCAGATCGAGCTGTTCACCGCTCTGCTCCTGTCGCTGCCCGGCTCCCCGGTGCTCTATTACGGCGACGAGATCGGCATGGGCGACAACATCTGGCTCGGCGACCGCGACGGCGTGCGTACGCCCATGCAGTGGGACCCCGACCGCAACGCCGGTTTCTCCGACTGCGACCCCGGCCGGCTCTACCTGCCGGTGATCATGGACCCGATCTACGGCTACCAGGGCATCAACGTCGAAGCCCAGCAGAAGAGCGCCGGCTCGCTGCTGCACTGGACCAAGCGCATGATCGAGATCCGCAAGCGCCACCCGGTGTTCGGCCTGGGCGGTTACGCCGAGCTCAACTCCTCCAACCCCAGCGTGCTCGCGTTCGTCCGGGAGCTGGGTGACGACCGCATGCTCTGCGTGAACAACCTCTCACGCTTCCCGCAACCGGTCGAGCTGGACCTGCGCCGGTTCGTCGGCGTCTCTCCCGTGGAGACGATGGGGGGCGTACCATTTCCGGCAATTGGCGAACTTCCGTATCTTTTGACGCTTCCAGGGCATGGGTTCTACTGGTTCACACTCCCGCCGGCCGTCATCCAGGAGGAGTAGGACGTGCTTGACGAGCTCCTTGCCGCATGGATCAGCCGCCAACGTTGGTTCGGTGGCAAGGGGCGCCCGATCGACGAGCTGTCGATCGACTCGGACGTCGAACTGACGCCCGGCCTGCGACATCTGATCATCGCCGTCTGGCAGGAGGGCTCGCGTGACCGCTACCAGGTGCTGCTCGGCGAGCGCGACTCCCCTTGCGACCGGCTGTCCCACGCCCTGATCGGCACGGCGGGAGACCGATTCCTGTACGACGCCGTACACGACTCCGAACGCATGAGCTGGCTGCTGGAGGGCATGGCCCGCGACGAGAGCTCCGGGGGCCTGCGCATGCGCCACGTGCCCGGCGTCACCATCGACACCTCCCAGCGCAGCCTGGTGCTCGGGGCCGAGCAGTCCAACACCTCCCTGGTGTACGGGGACGCCTACATCTGCAAGCTCTTCCGCCGCCTCATCCCCGGGGTCAATCCGGAGCTGGAGGTCGTCACGGCGCTGGCGGCCAGGGGCGCGCCGCACATCGCGCAGCCGTACGGGTGGATCGAGGCCGACCTCGACGGCACGAAGACGACTCTCGCCTTCATGCAGGAGTTCCTGAGCACCGCGAACGACGGCTGGGACCTGGCGCTGACCAGCGTCCGCGACCTGTACGCGTCGCTGCCCGAGATCACGGCGGCCGAGGCGGGAGGCGACTTCGCCGCCGAGTCGCTGCGGCTGGGCGTCGCCACCGCCCGGGTGCACCACGAGCTGGCCCAGGCCTTCCCCACCGAGACGGTGGAGATCCCCGAGGTCAAGCGCATGGCCGAGACCTTCAGGCGCAGGCTGGGCCGGGCCGTGGCCGAGGTGCCCGAGCTGCGCGAGCACGTGAATACCGTCGAGGAGATCTACCACCAGGTCGAGTTGCTCACCAACGCGGTGCCCGTGCAGCGGGTTCACGGCGACTACCACCTCGGCCAGGTGATGCGCACGCCGACGGACTGGGTGGTGCTGGACTTCGAGGGCGAGCCGGGGCAGCCGCTGGCCGAGCGCCGGGCGCTGTACTCGCCGCTGCGGGACGTGGCGGGCATGCTGCGCTCGTTCGACTACGCGGCCAGGCACCTGCTGGCCGACCGGCCCCGGGCCGCCGAGCTGGAGCCGCGGGCCCAGGAGTGGGCGGACCGCAACCGGGCGGCGTTCCTGGAGGGCTACCGGGACGGCGGCGGGGTCATCACGCGGGCGGACGCGGCACTGCTGCGCGCGTTCGAGCTGTCGAAGGCCGTGTACGAGGTGGTCTACGAGGCTCGCAACCGGCCCTCGTGGGTGTCGATCCCGCTGGCCGCCTTCCGCCCCCGCGACCTGTAGCTTCTCGCCCGTCACGTTCCGGCGCGGGCTGCGGCCGTCGAGGGCCCGCTCAGAGCTCTTCGGCCAGGCCGGACAGGCCCTCGTGGCCGAGCCCGCGGGCGACCCGCCGGTCGATGAGGGTCTTGATCGGCAGCAGCAGCTCCAGCGTGACGCCCTGCTCCTCGAAGGCCCGGACCAGGTTCTCCATGCCCGCCCTGTTGACCTCCAGGTTGGAGACCTCCGTGCGGTGGTCGCCCACCTCGATCGCCGCCGCCCAGCGCGGCTGGGCGGCGGCCATCGCGTTGAGCCATGGAACCAGCAGTTCCGACGTGAACTCCGGCAACGGGTACTTCACCGACCTGACAAGCGTCATGGCTTCCAGGAAACCGGCGATCTGGCCGTACATGCCGGTCAGCATGGCCAGGTCCAGCAGCGGCGCCAGGCCGGGGTCATCGCCCACGTAGCGGGGGCGTGCCATGGCGCTGAGGGCCTGCTCGTAGCGGTCGTAGGCCTGCTGAGATCCGCTGTAGAGGATCAGCGCGCCGGGCGTGGCGATCATCTGGGGCACGGCCATGACGCCGCCGTCCAGGTAGTCGCCGCCGCGCCCGGCCACCCAGGCCGCCATCTCGCGGGCCTCGGCGGGACGGCCGGTGGTGAGGTTCGCGATGACGCGGCCCGCCAGCGGGGCCTCCGCCAGCACCTCCTCGACGGCGGGGTAGTCGAGCACGCAGGCGATCACGAGCGGGCTCGCCTGAACCGCCTCCGCCGGGGTGGCCGCGCTCTGGGCTCCCTGGGCGACCAGGGGCGCCGCCTTCTCCGGCGAGCGGTTCCACACGGTGACGTGGTGCCCGGCGGCCAGCAGGCTCTTCGCCAGGGCGGCGCCCATGAGGCCGAGGCCAAGCACGGATATATTTTCCGACATTTCAGTGTTCCCTCCTGTGGGGTGACGCGTTCAGCCTGCCGGTCGTGGGTTATGGCCTGGTTCGGAGTTGGTTATGGGGGGAACGGATGCGGTTCGGGGTGCTGGGTCCGCTCGCGGTGTGGGCACCGGACGGAGAGCCGGTCCGGGTGCCGGAGGTCAAGGTCCGCGCCCTCCTCGCCGATCTGCTGATCCACGCCGGCCGGCCGGTCTCCGCCGACCGCCTCATCGAGGACCTCTGGTCCGGCCGCCCGCCCGCGAACGCCGGGGCGGCGCTGCGGGTGAAGGTGTCCCAACTGCGCCGGGGGCTGGGCGAGCGGGAGCTGGTGGCGTACCGGCCGCCGGGCTACGTGCTGCGGGCCGAGCCGGAGTCCGTGGACGCGGCCCTGTTCGAGACGCTGCTCGGCCGCGCGCAGCACTCCGGCGATCCGCGGGTACGCGCTTCGCTGCTGCGCCGGGCGCTGGACCTGTGGCGCGGCGGCACGGCCTACGCCGAGTTCGCCGACGAGCCGTTCGCCAGGGGCACGGTCGCCCGGCTGGCGGAGCAGCGGCTGGCGGCGGTGGAGGAGCTGGCCGAGGCGCGGCTGGCGCTGGGCGAGCACGGGCTGCTCGCCGCCGAGCTGGGCGATCTGGTGGCCGAGCATCCCCTGCGGGAACGGTTGCGGTCCGTGCACGTGCGTGCCCTGTACCGGTCGGGGCGCCAGAGCGAGGCCCTGACCAGTTACGCGGACCTACGCCGGCACCTGGCCGACGACCTGGGGCTCGATCCCGGGCCTGAGCTGGTGTCGCTGCACCAGGCCATCCTCCGGCGCGACCCCGCCCTGGGGGCCCCTGCCCGCCCGCCCACCAACCTGCCGGCCCCGCTGACGAGCCTGGTGGGCCGGGACGCGGCGGTGGCCGAGATACGCGCGCTCCTCCACACGAACCGGCTGGTCACCCTCACGGGCCCGGGCGGAGTCGGCAAGACCCGCCTCGCCCTGGCCGCCGCCTCGACCCTGCCCCGCACAACGGCGGGCAACGCCTCCGGTGCTGCCCTGGAGGGTTCGGGCGGGGGTGGGTTCGACGGCGGGGTGTGGCTGGTGGAGCTGGCGGCGCTGCGGCCGGGGGCGCCCATGGTCGAGGTCGCGGAGGCGGTCGCGACCGTGCTGGGGCTGCGGGACGACACGCCCGCCCCATCGCCCGCGCTTGCGCCTGGCATGCCGGACACCGCAGCCCGGGACCCGCTGGCCGCGCCCGCCTCCTGGGCCTCAGACCCGTCCACGCGGGACCGGCTGGCCGCGCCCGTGCTCGACCGGCTGGCCGCCGCACTCGACGGCAAGGAGACGTTGCTCGTACTGGACAACTGTGAGCACGTCGTCGACCAGGTCGCCACCCTTGCCAGGCGGCTGCTGCGGGCGGTTGCGGGACTGCGGATCCTCGCGACCGGGCAGGAGCCGTTGCGGATCGAGGGCGAGACCCTGTGGAGCGTGCCGCCGCTGGCGCGGGAGGCCGCCGTGGCGCTGTTCGCGGCGCGGGCGGGGGTCGAACCCGACGCCCACGTGGCGGAGATCTGCGCCCGGCTCGACGGGCTGCCGCTGGCGCTGGAACTGGCCGCCACCAGGATGCGGGCGCTGACCCCGCGCCAGCTCGCCGAGCGGCTGGACGACCGGTTCAGGCTGCTGGCCACCGGCCGGCGCGGGGCTCCGGCCAGGCAGCAGACGTTGCGGGCGATGATCGACTGGAGCTGGGAGCTGCTGACCGACGGTGAGCGCGTGGTGCTGCGGCGGCTGGCCGTGCACGCCGACGGCTGCACGCTGGAGGCGGCCGAGGAGGTGTGCGCCGAGCCCGGCGTGGACGTACTCGACGCGCTGGCCAGGCTGGTGGACCGATCCCTGGTGACCAGGGTCCCCACCCCGACCCACCCAACACCGCAACCCGCCACAGGACCCGAACCCGGCACAGGACCGGCTCGTGGCGCAGGGCTTGAGGTTCGCGCGGGCCTCGATCTCGCTGTGGGATCCGCACCCCCGGCAGGACCCCACCAGCTCGGGGTGGGGCCGAGGTATCGGTTGTTGGAGTCTGTGGCGGCCTACTGTCAGGAGCGGCTGGAGGAGGCTGGTGAGGCGGACGAGGTGCGGCTCAGGCACCTGCGGCACCACGTCGGCAGGACGGAGCGGGCCGAGCCGCACCTGCGGGGTCACGGGCAGCGGCGTGCGCTCGCGGAGCTCGACGCCGAGGGCGCCGACCTGCGGGCGGCGCTGGAGACGGCGGTGCGGCTCGGTGCGGCGGACGAGGCGCTGCGGCTGGTCAACGCCCTGGCCTGGTACTGGGTGCTGCGCGGAAGGCTGGGCGAGGGGCAGCGGGCGCTGGAGGCGGCCCTGTCGATCCAGGAGGCTCCCGGCATCGCACAGATCCGGGAGGCGTCTGGCGCCGCGCAGGCAAGGGTGTGGTTGGCCGGGCTGCGGTTGCTGGCCGGGCGGTTGCAGGTGCCCGACGCCGCGCTGTTCGAGGCCGTACCCGGGCGTCTGGAGAGGGCCAGGGCGCGGTGGTTCGTGGGCTTCGCGCTGGTCGGGTACGGCGATGCGGCGGTCAGCCGCGCGCTGGTCGAGACGGCGCTGGCGGCCTTCCGCGAGCTGGACGACAGGTGGGGCACGGCCGCGGCACTCAACGTACTGGCCCGGCACGCCGTCATGCGCGGCGACCTGGCGGCGCTGCGGGAGGCCGGGGAGCGGGCGCGGGCGCTGTTCAGGGAGGTCGGCGACCGGTGGGGCGAGATGCGGGCGGACGAGGGCCTCGGCACGCTGGCCGAGATCACCGGCGACTACGAACGGGCCGCCGCGCTGCGCTCGGAGGGCCTGCGCATGGCCGAGGACCTCGGGTTGTGGAGCTCGGTGTCCGACGCGCTGTCCCGGCTGGGCCGGATCGCCCTGCTGACGGGCGACCACGCGCGGGCCGACGACTACCACGAGCGGGCCAGGCGGCTGGCGGCCACTCAGTCGAACCGCCCCGCCGAGCACTTCGCCGAGATCGGCCTCGCGCTCGGGGCCCGGCGGCAGGGGCGGCTCGACGAGGCCGAGCGGCGGCTGCGGGCCTGGCTGGAGTGGGTCAAGGAGGTGACCGGCGCGCCCGGGGCGGCGCTGGTCCTGGCCGAGCTGGGGTTCGTCGCCGAGCAGCGGGGCGATCCGGCGGCCGCCCTCGGGCTGCAGCTCGAAGGTCTGGCGGCGGCGCGCCTGGCCGGCGACCCCCGGGCGACCGCGCTGGCGCTGGAAGGGCTGGCGGGCGCGCTGGCGGCGGGCGGGCGGCACCCGGAGGCCGGGCGGTTGCTGGGCAAGGCGGCGGCGATGCGGACGTCCGTGGGCGCGCCGCTGCCACCGGGCGAGCGGGGCGACATTGACAGGATCAGCGCCGGGGTGACGGACGCGCTGGGACGGGAGGCGTTCGAGGCGGCCCTGTCACGGGGCGCGGAGCTGTCGCTGGAGGCCGTTCTGGACGGAATCGAGCCAAGAATCCTCTTGGGAGGAACCCGGAATTTGCACTTCCGGTGATTGTCTAGGTGAAAGCGGGCAGTGCCTGGGATGGACGGTCATCGTAGGGCAAGGTTTGGAGCATGCCGATGAGGACAGAGCTCGACCGCCTCGCGGGCGGGGCGCATCACGATCCGCATTCCGTGCTGGGAGCGCATCCCGTGTCCGGCGGGGTCGTCTTCCGTGCCCTGCGCCCGATGGCCGAACGGGTGAGCGTGGTGCTGGACGACGGCACGGCCCACGACATGAAGCACCAGGCCCATGGGGTGTTCGAGGTCACGGTCCCCGGCCTGGACAAGGTCCCCGGCTACACGCTGAGCGTCAAATACGCCGGCACGGAGCCGACCCGGTCGCGTGACCCGTACCGGCACTGGCCCACGCTCGGTGAGGTGGACCTGCACCTCATCGGCGAGGGCCGGCACGAGCGGCTGTGGGAGGTGCTCGGCGCCCGCGTGCTGGAGCACGAGGACGTCGAGGGCACCGCGTTCGCCGTCTGGGCGCCGAACGCGCGCGGCATCAGGGTCGTCGGCGACTTCAACCACTGGAACGGCACCGCGCACCCGATGCGGTCGCTGGGGCGTTCGGGGGTGTGGGAGCTGTTCGTGCCCGGGCTCGGGGCGGGCGAGCGGTACAAGTACCGGATCCTGGGCGCCGACGGGGTGTGGCGGGAGAAGGCCGACCCGATGGCCAGGCGGACCGAGGTGCCGCCGATGACGGCCTCCGTGGTGGACAAGTCGGACTACGCCTGGGAGGACGACACCTGGATGGCCGGCCGGCGGGAGCGGCCGCCACAGCACGGGCCGATGAGCGTCTACGAGGTCCACCTGGGATCGTGGCGGCCCGGCCTGTCATACCTGGAGCTGGCCGAGCAGTTGTCCGACTATGTGGCCGACCTGGGATTCACGCACGTGGAGCTGCTGCCGGTGGCCGAGCACCCGTTCGGCGGGTCGTGGGGTTACCAGGTGACCTCCTACTACGCGCCGACGGCCAGGTTCGGCACGCCCGACGAGTTCCGCCACTTCGTGGACCTGATGCACCAGCGCGGCATCGGGGTGCTGCTGGACTGGGTGCCGGCGCACTTCCCGATGGACGAGTGGGCGCTGGCGCGCTTCGACGGCACCCCGCTCTATGAGCACGCCGACCCGGCCAGGGGCGAGCACCCGGACTGGGGCACCTACGTGTTCGACTTCGGGCGCAAGGAGGTGCGGAACTTCCTGGTGGCCAACGCGCTCTTCTGGCTGAAGGAGTTCCACGTGGACGGGCTGCGGGTGGACGCGGTGGCCTCGATGCTCTACCTGGACTACTCGCGGCGGGAGGGCGAGTGGACGCCCAACGTCTACGGCGGCAGGGAGAACCTCGACGCGGTCGACTTCCTCAAGGAGATGAACTCCGTCTGCTACCGGGAGGCACCCGGCATCTCCACCATGGCCGAGGAGTCGACGGCCTGGCCGGGGGTGTCGCGCCCGGTCTATCTCGGCGGGCTCGGGTTCGGGTTCAAGTGGAACATGGGCTGGATGCACGACACGCTGGAATATCTCCGCCATGAGCCGATCTTCCGCCAGTATCACCACCATCAGATGACGTTCTCGCTGCTGTACGCCTACTCCGAGAACTACGTGCTGCCGCTGTCCCACGACGAGGTCGTGCACGGCAAGGGGTCGCTGCTGGGCAAGATGCCGGGCGACGAATGGCAGCGGTTCGCTCAGCTCAGGGCCTTGCTGGCGTTCATGTGGGCGCACCCGGGCAAGCAGTTGCTCTTCATGGGCGGCGAGTTCGGGCAGGGCTCGGAGTGGTCGGAGGAGCGCGGGCTGGACTGGTGGGTGCTGGAGTTCGACGGGCACCAGGGCGTGCAGCGGATGGTACGCGACCTCAACCGGATCTACCGGGAGACCCCGGCGTTGTGGGAGCAGGACCACACGCCCGACGGGTTCCGGTGGATCGACGCCGACGACGCCTCGGGTAACACGTTCTCCTTCGTCCGCTACGCGTCCAACGGGTCCGCGGTGGCCTGCGTGGTCAACTTCAGCGGCGGGCCGCACGAGAACTACCAGCTCGGCCTGCCGTACGCGGGGCGGTGGTCGGAGGTCGTCAACACCGACGCCTACGACTACTGGGGTAGCGGCGTGGGCAACATGGGGGCGGTCGAGGCGAGCCCGAACCCGTGGCACGGGCTGCCGTACTCCACGACGTTGCGGGTGCCACCGCTCGGCGCGGTCTGGCTCGCCCACGAGGGGCAGCCCGGGGAGGAGTGAGCACGGTCGCGGGCCGTCCGAGGTGAGCGTGCGGTCGTGGGCGCTCGCCTGATTTGGGTGTGCGGTCGTGGGGGCGCTGGAGCTGAAAGTTCGGTGAGAAACCCTGCCGGGGGCCTGTGCCTGTCCGGAAAATCCCCATAAACTCCGAGATCATCCCCCTCTCGGAGGACGCGTGCGACTTCGCCCTCTCATCGTGTGCTCGATCGTGCTGGCCCTGCTACCGCTGTCCGGCCCGGCCCACGCCGACGATCCCGCACCGACGCTGACACCGCCCCCCGCCACCGCGACCCCGGCCCCCTCACCGAGCGCCTCCCCCACCCCCGGCGCTCCCGAGGACAGCCCCTCACCCACCCCCAGCACCCCGGAGGAGAAGGTCGAGGACGGGTTAGGGGTGGACGGCGGCTCCGAGCGGGCCATCGTCGAGCTGACCGACCCCGCGCAGCACGCGCCCGTGGCGACCCAGGCGGCGGCCAAGGACGTGGACGTGGTGCTGCAGCCGACGGGCCAGTCGTTCATGGTCGTGGAGGGCACCGCGGAGGAGCTGGCCAGGCTCGCCGAGGACCCGCGGGTCAGCTCGATCCACCGGGACAGGACCTACACGCCGGCCGACCTGGGCCCGAACCTCACGCAGATCGGCGCCGACCAGGCCCACGCCAAGGGCGTCACCGGGACCGGCCAGGCGGTGGCCATCCTCGACACCGGCATCGACGTCGACCACCCGGCCTTCGGCGGACGCGTCGTGGCCCAGGCGTGCTTCTCCGCCGTCGAGCCGGGCGTCGAGTCGCTCTGCCCGAGCGGCAAGCCCGAGGAGATCGGCCCGGGAGCGGCGGACGCGACCACGCCCAAGTGCCTGGCCGGCGGCGTGAACCTGTGCGATCACGGCACCCACGTCGCGGGCATCGCGGCCGGCAGCGGCGGCGTCGCGCCGGACGCGAAAATCGTGGCGGTGCAGGTGTTCAGCCGGCTCGACGACGAGGACATCTGCGGCGAGCCGTCGTGCCTGCTGGCCTACGAGTCGTCGTTGCGGCAGGCCATGGACTACGTGGCCGGGCTGAGCGAGCCGGTCGCCGCCGTGAACCTCAGCCTCGGCGGCGCGCTGACCGAGACCGACTGCGACACCGGCGAGGAGGGGGAGATCTTCAAGCCGAAGATCGACGCCCTGCTGGCCAAGGGCATCGCGACCGTGGTGGCGGCGGGGAACGAGTATTTCGAGGGGACGTCGTACCCGGCCTGCATCTCGACGGCGGTGGCCGTCGGGGCGAACGACGGCGGGGACGCCATCGCGGACTTCTCCAACCGCGGGTCGCTGGTGGACCTGTTCGCGCCGGGTGTGGACATCGAGTCCGCGGTGCCGGACAACGCCACAGCCGTCTACAGCGGCACGTCGATGGCGACCCCGCACGTGACCGGCGCGCTGGCGCTGATGAAGCAGGCCTCGCCGGCGACCCCGATGGCCGACCTGATCAACACGCTGAAGACGACCGGCAGGCCGTACGTGTACGAGGCCAACGGCTCCCAGGTCACCACGCCGCGCCTGGACCTGGCCGCGGCCCTGGCGGGAGCGGCGCCGCAACCGCCGATCACGCAGAGCCCGGACCCGGCGCCCGACTCCGACCCCGGCGACGACGGCGGCCCGGACTCCGGCCCCGACGTCCCGGCCGAGCCGGAGCCGGACCCAGCGCCGTCCAGCGCGCCGGTGCCGCTGCCCACCGTCACGGTCACGGTGACCGTCACGCCGAGCCCGATCGCCCCGGCCACGGTGTGCACGCGCGGCACGACCGCCAAGAAGATGGCGGCCAAGTCGTGGGCCGTCGAGATCCACCGCAGCAGCGGCAAGATCCCCGACACCACGCTCAACTGCTACCTGAAGCTGATCGCCAAGGCGAGCAAGGTGTTCCCCGAGTTGACCAAGGCCTCGTCGCTGGGCAAGGCGTACCGGGTGCTGAAGAACACCAAGACCAGCAAGGCCGCGCTCGACAGCGCGGTGCTCACGGCCTGGCTGAACTGGGCGCATGGCACGAACGGCACCACCGCGCTGGCCGCCGCGGAAAAGGTGCGGATGAGCAGCAAGCCCTCCACGGCGTCGCTGAAGAAGTCCGCCAAAAACGTCCTCAAAGGCGTTAAATAACTAGATTTCATGAAAGGCCGGTCGCTTCCCGACCGGCCTTTCTCCTTTCCCCGCGTCACCTCCCCGCGTCACCGCAAAAAGGCAACCAACGTTTCTCTTGGCTACATACGTAACTGGCATCACATGTGTCACTCAGGGGATGAAGCGGCTGTACGCAGCCGGGAGCCGGACGAGCTTCACGGCTCCAGCCCCAACGCTCGGAGGAATACGTGAGGCTACGGTCTCTTCTGGCCTGCGCGGCACTGGCCGTGACATTCGCCACGCTCTCCGCGACCCCGGAACTCCAAGCCGACAGTCGGGACAGGGGCGACCCGATCATCAGCCCCGCACTCATCGCGGAGATCCAGGAGAAGTCCAAGGTCCGCGCCATCGTCCAGCTCAAACCGGGTCACAACGTGACGGACGTGGCCAGGGACCTCGAACATGACTCCTCGGGCAGCCGGGTCCTGGAGGCGACCCAGTCGCAGCGCTTCTTCGTCGCCGAGGTGGACCGCCCGCTGCTGGCCAAACTCAAGAGGGACGCCCGCGTCCAGTCCGTCTACAAGGACGAGCTGAGCATGCCCACCCTCGACGTCACCACCAACCTGATCCGCTCGAACCGGGCGAACGACGCCGGCTGGACCGGCCGCGGCGCGACGGTCGCGATCCTGGACACGGGCATCGACCGCGACCATCCGTTCTTCGCCGGCCGGTTGGTGGACGAGGCGTGCTTCTCCTCCTCCGACACCAGCGACGGCGCCGTCTCGCTCTGCCCGAACAACCAGCCCAGCCAGATCGGCCCCGGCTCGGCCGACGCCGAGACCCGGCAGTGCCTGATCAACGCCATGAACGCCTGCTCCCACGGCACGCACGTGGCCGGCATCGCGGCGGGCCGCATGGCCGCCGGAGCGCCCTCCGACGGGGTCGCCCCGGCCGCCGGCATCCTCCCCATCCAGGTGTTCAGCCGTGTGGAAAACAGCACGACCTGCTCGGGCACTGGCGCCTCGACCCCCTGTTTCCTCACCTACACCTCGGACCAGAAACTGGCGCTCGAATACGTGGCCAGGGTGGCCAGGAGCCATAACGTGGCCGCGGTGAACATGAGCTTCGGCGGTGGCGGCCCGTTCAACGCGGCCTGCGACACCGACGCCACCGCCGGCGCGGTCAAGCCGGAGTTCGACGCCCTGGTGGCGCTGGGCGTGGCGCCGGTGGTGTCCGCCGGCAACAACGGCTTCCAGAACGGCGTGTCCTTCCCCGCGTGCATATCGGCGGCCGTCGCGGTGGGCGCCACCACCGACGGTGACCGGCTGGCCCCGTTCACCAACCGGGGCCCGATGCTCGACCTGCTCGCGCCGGGGGTGAACGTCAACTCCTCGGTGCCTGACGACACGTACGGCGTCAAGAGCGGCACCTCGATGGCCGCTCCGCACGTGACCGGGATGTTCGCGCTGATGAAACAGGCCTACCCGAGCCTGACGGTCGCGCAGAGCCTGCAACGGCTGCAGGCCAGCGGCCCCGGCATCCGGTACGACGCGGCGGGCACGCGGGTGACCACGACCCGGATCGACGCGGAACGCGCGACGGCGCCGGCCCGGGCGACCGCGGACCCCCGGGTCTGACGGCCCACGCGACCGCCGGACTCGGGTCTGACGGCCCTGGCGACCGCGAACCCGGGCCTGACGGGTCCCGTGGCCGTGGCAACGGGCCGGAGCGGCGCGTCCGGCAGTGTCGCATCCGTGATCAGGAGCATGCTTGGAGTTGGTGGTCCTCCACCATGCACGGTCACGTCGCGCCCGGGGAGACCAGCCCGGTCTCGTAGGAGAGCACGACGGCCTGCACCCGGTCCCTGAGCCCGAGCTTGGCCAGGACGCGGGCCACGTGGGTCTTCACCGTCGCAGGGCTGAGGTTCAGCCGTTCGGCGAGCTCGACGTTGCTCAGCCCGGTGGCCAGCAGCCGCAGCACCTCCAACTCCCGCGCGGTCAGCTCCGACAGGTCACGGTGAGGGGCAGGAGGGCCGGCGTCGCCCCGGCGGGCGAACCGCTCGACCAGGCGCCGGGTGATGGTCGGGGCGAGCAGGGCGTCGCCGGTGCGCACCAGGGTCACCGCGGCCACCAGGTGCTCGGGGGTGACGTCCTTGAGCAGGAAGCCGCTGGCCCCGGCGGCGAGCGCGGTGTAGACGTAGTGGTCGAGGTCGTAGGTGGTCAGGATGAGCACGCGAGTGCCGCCGGCCGCGTTGTCGGCGAGGATGCGCCGGGTCGCCTCGATGCCGTCCATGCGCGGCATCCTGATGTCCATGAGGACGACGTCCGGCCTGGTGCGCCGGGCCGCCTCCACCGCTTCGACGCCGTCTGCCGCCTCGGCCGACACCTCGATGCCGTCGGCGGCCAGGATCATTCGGAACCCGGTGCGTACCAGGGCCTGATCGTCGGCGATGATCACGCGGAGAGGGCGACTCATGAGGATCGCCATGGTACTCGGGCCAAGATCCGGTAGCCGCCCGTGGGGGTACGTCCCGCGTCCAGGGTGCCACCGTAGACGGCCAGCCGCTCGCGCAGCCCGATCAGCCCGCGCCCGCCCGTGTGCGACGGGCCGCGCCGCGTGCCGCCGGTGTCGGTGACCTCGATCTCCAGCCGGTCGCCCTCGTAGCGGATCGAGACGGACGCCGCCGCGCCCGTCGCGTGCCTGATCGTGTTCGTCAGGGCCTCCTGGACGACGCGATAGGCGGCCAGATCGACCCCGGCGGGCAACGGGCCGGGCGGCAACGACAGCTCGACGCCGACCCGGATCCCGGCGACCCGGACCCGGGTGACCAGCGCGTCGAGCTGATCGAGCCCGGGCTGCGGCGCGAGCCCGCCCTGCGGACCGGGCGGCCCGTTCTCTGTGACCTCATTCTTCATGGCCCCGTGCCTGTTCCTGGGGTCGCCGACGATGCACAGCCCTGGCGGCAAGGACGGGAGCTGGAGCCGCGACTGGAAGGAACTGACCGGCTGGAAGCGGTGGCTGGTAGTGACCGGTGCGGAGCACGCGTCCTTCACCGATGTCCCGCTACTGGCCGAACAGATCGGCCTCGACCTCGGGTTCGCCATGACCGGAGCCCGCTCCGTGGAGATCACCCGCGCCTACGTCGCCGCCTTCTTCGCCCGCCACCTCACCGGGAAGCCGCAGCCCTTGCTGGACAAGCCGTCCGCCCACTATCCCGAGGTGACGTCTTAACGGCTGGTCAGGGCATCGGTACGGGCACGCAGGGCTTACTGTTGGCGGCCTCATCGACAGGCGCAATGTGCGCCCGACGCTATCCCAGCCCCCGAACAGGGTGAAACAATCCTGGCATGAGCACCCTGATTGAGCGACTGCGCGCCGGAGAAGCCAGCGAGTACTATCCCGCCCAGCGGCAAGCCGGCCTCGAACTCCTCATCGCAGACACCGAAAGCGCATGGCTCGATAAACAGGACTTCATCGACACGTGCATTGACGACGACGGCGATGTGGCGCACATCGATTGGATCGCTGTAAAGAAAGAGCTTGACACGGTCCCGTTCAAGTTGGGGGGCAACGAGATCGCGTACATAGTCCTCGAATGGGCCGCATTCATCGCTAATGAGGACAATTGGAATTATCTGGACAACCAGCGGGCGAAGCTCATCGTCGAGGCCACCAACCGTGCTTTCAGCCTGAACCCCGCCGACTAGCCCATGGCGGCGCGGGAGTAAACCGCACCCACTAACGCCACTGGCTGTTCGGATGCCGCTCACGCCTTGTCACGGCACCTGCACGTCCTCAGCCTGCGGAGCGGTCTCGGGATCGGACGGTGCGCCAGGGCGTCCTTCTTTCGAAACTGTCCCAGCCCCAAAGTGGATCGATCGGCGCAGGTCACGAGGTCTGTGCCGAGCGCCGCGGAGACCAGGTTTCGGCGCCGGGTGGCGGTGCTGAGCATGCGGCCGAATTGGTGCGGGAAACAAGGCCGATGCACTGACCTGTGGATATGCCGTTCCGAGGACCGGACAGAATTGACGTTCTGTCCGGTCAGGGCCGCGCGTATACCGCGGTTGGGTCGGGTCAGGGCGCGGTGCTGGTCTTGCGGCCAGCCCGTCTCCCTGACCCGCCCGCCGAACCCGGCGTGCATGTCTCCATGCACCGGGCTCTCCACGTGTCTTGCCCGGTGGTCATCCACCGACCGCGACGGCGGATGCCGGTTGTGATGACCATGGCGTCGGAATCTTGCTGCCGCGATAGCGGTAGCGGGTCACTTTGACGCTGGATGCGCCGGTGAACTCGACGCCGTTGCAGGCCAGTTTCCAGGTGCCGGGCAGGCAGAACCGGCGGATCAGCTGTTGCCAGCTGATCCGGGAGTGTTTGCGGAAGATCCAGCTGACGATGCGACGCCACGCGTGGTTATCGATCGCGCCGAAGATCGCCTTGGACACTCCGTGCCGGAAGTAGTTCGCCCATCCGCGCAGCGTCCGGTTCAAGCTGATCAGCAGCTCGTCCGGGCGCATGTCCTGGTAGGCCCTGCGTGTTCGGTCTTTCACCTTGTCCTTGATCGCTTGGATCGCCCTCTTGGACGGCGGCTCCGCCCCACTCGCGCCTTCGGCGGGCATCACACCTATCTCCGCTGCCCGCCTGGTAAGGGGGCAGTGGGAGAACGAACCCGAGCGGTTCCCATGTTCACTGCTGTCCGATCAACGGGTTAGGCACCCGGCTCTACCCCTGCGGCCTCGCCACGGCTACGCCGTAGTCCTTCACCGTGGCCTCCCAGCCCAGACTGCCAATACCCGACCAGGAGTTCCCCGCCCGCGATGAGGGGCAGGTGCGCACCGCTGACCAGCCCACATCCACCGGGTTGGAGCTGGCAAGAATTCAAGAGGCGTAAGACACCGGTTCCTCGCGTATACCTTCCCGTCTCGCTCACCGGGCCCGGCCCATCCGGTAGTGCTGAACCGACCCGACTTTGTCGAGGCTGCTCCCACCCTCCCCGGTGATCCCCGGATCAGGCTGCCTCCAGCTTCACCCCACCGCTACGACGGCCGGGCGACGGTGGCCTTTCACCTCCATTCGAACAAACAGCGCTTTCCATGGCGCACTGACAAGATCCTTATAGACGCCTCAAACCGCAATCAAATCCAAGCGGAGCGTCACATCGTCCAAGGATCACACCTCTGACCAGCAGTTCAGCAGCCCACTGTCCCTTTCTCCCGTACTTGGGTACCAACAAGCGGCGCGTCCGGCCCGGCCCTGCACCCCAGATCAAGAACGGATAACGAACCCGCCACCCCACAAACCCCAGTTATCTGATTTATACACTCCTTACGACATTCCCCCCCGACCCCCCGGAGGAGCAGTTGAGACTTCCGTCTCTGCTGGCCGGCGCCATCGCGTTAGCCGCCACCTCGGCAACGCTGATCGCCACACCCGCGTTCGCCGATCCCGACGCCAAGATCGACCCAGCCATCACCACGAGCGGCGAGCACCGCGTCATCGTCCGCGTACGGCAGCCGGCCCTCGTGCGGTCCGTGCTGGCGGGCGCCGAGAACGTCGAACGGAACAGGAAGAACGTCTACGCGGAACCGCCCGCCGGCATGGCGGCCAAGCTCGACTTCTTCGTCTACCGCGGCACCCGCGAGCAGATCGAGCAGATCGCCGGGCAGTCCGACGTGGTGTCCATCCGCAAGGACAAGCTCAACGAGCCGACGCTGGCGCAGAGCATCCCGCTGATCGGCGCGGACCGCGCGCACCGGCAGGGTTACACCGGCAAGGGCACGGCCGTGGCGATCCTGGACTCCGGCATCGACAACGACCACCCGGCCTTCGGCGGGCGCATCGTGGCCCAGGCGTGCTTCTCCGCCACCGACCCGGTGGACGGCTCCTCCTCGCTGTGCCCGAACGGCGGCCAGTTCCAGCTCGGCGAAGGCGCCGCCGACGCCGAGAACCCCGCGTGCATGACCGGCGCCCCGCAACCGCAGTACGGCCTGTGCTACCACGGCACCCACGTGGCCGGCATCACCGCGGGCCAGGCCACCACAGAGTTCCCGGCGAACGGGGTGGCACCCAAGGCGAAGATCATCCCGATCCAGGTCTTCAGCCGCTTCGACGACTCCCCGTACTGCCAGGGTCAGCCGGCCTGCGTCCTGGCCTACGACTCCTCCATCCTGACCGGCATGGCGTACGCGGGCCTGCTGGCCGACCAGTACAACATCGCCTCGGTGAACCTGAGCCTGGGCAGCGGCCAGTACGCCACGGCCTGCGACGCGGGCGACGGGGCCGACTTCAAGGCCGAGGTGGACAGGCTCCTGGACAAGGGCACGGCCACGGTCGTGGCCTCGGGCAACTACGGCTTCGACGCGGCGGTGTCGTGGCCGGCCTGCGTCTCGAACGCGGTGACCGTGGGCGCCACGGACAAGCAGGACGCGGTGGCGCCCTTCTCGAACCGGGGGCCGCTGCTGGACCTGTACGCGCCGGGCGTGGCGATCACGGCGGCGATCACCGGCGACACGTACGCGACGCTGAACGGCACTTCGATGGCCGCCCCGCACGTGACGGGCGTCTTCGCGCTGCTGCGCCAGAAGCGTGAGCGCGCGCCGGCGGAGCAGTTGCTGGACGCGTTGCGGCGCACCGGCAAGCCCATCACGTACGCGAGTGCGGACACCGAGGTCACCACGCCGCGCATCGACGTCCACGCGGCCCTTCGCGCCAAGCACTAGCAGCATCGGGGCCAAGAACCAGCAGGACCGGCGGGCCCGCCCGACGCCGACAGGACCGGCGGGCCTATCCTTCAGGCGTCCACCCGCAGGGCCCGGCGGGCGTCGCTCAGGAGCGCCCGCGCGGCCGCCCCGTACACGCACACGTCGGCCAGCTCGCCGAACGTCCGCTCATAGATCGCGATGTCATCAGGCTTCCTCAGGCGGAACTGGGCGGCCACCCCGTCCACGCGGACCTCGCTCCCGTCGTAGACCCAGAAGTTCTCCGGCGGCATCACCGGCGGGCGGGCCGTGCCGGGCAGGATGCCGAGGCTGACGTTGGGGCTGTCATGGGTGAACCCGGCCAGCCGGTCGAGCTGCGCGTCCATCGCCTCCGGCGGCACCACGGGCGTGCGCAGCGCCTGCTCGCCGAGCAGGAACATGAACCGGCGGGCCCCGGCCAGGCTCTCCTGCTGCTCCAGGCGGGCGTCCACGGCCCGGTCCAGGTTGTCGGGGATGCCGCGGAAGTCGATGATCGTGGCCAGGTGGGCGCGGGCGTAGTCCTCGGTCTGCAGCAGGCCCGGGATCGCCGAGTGCTGCCAGACGCGCAGCTCCTTGGTGCGCTCGTACAGGCTCTTGAAGGCCTGCTGGATCTCGCCCAGGCCGGTGCGCTCGATCCGGCGCCACTGGGCGTACATGGCGTCGATGTACCGGGTCTGGGCGATCAGCTCGGGGATCTGGTCCTCGGCGCCGCACGCGATGGCCCAGGTACGGACGTCGTCGACGCTGGGCAGTTGAGCGGCATTTTCGATCTTGTAGATCCGGGCCTTGTGCCCCGACCAGCCCATCGCCTCGGCGAGCCGGTCTCCCGTCATGCGCCGACCGGCCACGATGCGGTTGACGCGCAGTTCCCTGAGCCGGTCGGCAAGCGCTTGCCTGGCTTCCATGATCTTGTCTTGACTGGTCATGGGGGGTCAACCTCTCACGTGAGGTATCGCGGTGTAGTCGACGCTACGCCGAGAGTGACCACCCGTCAGCAGGGTTCCCCAAGAATCATGAAGAAACTCTGTGCCCGGTGAGCGCATTGTGCCCTCGCCCCGTGAACGATTCCCACTCCCCGGCGCAATTGGAATTGCGTCGCTTAGTGGCCGTCTCCGTAAATCTCTCGGGGGTTGACTTTCGGATCTGGTGCGTTCACTCCGTGAGAGTGATCACGTAGAGGTCGCAGACCAGTTCGAGGGCTTCCTGCGGGGTCCCGACGAACCAGAGAGCTTCCATAGTGTCCACGTGTGGACTGGCGGGTGTCTGTCTGGCCCTCTCGACCTCGTCATCACTATGCCGGGCACGACCGCTGCCTGGACGATCACGAGATGAGGAGTTCGAGGTGGGCACGATCAGCGTTTTCGCGAACGTCTGTGTAGATGGCGTCATGCAGGGGCCGGGCCGGGCGGACGAGGACACCAGGGGTGGATTCCGTCACGGCGGTTGGGGCATCGGGTACGCCGACGAGGTGATCGGGAAGTTCGTCGGGGGGATGGGCAGGGCCACGGCGATGCTCTTCGGGCACCGGTCGTACGACGACCTGCTGGGCCACTGGACATCGGTGACCGACCCCAACCCGTTCACCGAGGTGCTGGTGAACTCGCGTAAGTACGTCGCCTCCCGCCAGGCGGGCGCTAAACTCGCCTACCCCAACTCCACGCTGCTGGTGGGGGAGGCGGCCGACACCGTCGCACGGCTGAAGGACCAGATCGACGGCGTGATCAGGGTGATCGGCAGCGGTGAGCTGGTGCGCTCACTGCATACGGCGGGCCTGGTCGAGGAGTATGTCCTGCTGACCCACCCGATCGTGCTCGGTTCGGGCACGCGGCTGTTCGGCGAGGGGGAACGTACCGACCTGACGCTTCAGGAGGCGATCACCACCACGACCGGTGTGCTGATCGCACGCTACCGGGTCAAGTGACGAGGGAGGATTGGGACATGCGGTACATGTTGTTGTTCCATTACAGCGAGGCGAGCGAGGAGTCGATCGGGGCCGAGGCGATAGCCGCCGGAATGCGGGCCATGGCCAGTTACGCCGCGACGCTTGAGCAGGCCGGGATTTTGGTGAGCGGCCAGGTGCTGCAGCCATCGACCAGTTCGACCACGCTCACGCTGGTCGATGGGGAGCCGCGGATCCAGGACGGGCCGTTCGCCGACACCAAGGAGCAGCTCGGGGGCGTGATCGTCATCGACGTGCCGGATCTGGACGCCGCCCTGGAGTGGGCGCGGCAGGCGCCGCCGCTGTCCTGGGGCACCGTCGAGGTCCGGCCCGGTGCCGTGCACATCGAGGGCGGGACGTGGGTCGCTTCATCGTGACCGGCGAGACGGCTGCGCACGTCGTCGAGCGCACCGCACGGGCGTCCTATGGCCGGCTGGTCGCCCTGCTGGCCGCTCCGACCGGCGACCTCGAACTCGCCGAGGACACCCTGGCGCAGGCCTTCGAGCAGGCTCTGGCCACGTGGCCGCGCGACGGCGTACCGGACAACCCCGACGGCTGGCTGCTAACGGTCGCACGCAACCGGCAGCGGGATCTGTGGAAGTCCGCCGCCCACTGCCGCAACCGGTCGCTGGAGGCGGCCACCGACATCGGCGCCGACGCCGTCCAGCCACTGAACGATCTCGACCCGGACCGGATCCCCGACCGGCGACTGGCCCTGCTGTTCGTCTGCGCGCACCCGGCCATCGCCGCCAACGTCCGTACCCCGCTGATGTTGCAGACCGTGCTCGGGTTCGACTCCGCTCAGATCGCGCGGGCCTTCGCCGTGCCCGCCGGGGCGATGTCGCAACGGCTGGTGCGGGCCAAGCGGCGGATCAGGGACGCCAAGATTCCCTTCGTCGTTCCCGGGCGGCAGGCGATACCCCAGCGGCTGCCGTCGGCGCTTGAGGCGGTGTACGGCTGCTACGCGCTGGCCTTTCCGGAGCGGGGCGAGGGGGCGTCGCTTGCGGGTGAGGCCCGGTACCTGGCCGTCACGATCGCGAGGCTGCTCGGCGACGAGCCCGAGGCGTGGGCGCTGGCGGCGCTGCTCACCCTGGCTTCGGCGCGTGCCATGACTCCCGGCGATCGCTATCTGCCGTTGCAGGACCAAGACCCGGACGAGTGGGACCGCCACCTCATCGCCGAGGGCGAGGCCTATCTCCGCCGGACCGAGCGGCCCGGCCAGGCGCCCGGGCGGTTTCAGCTGGAGGCGGCGATCCAGGCGGTCCACTGCGATCGGGCCCGCAGCGGTGCCACCGATTGGAACGCACTTTGCACCCTCTACACCGCTCTGGTCGCGATCGCGCCGAGCCTGGGCAGCCGGGTCGCCCACGCCGCCGTCATCGGCCGAACCCGCTCACCCCAGACGGGAATGTCGCTGCTGGAGGCATTGCCCGTCGAACGGGAGCGGTTCCAGCCCTATCACGCGGCACGCGGCGACCTGCTCGCCCGGCTCGGCCGGCACCAGGACGCGGTCGCGGCCTACACCCAAGCGTCCACCCTCAGTACGGTCCCGGCTGTCCGAGCCTTTCTCGAACGACGCGCCAAGGAACTGTCCCGCTGACCGGGATTCGTATCTGCCGTTGCTGGGCGTATGGATCGCCAGCCCCCAGTAGTGGGCCGAACCGCTGCAGCTCAGGCAGCGACCGGCACCGGCCGGGACGCCCGCCGCGCATCAGCCTGCCGTACTCGACGAAGCTGCGTAATCCCCGAGAACTTTACGGAGACGACCATTTAGGGTGGCTCTATGGACGCAGGCAGGGCGATTTTCGAAACCGTCGACAAGCTTCGCCAGCGGCGCACCGCACCGCTGGTGCTGGAGCTCGATCTCACCGAGGGTCTCACCGAGGGCCCGCCGACGGATCCGCTCGCCGCGGTCCTGTCCATGCGCAAGCCGCGTCTTTCCGACGTGCTGTCCGGGCTCAAGCGGGCCAGGCAGGACGCCAGGGTCAGGGCGCTGATCGTCAAGGTGGGGGGCGCCCCGCTGGGCCTGGCCATGGTGCAGGAGGTGCGCCAGGCCGTGATCCACTTCCGGGCCTCGGGCAAGCTGACCGTGGCGTTCGCGGAGTCGTTCGGGGAGTTCGGCGGCGGCACGGTGCCCTACTACCTGGCCAGCGCCTTCGAGCGGGTCTGCCTGCAGCCGAGCGGCGACGTGGGGCTGACCGGGGTGGCCATGGAGCAGCGCTTCCTCAAGGGTGCGCTGACGAAGCTGGGCGTCGGCTACGAGGCCGCCCAGCGGCACGAGTACAAGACCGCCGTCAACACCTTCACCCAGGACCACATGACCGAGCCGCACCGCGAGTCCATGAGCCGCATCGTGGAGTCGGTCACCGAGACCCTCGTCGCGGGCATCGCCGACGGCCGCCGGCTGGATCCGGTCAAGGTGCGCGAGCTGATCGACCGCGGCCCGTTCTCCAGCGCGGAGGCGCAGGAGGCCGGGCTGGTGGACGAGTTGGCCTACCGGGACGAGGTCTACGACGAGGTCAAGCGCTCGGCGGGAGCCGACGCCCACCTCCTGTACGTCTCCCGCTACGCCAGGGGCGCGGCCGTCAAGAAGCTGCCGCAGCCGATGGCCGACGGGATCGCGCTCGTCCACGGCACCGGCATGATCAAGTCCGGCCGCAGCGGCCGCAGCCCGCTGGGCGGGGGCGGGGCGATGGGCTCCGACACGATCAGCACCGCACTCCGCGCGGCCAGGCGCGACGACCACATCAAGGCCGTCGTGTTCCGGGTGGACAGCCCCGGCGGCTCATACGTGGCCAGCGACACGGTCTGGCGCGAGGTGATACTGACCCGCAAGGTCAAGCCGGTGATCGTCTCCATGGGAGACCTGGCGGCGTCCGGCGGATACTACGTGTCGATGGCCGCCGACGTGATCGTCGCCCAGCCGGGCACGCTCACCGGCTCGATCGGCGTGTACGGCGGCAAGCCCGTCATTTCCGAAATGCTCCAAAAAATCGGGATAAATTCGGAGATGGTGGCCGAGGGGGCCAACGCCGGCATGTTCTCCACCTCCCGCGGCTTCTCCCCCGAGCAGTGGGAACGCGTGAACGCCTGGCTCGACCGCATTTACGATGACTTCGTGAGCAAGGTGGCCAAGAGCCGCGACCTCACCCGCGAACGCGCCCACGAGCTGGCCCGCGGCCGCGTCTGGACCGGCGCCGACGCGCAGGCGGGCGGCCTGGTGGACGAGCTCGGCGGGCTGGAGGACGCGCTGGCCCTGGCCAGGAAGCGCACCCGCCTCTCCGACGACGCGCCCGTGCGCACCTATCCGCGGCTCAACCCGCTGGACCGCCTGCGCGGGCCGGAGTCCAGCGAGGACAGATCGGCCGCCCTGGCCAGGATCCGACTGGACGCCTGGGGCCCGCTGGCCCACCTGTCCGCCGAACTCGGCCTGCCCCCCGGCCCTCTCCTGCTGCCCTCGTGGTACGTAATCCGCTGACCGCCTTTAAGGGCTTCATCTGTTACGGCGGAGCCAAGGGGGCCGCCACTCACCGCACATGGCTGGGGGCCTCCAGGAAACGCCCTCTGACCCGTACAGGGCTGATCGCCGTTACGTGCGTCTCCTGGACCGCCTGGGTGGTATGGCCGGACAGGCGGCCGCGGGCGAGGTCAAGGCACGAATGGAGCGACTGCCCGGGGTGGAGAGTGCGGCGGCGCCCGTGAGGTCCCCGGATGGCAGGGCGATCGTGGTCAGGGTGACCATGCGCGGACCGGAGCTGGGCGCGCAGAAGCAGGTGGATCCGCTGGTCGCGCGAACCCCATCCACGCGGCGGCAGGCGGCGAGACCGTCCTGGCTCCGCGCGTGGCGGAAAAGCTGATCGCCAAGATGCGGCGACCCGCTCAGGCGGCGCTGACGCCACGCGAACTCGATGTGCTCAACGCGGTGGCCGACGGCCTCACCAACGCCGAGATCGGCAGCCGGCTCACCATCGCGGAAGCCACGGTGAAGACCTACCTGCTGCGGCTGTTCGCCAAGCTGGAGGTCAACGATCGCACCCATGCCGTCGTGACGGCCCTGGAGCGAGGGCTGCTGCGCCGACCATGAACATGGTCGCCGCCTCAACAGTTCCGTGCCGCAGACCGGGGGGAGTTGCGCTGCCGCCGGTCGTGGTGACCGAGCCCAGATGGGCGGCGGCACGCCTGGCCGGGGTCTCGGCGTTGCCGCCCCGGCGGGAGCTGCCCAGGACGAAGAGGAAACTGCGCGTCATGACCCTGTCGAGCGGTAGCGGCCGCGGAGCCGTACCAGTGGGTTGAGCGAGGGGTTGACGTAGCAGACGGCGAGTACGGCCGCCAGGTAGAGCATGTGGTCCCCGGCCGGGATCACCTTGGTGGTCTCGGCCTCCAGAGCGGCCACGCCGCCCTCCACCACCAGCGCGCCCGTGTGCGGTCCCCGGTGGTGCGGGGTGCCCGCCACCAGCAGGCGGGCGCTGGGGCGGCCCGCGGCGGCGAAGCGGCTGGCGATGGCGGCCTGGTCCGCCGACAGCAGGGAGGCCGCCCAGCGGTCCTGGCGCAGCAGCACCTCGTTGAGGTAGCCGCCGCTGGCCAGGCTCACCAGCACGAGCGGGGGTTCCAGGGAGACGGACATCAGCGCGGACACCGTGACGCCGAGGTCGTCGCGCCCGTCGCGGGCGGTCACCACCGCCACCCCGGCCGCGAGCTGCGCCATCGCCTCCGTGAGCTCGCTCACGCCGAGGGCTCCGGGAATCGGGGAGCCCTCGGCGCGCCGGGTGTCAGCCGAGGCCGTTGGAGGTCAGCCATTCCTTGGCCACCGTGGCGGGCTCGTCCTTGTTGACGGAGATGCTCCGCATCATGTCCAGCAGGGACTGCGTGGAGAGCTTCGCCGAGATGTCGTTGAGCGTGGTCCTGATCGTGTCGGTCGCCCCCGCCTTGTTGAGCAGCGGCGTCACGTTCTGGGCGGGGAAGATGTTCTTGGTGTCCTGCACGGCGACCAGGTTGTTGGCCGTCATCTTGGGGTCGGTGGTGAACACGTTGCCGACCTGGATCGAGCCGTCCTTGAGCGCGTCGGCGGTGGTCGCGCCGGTGGACTTCCACTCCTTGAACTCGAGCCCGTAGACCTCCTTCAGCCTGGCCTCCCACCGCTCCTTGAACTCGGGCGGCCCGCCGAAGGTCATGTTCTTGGAGACCTTGGCCAGGTCCTCCATGGTGTTGAGCGACTGCTTGGTCTGGGTTTCCTTGGTGATGGACAGGCTGTCCTTGTCCTCGGCCGGTGAGGAGTCGAGCACCTCCAGCTCGGCGGGCAGCTTCTCCTTCAGCGCCGCGTCCACGTCGTCGGTGGTCGCCGCGGTGTTCTTCTGGTCGAGGAAGGCGAGCAGGTTGCCGTTGTACTCCGGCACGACGGTCAGGCCGCCGGTCTTGACCTGGTCGATCACGACCTCGCGGGTGCCGATGTTCGGCTTCTCCTCCACTTGCACGCCCTTGGCCTCCAGGGCCTGGGCGTAGATCGACGCCAGCAGCACGCTCTCGGGGAAGTCGAACGATCCGACGACGGCCTTGCCGCCCGCCGCGGCCGCCGACCCGCTGGGAGCCGCACTCGTGGTGTCGAGCGGATTTCCCCCGGTGCTGCCGCCACCGCAGGCGGTCAGCGCGAGCATCGCCGAGATCAGCGCTCCAGCGATGCCGTACTTCCGTCTCATCTTGCTTTTCCCTTCTAAGCGGGAGGTAATACAGGAGACTATCGAACCTTCAGCCGACGGCTCACCCCCGGCGAGACCGTCACCCGCTGCGCGAGCGCGAACAAGATCTGTACTGCCAGCGCAAACAGGACAATGAGTACTGAACCACCGACGACCCGCGCGTAATCCTTCGTCGCGAAACCGTCGATGACGAAGCGCCCCAGCCCGCCCAGCCCGGTGTAGGCGGCCACCGTCGTGGTGGCCACGACCTGGATGGCGGAAAGCCGGCAGCCCAGCAGGATCAGCGGCAGCGCCACCGGGACCAGCACCCGCCCGAGCACCTGCCCGCCGCGCAACCCCATCCCGTACGCCGCGTCGCGCAGCTCGGGATCGACTCCCTTGATGCCCTCGAAGGTGTTCACCAGGATCGGCGGCACCGCCAGCAGCACCAGCGGAATGATCACCGGCCAGATCGAGGCCGCACCGAGCAACAGCACGAACATCACCAGCAGGCCCAGCGTGGGCAGCGCCCTGGCGAGGTTCGCGGACACGACCACGACCACCTCGCCCCGGCCCGTGTGCCCGATCAGCAGCCCGAGCGGCACGGCGATCAGCACCGCCAGCACCAGCGCCAGGGCCGAGAACTGCAGGTGCTCCAGCAGCCGCGCGGGGATGCCGTCGGGGCCGGACCAGCGCGCGGGGTCGCCGAAGAACTCGACCAGCCAGTCGAAGAACGCGATCAGCCAGTTCATCCCGTGCCCTTCCTGGCGCGTACCCACGGGGTGAGCAGCCGTTGTGCGAGCACCAGCAGCCCGTCGGCGACCAGCGCCAGCGCCACGATGAGCACGATGCCGACGATCACCGGCGGCATGAACGGGTTCTGGTAGGCCCTGGTGAACAGGCTCCCGAGCCCGCCCTGGCCGATCAGGGCGCCCACGCTGACCAGGCTGATGCTGGAGACGGCGACCACCCGCAGCCCGGCCAGCACCACCGGCACGGCGATCGGCAGCTCCACCGCGAGCAGGCGGCGCAGCGGGGTGAACCCCATCGCGACGGCCGACTGCCGCACGTGGTCGGGCACCGAGCCCAGCCCGTCGACCACGGCCGGGATCAGCACCGCCATGCCGTAGAAGGTGAGCGGGATGATCACGGTGGTCTGCGACAACCCGGTCACCGAGATCAGCAGCATGAAGACGGGCAGCGAGGGGAGCGCGTAGACGACGTTCATCAGGCCGGAGGTGGGCTGGTAGAGCCAGCGCCAGCGCACGCAGGCCAGGCCCAGCGGCAACGCCACGACCAGCGAGAGCAGGATCGGCACGAGCGACATGATCAGGTGGTCGGTGAGCAGGTTCTTGATGCTGTCGACCCGGCCGGTGTCCCAGTTGCGCGCGATCCACTCCCAGATCGAGGGGGGACCATCACCCATCTGCCGCCTCCGCCAGCGCTTCGTCGAGCGCCTCCCTGGTGGCCACGCCGACGACCTTGCCGCCCTCGTCCACGGCCACGGCACAGCCGGAGGGCGACAACAGCGCCGCGTCCAGCGCGGACCGCATGGAGTCGTGGCCGTGCACGAACGTCCCGAACGGCTCCAGCACGTCCGGCCGCGTCCCGGCCACCCAGCCGACCGGCCTGCCGTCCGCGCTCACGACCAGCGACCACGGCTCGGCCACGTCGCCCGCGTACCCCTCCGCCACGGTCAGGTCGGTACGCAGCCGCAGCCTCTCCGTGGTGACGAACTGCAGCCGCCTGATCCCCCGGTCATGCCCGAGGAACTCGCGGACGAAGTCGTCGGCCGGGTCCGACAGCAGCGTCTTGGGGTCGGCGAGCTGCGCCAGGCGGCCGCCCACCCGCAGCACGGCCACCCGGTCGCCGAGCTTGATGGCCTCGTCGATGTCGTGGGTGACGAAGACGATGGTCTTGTTCAGCTCCGCCTGGAGCCTGAGCAGCTCGTCCTGCAGGCTCGTACGCACCACGGGGTCCACCGCGCTGAACGGCTCGTCCATGAGCAGCACGGGCGGATCGGCGGCCAGCGCCCTGGCCACGCCGACCCGCTGCTGCTGACCCCCGGAGAGCTGGAACGGGTAGCGCCGGGCGAGCGCCGGGTCGAGCCCGACGCGTTCGAGCAGCTCCATGGCTCTGCCCCGGGCCTTGTTCCGGTCCCAGCCGAGCAGGTAGGGGACGGTGGCGATGTTGTCGACGATCTTCCGGTGCGGGAACAGCCCAGCCTGCTGGATGACATAGCCGATGCCACGCCGCAACGTCGGCGGGTCGATGCCCCGCACGGGGACGCCGTCGAGCAGGATCTGCCCCTCCGTGGCGTCGATCATACGATTGATCATCCGAAGGGATGTCGTCTTTCCGCAGCCCGAGGGCCCGACGAGCACGGTGATCTCGCCGGTGGGCGCCTCCAGGCTGAGGCGATCCACGGCGACCGTGCCGTCTGGGTAACGTTTGGTGACTGCGTCGAATGTGATCACGCGCGACCTCTCGCTCGTGGCAGGGCCGCGGCCCCCCTGCCACGACCGCCACATGATCTGCTGGCCCCCAAGACTACGGTGATGCGCCCCCCACTGTCCCCTTGGGCCCGGGTTAAACGCTTCACTGACCAGGGTTATTCACATGAAATCCGGATCTGGTAGTGCGCCAGACCAGGGTGTGTTGGCATGATTACCCCCACAGTCGTACAACGAGCGCATCCACCACCCTCACCCTCAGCGTCCACACATAAAGCAAGAGTCATCATCGCGTCCGCACCAGGAGCAAGAGGATCCGGCCCCGTGTCTCAGCCGCTCACCGGTCAGCGCCCTCGCGCAGAAGTGATCGCAGAGCTCTACGACCGTCATGCCGCCGGGCTGTTCGCGTACTGCGCTGACCAGCTCGGCGACCCCGGCTCCGCGTCCGACGTCCTGGTGTCCGTGCTCACCGGCGTCTCCGGCGACGAGCCTCCCCGTGCCGCTCTCTACGCGTTCGCCCGCCGCGAGATCCACCGGCGGGATGTCGTCTACTCACCGCCCGCCGTCGATCCGCTCCTCGATCCGGCCTCCGCGCTCGTCGAGCGCACCCTGCGCGAGCTGCGGCCGCACCAGCGCGAGGTGCTGGTGCTGTGCACGGTGTGCGGGTTGGGCAAGGCCGAACTGGCTTGGGTGCTCGACGTCGCGCCGGACACCGCCGTAGAGCTGGTCGTGGGGGCGGGAGACCGCTTCCGGCAGTCGCTCGGCATGGCGCTGCTCGGCCTCGGGGCCCGCGTCGACCGGCCTGGTGAGGACGTCTACGGCGCGCTGGGCATCGCGCCGCTGCGCGACGTGCTGTGCCGCCTGCCGTGGCCGGAGCCGCCGGGCGGGCTGCGCATCCACTTCGCGGGCTCCCGTTCGGCCAGCCCCGGGCCGCTGTTCGTCAAGCCACGCTGGCCCGGGCCGCCGATCTGGCCGCAGCCACTGGCGGAGGCCGATCCGGCGACCAGCACGGTGATCTTCCCCTCCGAGCTGATGACACCGCCGTCGCCGTCGCCGTCGCGGGCCCGCTCGCACGAGGCGACCACGGCCCCGATGCCCAAGCTCCGCGACCCGCTGGGCGCGCTGGACTCCGCCGGGCCCGCCCAGGGCTCGCCGGTCCCCGGGGAACGGCCGTTCTTCCTGGCTGCCCCGGACGGGCCGGAACCGTTCGTGACGGGCGACGTGCTCCTGCCGGACGACACGGAGGAGCCCTTCGCGACGGGCGACGTGCTGCTGCCGCCGAGAAGCCGGCCGGGGCCGTCCCTGACGGGCGACGTGCTGGTGCACAAGGGTCCCGAGCGGCCGGTCGACCCACCGGCGGCGCGCCCGGAACGCCCGGGGCGCCGGCTGCCGCGGTGGACGGGGTCGCCGCGGCGGGACGACGCTCCCCGTGAGGCGGCGCCGCTGTTCCAGCCGCGTGCCAAGCCCGCGGGGCCGCGTTTCCACTCCGATCCCACGGCGCCGCTGTTCGGCAACAAGCCCGTCGAGCCGGTCTATCGGCTGCCGGAGCCCGAGGACGGGCTCCGTGGCGCGGGTCAGGGCCTCGCGCCGGAGCCGCCCGCCGCGGATCTGGGGGCCGTGCCGGAGTCGCTGTCGGCCTCGCGCCCGGAGTCGTTCCTCGCCTCGCGGTCGGATTCGTCGCCGGTGTCGCGTCAGGAGTCGTCCTTGCTGGCGCCGCGTCCGGTGCGCGCCCGGCCGCCCGCCAAGCGGAAGCCGGAGGTCACGGCACGGCCGCCGAAGGTGCGGCGGCGCCGGGATCGCCATCACGACTGGGCGTGGGAGCTGATCGGGTTCCTGGTGTGCGTGGCCATCGCGATGATCGTGTTCTTCTCCGTGCCGCAGTTCCTCGGGCCGTGATCCGCGCCCGGGCGTGGTCCGTACCCCTGGCCGTGATCGGCCAGTCGCCGGTCCGCAGCGGCGGCAGCGGCGAGGACCGGAAGCCGGGCGCGTCCGGGCGGCGTTCGGCCTCGCCGGACCGTTCGTCGCCCGCGCTCGTCCACCGGTAGGCATGCCAGTGCATGGTGCTCCCCCGCTGCGCTGAAAGGCGGCGGTCATTGCTCCCGTTTCTCCTGCCCTGGGAGGCCACCTCCGGAAACGCGCCACGCCGGGGGGGTCAGTCCGCGGAGAGGATGAGGCCGCTCGTCGGCACGCCGGTGCCCGCTGTCACCAGGACGTTCGCGACGTCGGGCACCTGGTTGGCGGCGGTGCCCCTGATCTGGCGGACCGCCTCCGCGATGCCGTTCATGCCATGGATGTAGGCCTCGCCGAGCTGACCCCCGTGCGGGTTGACGGGGAGGTGGCCGTCCAGCTCGATGCCGCCGTCCTTGATGAAGTCCGGCGCCTCGCCCCGGCCGCAGAAGCCGAGCTCTTCGAGCTGGGCCAGGACGAACGGGGTGAAGTGGTCGTACAGGATGGCCGTCCGGATGTCCCGCGGCGACAATCCCGACATCTCCCAGAGCCGCCCGCCCACGACGGACATCTCGGGCAGGCCGGTCATGTCATCGCGGTAGTAGCTGGTCATCATGTGCTGGCCGCCGCCCGACCCCTGGGCCGCCGCCGTGATCACCGCTGGGGATCTGCGCAGGTCATGGGCGCGTCCGGCGGAGGTCACCACCAGGGCCACCGCGCCGTCGCTCTCCTGACAGCAGTCGAGCAGGTGCAGCGGCTCGACGATCCACCGGGACTCCTGGTGCTCGGCCAGCGTGATGGGCCGGCCGTGGAACCAGGCGGCCGGGTTGGTGGCGGCGTGCCTGCGCATCGCCACCGCCACCCGCCCGAAGTCCTCCGACGTCGCGCTGTGCGCATGCATGTAGCGCCGCGCGAACATGGCCACCCACGCCGCGGGCGTCATCAGCCCGTACGGCACGTGCCAGCTCATCTCCAGCCCCTGGGAGGTGGGCTCGCCGGTCAGGCCGGCGTTCGGCTGGCCGAATCGGCGTCCGGAGCGCTCGTTGAAGGCCCGGTAGCACACCACCGTCCGGGCCATCCCGGTGGCCACGGCCATGGCCGCGTGGGCGACGGTCGCGCAGGCCGCACCGCCGCCGTACTCGACCCGCGAGAAGAACGTCAGGTCCCCGACGCCCGTCTCCCTGGCCACGGCGATCTCCTGGTTGGTGTCCTGACTGTAGGTGACCATGCCGTCCACGTCGCCGGGCGACAACCCGGCATCGTCCAGCGCGGCCAGCACCGCCTCGGCGGCCAGTCGCAGCTCGGAACGCCCTGACCGCTTGCTGAACTCGGTGGCCCCGATGCCCGCGATGGCCGCCCGCGACCTCAACAACGTCCCCGTCTCCTTCCTGGTCATCCGGCCTGGTCATCCGGCCTGGTCATCCGGGAGGGTGAGGGTGACCGTGCCGGTGGCGTGGTCGCCGAGGCTCACCTGGCCGCGTACCTCGACCGTGAACCGGCCGTCCGCGCCCGACACGACCGTGCCCTCGAAGCTCAGGCGGTCGCCCGCGTACGCGGGGACGCCGAGCCTGACGTTGATGCTCCCGATGACGGCCTCCGGGCCCGCCCAGTCCGTCACGTAGCGCTCGACCAGGCCCATGGTGGTCAGGATGTTGAGGAAGATGTCCGCCGAGCCCTGGGCCCTGGCGAGCTCGGTGTCGTGGTGCACGGGGGTGAAGTCCATCGTGGCCAGCGCCGTCGAGATGACCATGGTGGGGGTGAGGTCGAGGGACGAGCGCGGGAGCGCGGTGCCGATCGTGACCTCCTGTGCCGTCAGCGTCCGCATCACTGCTCCCGGGGCGTCCACATCGGCAGGACGAGCCGGTCGTCCATCGGACGGTACGTCACGCGCAGCGGCATGCCGATGGTCACCTCCTCGATCGGGCAGTCCACGACGTTCCCGACGATGCGTACACCCTCGGGCAGCTCCACCACACCCACCACGAACGGGACCGCTCGCCCCGGGACGGGCGGGTGGTGGTGGACGACGTAGCTGTAGAGGGTGCCGGTGCCGGTCGCGAGCGTGTGGGTGCGGTTGGTGGAGCGGCAGCGGGGGCAGAGAGGGCCGGGCGGGTGGCGGAGCTCGCCGCAGTCGGCGCAGGACTGGATGCGTAGCTCGCCGCGTCTCGTGCCCTCCCAGAAGAAGGCGGTGTCCTGGTTGATCGCGGGCTGCAGCGGATACGGCTCCCGGCCGGGTGTGCGGTCGGGCTCGCGGTCGGGTGGGCGCCCCGGCTCGTGGTCGGATGTGCGGTCGGGTGGGCGAAATTTCAGGACTCGGAAGAGCATTTCCGCCACCGGCTCGTCGTCCTCGCTGTACCAGGTGATGTTCCAGGTGGCGAAGTAGCCCACCCCCAGGGCGGTCCGCTTGGGTCCCGCCAGGTCCGCGAACCTGGTGGCGGCGGTGAGCCGCTCGCCCACGCGCACGTACCGGTGATAGGTCTGCTCGCAGTTCGTCGCCACCACGCCCGTGTACCCGCGGGCGTTGAGCGCGGTCATCATGGCGTCCACCGGCGAGCTCCCCTTGGCCTCGGCACGCAGGCCCTGCATGGTCCACACCTGCGCCATCGCGGGCGGGGCCAGCCCTTCCTCCAGGTAGACCGGATTGGCGTCGCCCATCGCGGCCAGCCAGTGCCTGATCATGGGCACGTCCACCGGGTCGGCGGCCGGGGCGCCCCGGACCTCGCCCAGCGCCACCTGTTTGGCCGCGAGTTCAGTCAATTCGTCGTGTGCCGTCGCCCGGCAAGCGTTTTGCGCCGTCGCCCGGCAGGCGTTTCGCGCCGTCGCCCGGCAGGCGTTTTGGTTCATCGCGGCGGCCTCGGCAGGCCCAGGCCCAGCATCGCGATCAGCTCCCGCTGTACCTCGTTCACCCCGCCGCCGAAGGTCAGCACCAAGCCTCCCTTGACCCCCAGATCCGTACGTTCCAGCAGTTCGGCCGTCTCCGGGTCCGCCGGGTCGCCGTACCTGGCCAGCACGTCCCCGACGAGCCTGCCGGCCTCCTGCATCCGCTCGGAACCGTAGATCTTGGTGGCCGACGCGTCCGGGGCGCCCAGCCAGCCGAGGTCCATGTTCGCGGCGACCTGCCAGTTCAGCAGCTCGTTCGTGCGGAAGGCCACCCACACCCGGGCCAGCGCCCGGCGCACGTCCGGGTGCTCCGCGAGCCCGGTGCGGCGCGCCCAGGCCAGGAAGCGGTCGTACGTCTGGCCGAGGTTCCCTGCGGGGCCGAGGGTGACACGTTCGTGGTTGAGCTGGTTGACGATCAGATCCCAGCCCCGGTCCACCTCGCCGACCACCATGTTCACCGGCACGCGGACGTCGGAGTAGTACGTGGCGTTGGTGTGGTGGCGGCCGTCCATGGTGACGATCGGCGTCCAGGAGAAGCCGGGGTCGTCCGTGGCGGCGATCATCATGGTGATGCCCTTGTGCTTCTTGGCCTGCGGATTCGTACGGACAGCCAGCCAGATGTACTGGGCGTAGTGCGCGCCGCTGGTGAAGACCTTCTGGCCGTTGACCACGTAGTGATCGCCGTCGAGCACCGCCGTCGTACGCAGGGAGGCCAGGTCCGTGCCCGCCTCGGGCTCGCTGTAGCCGATCGCGAAGTGGCACTCCCCGGCGAGGATGCGCGGCAGGAAGAGGTCCTTCTGCTCCTGGGTGCCGTACTGCATGATCGTGGGCCCCACGGTCTGCACCGTGATGATCGGGTACGGGACACCGGCCCGGGCTATCTCGTTGGCGAAGATCTGCTGCTCCAGCGGGCCGTAGCCGCCTCCGCCATATTCCTTGGGCCAGCCGAGGCCCAGCTTGCCGTCGCGGCCGAGGCGACGGCAGTGCTCCATGTACGCCTCACCGAACGGGTCCGCGGCGATCTTCCTGCGGTCGTCGTCGGAGAGGCAACCCCGGAAGTACTCGCGGAGCTCGTCGCGAAGTGCGCGTTGGCCGGCGGTCAGGTCGATCAGCATCAGACGAGCGCTCCGATCAGGTCGAGCTGGGCGTCGGCGCCGCCGAGCAACTGGGACAGGTGCCTGGCCTGCGCGAAATAGCGGTGCAGCGGGTACGTCACGTCGAGCCCGAGCCCGCCGTGCAGGTGCTGGCAGGTGTAGAGGGCCTTGACCGCCTCGCTCACGTGATAGGCCGCCAGCGCCACGTCCTGGTCGGCGGGCAGCCCCTCGCCCAGCCGCCACACCGCCGACCACATGGCCACGTCCAGGGCTCGCCCGGCGATGTACACGTCGGCGATCTGCATGGTCACCGCCTGGAACTCGGCCAGTGCGCGGCCGAACTGCCTGCGGGCCTTGACGTGGGCGGTGGTCAGCTCCAGCGCCCCGGCCAGCACGCCACTGGCCTGGGCGGCGACGGCGGCCATGAACAGCCACCGCACCCCATCGACCGCCTCGCCCCCGCCCACCCACTCGGCCGGGGCCCCGTCCAGCACGATCGTGGCGGCAGGCTCGCCAGTGGAGGTGTACTCGGGACGCGCGGTCACCCCAGCACCGGACCCCTGCCCACCGGACGACCGCTTGCCAGGCCCCTGCTCGCCGGACGCCTGCCCACCGGACGCCTGATCGACGGACGGCTGACCGGCGGACGGCTGATCATCAGGGGGCTGATCCACCACGAACAGCCCCGCGTCGGCGGTGACCAGCAGCGGCGGTCCCGGGTAGGGCACCGAGGCCTTGCGACCGGTCAGCGTCCAGCCACCGGCGGTCTGCCGGGCGGTCGTCAGCGGCGGGTCGGCCGGCGTCCGGCCGGGCTCGCGCAGCGCGACCGCGAGCCGCCCGCCTCCCCCGTCGTCCGGCCCGCCGCCGTAGCGTCGCTGCTGGTCAGGGGTGCCATATCGGGCCAGGGCCAGCGTGCCCACCAGGGTGGGCAGCGCGCCGGCCGCGGCCGCCCGCGCACCCACCTCCCGCAGCACCACGGCCATCTCCACCGGCCCGAGCCCGGCCCCGCCCGCCGCCTCGGGGACACACACGCTCATGAGCCCGGCCTGCCGCAACCGCTCGCCGGGCTCCCCGTCCCTGGCCAGCACCTCGGCCGCCAGCTTGCGTAGATCCTGCTGGGTCTCGTCCAGGTTGAAATCCATCACGTCTCCAGGAGGTGTTGCCTGCCGTACGGTACGTCCTCGGGCCGGGCGGGAGGCAGGGACGCGAGGGTGTCCGCGGTCATCGCTCCTCCCTGCAGCAAGCGCTAGGTCAGTCGAATGGCAAACTAGAACACATTCTAATATCTGTCCAGTGGCCTCCCATGTCGATAAGTAGGCATATATGCCAGTAACACCGCAGACATGGGCCAATACGGCTGGTTTGTGACTGGCGAGTAACAAGCCGCGTTATCGAGAAATCAGATAACGTGTTCTCATGCGTACCTCGCACGCGTCGATCGCCACGCCCTCAACCGATCCCGAGGGGACCATGGAGAGTCACCCCACCCCATCGGGCGGGCACAGCGTCCGTACGCGCAGCCAGCACCAACGCCGCAAGCGCATCGTCCAGGCCGCCGCGGCGCTGGCCTCGCGCGGCGGGGTCGAGGCCATGCAGATGCGCACGGTCGCCGAGCGCGCGGGCGTGGCGCTCGGCACCCTCTACCGCTACTTCCCCTCCAAGATGGACCTGGTCGTGGCGGTGGTGGGCGAGGAGATCGACCTCCTGGAGAGCAGCATCGAGCGCCGGCCGCCCAGCGCGGCCACCCCGTCGAGCCGGGCGGTGGACGTGCTGATGCGCGCGACCCGGGGGCTGATGCGCGAGCCGGAGCTGGCCGACGCGCTCATCCGGTCGTTGATCATGGCAGAGGTGCAGACCCCGTTCGGCGACCGCATGACGGGGCTGCTGCTGCGCGTCTCGGCCGACGGGCTGACGATCGACCAGGCCACCGAGGAGCAGCTCGACCTGGCGGGGTCGCTGGCGAGCGTGTGGGTGCAGGAGCTGCTGGAGATGCTGCGCGGGCGGCGTACGTACGACCAGATCCAGCGGCGCATCGAGACCGCGGCCGCGCGGCTGCTCGCCGACGCCTGATCCCCGCCGTGGCCGGCACGGCCACGCGATGCGCGACGACGGGCTGAATGGCCCAATCCTTGCACATCCTGGCCTCTGGGCCACTCGCGCCCCGGGTCGGGCCCGAGCACGCTGTACGGCATGAAGATGAACGCAGTCAGCCAGGACGTCCTCGGCCGCCCGGAAGTGCTGAAACTGATACAGGCCGACAAGCCCGCCCCGGGGCCGACCGAGGTGCTGGTGCGCGTGGAGGCGACCTCGCTCAACCCGACCGACTGGAAGACCCGCGCGACCGGCGGCATGGTGGGGCAGCCGCCGTTCGTTCTCGGGTACGACGTCTCCGGCGTCGTCGAGGCGTCGGGCATCGGGCAGGCCCTCTACCGGCCGGGCGACGAGGTGTTCGGCATGCTGAAGTACCCGCAGGGGCACGGCTCGTTCGCCGAGTACGTGACAGCGCCGTCCCGGCACTTCGTGCGCAAGCCCGCGGGCGTCGACCACGTGCAGGCGGCCGCGATCCCGCTGGCCGGGCTGACCGCCTGGCAGGCGCTCGTGGACGTGGCCGACGTGCGGGAGGGCCAGCGGGTGCTCATCCACGCCGCCGCGGGCGGGGTGGGCCACCTGGCGGTGCAGATCGCCAAGGCACGCGGGGCCCACGTGATCGGCACGGCCAGCGCCGCCAAGCACGACTTCCTGCGCGGCCTGGGGGCCGACGAGCTCGTCGACTACCGGACCGAGGACTTCGCCGAAGTGGTGCGGGACGTGGACGTGGTGATCGACACCGTCGGCGGCGAGTACGGGCCGCGCTCGCTGCGCACCCTGCGCCGGGGCGGCACGATCGTCTCGCTCGTCCTGAGCCTGCTGGATCGCGGCGTCCACGCCGAGACCGTCGCCGAGCTGGGCATCCGCTCCGAGACCATGCTGGTGGAGCCGGACCACGCCGCGATGCGGGCGCTCGCCGCCCTGATGGAGGCCGGCCGGCTGCGGGCGGAGATCGCCGCCGTGCTGCCGCTGGCGGAGTCGGCCAAGGCCCACGAGCTCGGTGAGACCAACCGCACCACCGGCAAGATCGTCCTCACGGTCCCGCACTGAGACGCCGGTTCCGCCGGGCGGTCCCGCGGCCGGTGGCACACGGCGACACCGGCCGTGATGGGGCGCTGATCTACCAGCCGAAGGTAAAGGATTCATCGGTCTGTCGGTGGCGCCGTCTATACAGGTGGTATGAGCGACAAGCCGACAAATGAGGAATTCCTCCAGGCGGCCGATCCGATGCGGCGCGAGTTGCTGGCGCACTGCTACCGCATGATGGGGTCGGTGCACGACGCCGAGGATCTCGTCCAGGAGACCTACCTTCGCGCGTGGCGGGCGTACGACGGCTTCGAGGGGCGCTCCTCGTTGCGTACGTGGCTCTATCGCATCGCCACCACCGCGTGCCTGACCGCGCTCGACAGCCGCAACCGGCGGCCGCTGCCGACCGGGCTGGGCGCGCCGAGCACCGAGGCGAGCGCGCCCCTCGTCCAGGACACCGAGGTGCCGTGGCTGGAGCCCGTGCCGGACGCGATGGCGGGCGTGGGCGCCGACGACCCCGCCTCGATCGTGACCTCCCGGGAGAGCATCCGGCTCGCGCTCATCGCCGCGCTCCAGCATCTGCCGCCCCGGCAGCGGGCGGTGCTGATCCTGCGTGACGTGCTCAAGTGGCGGGCGGCCGAGGTGGCCGAGGCGGTCGGCTCCTCCACCGCGGCCGTCAACAGCATCCTGCAGCGCGCCCGTGCCCAGCTCAACGAGGTCTCGCCGAGCCTCGACGACCCGGTGGAGCCGCTGTCGCGGGAACAGCGGGCCCAGCTCGACCGTTATGTGGCGGCGTTCGAGAACTACGACATCGACAGCCTGGTGCACCTGTTCACCAAGGACGCGGTCTGGGAGATGCCGCCGTTCGTCGGCTGGTACCAGGGGCCGGACACGATCATGGAGCTCACCAGGTCGCACTGCCCGGCCGAGCGCGCGGGCGATCTGCGGCTGATCCCCATCGGCGCCAACGGGCAACCGTCCTTCGCCGTCTATCACCGCGATGGCGACGTGCACCGGCAGTTCGCGCTCATGGTGCTGACGTTCACCGGAGACCAGATCAGCCACGTGGGGATGTTCTTCGAGCAGAGCCTGTTCGAGACGTTCGGGCTGCCCGCGACGCTGGAGGCTTCCGCACCAAAGTAGAACGCGTTACAGTCACGCCAGAGCATCGTTCTGGAGGTGACCGTGGGCACACCTGTGATCGTCGAAGCGGTGAGGACTCCGATCGGCAAGCGGGCGGGCTGGCTGGCCGGGCTGAAGCCGCAACAGGTTCTCGCCACGGTGCTCAACGGGCTCGTCGAGCGGGCGGGGATCGACCCGGCGGCCGTCGAGCAGGTCTTCGCCGGATGCGTGACCCAGGCGGGCGAGCAGGGCGGACACGTCGGCCGGCATTCGTGGCTCTATGCCGGGCTGCCCTACCAGGCGGGCGTCACCACCGTGGACGCGCAGTGCGGCTCCTCACAGCAGGCGGTACACCTGGCGGCCGCGATGGTCAGCGCGGGCGTGATCGAGGTCGGTATCGGCTGCGGTGTGGAGGTCATGAGCCGGGCGCCGCTCGGCAGCAACGTGTTGCCCGCGCGCCCGAGGCCGGACGACTGGAGCATCGACCTGCCCAGCCAGTTCGCCGCCGCGGAGCGGATCGCGCGGCGGCGCGGGCTGACGCGGGAGCGGCTCGACTGGTACGGGGCGCGCTCGCAGCGGCTGGCCGCCAAGACGTGGGCCGACGGGCGGTTCGAGCGGGAGATCGTGCCCATCGGTGACGTGTGCCGGGACCAGGGCTTACGGGAGACGAGCGTCGAGGGGCTGGCCGGGCTCAAACCCATCGTCGAGGGCGGCCTGCACACCGCCGGCACGTCCTCGCAGATCTCCGACGGCGCCGCCGCCGTGCTGGTGATGAGCGAGCGGGCGGCCCGCCGGTACGGGCTGCGCCCTCGGGCGCGGATCCTGGCCCAGGCGCTGGTCGGGGCAGAGCCGTACTATCACCTGGACGGGCCGGTGAACGCGACGGCCAAGGTGCTGGCGGCGGCCGGGATGACGATGAGCGATTTCGATAGGTTCGAGGTGAATGAGGCGTTCGCCTCGATCGTGCTCTCGTGGGCGAGCGTGCACGAGCCCGACTTCGACCGGGTCAACGTCAACGGCGGCGCGATAGCCCTCGGGCACCCGGTGGGCGCCACCGGCGCGCGGCTGATCACCACGGCCCTGCACGAGCTCGAACGCTCGGACTCCACGACCGCGCTCGTCACGATGTGCGCGGGCGGGGCACTGGCCACGGCGACGATCCTGGAGCGGCTCGCACCGAACCCGGCGCGGTGAATCGGCACGGTCGATCAGGTGGTTCACGACACTCGTCACCCAGCGGGGGGCAGATGAAGAGCAAGCGCAGGCCGTACGCGGAGCAGCGGCCGCAGGATCTCGGCGGCGGGGTGTGGAGCGTGCCGGTGCCGATCCCCGGCAACCCACTGGGCTACACGCTCGTCTACGCGGTCGAGTCGCCCAGGGGTGCCGTGCTGGTCGATGCCGGGTGGAACCATCCGGACGCCTGGGAGGCGCTCAGCGGCGGCCTCGCGGCGCTCGGGCTCGACGTGACGGCGGTGAGCGGGGTGGTCGTCACCCATTTCCATCCCGACCACGCCGGACTGGCCGGGCAGGTCAGGGACGTGTCCGGGGCCTGGATCGCCATGCACGAGAACGACGCGGCGCTGGTCAGGCTCATGACGACGTACGCGGCGAGCGAGCACGACGCGTTCCAGTCGGACATGCTGCGGCGGGCCGGGGCCGACCCCGCCGAGGCCGGCCAGTCGATGGGCGACCGGCCCGCGCCGCCCGCGATCCCCGACCGCGAGCTGCGCGACGGCGACCTGGTGGACCTGCCGGGGCGCAAGCTGCGGGCCGTGCACACACCCGGCCACACTCCCGGGCACATCTGCCTGCACCTGGAGGACGCCGACCGGCTGTTCACCGGCGACCACGTACTTCCCGAGATAACCCCACACGTCGGCATTTATCCGTTTGACCGGGATGATGTCGATCCCTTGGGTGATTTCCTGGAATCCTTGGCTCGGGTCGGCGAGCTGGGACCGCTCGCCGCGCTCCCCGCTCATGAATGGATATTTCCCGATGTGGCCGCGCGAGCCGCTCAGATCCGCCACCATCACGAGGAGAAGCTCGACCAGTTGCTCGCCCTCCTGACGGAGCGGCCGCACCCGCCGACCATCTGGGAGGTCGCCGCGATGATGACGTGGAACAGGCCGTGGGACGCCCTGTCCCCCGTGCTCAGGAGCATGGCCGCCGGAGAGGCCGCCGCTCACTTGCGCACGCTGGAGGCCAGGGGCCGGATATGTCGCCTTTCAGGTGTCGATCCTGTCCGCTTTCAGGCTCTAGACTCCTAGACATCCGATGTCTAGGGAGAAGAGCGTGGCGGTCACCGACGCGGCCATCGACAAGATCAAGCAGATGATCCTCTCCGGCGAGCTGGCCCCGGGTGACCGGCTGCCGAAGGAGGCCGACCTCGCCGAACGCCTCGGCCTGTCACGCAACTCGCTGCGCGAGGCCGTGCGCGCGCTGTCGCTGATCAACGTGCTGGACGTACGGCAGGGCGACGGCACCTATGTCACCAGCCTGGAGCCCCGGCTGCTGCTGGACACCATGTCGTTCGTGCTCGACCTGCACCGCGACGACACGGTGATCCAGTTCTTCGAGGTGCGGCGCATCCTGGAGCCGGCCGCCACGGCGATGGCCACCGAGCTGATGACCGACGCCGAGATCGGCGAGCTGCGGGTGATCCTGGAGTCGCTGCCCGCCGAGCCCACGGTCGAGGAACTGGTCGCCAACGACCTGAAGTTCCACCAGCGGATCGCGCAGGGGTCGGGCAACAGCGTGTTGAGCTCGTTCATCGAGAGCCTGTCAGGTCCGACCACTCGGGCGCGGATCTGGCGCGGGCTCACACAGGAGGGCGCGATGCAGAAGACGCGGGAGCAGCACACCGCGATCTACGAGGCCATCGCCGCCCGCCAGGCCGACGTCGCCCGCTCCTGGGCCACCGTGCACGTCGCGGGCGTGGAGTCGTGGCTGCGCAAGGCGCTGGACTGACCGCCGGCGGGACCGGTCACCAGGGGTGGACGCCGCCCTGCTCGTTGAGGAAGACGCCGGTCGGGGCGTCGGGCAGGGTGGCCTGGCGGGCGATGTGCGCGCCGCCCTCGTCGGCCGACAGCACGCCGGACGAGCGCCGGACTCGTGGTCGGGAGGGCACGAGCGGGTAGGACCGTCCTTGTGCCCGACAAACTCTCGAAATATCGGAGCAAACGCGACGCCGAACGTACCCCCGAGCCCGTCCCCGAATCGCTCTCTCCCTCGCCGGACGGCAACGCGTTCGTCATCCAGGAGCACCACGCGCGGGCCCTGCACTGGGACCTGCGCCTGGAACGCGACGGCGTCCTGGTCTCCTGGGCCGTCCCCAAGGGCCTGCCCGCCGACCCCGGGACCAACCACCTGGCCGTGCAGACCGAGGACCACCCGATGGAGTACCTGACCTTCCACGGCGAGATCCCCCAGGGCGAGTACGGCGGCGGCACCATGACCGTCTGGGACACCGGCACGTACGAGACGGAGAAGTGGTCGGATCGCGAGGTCAAGTTCGTCCTGCACGGCGAGCGGGCCGCCGGCCGTTTCGTGCTCTTCCGGACCAGGGGCAAGAACTGGATGATCCACCGCATGGACGCCGCGGCCCGGGACCCGTTGCCCGCTGTGGACCCCATGCTCCCCACCGAGCGGGCCAAGCCCCCTCGGGACGCCGCGGCCTACGCCTTCGAGTTCGCCTGGGGCGGCCGCCGCCTGCTGGTCCCCATCGAGGGCGGGCGCACCACGGCCGCCCGCGAGCATCCGTGGCTGCGCGCGCTGGCGGAGTCGTTCGGCAGCCGTACAGCGGTGCTGGACGGGGAGCTGGCCACCCTCGGCGGCGCGGAGATCCTGGTCTTCTACGACCTCCTGTACGACGACAGCCACTCCCTGCTCGCCGAGCCCTACACCACCCGGCGGGCCGCCCTGGAGGCGCTCGGGGTGAACGGCGGCCACTGGCAGACCGCCCCCGCCTGGCCGGGCGACTTCGCCCCGGTGCGCCAGGCGGCCCGCGAGCAGGGATTGCCGGGGGTGCTGGCCAAGCGTCTTGACTCACCCTACGAGCCCGGCGTGTCCACGTCCTGGCTGCTCATCCCATCGTAAGGGCGACCGCCCCAGCGACCGAACCACCACCAGCCTAGCGACCAATCCACCACGTGAGGTGCGACCAAACCACCACGACCACTGCGACCAAACCACCACAGAGGATGCTGGGAACGTGACATCCTAGGTTCATGGTCAACACTCCGCCCGGCAGGGTGGTGCCACGGCACGCTGAGAAAGCCGTGGCAGAAGCCCTCGGAGACACCCGCGTCGTCCTGATCAACGGTGCGCGACAGTGCGGCAAGAGCACCTTGGTCAGACAGATGGCCAAGGAGGAAACGGCGGAGTGGCGTGACCTGGACAGGGAGTTCATGCGCCAAGGGGCCAAGAGCGATCCGGAAGGCTTCGTCGACTTTCCCGGCATGATGGTCATCGACGAGATCCAGCGAGTGCCGGAGTTGCTGCTGGCCATCAAGGCACAAGTCGACGACGACCCCAGACCTGGTCGCTACCTGCTGACAGGCTCCGCTCGCATACTGGGCCTGCGCGCGTTGCCCGACACCTTGGCCGGGCGGATGGAGACCATTGAGCTCTGGCCCTTCTCCCAAGGAGAGATCGACAGCACACCCGACGGTTTCGTCGACGCGATCTTCACTCAAGGCGCCGACCTGCGCCACATGTCCCTGATCTCGCGCGCCGACTATGCGGAGCGCGTGGTTCGCGGAGGTTTTCCGGAGGCGGTCACCCGCACGAACGCTCGACGGCGTCAGCGCTTCTTCGATTCATATCTCGGGGATCTGGTCGCCCGCGATGTACACGAGCTCTCGAGCATCGAACGGGTGCCTGACGTCCACGCGCTCATCCGTCTGCTGGCGGCCAGATCCGGTCAGCTCCTGGTGCGTCAGTCGATCGGGCGCGACCTGGGGCTCCCCGCGAGCACGGCGGCCAGGTATCTCAGCCTCCTTGAAGAGGTATACCTGATCAAGCGCATACCTGCCTGGTCGCGTAACCTCACGAGCCGTGCCATCAGCACCGCCAAGGTGGCCTTCGTGGATTCCGGCGTCGCGGCCAACCTGCTTGGTGTCGACGCGCGCGGGCTCGTCCGCCCCAACGGATCGTTCGGCCCTCTGCTCGAAGGCTTTGTTCTGATGGAGCTGGCACGCCAGCTGACCTGGGCGGAAAGTCAGGTGGACCTGTACCACTACCGGACCAAGGACGGTGTCGAAGTAGACGCTGTCCTGGAGAATCGGCGAGGTCAGGTGGTGGGTGTCGAAGTGAAGGCCGCCTCCACGGTTCGGGCGGAGGATTTCCGGGGCTTGCGGCACCTTGCCGCTCGGCTTGGGGATGACCTGGTCGCGGGGGTCGTCCTGCATACCGGTGGGCAGACGTTGCCCTTCGGGGACCGGATGCTGGCCATGCCCGTCAGCGCGCTCTGGGAGGTCGGCTGACGGGCGTGCGTCACCTCGGCAGCAGCCCCTCCGACTCCAGCTCCGCCCACAGCTCCTCCGGCACCGGGCGGGACCACAGGGCAGCGTTGGTGGTGACCTCCCGCGGGGTGCGGGCGCCCACGACGATCGTGGCGATGGCCGGGTGGCGCAGCGGGAAGGCCATCGCGGCCTGCGGGAGCGGGACGCCGTGGCGCTCGCAGACCTTGGCGATCCTGGTGGCCTTCTCCAGCAGCGGGGCGGGGGCCGGGGCGTAGTCGTACGTGCCCGCCGGCGTGGGCGTGGCCAGGATGCCGCTGTTGAAGACGCCCGCCGCCAGCACCCGCACGCCGCGCTCCACGCACGCCTCCAGCAGCGGCAGGCCCGACTGGTCGAGCAGCGTGTAGCGGCCGGCGAGCATGACGACGTCGATGTCGGTCTCCTGGACGAAGCGCAGCGGCACCTGCCACTGGTTCATCCCGACGCCGATCACCCGGATCACGCCCTCGGCCCGCAGCTCCGCCAGGGCCGGGTACGCCTCCTCGATCGCCTGGTCCGCGTGGTCGTCCGGGTCGTGGATGAGGGCGATGTCCACAGCCGGGAGCCCCAGGCGGTCCAGGGACTCCCGCAGCGACCTGCGTACACCGTCGCCGGAGAAGTCCCAGCGCCGCTCCACGCCGGCCCGGACGTCGAAGCCCTCGGCGTCGGCCCGGCCGGCGGCGGCGGGCACCAGCAGCCGGCCGACCTTCGTGGACAGGAGGAAGTCCGAGCGGCCGGCCAGCGCCGCGCCCAGGCGACGCTCCGACAGGCCGAGCCCGTAGTGGGGGGCGGTGTCGTACAGCCGCACCCCGCTCTCCCAAGCGGCCTGGACGGTGGCGCGGGCCTGCTCGTCGGTGACCCCTTCGTACAGGTTGCCGATCGGCGCGCCACCGAAGCCGTGTCGTGGTAGCTCGATCACGCCATCCATCAATCTTGTGCCTTTCCGCCTGCTATCCGGCTGATCATCAGCGCGACGAGGATGATGCCGCCGTAGATCACCGGCTGCCAGAAGCCCGAGACGCCGATGAGGGTCAGGATGTTCTGCACCAGGCCGATCACCAGCACGCCCGTCAGCGCGCCGAGGATCGTGCCCTTGCCGCCGTCCATGCTGACGCCGCCGATGACCGCCGCGGCGAACACCATGAAGATCCAGCCGACCCCCATGCTGTTGCCGATCGCGCCGAGGCGGCCGGTCTCCAGGATGCCCGCCAGGGCGGCGAGCGTACCGCCGAGGATGAACACCCCGTACAGGACGCGGTCCACCCGGATGCCGGCGGCGCGGGCGGCGTCGGAGTTGCCGCCGATCGCGTAGAGCGAGCGGCCGATCCGGAGGAAGCCCAGCCCGAACATGCCCGCGGCGAACAGCACCCCGGCGATCCAGATGGCCGCCGGCAGGCCCGCCCACATCGCGCTGCCCAGATAGAGGATCGAGTCGGGGAGCTGGAACAGCGTCTTGCCCTCCGTCGGCCCCTGCAGGAAGCCGTGCACGATGATCAGCATCGCCAGCGTGACGATGAACGCCGACAGCTGGAACCTGATGATCAGGAATCCGTTGAACGCCCCGATGGCCGCGCCGATCAGCAGCGCCAGCGGGATCACCAGCGTCCCCGGCAGCCCGATGCCGAACCCGCCCGCCGACACCGGGATGATCAGCATCACCGCGATGGCCGGGGCGGTGCCGACCGTCGACTCCAGCGACAGGTCGAACTTGCCGGCGATCAGGATCATCGCCTCCGCCAGCACGAGGAGCGAGATCGCCGCCTGCTGCTGCAGGACGTTCGTCAGGTTTCCCGGGGTCAGGAAGGTCGGGTCCAGGAACGCGCCCACGACCAGCAGGATCAGGATCACCGGCACGAGCGTCAGGTCGCGGAACCTGGCCAGCCGCAGCCGGGGTGCCGGCACAGTCACAGTGGTCACTCTTCTATGCCCTCCATCACGGCCACGAGCTCGTGGTCGGTCCAGCCACGCGGCACGTCCCGCACGACCCTGCCGTGGAACATCACCAGCACTCTGTCGCAAATGCGCAGATCGTCGAGCTCGTCGGAGACGATCACGGCCCCCGCTCCCCGATCGACCGCGTCCTCGACCGCGCCGAGCAGGGCCTGCTTGGCTTTGACGTCGACACCGGCGGTCGGGTTGATCACGACCAGCACCGTCGGATCGTCCACGAGTGCCCGCGCGAAGACGACCTTCTGCGCGTTCCCCCCGGACAGGTCACCGACCGGCTGGTCAGGCCCTTCGGTCTTGATATCAAGACTTTCAATCATTTGTACGGACTTAGCCCGGCGCCGGGCCGGCGACACCATGCCGTACCGCCCCAGCTTGCGGGCGATCGGGAAGGTGGCGTTCTCCCCCACGGACAGCAGGGGGACGAACCCCTCGTGGTGCCGGTCCTCGGGCACGAACCCGAGCCCCGCCCGCATGGCGGCGGGCACGTCACCCGGCCGGACCCGGGCACCGTTGACCGTGACCGTGCCCGCGTCCGCCCTGCGCAGCCCGACCAGGGTCTCGGCCAGGCCGACCTTGCCGCTGCTGGCGGATCCGGCCAGGCCGACGACCTCGCCGGACCTGACGGAGAGGTCGACGTCCCGGTAGCGGCCGGCCAGTGACAGGCTCTCGCCCGACAGCACGACCGTGTCGCCGGGGGTGCGGGCGCGGGCCTCGTACGCCGTCGTGGCCTCGCCCGTCATCGCGGCGACCAGCTCGTCGTGCGGGAGGTCGGCCACCGGCCTGGTGAGGACGTGCCGGGCGTCGCGGAAGACCGTGACGCTCTGGCAGATCTCGTAGACCTCGTCGAGGTGGTGGGAGATGTACATCATCGTGACGCCCTGTTCGCGCAGCGACCGCATGCGGGTGAACAGCCGCTCGATGGCCGGCCCGTCGAGCCTGGCGGTCGGCTCGTCGAGGATGATGAACCTGGCCCCGAACGACAGCGCGCGGGCGATCTCCACGAGCTGGCGCTGCTCGACGGTCAGATCGCCGGCCAGCGCCCGCGCGTCGACGTCCACCTCGTACGTGTCCAGCACGGCGCGCGCCCTGGCCCGCAGCCCGCGCCAGTTGATCAAGCTCCCGGCGGACTGGCGGTTGAGGAACAGGTTCTCCGCCACCGTCAGCGCCGGGATGATCGTCGGCTTCTGGTACACGCAGGCGACCCGCTGCCGCCAGGCGTCGCGGTCGGCGAGGGCGGGCGCCGCCTCTCCCGAGAACAGCACCTCGCCCCCGTCGGGCCGCTGGAGGCCGGTGAGGATCGACACCAGGGTGGACTTCCCGGCGCCGTTCCTGCCGACGAGCGCGTGGGTCTCACCCTCGGCGATCGCGATCTTCGCGCCGTTGAGCGCCGTGGTTGGACCAAAGCGTTTTACGATATTTCTGGCCTCAACGTGATTTTTCATCACTTGACCTGGTTGCCCCAAAGGGTCTGGTCGTCCACGTTGTCCTTGGTCACGAGCGGCGCGGGGAGCTGGTCCTCCATGCCGTTCGGGAGCTGGATGATGGTGCTGTCGTGGTCGGTGGGGCCGAGCTTGAACGTCTTGCCCTCGGCCGCCGCCTTGGCGTAGAAGAGGGCGTATTTCGCGTACAGGTCGGCCGGCTGCGACACCGTGGCGTCGATGTCGCCCTTGCGGATCGCCTCGAACTCCTGCGGGATGCCGTCGTTCGAGATCACGAAGATGTGCTTGGCATCGGTCGGCGGGACGAGCAGGCCCTTCTGCTTCAGCACCTGCAGCGTCGGGGCCAGGTGAACGCCGCCGGCGTGCAGGTAGATGCCCTTGATGTCCGGGTTCTGCTCCAGGCGGGTCTGCAGCATGGACGCCGCCTTGCTGCCCTCCCACTCGGTCGGCTCGCTGAACACCGTGATCCCGGGGAACTTCGCCTTCATGCACTCCAGGAACGCCTCGGACCGGTCGCGGCCGTTGATCGAGCTGAGCGCGCCCTGGAGCTGCACGACCTTGCCCTTGCCGCCGAGCTTCTCGCCGAGGAACTCGCAGGCCTTGGTGCCGTACGCGCGGTTGTCGGCGCGTACGACCATGAAGACCTTGCCCTTGTCGGGCCGCGTGTCGACGGTCACGACGGGGATCTTCTTGTTCTCGAGCTGCTGCAACGTGGTGGCCACCGCCCCGGTGTCCTGCGGGGCCATGACGATCACCTTGGCACCCTGACCGGTCAGCGCCTGCACGTTGTTGACCAGCTTGGTGACGTCGTTCTGCGAGTTGGTGGCCGGCATGAGGTCCACCTTGAGCTCGCCGGCCATCTGCGGAACGTATTTGATGTAGGAGTTCCAGAAGTCGGAGTCGGCCCTGGGATGATCGATGCCGATCTTCGCGCCGCCGCCTCCTCCTCCCGTCGTGGTACCTGAGCCACACGCGGTGACAATCGTAAGGAGGGCCGCGACCGCGACCGCCGGTCCGAGCTTCATTGGGGGGTTACCTTCCTTACTTGGTGGGCCATAGGCCCCTTTATGAGGTAGGCCGGAGCCGGAGCCCCTGCATGCCGCCATCGACCGCGAGCGCGGTCCCGGTGGTGGCCCCCGCCTCGGGGCCGGCGAGGTAGGCGATGGCGGCGGCCACCTCCTCGGCGCTCACCAGGCGGCCCATCGGCTGCCTGGCGTTGAGCGCCGCCCGCTCCGCCTCGGGATCGGGGGCCGCGTCGAGCAGCCTGCCGACCCACGGGGTGTCCGCGGTGCCCGGGTTGACGCAGTTGACCCGGATGCCCTCGCGGATGTGGTCCGCGGCCATCGCGAGCGTCAGCGACAGCACCGCGCCCTTGGTCGCGCTGTAGAGCGCGCGCTGGGGCAGCCCGGCGGTGGCCGCGATCGAGCAGGTGTTGACGATGGCGGCGTGCTCCGAGCGCCGCAGGTGCGGCAGCGCCGCCCGGGCCACCCGGACCATGCCGAGCACGTTGACGTCGAACACGTGGTGCCACTCGCTGTCCGGGTTGTCCTCGACGGTGCCCTGGGCCCCGATGCCCGCGTTGTTGACCAGCACGTCGATGCCACCCAGGCGCTCGGCCGCCTCGGCCACCGCGGCACGCACGTTCGCGTCGTCGGTGACGTCGGCCTTGATGCCGATGAACGGCTCGCCCGGCGGGTTGAGGTCGAGACAGGCGACCTTCATGCCCCGCTCGGCGAGCAGGGTGGCGGCGGCCAGGCCGATGCCGGAGCCGCCGCCGGTCACGACTGCTTTCAGGCTCACTCGTCCCTCCAAACCGCGCCGCCGGGGAAGGTGTGGGCGGCGATCGACTCTGCGTGCATCTCCGCGCTGAACCCGGGCACGGACGGGGCGACGTACCGGCCGTCGCGGATGACCACCGGGTCCACGAAGTGCTCGTGGAGGTGATCGACGTACTCGATCACGCGGTTGTCCATCGAGCCGGTGACCGCCACGTAGTCGAACATCGACAGGTGCTGCACCAGCTCGCACAGCCCGACGCCGCCCGCGTGCGGGCACACCGGGATCCCGAACTTGGCCGCGAGCAGCAGGATCGCCAGGTTCTCGTTGACCCCGCCGACCCGGGCCGAGTCGATCTGCAGGTAGGAGATCGCCTCGGCCTGCAGGAGCTGCTTGAAGACGATGCGGTTCTGTACGTGCTCGCCGGTGGCCACCGGGATGGGAGCGATGCCCCTGGCGATGGCGGCGTGGCCGAGCACGTCGTCCGGGCTGGTCGGCTCCTCGACCCAGTGCGGGTTGAACTCCCGCAGCGCGTTGATCCACTCGATGGCGGAACCGACGTCCCAGCGCTGGTTGGCGTCGATGGCGATCGGGAAGTCGGCCCCGCACACCTCGCGGGCCACCCGGAAGCGCCGCCTGTCGTCGTCGAGATCGGCGCCGACCTTGAGCTTGATCTGGGTGAAGCCCTGGTCGAGGGCCTCCTTGCAGAGCCTGCGCAGCTTGTCGTCGTCGTATCCGAGCCAGCCGGGGGAGGTGGTGTAGGCGGGGTAGCCGGATTCGATCAGCTCGCTGATCCGCTGGCCCTTGGTCGCCTCCGCGTTTCTCAGGATCTGAAGGGCTTCGTCCCGCGTCAGGGCGTCGCTCAGATAGCGGAAGTCGATGAGCTCGACCAGCTCCTCGGGCGACATGTCCGACAGCAACCGCCACAACGGCTTGCCCGCCCGCTTGGCCTTGAGATCCCACAGGGCGTTGACCACGGCGGAGATCGCCATGTGCATGACGCCCTTCTCCGGCCCCAGCCAGCGCAGTTGCGAGTCGTTGACCATGTCCTTGTAGAGCGTGCCCAGGTCTTCGACGTCCTTGCCGACCACGTACGGCTCCAGCGCGCTGATCGCGGCGGTCTGGACGTCGTTCCCGCGCCCGATCGTGAACGCGAACCCGTGCCCCTCGACCCCGTCGTCGGTCGTGAGCACGACGTAGGCGGCGGAGTAGTCGGGGTCGGGGTTCATGGCGTCGGAGCCGTCAAGCTCCCGCGAGGTCGGAAACCGCACATCATGCGTCTCCATCCCCACGATCCGATACGCCGCCCCCGCACCCTGACCCGCCACCGAGGTCGCTCCCCCAGCTCGATCCTGCGCCGAACCGGGGGCCGAATCCTGGGCCGTCATGCCTGCCCCACCGTCTGGCGCTGCCGGCCGAGCCCTCCGATCTCCAGCTCCACCACGTCGCCGGCCCGCAGGTAGGGCTGCCCCGGCATGCCCATCGCCACTCCGGCGGGCGTACCGGTGTTGATCACGTCACCAGGCTCCAGCACCATGAACTGACTCAGGTACCGCACGATCTCGGCCACATCGAAGATCATGTTCTTGGTGTCGCCGTCCTGACGCTGCTCGCCGTTCACCCACAGGCGCAGCGGCAGGTTCTGCGGATCGCCCACCTCGTCGGCGGTCACCAGCCACGGCCCCATCGGGTTGAAGGTCTCGCAGGACTTGCCCTTGTCCCACTGCCCGCCGCGTTCGAGCTGGAACTCGCGCTCGGAGACGTCATTGGAGATCGCGTAACCGGCGATCACACCCAGCGCCTCCTCCCGGCTGCCCAGGTAACGGGCCTCCTGGCCGATGACGATGGCCAGCTCCACTTCCCAGTCGGTCTTCACGCTGCCGCGAGGCACGAGAACCTCGTCGTTGGGGCCGATCAGGGTGTTGGGGGCCTTCATGAACACGACCGGCTCTTCCGGCACCGCCTGGCCGGACTCGGCGGCGTGGTCACTGTAGTTCAGGCCGATGCAGACGATCTTCCCCGGTCGCGCGATGGGGGCGCCGATCCGCAGTCCCTCGGCCTCGACGAGGGGCAGGGCACCACGCTCCAGCGCATCGCGGACGCGCGCCACTCCCCCGGAAGCGAGGAAAGCCCCGTCGATCTCGGGCTCTCCGATGTCGCGCAGGTCACCGGCAGAGTCCAGCACAACCGCTCTTTCCTGTCCGACAGGTCCTACTCGCAGCAGCTTCACACCGCATCCTTCACATATACATCGGATGTCTTGAGTCAAGATGCTGGTGCGCCGGGGTGGAGCGTGTCAAGGGTGCCGGGACGGTTGCCTCCGATCCGCGACCTCGAAGGACACCCCGGAGCAACCACCCGACACGTGAACCGACTACACCGCTCTGCCGCCTCCGTTCACACTGCCGAATACTCACCACCCAAGACATCGGAGGTAACGCCATTCCTCCATAAAACTGCACAACCAACCGGAAAATACGTACCCCTCCCCACTCACCCACACCCCCGGCTCACGCCCTTCGACACCCCCAGGAGCCTCTGGGGCCCAGCCCGCATGAGAGCCTGCAGACGAAGGTTTACGCGCTCGCTTCCAGATCGACTCCCCCGCGCTCTCCTTGACGGCCGTACAGCGACGTAATAGAACACGCTTCAGAACGGTAACCAAGCGCTTGATCGGATGGGTGAATCGGGTGCAGATCAACCTCGTCGACCGGGACCGTTACGCCACCGCTGGGCCACCGCACGACCAGTTTGCCTGGCTCCGTGCGAACTCCCCCGTCCACTGGCACGAGGGCGAGCCCGGCTTCTGGGCGGTCACCCGGCACGAGGACGTCGTGCACGTCTCGCGCCACTCCGACCTGTTCTCCTCGGCCCGGAGACTGGCCCTGTTCGACGAAGTACGCGAGGAGCAGCTCGAACTCCAGCGGCTCATGATGCTCAACCAGGACCCACCGGAGCACACCAAGCGACGCTCACTCGTCAACCGCGGATTCACCCCGCGCACGATCGGCGCCCTCGAACAGCACATCCGTGACATTTGCGATGACCTCCTCGACAAGTGCACCGGCGAGATCGACTTCGTCACCGAGATCGCCGCCCCCCTCCCCCTGTACGTGATCTGCGAGCTGCTCGGCACACCCGTGGCCGACCGCGACAAGCTCTTCACCTGGTCCAACCGCATGATCGGCTCCCAGGACCCCGATTACGCCTCCTCTCCCCAGGACGCCTCGGCCGCCGCCATGGAGGTCTACTCCTACGCCAACCAGCTGGCGACCCAGCGCAGGGCCAACCCGCAGGACGACATCGTCACCAAGCTGCTGCAACCCGACGAGAACGGCGCGACGCTCGACGAGAACGAGTTCGAGCTCTTCGTCCTCCTGCTGTCGGTGGCGGGCAACGAGACCACCCGCAACGCGGCCTCCGGCGGCATGCTCGCCCTCTTCGAGCACCCCGACCAGTGGAACCGCCTGGTCGCCGACCCCACCCTGGCCACGACCGCCGCCGACGAGATCGTCCGCTGGATCTCCCCGGTGAACCTCTTCCGCCGCACGTCCACGACCGACCAGTTGCTCGGCGACCGTCAGATCCAGGCCGACGACAAGGTCGTGGTCTTCTACTCCTCCGCCAACCGCGACTCCGCCGTCTTCGCCGACCCCGAGGTCTTCGACATCGCCCGTACCCCCAACCCCCACATCGGGTTCGGCGGCGGCGGCGCCCACTTCTGCCTGGGCAACCACCTCGCCAAGCTGGAGCTCCGCGTCCTGTTCGAACACCTGGCCCGCCGCCGCCCCCACCTCCGCCAAACGGGCCCGGCCCGCCGCCTCCGCTCGAACTTCATCAACGGCATCAAGGAACTGCCGGTCACCGTCGGCTGACCGCCACCTTCGGCTCACTGAGCTGTTGTCAGTAACCGAAGATCACGTTGTGTGATGGCGAGGGTCCACTTGTTCTCGCGGTGGAGCAGAACCAGCGCCGCCTGAGTGATCTTCCCGATGCGCCAGGGGTCGAGACCGACCCGGCGCGACGCCTTGAACGCGACGGCGAGCGGGGCGTTGGCGCGTTCACCGACTCCGCGCAGGCCACGCAGGAGCTTGTTGCAGGTGTGCTGATCGTCGCTCAGCTTGTGCCGGCCGGCCTTCTTCTTGATCGGGACGTGGATGATGTCGGCGGCGTCTTCGTACGGCCGTTCTCATCCTGTGCTGGTGCGACAACATCCGCATCCGACAATCTGTGGCCGATCTGGGCGAAGCAGCCGAGTGCCCGGCGGCCGCGTCGGGTGCCTCGGCGGCGGCGTTCGGCGTGCAGCAGGACGCGGAGAACGGCTCAGCGTCTGACTCCGATTCCGGGGACACGCTCCACACCGCCAACGCAGGTGCGGCCATAAATCAGTTTACCGTTCAGACGCCCATGACTACTATCAGTGATTGATCCTGGTCAGCGAGTTAGCGCCACCCGACGGCTCGCGCCGCCTCTATCTCGCCATCCCACATATCCACCTGCCGCCAAGCAACTGCCGCCTGGCAATCACACACGGGAGAAACCATGAAAAAGCTCACCGCCGCAATCGCCAGTGCTTTGGTGATGGCCACTACCCCGACGCCAGCACTGGCCGCACCACTACAAGCAGGGCGGTGCGATGGCAAGCCAATGCGGGTCGGCGACGTCGGCCGCCGAATCGACTTGTTCGCAAAACCCGACATTTCATCGAAGGTCATCGGCTGGATCCCGGGCGGCACAATCGTGTCCGAGAAGGCACCGGAGTGCCAACTGCATGGCGGAAGCTATCCGCCTATGTGTGGCAACCACGGCTGGGCGAGCCTTTGGGAGGCAGTCCAGTGGGCTACTCCCACTCAGAACTACGGCTTCGTCCCTCACGTGTGCTTTCGCCCGCTATGAGCGTGAGCTGAGCACCGCCGCTGGCGTGCGACCCTCCATCACGACCCTGGCTTGTCGTAGCTCCTGTATGGAAGGACCCGCACGGCGGGGGCTCCGACTCCGGCGACCGACGGCTCAGGGATGCAGTGGCAGGCCCTTCAGGACCTTGTCCACGGCGTTCCTGGGCCCATGGACCGCCACCCCCACCAGCCCCAGCTCATCGGCCTCCACCGCACGCACCGCCGCCCGGTTGTCCGCGTCGTGTCCCGTCTTGAACATCTCCTCGATGTAGACGGCCACGTCCATCCCCCGTCCTGTCGCCTTCTCCCGGACGACCCGCAGGTCCCCCAATTCCCCCACATACACCAGCACGGGCTGGCGGAACATCGGCAGGTAGGCATTGCCGGACCCGTCCTCGTACGGCTCCCCGATGGTCTGAGGCACCCCGCCCGCCACCGCGCTCGCCAGAAAGGCGGTGACGTTGAGCTGCTGCCATGCGGCCAGATCCGCGCGTACCACGATGCCGATCTTGGTGTCGAAACGCATGGTCGCCAGTCTCAACGCGCCGCCCTCACCACGTCTTGAACGCTCGTGCGGCGGATCAGGCCACCAGGACCGGCTGCCAGTCCGGCACCTCGTGGTAGCGCCGCAGCTCCGCCACCCCGGCCAGGATCCCGCCCCAGGCAGCGTGCGGAGGCCGCTCGGCGGCGAACCCGCTCTGCACCAGCGTCAGCCGCGTCTTACCGCCGGACCCCTCCAGCTCCCACGTGCCGACCCCGGGGCCGCCCCAGTCCAGGGAGAGCCTGCGGCCGGGCTCGAGCTCGAGGATCTTGGCCGGGCTGGGGTCGTTCGCGAGGCCGCCCATCGCGAAGCGCCCGCCCACGTGCGGCTCGATCTCGATCGGGAACCCGAACCACCGGGTCACCTTCGCCGAGTCGATCAGCGAGTCGAACACCTCGGACGCCGAGGCGTCGATCGTGACCTCCGCCCGCAGGTCCACGGCGCTGTAGTCGACCCTGGGCGACAGCTCCCGCCCCTCGAAGTGCTCGGCCAGGTTGGTTATCGCCTGACACCAGTACGTCTCCAGCACGCCCCGGATGCTCTTGCCCGTGATGACGTCCTGGAAGTCGAAGTGCGACTGCGACACCGTCACAATGGTGCTGTCCTCGCTCTCCGCCGCCAGCCCGAACTCGGTGGTCGTCTCCTCACCGTCGAGCAGCCACGCGAACCGCACCGTCCGCTCGTCGGCGTGCAGCAACCGCTGGTGCGGCGCGTCCCCCTCGGGCGTCGTACGCCCCCAGAACCCGAATCGGTCGGGCAGCTCCACCTCGGCGTGCTCGGCGAGCCAGATCCGCAACGTCGCCGGATCGGTCAGCGCGTGCCGCACCTCCTTGATGGGCGCCTGGACACGGGCACGGAGAATCATCGGCTCAGTCATGCTCTTCTCCTCTGGGATCGCTTGAGTCACCGGGTTCGCGGGCCGCACCCGCCCCGGAGGCCGTGGTGCCGCTCTCGGCGGCCTTGGGGTAGCAGGCGACGGCGAGCTTGAACCCGTCGCCCTCCGCTCCCCCGTACTTGCTGAACAGGCTCCGCAGCGCGCCCTGGAGCTCGCTCAGGAACTCCTGCCGGTCCTCAGGGCGCACGTGGATCTCTCCGGACAGTCCGATGGACGGCAGCTCGGGCGCCGCCCTGTCGAGCGCCGCGATGTCGGCCTGGACCTCCTCCATGAGGTCGAGCAGGTAGCCCAGGCTCAACTCGTCACGGGCCCTGCGCAGCCCGATCCGCCCGACAAGGCGCGGCGACAGCCAGTAGGAGCGGGCTCCGGCCTGGTAGATGCCCTCGTGGATGCCGCGCACCCTGCGCTCGGACACCTGGTCGACCAGACCCGCCTCGACCAGCCGCTTGACGTGGTAGTAGACCCGCTGCGGTGTCTGCCCCAGCCGCTCTGCGACCTCCGAACACGTGCGCGGCTCGGCCAGTTGCCGCAGCACCTCCACGCGCTGCGGCTTGAGCAGGGCCTCGGCCTGCTCGATCTCTTCCAGGTACAGGACATCCCTCATGGCAAAAACAATCTTTTACGTAAAAACACTTTTTGTCAATGACCCGGCGACAATGAAGGCATGCGACAGGACTGGTCCCGATACTGGCGGTCCCCCGACCGGCCGATCGAGGCCATGCACGCCCACTTCGAGCAGCACGTCTACCACCGGCACAGCCACGAGACCTACTCCTTCGGCGTGACGGAGACCGGTGCCCAGTCGTTCACCTGCCGGGGCGGGGCGCACACCAGCGCGGCGGGCATGGTCATGGCCTTCAACCCGGAGGACCCCCACGACGGCCACGCCACCAACCCGCTGGGCTTCACCTACAGAATGGTCCACATAGGCCCCGACCTGGTCGCCGACGCCCTGGCCGACGCCACGGGCCGCCCCGCGGGCCTGCCTCTCTTCACCACCCCGGTGCTGGACGACCCCGCCCTGGCGGGCGCGCTACGCGCCCTCCACGCGTCGCTGCTCGCCCCCACGACCGCCCTCCGCCGCGACGAACTCCTCACGGCGACGATCACCCATTTGGTACGCCGGGCCGCCACGACTTCGCTCCCGCACCCCAGACCCACCAGGTCAACCCGAATAGCCAGGCAGGCCAGGCAACTCCTGCACGCCCACCTGACCGACGACCTCACCATCGACGACCTGGCGACAGCGGCGGGCACCACCCGCTACGTGGTCTACCGCGCCTTCCGCACGGAGTACGGCATGCCGCCGAGCGACTACCAGCGCCAGCTACGCCTGCGAACGGCCCGCACCCTGATAGCCACCGGCACCCCGCTGGCCGAGGCCGCCACCGCCACGGGCTTCGCCGACCAGAGCCACCTGACCCGCTGGTTCACCCGCTACTTCGGCCTGACCCCAGGCACCTACCGCCAAGCCACGAGAACCACAACCACGGCCGCCGAACCAACAAGCACACACCCCGCCAGTCATGACACACCGCCACGAACATGGTGACCGTCACTACGAACATGGTGACCGTGCGCGCCGTAACGGCGCCGCGCCGCTGACCGGTCAGCGGCCGTTTCCCTGGACAGAGGCACGCCAGCGACGGCGTGAGGCGAACCACGGCAACGCGTAACAGATGAAAGGTTTGCTGACCGGTCAGCGGCCGTTCCCCTGGACAGACGCACGCCAGCGACGGCGTGAGGCGAACCACGGCAACGCGTAACAGACGGATCGGATCTACGGCCAGGAGAAGTCTTCGTCGGGACCGCCGGCCGTGAGCAGGCGGAGGTCGGAGTCGACCATCATGGCCACCAGTTCGTCGAAGGACACCCGCGGTTCCCACCCCAGCTGCGCCCGCGCCTTCTTGGGATCGGCGCACAGCAGATCCACCTCCGCCGGCCGGTGCAGCGCCTGGTCCGTCACCACGTACCGCTCCCAGTCCAGCCCGGCCGCCGCGAACGCCGCCTCCACCAGCTCCCTGACCGACTTCATCCGCCCGGTCCCGATCACGTAGTCCTCGGGCTTGTCGGCCGCCAGCATCAGATGCATGGCCTTGACGTAGTCCCCCGCGAACCCCCAGTCCCGCCGCGCCTCCAGGTTGCCCAGCCGCAGCTCCGAGGCCAGCCCCAGCTTGATGCGCGCCACCCCCAGCGACACCTTCCTGGTGACGAACTCGGCCCCGCGCCGCGGCGACTCGTGGTTGAACAGGATCCCGGACACGGCGAACATCCCGTACGACTCCCGGTAGTTCTGCGTGAGAAAGTGCCCGTACGCCTTCGCCACCCCGTACGGCGACCGCGGGTGGAAGGCGGTGGCCTCGTTCTGCGGCGTCTCGCTGACCTGCCCGAACATTTCAGATGATGAAGCCTGATAAAAGCGGATCTGCCCGGAAGCGGCCCCGCCACCCCCTCGCGACACCCCCGAACACACCCGGATGGCCTCGAGCATCCGCAGGACCCCCATCCCGGTCACCTCAGCCGTGAGCTCCGCCTGCTCCCACGACATGGGCACGAACGAGATGGCCCCCAGGTTGTACACCTCATCGGGCTGAACACGTTCCACCGCCGAGATCAGCGACCCCTGGTCCAGCAGATCCCCCCGGACCACGCGCACGTCGGACAGCAGCCTGCGCATCCGGGACGCCCGCGGATTCGCCTGCCCCCGGACCAGCCCCCAGACCTCGTATCCCTGCTCCAGCAGGTGCTCCGCCAAGTAGGAACCGTCCTGGCCGGTGATGCCGGTAATCAGAGCGCGCCTGGCCAAGGAGTCCTCCAACTATCGCTGCCCGCGGTGGCCCGCCGGACGCGGGCCCGCCGGACCGCATCCCTTTGGGACGGGAATGTACAGCCAAGCGCCTCAACGGGGCATCCGGCCCCTTAGAACACGTTCCACCGAACCACGCTCGGTTACGGCAACGTCGCAGTTCGCACGGCCTAAGCACGGCATTGTTAACAATTCCAGCCGAACTACCGAGTGGTAGCCTTTCTCGGACTAAGGTCATCTTTCACGGTACACGCCCGACTCTGGGCCCTACCGGCGGAGAAAGGGGTGTCCGTGCGAGAGCGAGCGCTGCGGATCGCACTGCTGTCCTACCGCAGCAAACCGACCTGCGGTGGCCAAGGTGTCTACCTCCGCCACGTGAGCCGGGAGCTGGTCGCGCTCGGGCACCACGTCGAGGTGTTCTCCGGCCAGCCCTACCCCGAGCTGGACGAGGGCGTGATCCTGCGCAAGGTGCCCAGTCTCGACCTCTATCGCGACGAGGACCCGTTCAGGACGCCCAAGCTGGCGGAATACCGCGACTGGATCGACTGGCTGGAAGTCGGCACGATGTGGTCGGCCGGCTTCCCCGAGCCGCTGACGTTCACCCTGCGCGCCTACCGCGAGCTGAAGAAGCGGGTGGGCGACTTCGACGTCGTGCAGGACAACCAGACCCTCGGGTACGGCCTGCTCGGCATCCAGAAGCTGTTCCCCGTGGTCGGCACCATCCACCACCCGATCAGCGTGGACCGGCGCATCGAGCTGGAGGCGGCCACCGGCCGCAAGAAGCTGAGCATGCGCCGCTGGTACGGGTTCGTGAAGATGCAGTCCCGCGTCGCGCCCCGGCTGAGCCCCATCCTGACCGTCAGCGAGTCGTCGCTGGCCGACATCCACCGCGACTTCAACGTCCCCCAGGCGAACATGCGCCTGATCCCGCTCGGCGTCGACACCCGCTACTTCCACCCGCGCCCCGACAAGCCCCGGCGCAAGGGCTCGATCGTCGCCGTCGCCAGCGCGGACTCCCCGATGAAGGGCGTGGCGACCCTGCTCAGAGCCGTGGCGAAGCTCGCCACCGAGCGCGACGTGCACCTCACCGTGGTCAGCAAGCCCACTCCCGGCGGCCCCACCGAGCAGCTCGTCCACGAGCTGTCACTGCAGGACCGCGTGCGCTTCGTGCACGGCATCTCCGACGACGAGCTGGGCGAGCTGATCGCCACCTCGGAGATCTCGGTCGTGCCCTCCCTCTATGAGGGCTTCTCGCTGCCCGCCGTCGAGCACATGGCCTGCGGCACGCCCCTGGTGGCCAGCCGTACCGGCGCCCTGCCCGAGGTCGTGGGCGACGCCGCCGTCCAGGTCCCGCCGGGCGACCCCGAGGAGCTCGCGGCGGTGCTGCGCCGCCTGCACGACTCCCCCGAGGAGCGGGAACGCGTGGGCAGGGCCGGATACGAACGCGTCATGGAGCGCTACACCTGGCACGTCGTGGCCAAGCGAACCGTCGAGGCCTACCGCGAGGCCATCGCGGCCCGCCGCCCCGAGAACGGCCGCCCCTGACCAACGGGCCGTCCCGGAAACGGGCCGTCCCCCACACGAGGAGAAGCGACAAGTGCTGACCGTGGACTTCGCCCGGCTGCCCGTCGGCCCCGGCGTGCGCGTGCTCGACCTGGGGTGCGGCGGCGGCAGGCACGCCTTCGAGGTGCTGCGCCGGGGCGCGGACGTGACCGCGTTCGACATGGACCAGTCGGAGCTGGACGGCGTGGCGGGCATGTTCGTGGCGATGGACAAGGCGGGCGAGGTTCCGCCCGGGGCCAGCGGGCAGACCGTCCAGGGCACGGCGCTCGACATGCCCTTCGAGGACGGCGGCTTCGACCGGGTCATCGCCGCCGAGGTGCTGGAGCACATCCCCGACGACATGACGGCCATGCGCGAGATCTTCCGGGTGCTCAAGCCCGGCGGTACGGCCGCGATCACCGTGCCGAGTTTCCTGCCCGAACGCATCTGCTGGGCGCTGGACGAGGACTACCACACGGCCCCCGGCGGGCACATCCGCATCTACACGCTGGCCGAGCTGTCCGCCAAGCTGAAGTCCGTCGGCTTCGAGATCGGCCCGCACCACCACGCCCACGGGCTGCACGCGCCGTACTGGTGGATCAAGTGCGCGGTCGGCGTCAACAACGACGACCACCCGCTGGCGAAGGCGTATCACGAGTTGCTGGTCTGGGACATCATGAAACGTCCCGCCGCGACCAAGCTCGCCGAGGCCGTGCTCAACCCGATCATCGGCAAGAGCGTCGTCCTCTACGTCAGGAAGCCATGATCTCCCCCGAGGAGGTCGTACGCACGGCCGAGAGCATCGCGGCGATACAGCAGGACGACGGCGGAGTGCCGTGGCCCGAGGGGCACGTGGACGCCTGGAACCACATCGAGTGTCTGATGGCCATGTCCGTCGCGGGGCTGACGGAGCCGGTGCGGCGCGGCTACGAGTGGCTGACCCGCCACCAGCGCGCCGACGGCTCCTGGCCGATGAAGCTGGCCGGCGGCGTGCCCACCGAGCCGGGCGGCGAGACCAACCACGCCGCCTACGTGGCCGTCGGAGTCTGGCACCACCACCTCGTCACCGGCGACCAGGGCTTCACCGAGCGGCACTGGCCCATGGTCAAGGCCGCGCTCGACTACGTGGCGGGGCTCCAGACCGAGCGCGGTGAGATCGTCTGGGAACGCGACGGGCAGGGCAGGGCCTCCTCGTACGCGCTGCTCACCGGCTGCTCCTCCATCCACCAGGGGCTGCGCTGCGGCGTGCTGCTCGCCGAGCACCTGCAGGACTCGCAACCGCACTGGGAGCTGGCCGCCGACCGGCTGGCGCACGTGCTGGCCGCGCACCCTGAGGCGTTCGCCGACAAGAGCCGCTTCTCCATGGACTGGTACTACCCGGTGCTCGGCGGCGCGGTGCGCGGGCGGGCGGCGTTCGAGCTGCTGGAGCGCGAGTGGGCGACGTTCGTGGTGCCAGGGCTCGGCATCCGGTGCGTGTCCGACCAGCCGTGGGTCACCGGGGCCGAGACCTGCGAGCTGGCGCTGGCGCTCGACGCGCTGGGGGACCGGGAGCGGGCCGTCGCGCTGTTCGCGGACATGCAGCACCTGCGGCACGAGGACGGCTCGTACTGGACGGGCTGGCAGTTCGCCAACCGCAAGCACTTCCCGCACGAGCGCTCGGGCTACACGGCCGCCGCCACCGTGCTGGCGGCCGACGCGCTGCTGCGGCTCTCGCCGGGGTCGGGGGTGTTCCGGGAGGTGGCGGGGACGTCGGTGTTCGATCCGGACGTCTGCGGATGCGCCGCCGGCACGGGACTGCGCGTCCCTCCCCAGGCCGCCGAAGAGGGCCTCTGACCCGGCCTGCCCTCGGTTGACCTACCTGACCTGCCCTCGTCTGACCGACCTGGCCTGCCCTGGCCTGACCGACCTGGCCTGCCCTGGCCTGACCGACCTGGTCGCCCGCAAGGGCTTTTGCGGGTTCTTTGCCGGTGAAATCCGGTGCGCCGCCGACGAAAGGCGCAATGGGCTAACTAGCTTCTGAGTGGCCGGTACGAGACGTCTTCGGGGGAAGCGTGGGCGACACGGGCACAACATCGTTCATGGATCAGGTCGGGATCCATCCGGCGCTCTCTCCGGTGAGGGGGCTGCGGAAGTTCCTGGCCAAGGATCCGCTGGAGTCCGATCTGAGTCGGCGAAGGTTCCGGCTCAGGGCGGGAACCTCTCGCACAGCCTTCATCAACGCCGAAAAAGCCTACGTATTCGGCTACAACGCGGTGATGTCACGAGAAGTCGAGAAAATCGAGGAAATCACGGCTGAGCACCGGACCTTCGGCTACGAAGGGGCGGCCGCCGCCTGCACCGTGCTCGACCTTCTCACCCTGACCCGGGGCCGGCGCCTTCACGAGCTACTCACCGGCCCCGCCCAACATCACCGCCACGCCGCCTACCTCGGCGCCGGCCGTGGCTACGCACTCGTGCGGCTGCGGCCGGTCCGGGGCGCGCGGCGGGCCCATCCGCTGCTGAGGTGGCTGGCGGTGGACGGGTTCGGGTTCCAGTGGAGCCTGAGCAGGGCCGATCGCATGATCGGCGAGCGTACGATGCCGGACCTGCTGTCCCGGGCCCACTGTGCCGTGTTCGACCAGGGGCTGGGCCGGCTGCTCTGGTATCACGACTCCGCCTCGCCCGACGAGGTCGCGGCCAGGATCAGTGGCTATCCGGCCGGGCGGCGCGCCGATCTGTGGAGCGGGATCGGGTTCGCCGCGACCTACGCGGGCGGGGCCGAGGCCGACGAGCTGTGGTGGCTGGCCGAGCACGCGGGGTCCGACGGGTTCCGGGCTCACCTCGCGCAGGGGTGCGCCTTCGCCGTGGCCGCCCGGCTGCCGTCCGGGGCGCTGCCGGAGCACGTGGCGCGGGCCGTACCGATCCTGGCGGGGACCGAGCCCGAGGAGGCGGCGGCGTGGACGGACCGGGCCCTCATCGCGCTCGGGCACCAGGCGCACACGCACGAGGACTTCCGGACCTGGCAGTCCCAGACCCGCCGCTCCTGGACCCGCCGCCACCGCCGTTGAGGGCCGGGCCGGCTCAGATGCCCGGCCCGACACGCTCCAGCACCCGGACCGAGCCCAGCGCCGACACCTCGGCGAACGCCCCGGACTCCAGCGCCCGCCGATAGACCCGGTACGGCGCCTGCCCGCCGGCGGCGGGATCGGGATAGACGTCGTGGAACACCAGCGCCCCGCCCTCCACGACGTGCGGCGCCCAGCCCTCGTAGTCGCGGGTCACCGGCTCCTCCGAGTGACCGCCGTCGATGAACAGCATGCCCAGCGGCGCCCGCCAGAGCTCGGCGACCCGCTCGGACCTGCCGACGATCGCGATCACCTCTTCCTCCAGCCCGGCGGCCGCGATCGTGTTCCTGAACGTCTGCAGCGAGTCCATCTTCCCGAACCTCGGGTCCACCAGCGTCGGGTCGTGGTGCGCCCATCCCGGCTGGATCTCCTCCGACCCGCGGTGGTGGTCCACGGTGATGACCACGGACCCGGCGTGCCTGGCCGCCGCGCCGAGGTAGATGGCGGACTTGCCACAGTAGGTACCGATCTCGCAGATCGGCCCGAGCTTGCCGTACCGGCAGGCCGCCTCGAACAGGGCCGAACCCTCCTCGTGCGGCATGAACCCCTTGGCGTGCTTGGCCGCGTAGACCAGATCGGATGACATAGTCATAGAGATGCACCCTAACCGAACCGAATAACGTTCCAGAGGCCCTTGCAGGCCCCTTCTGGAACCTGTTCTACTTGGCAGCGTGAATCAGCGCGCTCGCATCGCGATGCCGGACGACGACGTCACCGCGTTCCTGGAGGGCTCGCGCAAGCTGCAGCTCGCGACCATCAACCCGGACGGGATGCCGCATCTGGTGACCATGTTCTACGCTCTGGACGAGGGGCGGATCGCCTTCTGGACCTACGCGAAAGCGCAGAAGGCCCGCAACCTCGACCGCGACCCCCGGGTGAGCTGCCTGGTCGAGGCCGGCGAGGACTACGGCGAGCTGCGCGGCGTCCTGGTCTACGGCAGGGCCGAGCTCGTGACCGACCGGGATCGCGTCATGGCCATCGGCATGATGATCGCCCGTAGGATGACGCCAGGCGTGCCGGACGAGCTGTTGCGCCCTTACGTGGAGAAGACCGGGCTCAAACGGGTCGCCTATGTGGTGGAGCGCAGCAAAGTGGTCTCATGGGACCACAGGAGGCTGACATGAAAGTCAAAGTGGACGAGCTGGTCTGCGAGGCCAACGCCGTGTGCATGGGGCTGGCGCCCGAGGTGTTCGAGGTGGACGACGACGACCAGTTGCACATCCTTCTTCCGGAACCACCCCCCGAGTTGCTCGACCGCGTCCGCCACGCGGTCCGCTCGTGCCCCAAGGCCGCCCTATCCCTTGAGGACTAGCCCCCAAGGGACCACGAGGAGGAGGAACCTCAATGCGCGCCGCCATCCTGCACGCCGTCGGCAACGACAAGCTCGACATCCGTGACGACGTCACCCTGACCCCGGTCGGCCCGACGGACGTGCGCGTACGGATCCGGGCGACCGGGGTGTGCCACTCGGACCTGTCGGCCATGTCCGGCGTGCTGCCGCAGCCCGTCCCGCTCGTCCCCGGGCACGAGGGCGCGGGCGAGGTGGTCGAGGTGGGCGACCACGTCGACTCCGTCAAGCCCGGCGACCACGTGGTGATCAGCTGGCGCCCCGCGTGCCAGACCTGCGACCTGTGCCTGGGCGGCCAGCCATACCTGTGCGTGAAATACATCATCGAGTCCTTCAGCAAGGGCAACTTCCGGTTCGGCGGCGACGGGGCGACGGCGTTCGGGATGGCGGGCTGCGGCACCTGGGCCGAGGAGATCGTCATCCCCCAGCAGGGCGCGATCAAGATCGACGAGGAGCTGCCGTGGGAGGCGGCGGCCCTGATCGGCTGCGGCATCACGACGGGCGTGGGCGCGGCGCTCAACACCGCGAAGGTGCGCCCCGGCTCCACGGTCGCGGTGATCGGCTGCGGCGGCGTGGGCCTGTCGGTCATCCAGGGCGCCCGCGTCTCCGGCGCGCGTACGATCCTCGCGGTCGACCCGCTGGAGTCCAAGCACGAGCTGGCCAAGAAGGTCGGCGCGACGCACGCGGTGACGCCGGAGCAGGTCCCCGAGGCCCTCAACCAGCTCACCGGCGGCGCGGGCTTCGACTACGGCTTCGAGGTGGTCGGCAAGTCGGCCACGATCAAGAGCGCCTGGCAGATCACCCGGTCGGGCGGTGACGTCATCGTGGTCGGGGCGGGCGCGCTGGACGACATGGTCTCGATCTCGGCGTTCAGCCTGCTGTTCGAGGGCAAGCGACTCCTGTCCAGCCTGTACGGCGAGGCCGACGTACGCCGTGACTTCCCCTACTTCGCCAAGCTCCACAAGTCCGGCCAGCTGGACCTGGAATCGATGATCAGCGGCCGCATCCGCCTGGCCGACCTCAACGACGCGGTCGAGGCCCTGCGACGCGGCGAGGTGCTCCGCCAGATCGTCCTCATGGACTGAGAGGCCGTCAGGCCGGTGACCCGCCGGGGCATGGTCCTCAGCGCCCCGGCGGGCCCGGTAAGGATGATCACGCAGTCGGAACGGGGCGGCGCCGGGTCAGTGCCACCCCGGTGGCGAAGGCCAGGGCCGTGCAGCCGAGTTGCGCCAGGGCCGTGGAGGTGGGCACGAACGGCAGATCCCCCAGATCGCCGAGGGCGATGAGACCTTCCGCCTGCAGGCGGTCCAGGGCGGCCTAGAGGGTGCCGGCGCGCAGCTGTACCTGTCCGTCGGAGATGCGGTGCACGTCGGCGATGACGCCGTACCCGTGCTGCGGACCGGAGGCGAGCGCGGTGAGGATCAGAAAAGTCGGCTCTTGCATGGCCTTCATCTGATCAATATATACCGATGATCTTTCTATAGGTGGCCCAGCAGCGACGGTCGCCCGGCGAGGCAGCCTTCAACGCTGAGGACGAGCCGGCACGATTCGTCCGGGCGGTGATTCCCGGGTGTCCCAGCGCGTGCTCGCCAAGCGGCGCTCAGTCAGCGTGAGCAAATCGAAGACCTCACGAGCGAGATATCCCGTGGTGTTCCTCTCAACCTGCTTGGGGTACAGGATGCGGGCCCCCGCAAGCTCCTCCAGGGCTTGTCGTGTGGTCGGGCACATAAGGACGGAAGACGCCACCGCGTCTGTCCCGCCTGCTCGGGGCGTCCCACGCCGCAGGCCACGATGCCTCCAGGGACCGCGCCACTTATCCTTTCACGCTCCCCCGTTCGATGTAAGGATAAGACGTATCCTTACATCCCCAGAGCTCCCGTGTAAGGATCCCGCCCGTGCCCGGCCTTCACGGCTACCTGCGCCGAACGCACCGCCACCCGCCGTCGCGACCGCCCCACGACTGGCCACGATCGAAAAGCACATCGGGGCTGTGTGGAAGCGGCGAGGCCCCCACACAGCCGCGGCGGCCTCAGGTGGTGGAGAAGGCGGCGTCGAAGGCGGTGGAGGGCGGGGTGATGGAGTTGAGGGTGCGGATGTAGGTGAGTGCCTCCCGCGCCCCGTCCAGCCGGTCCATGCCCGCGTCCTCCCACTCGATGGAGATCGGGCCCTGGTAACCGATCGAGTTGAGCGCCCGGAAGCAGTCCTCCCACGGCACGTCGCCCCGGCCGGTCGAGACGAAGTCCCAGCCCCGCCGCATGTCCGCCCACGGCAGGTGCGAGGACAGGCGGCCCCGGCGGCCGTCGCCGACGCGCATGCGCGTGTCCTTGCAGTCGACGTGGTAGATCCGGTCCTTGAAGTCCAGGATGAACCCGACCGGGTCCAGGTCCTGCCAGACCATGTGCGAGGGGTCCCAGTTCAGGCCGAACGCCGGGCGGTGGCCGATGGCCTCCAGGGTCCGTACCGTCGTGTGGTAGTCGTAGGCGATCTCGCTCGGGTGGACCTCGTGCGCGAACCGCACGCCGACCTCGTCGAAGACGTCGAGGATGGGATTCCAGCGGTCGGCGAAGTCCTGGTATCCGGCCTCGATCATGGCGGCGGAGGCGGGCGGGAACATGGCCACCATGTGCCAGATCGACGACCCCGTGAAGCCCACCACCGTGTCCACGCCGAGCAGGGAGGCGGCCCTGGCGGTGTCCTTCATCTCCTGGGCCGCTGCCTGGCGGACGGACTCCGGGTCACCCGAGCCCCAGATGCGGGCCGGCAGGATCGCCTTGTGCCGCTCGTCGATGGGATGGTCGCAGACGGCCTGGCCGACGAGGTGGTTGGAGATGGTCCACACCTTCAGGCCGTGCTTGTCGAGCTGGGCGCGCTTCTGCTCGACGTAGGAGGGGTCGCTCACGGCCTGGGCCACGTCGAAGTGGTCACCCGAGCAGGCGATCTCCAGGCCGTCGTAACCCCACTCCGCCGCCAGCCGGCACACCTCCTCGAACGGCAGGTCGGCCCACTGTCCCGTGAACAGCGTGACTGGTCGCATGGGTTTCAGTCCTCCACGTTCGTGTAGCGGCTGCCTTCAGCCGCGCTCTGCTCGACGGCCGCCAGCACCCGCTGCACCCGCAGCCCGTCGGCGAACGACGGCGTGGGGTCGGCACCGGTGGCGACCGCCTCCAGGAAGTCCCTGACCTCGTGGGTGAAGGTGTGCTCGTAGCCGAGCCCGTGACCGGGCGGCCACCAGGCACCCGCGTAGGGGTGGTCTGGCTCGGTGACCAGGATCCGCTCGAACCCGCCGCCGCCGGAGCTGACCCACAGCTCGTTCATCGCCTCGAAGTCGAAGGCCAGGCTGCCGCGCGAGCCGAAGATCTCCATGCGCATCGCGTTCTTGCGCCCGTTGGCGAACCGGGTGGCCTCGAACGAGGCCAGCCCGCCGCCGGACAGCCGCCCGATGAACAGGGCCGCGTCGTCCACGGTGACCGGGCCCTTGGTGGCGGACCCGGTGGCCTCCAGCCCCGCCGAGTCCGAGGCCAGCGGCCGCTCCTTGATGAACGTCTCCGTCAGCGCCGACACGCCCATCACCAGCTCCCCGGTGATGAACTGGGCGGCGTCCACGATGTGCGAGCCGATGTCGCCGAGCGCGCCGGCCCCGGCCTTGTCCTTCTGCAGCCGCCAGACGAGCGGGAACTCCGGATCGACGATCCAGTCCTGCAGATACGCCGCCCGTACGTGCCTGACCTCGCCGATCCGGCCCTCCTCGACGTACCGGCGGGCGAGCGCGACCGCGGGCACCCGCCGGTAGTTGAAGGCCACCATGCTCTTGCCCGGCGCGGCGGCCGCGGCCCGGACCATGGCCTCGGCCTCGGCGACCGTGTTGGCCAGCGGTTTCTCGCAGATCACGTGCTTGCCGGCCTCAAGCGCGGCGATGGCGATCTCGGCGTGGGAGTCACCGGGCGTGCAGATGTCGACGATCTGCACGTCGTCCCGCCGGACCAGCTCTCTCCAGTCCGTCTCCACGTCGGCCCAGCCGAGCTGCGCGGCCGCGGCCTCGGTGCGCTCCTTCGACCTGCCGGCGAGCACCGCCATCCGCGGCGCCAGCGGCAGGTCGAAGAAGGCCCCCACGCTCCGCCAGGCCTGGGAGTGGACGCGGCCCATGAAGGCATAACCGACCATGCCCACGCCGATGGTGGTCTTGTCTGACAATGCAACCCCCGATCAGGATTCGAAGCCGAGCTCAAGGTACTGCCCGACGTTATCCTTGGTAATGGTCTCGGATGCGAGCGTGATGGACTGCGGCACCTGGTTCTCCACCAGATCGCTCATGCCCTTGCCCTGGGCGATCAACCGGGCCAGTTTGATGGCCGAGGAGGCCATGGTGGGGCTGTAGGTGACGGTGGCCTGCAACACCGAGGAGCCTGACTGGATTTCGCGCATCGCGTTGGCCGAGCCGGCGCCGCCGACCATGACGAACTCGCTGCGGTTGGCCTCCTTGATGGCGGCCAGCACGCCGACGCCCTGGTCGTCGTCGTGGTTCCAGAGCGCGTCGATCTTGGAGTGCGCCTGCAGCAGTGACGTGGCCACCTCGTTGCCGGTCTCCACGGTGAACTGGGCGTCCTGCTTGGCCGTGACGCTGAACCCGAAGGACTTCAGCGCATCGGCGAACCCCTTGCTGCGGTCCTGCGTCAGTGGCAGCGTGGCGATGCCCTGGATCTCCACGATGACCGGGTTGGAGACGTTCTTGGCCTTGAGCGCCTCGCCGATGTAGTGCCCGGCGGCCACGCCCATGCCGTAGTTGTCGCCGCCGATCCAGGTCCGGTAGGCCAGCTTGTCGGGGAAGACCCGGTCCAGGTTGATGACCGGGATGCCCGCCTCGGTGGCCTGCAACGCGATCTGGTTCAGTTGCTGGCCGTCGTTGGGCAGGATGACCAGCGCGTTCACCTTGGCGGCGATCAGCGACTCGACCGCCGAGATCTGCTGGTTGATGTCGTTGGTCGGCTCGACCGGCCTGAACTCGATGTCGGTGTACTGCTTGGCGGTGGCCTCGGCGTTCTTGGCGATGGCGGCGATCCAGCCGTGGTCGGCCGCCGGCGCGGAGAAGCCGATGACGACCTTGTCGCCCGGCTGGTCGTTGCCGCCGGTCGGGGCGGCGGTGGCGGCGGGCGCGGCGCTGGTCGGCGCGGCGGCGGGCTCGTTGCTGGTGCAGCCGGCCGCTAACAGGGCGGCTCCGCCGAGACCGCCGATGAGGAATCCCCGGCGCGCGACGTTCTCACTCATGGTGCTCTCTCCTTCAGGTTCCGCCGCTGGAGAAGGACGGCGACGACGATGATCAGGCCCTTGGCGATCAGCTGGTCGCTGGTGTTGAGGCCGTTGAGGATGAACAGGTTGGTAATCAGGGTGAAGATCAGCAGGCCCAGGATCGAGCCCACGATGGTGCCCCTGCCGCCGGTGAGCAGAGTGCCACCGATGATCACGGCGGCGATCGCGTCGAGCTCGTACAGGTCGCCGTGGGTGGAGGAGCCTGTGGTGGTGCGGGCCATGATCAGAATGGCCGCGATGCCGCAGCACAGCCCGGACAGGGCGTAGAGCAGCATCGTGTGCCTGCGTACGTTGATCCCGGCGAGCCTGGCCGCCTCGGGGTTGCCCCCGACCGCGTACGTCCGCCGCCCGAACGTCGTGCGATTGAGCAGGATCCACCCCAGCACCACCACCAGGGCGAAGATGTAGACCAGCAGCGGGATCCCGAGCAGCCGGCTGGTCGACAGGTCCACGATCGCGGAGTTGTCCTGCGAGATGAGCTGGGTCTTGCGATCGGACATGCGCTGCGCCAGGCCGCGGGCGGCCACCAGCATGGCCAGCGTCGCGATGAACGGCACCATCCGCCCGTAGGAGATGAGTAATCCGTTCACCAGCCCGGCGCCGGTGCCGACCAGGATGGCGCAGATCGCCATCACCACCGGCCCGAACTCCTGCGTGGCCACCGTCGTCGCCCACACGCTGGCCAGCGCCATCACCGCGCCCACCGACAGGTCGATGCCGCCGCCGATGATGACGAAGGTGGCCCCGACCGTGATGACGCCGATCGTGGCGGCCAGCGACAGGATGCTGACCAGGTTGGAGGCCGTGGCGAAGTTGTCGGGTCTGGTGACCAGGCCCACCACGACCAGGATCGCGAGAGCTCCGAGCAGGCCGAGATGGCGCATCTCCCCGAAGCCCCGCATCGACAGAGCGGGCGCGACCGTCCTGGCCGCGGGCCTGTCCGTTGTGGGCTCGCTCATCAGGCCGCCCTCCCATTCATGATCATGTCGAGTACGCGGTGCTCGTCCAGCTCCGCCGCCTCGCCCTGGTGGATGACCGTGCCCTCGCGCAGCACCAGCACCCGGTCCGCCAGGCCGAGCACCTCGGGCACCTCGCTGGAGACCAGGAGCACCCCGATGCCCTGCTTGGCCAGATCGTGGATCACGGCGTACAGCTCGGCCCTGGCGCCCACGTCCACGCCCCTGGTCGGCTCGTCGAGCAGCAGCAGCTTGCGGCCGCCGAGCAGCCAGCGGGCGAGCACGGCCTTCTGCTGGTTGCCGCCCGACAACGTCCTGATCGGGCGTTCGGGATCGGGTGGCCTGATGTCCAGCATCTCGGCCAGCCGCCGGGCCTCGCTCCGCTCGCGCTTGCGGTCCAGCCAGCCGAACCTGGCGAACCCCGGCAGGCTGCCCAGCGTGATGTTGGCGGTGACGCTCTGGTCGAGCAGCAGCGCCTGGGCCTTGCGCTCCTCGGGGGCCAGGCCCATGCCGCGCCGTACGGTGCTGACGACGCCGCGCCGTACGGGGGTGCCGTCGAGCAGGACGCGGCCGGACGCGGGGCGCGCGCCGTAGATCGCTTCCAGGATCTCCGAACGCCCCGAGCCGACCAGCCCCGCCAGGCCGACGATCTCGCCCGCCCGGACGGAGAACGAGACGTCGGAGAAGACGCCCGGCGCGGTCAGGTTCTCGACCTTGAGCACCTCCGCCCCCATCGAGCGGCCGGTCCTGGGTGGGAAGACGTATTCGACGTTGCGGCCCGTCATGAGCGAGACGATCTGCCCCGTGGGGGTCTCCCTGGCGGGCAGGCCGACGGCGACCGTACGGCCGTCCTTCAGCACGGTGACCCGGTCACCGATCTCGCGGATCTCCTCCAGCCGGTGGGAGATGTAGACCACGGCCACGCCCTGGGCGGTGAGCTCGCGGATGATGCGGAAGAGGTTGGCCACCTCGTCGTGTGCCAGGGCGGCCGACGGCTCGTCCATGATGATCAGGCGGGCGTCGTGCGAGAGCGCCCGGGCCATCGACACGACCTGCTTGGCCGCCGGCGACAGCCGCCCGACCTCGACGGACGGGCGGATCTCGGGGTGGCCCAGCCGCTCCAGCACCCCGCGGGCGGCGGCCCGGACGGCGGCCCTGTTCACGAAGCCGAATCTGGAGTGCTCGTGGCCGAGGTAGATGTTCTCGGCCACGCTGAGCCCGTCGACCAGGTCCAGTTCCTGGTAGATGGTGGCGAAGCCGAGCCTGATGGCGTCGATCGGGCTGCCGGGGCGCACTTCTTTGCCGTTGAAGACGATCGTGCCCTCGTCGGGCTGGTGTGCGCCGGCCAGCACCTTGATCAGGGTGGACTTGCCGGCGCCGTTCTGGCCGAGCAGGCAGTGCACCTCGCCCGCCCGCACGTCCAGGTCAACCCCGTCCAGCGCGCGCACGCCGGGGAACTGCTTGACGATGCCCTTCATGACCAGCATCGGGAGGTCCCTTTCAGCGCTCTTCTGTGCGTACGTTCTAGGCGTTCGTATTTAGGCGTTGACGATGCGGTTGATGTTGTCGGGTGACAGATAGTGCTCGATGGCGAGAATTCCGGCGCCGAGGGCCGCCGCGTTGATCCCGGTACGGCTCGGCGTGATGGACAGGTGGTGGGTGGCCAGCGGGAGCGAGCGGCGGTAGACCGCCTCCCTGATCCCGGCGAGCAGGTGCTCGTGCACCCGCGACAGCGCGCCGCCGATCACGATGACCTCGGGGTTGAAGAAGTTGACCAGGCTCGCCAGCACCTCACCGATGAGCCGGCCGGCCTCCCTGACCAGGCGCAGCGCCTGCGTGTTGCCCGCCTGTACGAGCGCCACCACGTCGGCTCCCGACTCGGCCGCGAGGCCCAGCTCGGTCAGCCGCCGCGCGATCGCGGCCCCGCCGGCCACGGCCTCCAGGCAGGCGCTGTTGCCGCAGCGGCAGCCGGCGTCCTCGTGGCCGCTGACCCGGATGTGCCCGATGTCCCCCGCCGAGCCCTGCGCGCCCCGGTGCAGCTTGCCCTCGGCCATGATGCCGCAGCCGATGCCGGTGCCGACCTTGACGAACAGCAGGTGGCTCGTCCCGGGGAAGGCGTTGCGGTGCTCGCCCAGCGCCATCACGTTGACGTCGTTGTCGACCAGCACCTCGACGTCGCCGAAGAACTCCGGGACGGGGTAGTCGTTCCAGCCCGGCATGATCGGCGGGTTGTTCGGCCGGCCGGTGGCGAACTCCACCGGTCCCGGCACCCCGATGCCCACCGCGCGCAGCACCGCCCTGGGCCGCCCCACCCCGCCCAGCAGGCTGTCGAGCCGCTGGTCGACGTGGGCGAGCACCTTCTCCGGGCCCTCGCCGATGAGCAGCGAGTCCTCGCACTCGGCGAGCACGTTGCCCGTGATGTCCATCAGCGCGACCCGGCAGTGCGTGGCGCCGAGGTCCACACCCGCGAAGGCGTGGTCCTCGGTGTGCAGGCGAAGCTGGCGCGGCGGCCGGCCGCCGGTGGACTCGCCGCTCTCGGTCTCCTCGACCAGGCCACGCTCGATCAGCGCGTCCACCCGCTGGGAGATCGTGGATCTGGCCAGGCCCGTGAGCCTCGCGAGATCGGAACGGGTGGTGGCCGAGCCCGCGCTGATCAGCGTCAGCACGTCACCGGCCGAGCCCTGGTGGGGGGTCATGCCGAGACAATAAGATCACCGATGCGGCAAATCAAGAGTAGGAATCGACCAAACCCCCAATACTTCCGCCGAAGATCGAACAAAGACCTGTTTGTTACCAAAATTCCCGACATTTCGGCTCATGTCGGCGCCGCACCCTTCCGGCGACGCGCCACCCGAACGAGGAGGGCCCCCGCCACCGGCACGCAGCACGCACGCGGCAACGAGGACCCCCAGCCCTCAGGACCCGAACCCCGCGACTCAAACCCCGCGACTCAAACCTCGCCGCTCAAACCCCGGGACTCAGGCCCCGGGACTCAGAGCATCGCCTTCATCGAGTCGGCCGCCGTCAGCACGTACGGCTGCTCGGCCATCACCGCGTCCCAGTTGCCCGCGATGGCCTCCGGCGTGAGGTCGTCGGTGCGCCAGCCGGGCCCCTCGGCCACGAACACCCGCGCCACCCGGCCGCCCCCGACGGTGAACACCTCGCCGCTCACCTCACACGACTCGTGCACCAGGTAGGCCACCAGCGCGCTCACCCGCTCCGGCGTGAACTTGGCCTCGAACTCGGCCGGCAGCAGCGCCTCCGTCATCCGGGTCCACGCGATGGGCGCGATGGCGTTGGCCGTGATGCCGTTGCGCGCGCCCTCGATCGCGATCGTCTTCGTCAGCCCGACCAGCCCCATCTTGGCGGTGGAGTAGTTGGCCTGGCCGAAGTTGCCGAACAGCCCCGCCGGGCTGGAGGTGTTGACCACGCGCCCGTAGCCGGCGCCCTTCATCAGCGGGTAGGCGGCCTGGCTGACCAGGTAGGAGCCGCGCACATGCACGGCCAGCACCTTGTCGAACTCCTCGACCGACATCTTGCCGAACGACTTGTCCCGCAGGATCCCGGCGTTGTTGACGACGATGTCGACCTTGCCGAACGCGTCCACGGCCGCCTGCACCACCGCCCTGGCGCCCTCCGGTGTGGAGATGTCGTCGGTGCTGGCCACGGCCTGGCCGCCGTTCTGCTTGATGAGGTCGGCCACCCCGGCGGCGGGCCCCTCGGACGCGCCGGTGCCGTCGAGCGCGCCGCCGAGGTCGTTGACCACGACCTTGGCCCCCCGCTCCGCCAGCAGCAGCGCGTGCGACCTGCCGAGACCGTGCCCGGCCCCCGTGATGATCGCGACCCTGTCATCGAACCGAAGCATCTGACCTCCCACGCAGGAGAACATCGTTCTAGTACCGAGTACGATAACCCGCCCCGGAGCCAGGATCACGGATCGCCGTCAGGGCAGGCGCCACAGGTCCGGCTCGCCGGCCACGCGCAGCACCCGCCCCCTGGCCTCCAGCCAGGCCAGATGCGCCAGCGTCTCGTTGTTGGCCGCCCTCCGCATGTACGACGGGATCGTCTCCCACGGCCGCGACCAGGTCAGCCGGGTGGCCACGGCCCAGCAGGTCACCCCGTCGGAGGCGCCGACGACCCGCTCGACCTCGGCCAGTCGCTCGTCGTGGTGCGCCATCACGTAGTCCACGCGCCCGGCCAGCTCCATGAACCGGTATTCGTGCGCCGGCAGCACCTCCTCCACGTCCAGCTTGCGCACGGCGGCCAGCGAGTCGAGGTAGTCGGCCAGCGGATTAGGCCCGGACTGGGGGTGCACGGCCACGATCGGGGTGATCTTGGCCAGCACGTGGTCGCCGGAGAACAGCAGCCGGCGCGCGGGCGAGAGGAAGCACAGGTGGCCGGGCGAGTGCCCGGGGGTCCACACCGCCCGCAGGTCCCAGCCGGGCAGGCCGAGTTCGTCGCCGTCCTCGACCAGCCGGTCGGGCCTGGCCATGGAGACCACGTGCCTGATCATCATCGACGCCCCGGCCAGCTCGTCGAGCGTCGCGGCCGGCACCCCGCAGCGGGCCAGCAGCGCGCGTTCCCGGCGTACGAGGGTGTCGATCACGTCGTCGTCGTAGCGCTCGCGGACCAGCCGGGCGTCGGCCGGGTGCAGCGCGATCCAGGCGCCCGACATCTCGCGGACGCGCCCGGCCAGCCCGTAGTGGTCGGGGTGGATGTGGGTGACGAGCACGCCCTTGACGTCGGCGATCGTGTACCCGGCCACGCCCAGCCCGGCGACGAGCGCGTCGTACGCCTCGTCGGTGTTCCACCCGGCGTCCACGATGGCCACGCCGTCGGGCAGCTCCAGGACGTAGACCAGCACGTACCGCAGGGGGTTGACCGGGATCGGCACCGGGACGGACCACAGACCCGGGCGTACCCTCTCGACCTCGGGGATGGCCCCGCCGGCCCACGCGTCCCGCTGTGCCACGCTGGCCGGGGTCACCACGAATTTCGCCATATACCCGAATATAGTTCTGGATCCGAATCATGTTCTACTGGGGTCATGAAGCTGAGCCGCGAGATCTCGGACGATGGCCGCTTCGTCCGGCAGGCGAACCGTTTCACGGACCCGCTCGGCCCTCCTGAGCCCGGCCGCTACCGGCTCTACGCCTCCTACGCGTGCCCGTGGGCCCAGCGCGTGCTGATCGTCCGGGCGCTCCTCGGCCTGGAGGATCTGCTGGACGTCACGATCGTCGACCCCATCCGCGACGAGAGGGGCTGGCGCGTCCCCGGCGGCGACCCGGAATACCTCTCGGAGCTCTACCACGCCACCGACCCCGGCTACACGGGCCGCTACACCGTCCCCTGCGTCTGGGACGCCAGGGACCGGCGGATCGTCACCAACGATTTCCCCCGGATCACCCTCGACCTGGAGACGTCATGGGCCACCGCCCCCGACCTCTATCCGGAGCGCCTGCGTCCCGACATCGACATCATGAACGACCGCCTGTACCACGGCCTCAACAACGCGGTCTACGAGGCCGGCTTCGCCCGTGACCAGCAGGCGTACGAGGAGGCGGTGGCGCGGGTCTTCGCCACGCTCGACTTCCTGGAGGTGCGCCTGGCCGAGTCGGACCACCTCTTCGACACGCTCACCGACAGCGACGTGCGCCTCTACACGACCCTGGCCAGGTTCGACGCGGTCTACTATGCGCACTTCAAGTGCTCGGTCCGGCGGCTGACCGACTATCCGGCGCTGTGGGCGTACGCGCGCAGGCTGCACGCGATCCCGGCCTTCGGCGAAACCACCGACTTCGACCAGATCAAGCGTCATTACTACATCACCCAGACCAACATCAATCCGACAGGGATCGTGCCTGTGGGGCCTGAACTGGACTGGAGCCTCTAGCCCTGTCCACGGCTCCGGGCATCCGGACGAACAGCAGGGCCGAGGCGACCATCACCGTCGCGGCGACGGTCCAGGCGGGCGCCACGCCCGCCCGGGCGGCCAGGGAGCCGAGCGTCAGGTTGGCCACGACCCCGCCGGACTGCAGGAAGAGCGAGGAGGTCGAGGCGACGGTGGTGCGCTCGGCGGCGGTCACTGCCCTGTGGGTCAGCTCCAGGCACAGCAGGCCCGTCACGGAGAGGCCGACGAACAGCATCACGTAGGCCAGCCCCGCGCTCACCAGCCCCGCCGCGCCGCCGAGCCCGGCCGTGGCGGCGAGCGCCCCGACGGACAGCGCGGTCAGCGCCGTCCCGGCGATGGCGCCCCTGGCCGAGCCGCCCGCCCACCTGGCCGCGGAGGGCGCGAGCGCGCTGCCCGCCGCGCTGCCCGCGAACCCCAGGGCCGCGACGACGGCGTAGACCAGGCTGCCCTCCTCCGGGCTGCCCACCAGCTCGGCCAGCCGCCCCGGCGTGAGCAGTTCGATGGTCATGAGCACCATGCCGGAGCTCGCCGCGGCCAGCATCAGGCGGCGTAGCACCGCGCGGCCGGTCGCCAGCCGTACGCCGGAGACGACCGTGGCGGGCACCTCGCGCAGCACACCGGCCAGTGAGCGGCGGGCGTGGTCCGGCTCGGGCATCGCGAACACCACCACGACCAGCAGGACCGCCGCCGCCAGCGAGCCCAGCAGGGGCGGCGCCGCCAGCGGGAACATCAGGCCCGGCGGCACCAGCAGCGGCAGGCCCCCGCCCACGAGCACCCCGGCGCACAGGGCCACCGACTCCATCGTGCCGCCCCTGGCCAGGCCCGGCTTGAGGTCCGCGTCGAGGCCCTCGATCTGGTGCAGCGTGTCGACGTACCAGGAGGCGGCGGGGCCGCTGGACAGCGCCCTGGCCACGCCCTTCAGCACGCCGCTCGCCACGAACATCCAGAACGTGGTGGACACGCTCATCATCGCCAGCGCCACCACGGTGAACGCGGCGGAGAGCGCCAGCACCACCCGCCGCCCCAGGACGTCGGCCAGCCCGCCGGTGGGCAGTTCGAGGCCGACGGTGACGATCGAGAACACGGTCGTGCACAGTCCGATCTGGGCCAGGCCGAGGCCGCGCTCGGTCATGAGCAGCACCATGGTGGCCGCCATGAGCCCCACGGGCAGCCAGGTCAGGAAGCTGACGAGCATGTAGCGCCGTAAGGCGGAACGGGCGGTCACGGGGCGCTCACCCGGGGAAAGCCCCCGACCCAGAGGTGGACCTGGCGCGCGCCGGGGGCGCCCGCGTCCCGCGCGGCCAGCTCCTCCAGCAGCTCCTCGGTACGTGCCGCGAACTCGCGCAGCGCCTCGGGCGACAGCTCGAAGATGTGGTCGCTGAGGCCGGCCGCCTCCACCCACGCGGGGGACCACTCGGACTCGTCGAAGCCCTCGGCGATCTGGGCGAGGAGCCCGGCCTGCAGCAACCGCATGGCCCTGACGGTCTCCCGGCCCTCGGGCGTGTCGGCCAGCTCGCGGTTGTTCCACGAGGTGTAGCGGTGGCGGGCCCGCCAGCGGCGCTCGCGGCCGTCGCGGCGCTCGGGGTCCTCCTCGATGAAGCCGTGCTTGAACAGCTCGCGCAGGTGGTAGCTGGTCGAGCCGGAACTCTCGCTCACCTTGCGGCCCAGCTCGCTGGCCGTGCCGGGACCCTCGGCGCGCAGCAGGCCGAGCAGGCGGGCCCGCAGTGGGTGCGCGACCACCTTGAGCACCTGCGGGTCACTGATCTTGTAGCGGTCCTCCATGTGGCTCACGATAGACCGCAAAGATGATTTTGCAAATATATTTTTGCGGTTTTCCGCTCAGAGGGCGCCCATAGACTGTCCGGATGCTTGACGACATCTGGGTGGACGACTCCGTCTACGCGCTTCGGCCCGACTTCGCGGTGCTGGTCATGACGGCGCACGGGCTGCGCAACGGGCCCACGGACGAGCGGTCACGGCAGTGGCTGGCGGCGGCGTCCGAGTCGGAGATCCAGACCGGGAAGATCGACGCCTGGAAGGACGCCTACCGCGCGTTCGGGGCCAAGCCGCAGCGGACCAGGCCGTCGGTCGACGCCCTGACCCGGCGGATGCCGCTGCCGGAGATCAACCAGGCGGTGGACGCGTACAACACGATCAGCGTGAAGCACGCGCTGCCGATCGGCGGCGAGGACCTCGACCACTACCAGGGCCCCGCCCGGCTGGTCAGGGCGGGCGGCGACGAGACGTCCGAGGAGGCGCTGGGACAGCCGGAGGCCGGCGAGGTCATCTGGCGCGACGACATCGGCGTCACGTGCCGCCGGTGGAACTGGCGCCAGGGGGTGCGCACCCGGCTCACCGAGGCGACCACCAACGCGATCTTCCTCCTGGAGCGGCTGGAGCCGATGAGCCTGGAGGAGCTCAAGGAGGCGGGTGAGGAGCTGGCGGAGCTCCTGTCCGAGATATCCCCAGAGGTACGGATCAGTAGCAGATTGCTGATCAACGGGAAATAAACCTCCCGTCGCGACGTTGATACCAAAGAGTAATAAATGCGGCACCACCCGGATTGACAAGGGAGGCGTGACCTCTTCACGCGGTCCTGAGAGGATCGTTCGAGGCGGCACGCCCTCTTGTGCGCGCGCCGCCAGTCCGGGCGAGTAGCCTTGGACAGGTTCTCTTAACATCAACGCCGATCTGCGGAAGAGGGCGATTTCCGCCGTGTCGTCTGAGTCGTCGCGGACAAACCCGCTGGCAAGCTTTGGTCAGAACGAGTGGCTTGTCGACGAGCTGTACCAGAAGTACCTCCAAGATCCCGAGTCTGTAGACAAGGCCTGGTGGAACTTCTTCGCTGACTACAACCCTGACTACGGACCGGGGCGTGCCCCGGCCAGGGAGGCGGCGAACGGCACTGTGACCGCCCCCGCACCCCCGCAGGCGCCGCCAAAGGCAACCCCTGAGGCGCCGCCCGCGGCCGAGAAGCCGAAGCAGCCCGCCGCCCCGGTGCCCAAGGGCGCCGAGGAGATCAAGCTGCGCGGTGCCGCCGCCCGTACGGCCGCCAACATGGACCTGTCGCTGGCGGTCCCGACGGCCACGAGCGTGCGCGCCATCCCGGCCAAGCTGCTCATCGACAACCGCATCGTGATCAACAATCACCTCAAGCGGGGCCGCGGCGGCAAGGTCTCCTTCACGCACCTGATCGGGTTCGCGATCGTCAAGGCGCTGAAGGCCATGCCGGAGATGAACTACTCCTACACGGAGGTCGACGGCAAGCCGACCCTGGTCAAGCCCGAGCACGTGGGCTTCGGCCTGGCGATCGACGTGCAGAAGAGCAACGGCGAGCGCCAGCTTCTCGTGCCCTCGATCAAGGGCGCCGAGGAGATGGACTTCCGGCAGTTCTGGATGGCCTACGAGGACGTCGTCCGCAAGGCGCGGGCGGGCAAGCTGGGCGTCGACGACTTCGCCGGCACCACCATCTCGCTGACCAACCCCGGCACCATCGGCACCGTGCACTCCGTGCCGCGCCTGATGCCCGGCCAGGGCACGATCATCGGCGTGGGCGCGATGGAATACCCGGCCGAATACCAGGGCGCCGCCCCGGACACGCTCTCGCGCCTGGCCGTCTCCAAGGTCATGACGCTGACCAGCACCTACGACCACCGGATCATCCAGGGCGCCCAGTCGGGCGACTTCCTGCGCCAGATCCACCGGCTGCTGCTGGGCGAGGACGGCTTCTACGACGAGATCTTCGAGGCGCTGCGGATTCCGTACGAGCCGGTCCGCTGGATCCAGGACATCTCGGCCTCCCACGACGACGACGTGGCCAAGTCCGCCCGGGTGATCGAGCTGATCCACGCCTACCGCGTGCGCGGCCACCTCATGGCCGAGACCGACCCGCTGGAATACAAGCAGCGCAAGCACCCCGACCTGGACATCCAGTCGCACGGCCTGACGCTGTGGGACCTGGAGCGCGAGTTCGCCACCGGCGGTTTCGGCGGCCGCGCCCTGATGAAGCTGCGCGAGATCCTGGGCGTGCTGCGCGACTCCTACTGCCGCACGGTCGGCATCGAGTACATGCACATCCAGAACCCCGAGGAGCGGGCCTGGATCCAGGCTCGGGTGGAGAAGCCGCACGCCTCCCCCGCCCGCGACGAGCAGCTCAACATCCTGAGCAGGCTCAACACCGCCGAGGCGTTCGAGACGTTCCTGCAGACGAAGTTCGTCGGCCAGAAGCGCTTCTCGCTGGAGGGCGGCGAGTCCCTGATCCCGCTGCTCGACTCGGTGATCAGCGACGCCGCCGACGAGGGCCTCGACGAGGTCGTCATCGGCATGGCCCACCGCGGCCGCCTCAACGTGCTGGCCAACATCGTGGGCAAGTCCTACGCGCAGATCTTCGGCGAGTTCGAGGGCAACATCGACCCGCGCACCGCGCACGGTTCCGGCGACGTGAAATACCATCTGGGCGCCTCCGGCACGTTCACCGCGCCCAGCGGCAAGACGATCACCGCGTCCGTGGTGGCCAACCCCTCCCACCTGGAGGCGGTCGACCCCGTGACCGAAGGCGTCGTCCGCGCCAAGCAGGACCTCCTGGAGCGCGGTGAGGAGGGCTTCACCGTGCTGCCCGTCCTCATCCACGGCGACGCGGCCTTCGCGGGCCAGGGCGTGGTGGCCGAGACGCTCAACCTGTCGCAACTGCGCGGCTACCGCACCGGCGGCACCGTGCACGTGGTGGTCAACAACCAGGTCGGCTTCACCACCTCGCCCGCCTCGTCCCGTTCGTCGGTCTACGCCACCGACGTCGCCCGGATGATCCAGGCGCCGATCTTCCACGTCAACGGCGACGACCCCGAGGCCGTGGTGCGCGTGGGCGAACTGGCCTACGAATACCGCCAGGCGTTCCGCAAGGACGTCGTGATCGACCTCATCTGCTACCGCCGCCGCGGCCACAACGAGGGCGACAACCCGGCCTTCACCCAGCCGCTGATGTACGACCTGATCGACGCCAAGCGCTCGACCCGCAAGCTCTACACCGAGGCGCTGATCGGCCGGGGCGACATCACCGTCGAGGAGGCCGAGCAGGCCCTGCGCGACTACCAGGCCAAGCTGGAGCAGGCGTTCACCGAGACCCGCGAGGCCTCGAAGAAGCCGCTGGAGGCGGGCGCCATGCGGGTGCCGCCGACCGAGGTCGTCAAGTGGTCGCACGACGACACGCCGACCGCGATCACCGACGAGACGCTCAAGCGCATCGTCGACACCCAGCTCAACCTGCCCGAGGGCTTCACGCCGCACCCGCGCCTGGCGCCGGTGCTGCAGCGCCGCGGTCAGATGGTCGAGCAGGACGCGATCGACTGGTCGATGGGCGAGACGCTGGCGTTCGGCTCGCTGCTCATCGACGGCCACCCGGTGCGCCTGGTCGGTCAGGACTCGCGGCGCGGCACGTTCACGCAGCGCCACGCCGTCCTGGTGGACCGGATGACCGGCGCCGACCACACGCCGCTCAAGTCCTTCAACCAGGGCACCACGAAGTTCTACGTCTACGACTCGCTGCTCAGCGAGTTCGCGGCGCTCGGCTTCGAATACGGCTACAGCGTGGTCCGGCCCGACGCCCTGGTCGCCTGGGAGGCGCAGTTCGGCGACTTCGTCAACGGCGCCCAGACGATCATCGACGAGTTCATCTCGTCGGGCGAGCAGAAGTGGGGGCAGAAGTCCTCGGTCGTGCTGCTGCTGCCGCACGGCTACGAGGGCCAGGGCCCCGACCACTCCTCGGCCCGCATCGAGCGGTTCCTGCAGGTCTGCGCGCTCGACAACATGACGGTCGCGCAGCCGAGCACCCCGGCCAACTACTTCCACCTGCTGCGCTGGCAGGTGGAGTCGGAGCGGCACCGGCCGCTGGTGGTCTTCACGCCCAAGTCGCTGCTGCGCCACAAGGCGGCCACGTCCAAGGCGGCCGACTTCACCACGGGCACCTTCCAGCCGGTCCTCGGCGACACGACCGTGGACCCGGCCAAGGTCACCAAGATCGTGCTGACCTCCGGCAAGCTCTACTACGACCTGGCCGCGCGGCGCGACAAGTCGGGCCGCGACGACGTGGCCATCGTCCGGCTGGAGCGCCTCTACCCGTTCCCGGCGGAGGAGCTGCAGGCCGAGCTGGTGCGCTACGGCACGCAGGCGGAGCTGATCTGGACCCAGGACGAGCCGGTCAACATGGGCCCGTGGCCCTACCTGACGCTCAGAATGGCCGAGGAGCCGCAGACGCTGGGCGGCCGTGAGCTGCGCCGCGTGTCGCGCACGCCCAACAGCTCGCCGGCGACGGGCTCGCACAACTCGCACGACACGGAGCTCGAGGAAATTCTCCACGAGCTGTTCGGCTGATCGACGCACACATGGTGAGCCCCCGGCCGCGGCCGGGGGCTCACGGTTTGCCTGGCACCAGAAGGGGACGACGATGTACTTCACCGATCGGGGGATCGAGGAGCTGGTCGAGCGGCGGGGCGAGGAGGAGGTCAGCCTGCTCTGGCTCGGCGAACGGCTGCGCGAGTTCGTCGACCTCAACCCCGAGTTCGAGACCCCGATCGAGCGCCTGGCCACCTGGCTGGCCAGACTCGACGACGAGGACGACTAGCCCGTCATCCGAGCGCCCGGTCGCACGAGCCGGCCCGGTCGCACGAGCCGGCCCGTCACACGAGCGCTCCGGTCACCTCCATCCACATGGACAACACCCCGCCCGGCAGGATTCTCACGTCCAGGGCAATCCAGAACCAGACGCGATACATCTTGAGATTTCGAGATACGCGACATATCGTGTTTTGTGTTGGGACGTGTAATCAAGAAGGGCGAGATCATGCAGAGGTGGACGATCGAAGAACCCGAACAGCTCACGTTCGGTCCGGTGGACTCGCTCGACGTACGCATCGTGGCCGGACGACTGGCCGTGCTCGCCAGTGACGGCCCGCCCACGCTCGAGGTGTCCGAGATCGACTCGCAGTCGCCCCTCATAGTGACCTACGACGAGGACGCCAGGGCGCTCGTCATCGCGTACAAGGACCTCACCTGGGACGGCCTCCTCGGCTGGCTGCGGCCAGACCGGCGCAGGACGGTCCTGTCCATCGCCGTGCCCAAGACCTGCCAGGTCAGCGCCGGTGTGGTGTCGGCGCCCGCCGTGGTGGCCGGGTTCGAGCAGAACACGCATGTCAAGAGCGTGTCCGGGGAGATCGTGCTGGACGGCGTGAGCGGCGACGTGGTGGCCACGACCGTCTCGGGAGCCGTCGAGAGCCGGGCCCTGGAGGGCGACATGACGTTCAACAGCGTCTCGGGAGACCTGACCGTGGCTCACGGCACCCCCCGGCGGCTGAAGGCGTCCAGCGTGTCCGGCCGTATCACCGCGGATCTCGCGCTGCGACCCACGGGTCACGTGACGCTGAACAGCGTCTCCGGTGACATCCTGGTCAGACTGCCGGAAAACGTGGAGGCCGACGTCACTGTCAGGTCCACCTCGGGCAGGTTGGTCAGCACGTTCGAGAAATTGTCCAACAGGAACGGCCCCGGTTCGAAGTCGATGTCGGGGCGGCTGGGTGGCGGCATGGCCGCACTGTCGGCGACGACGGTCTCCGGCGAGGTCACGCTGCTCAAGGGGGAGAAGGAATGAGCCCTGTCTTCGGTCACGGCCGGCTCCGGCTGTACCTGCTCAAGCTGCTGGAAGAGAGTCCGCGCCACGGTTACGAGGTCATCCGGCTGCTCCAGGACCGCTTCCTGGGCGTCTACTCGCCCTCCCCCGGCACGATCTACCCGCGCCTGGCCCGTCTGGAGGAGGAGGGGCTGGTGACGCACGAGGTGGTCGAGGGCAAGAAGGTGTTCTCGATCACCGACAAGGGCCGCGAGGAGCTGAACGCCCGGCTCGACGAACTCGACGACCTGGAGCAGGAGATCTCGGCCTCCGTGCGCGACATCGCCCGCGAGGTCAAGGAGGACGTACGCGACACGGTCAAGTCGCTGCGGGACGAGCTGACCCGGATGGCCAGGGACGTGCACACCGGGACCCGCGAGGACGCCGGCCGGATGCGCGACAGGCAGCGGGAGGACTTCCGGCGGCTCAAGGAGCAGCAGAAACGGCAGTGGATGGAGCACACCTACCGCTGGCAGGGCGAGGGTGAGCGGATCAGCAGGGAGTGGCGCAGGATCTGGTCCGAGGTCTGGGCCACCCTGGGCGGCCCGCCGCCGCACCGGGCCGACCTCGACGCCGAGTTGGGCGAACTGCTGGCCGATTTCGTCGCCAAGGCCCGCGAGGACGCCTCGGAGGCCAGCCTGACACCGGAAAAGCTGGCCGACCTCCGTACGGCGATCACCGAGGCGAGCCACCGCATCCACGACATCCTGCGCCCCTGAGCCGCCCGTCAGCCGCCACCTACCGAGGAAGGGGGCTACGCGGAGCGGGGATGCCGTTCGAGGTGGTGTGAGCCGCGCGGGCGCCCTTGCGGGCGTCGTAGGCGATGGGCATGAAGCGCAGGCGTTCGGGCAGGCGCGGCGTCAACATCGCCACCGCGTGCCCGAGCCGCCGCAGCCGCCGCTCATCCCGAGCCGTCCACCGCAGCCCCAGCTTCGCCCGCACCGCCGGCGGCAGCGTCCCGACGGTCACGAAGTGGTTGCACTCCCCCGCGCCCGCCCCCACCGCCGGATGCATCGTCTGGAGGACCAGCGCGCTGCCGGCCACGAGCAGGTTGCGGTATTCCCCCGCCGTGTCCCAGTGCATCGAACCTGGGCCGAACGGCTCCACGTCCATGGCGGCCTCCCGGGTGATACAACCCTTAAACCCTTGTATCACCCGGAATGCCGCCAAGTAACCCGTCACTTATTCCCGGGTGAAGACGATCTTCCCGAAGAGCTCTCCCGCCGCCATGGCGGCGAACCCGTCCCGCGCCTCCGCCAGCGGCAGCACCCGGTCCACGACCGGCCGCACCCCGGTCTGCTCCAGGAAGATCGCCAGCCGCCGGAGCTGCTCCCGCGTCCCCATCGTGGATCCGACCACGGAAAGCTGCAGGAAGAAGACCCGGTTCAGGTCGGCGGGCGGCACGGCCCCGCTGGTGGCGCCGGACACGACGATGCGCCCGCCCGGCTTGAGCGACTTGAGCGAGTGCTCCCAGGTGGCCTGGCCGACGGTCTCCATGACCGCGTCCACCCGCTCGGGCAGGCGCGCACCTGGCTCGAACACCTGCTCGGCGCCAAGCTCCCGGGCACGCTCGCGCTTCTTCTCGGACCGGCTGGTCGCCCAGATCCGGTAGCCGCCGGCCCGGCCGAGCGCGATCAGCGCGGTGGCCACGCCCCCGCCCGCTCCCTGCACCAGCACGGTGGAGCCGGGCTGCAGCCCGGCCTTGTCGAACAGCATCCGGTACGCGGTCAGCCACGCCGTCGGCAGGCACGCGGCGTGCTCGAAGCTCAGCGTGGACGGCTTGGGCACGAGGTTGCGCCGCGGCACGGCCACCCGTTCGGCGAAGGTGCCGTCGTAGGTCTCCGACAGGAGCGACCGCTTGGGATCGAGTGTCTCGTCGGCACCCGTGCCGATCACGGAGTGCACGATGACCTCGTTGCCGTCCTCGTCGACTCCTGCGGCGTCGCAGCCGAGCACGATCGGCAGCCGATCCTGCCTGATGCCGACGCCTTTGAGCGTCCACAGGTCGTGGTGGTTGAGGGCGGCCGCCCGCACGGATACGGTCGTCCATCCGTCCGGGACCTTCGGCTCGGGACGCTCGCCCAGCGTGAGCCCGGCGAGCGGGTTGTCGGGATCGGTCTGTGTGGCGGTTACGGCGAACATGGCCGCACCCTACTTCAGCGTGATCCCGTTCCTCCGGACCGCCCGTCCGTCACATCCCGAAAGTCCGGGCCTTACTTCACCTTGACCCTGATCCCCTCGACGGCCGCCTCGCGGAACGGCGGCGGCCCGATGACGGCCACCTGGACGTCCCCCCGGCACACCGACTCGACGGGCCGCCCCCGCCCGTCGATCACCCCCGGCACCCGCGCGTTCCGGTCGCAACCGGGCGTCGGCGTGAGCACCACCATGGCCCCCGCGCTCCCGCCGAACCAGAGCTGCGGCCCCACCGGCTCCCCCCGCACGGTTTCCCCCGGTTTGGCCAGCCGCACCGCCCCGCTCGCCGACAGGACCAGATAGCCCTCCTTCGTCACCTTCCCTCGCACGGCCTGCGCGAGGGCGGTCCGCTGCTCGAACGTCAGCCCCGTCCCCAGGTCGCGCAACGCCATGCGCCAATTCCCGAACTCGAACAGCAGCACCTGCCCGTGGGTCCCGCTCCCGGCCTGGCTCGGCCAGAGGGTGACGTTGTCCGCGTAGTTTCTGAGCGGCAGCGCACCGCGGGTGACCCCGATCACGCTGTACGGGGCGGAGAGCTGCCGGGCCCTGCCCTCGATCGTGAGCCCCTGGAACGGCCGCGACCCCATCTTGTCGAGGTCCAGCTCGGCCGGATAACGCACCTCGGCCCGCAGCCCGTCGGGGAACACGACCTGGATGACCTCGTCGTCCCCCTTGGCGGTGGAGGGGACGCTCAGCACGTTGGACGGATTGTCCACCCGCCTCAGCGAGCGGATGGGCTCGGGCGCCGACGTGGGCACCGCCGCCTCCGGCTCGGGCTCCCGACTGGTGAGCAGCCCGACGACGGGGATCAGCAGCAACCCCACGACCACCGCCGGCCCGACCCAGCGGCGACGGCCGCGCCCTTCTGACTCGATGACGTCGAACTGTCCAGCCACGACGTTCCTAGCCGAGTGGTGGCGGCTTGCGCCCTTGCCCTCAGTTCAGTTGAGCGGCGACCTCCAGCGCAAGCCCTGGAACCGGGCGAAATCCTTGTCGCAGGTCACGAATTCACATCCGTGCTCGATGGCGAGCGCGGCGAGGTAAGCGTCAGGGATGAGTTTTCTTCGGGCGTTCGTCTCACGGCAGAGTCTCCGGAAGATCTCCCAGTGCCGGCCCCCCGGATTGACGACCACGGCATGCGGCTGGTTGCGGACCTGGTCGACGTAGTTGAGGATTTCCTCCATGGCCGGAGGGTCATCGTGGAGCGCCTTGATGCTGAGAACTCTGACGACACCGTTGATCACGTAATCGGTGACCGCGTAGGCAGAGTCGCCGTTGATCAGCTCATCCACCAACTTGTGGCAAGCGACGTGATCAGGGGCCTCCCTGCGGAACGCGTTGATGAGGACGTTGATGTCACTGAGCAGCATCGGCCTGCGCCTTCCCGTATCGCTCGATGTCGTCCTGCTCGATCAGGCTGTAGATGAACTCCGGCGTGAGCTCGATCCCCGGCTTGAGCCGGCTTCCAGAGGTGATCAGCTCCACACGCGGCCGCTCGGCCGTTTCCGTGGAGCGGTTGAGTAGTTGCCTCAAGGCATCCTCCATCACTGAGTTGAGACTGCGTCCGTTTCGTGCCGCGTACGCCTTCGCCTCGTTGAGGAGTGTCTCGTCGATGCGCACCGTAGTCCTCCGCATGACTCCAGCGTCCGCTGCTGACATCAAAATGTCAACAGCGGAATGTAATCACGCGGTCACAGATTTTGCACACACTTTAGCGAATCACCAGGTGGCCACGTTCCTGTCACCCTCGGGCGCGAGCCGCACCGGCCGGCCCACCAGCTCCCGGGACTCGGCGTCCGCCAGCAGGTCCGCCCGCTCCGCCACCGCGTGTGCCCGCCCGCCGCCGGGCAGGTCCACCACGAGGATCCCCCGCTCCGCGGCGCCGTCGCGCCCGTGCGCCACCGTGTATCCCGCGACCACGGCCGGCCCCTCATAGAGCCCCACGACCGGCACCCCAGCCGCCACGAACACCGGCGCCGCCTCCCCCAGCCGCCCGCCGGGCTCGCTCGACCACACCGCGTACGTGTGCTTCGTCAGGTGCATCCCCACCCCCGTCACCAGCCCGTGCCCCGGCTGCGCCCGCAACAGGCCCGCCATGGTCGCGGTCGAGTGCAGCACATAGTCGCTGGCCGGCCCGCCCGCGTACGGCAGCCCGCCGGTGACCGTGAGCCCGCGCCGGTCCAGCGGGTCGAGCCCGATGGCGTCGCACGCCTGCCGCAGCGCGATGGCGAAGCAGCTGTACAGGTCCAGCGCGTGCATGTCGCCGAGCCCCAGCCCCGCCCGCCGGAAGGCGGCCGCCGCGGCGTGCCCGACGGCCTGCGAGGAGCCGAGCGCGGGCCGCGCGGCCACCTCCCAGGTGTCCTCCGCGTACGCCCACCCGCGCAGGTGGACCCGCCCCGCGGCGGGCACCCCGAGCCGGTCGGCCAGCCGCGCGCTGGCCAGCACGACGGCCGCCGCCTGATCCACCTCCAGCACGGCCACCGTGTCCCTGGTGTAGGGCCAGCCCACGAAGCGGCCGCCGTTCGCGAGCTCGGCGGCGGTGCGGGCGGTCCTGCGCCAGGCGTACGGGTTCGCGGCGGCCACCTCGGTCATCGGCGCCAGCAGCCGGCCCCGGTCCCGCATCTCCTCCTCGATCGTGAGCCCCAGAGCCGCCCGGCGCGCCGTCTCCATGATCGCGTAGGTGTGCACCGGCAGGAACAGCCCGTGCGCCAGCTCGGCGGGATGCGGCGGGCGCTCCCACCCGTAGGGCGGCTTGGGGTCGGCGGGATGACTCCACGGCGCGTGCTCGCCCGCCAGCCGGTACGCCCGCCGCGTCGCCAGCGCCTCACCCCCCACGACCAGCGCGGAGTCCACCTCACCCGAGGCGATCAGGCCCGCCGCCGCGCCGATGAGCAGTTGCGGTGCCGTGCCGGAGACCTTGGAGTAGGCCCGGTGCCGGGGCGCGGCGCCCAGGCGCTCGGCAAGGCGGCCGACCGGCGAATCGTACTGCCAGGAGTCGGTGTGCACGATCTGGATCGAGTCGAGCCGCCCGACCGGCAGGCGGGCGTCGTCGGCGGCCGCCCGCGCCACCCGCTCCCACAACTCCACCGGCTCAGGACCTGGCTGCGAGCGAATCGTGAGTTGCGCGATGCCGATGAGGCAAGGGGTGCGAGGAGCCATACGCCCATTCAACCAGAACAACATTCGGTGGATAAGCAGTGGCGTCTGACAATCAGCGTTACCGGTGTTGCCGGTGAAATAAAGCAACCATCGCCACCTGCGGAGATGCCCATTCGCCAGACATGCGGATTCGATATCCGCATAACAGAACGGAACCGGCTCATGCTTTTCTGGTCGCCACCTGGCCGCCGGTCGAGGCCGTTCATTAACGGTCCGATCGTTTTCCTGGCCCATCGGGGCGCCGCACCCCGCGCTGGGCCGCCGAAAGCCGAGAGGAGCTCCATGTTTCGCCGAGCAAGGCGCGTCTTGATCCCGCTCGCCGGGGTGGTGGCCATCGGACCGGCCGGCTGTCCCGCCGTGAGCGCGACCGCACCCCCCGACGTCGTGGCGAGAAACTCGGTCATCCCCGCCGAGCAGGCGATCCAGTTCTGGACGCCGGACCGCATCCAGCAGGCCACCGACCATGACGACAGCGTGTCCGCCAAGGGCGTCAAGGGCAGCGCCGACACCCCCGACGGCCCGCCCGGATCCGTGCCACCGATCGGCCAGGAGAAGGCCGGCGCCAAAAAGAGCAGGCACGTCAATCTGCCGAACACGGTCGGCCGCGTGTTCTTCACGCTGCCCAGGACCGACCCGCGCAACCCGAGAAACTGGCGTTACTGCTCGGCGAGTTCGGTGCAGGGCAAGTACCGCAACCTCGTGGCGACCTCCGCCCACTGCGTCTACGACGTCAGGAAGAACACTTTCTACGACAACTGGATTTTCATTCCGTCGTACTGGGACGGCAAAGGAGTCTGGGACGGCAAGGCGCCCTACGGCATTTACGCCGCCAAGACGTTCAACGCGCACGACGACTTCGTGGTGAGGGAGGACTACGCGTTCGTCGACGTCTACAACGGCATCGAGGTCCGGTGGGAGAAGGTCCACGGCAGGTGGCGGTGGAAGGTCACCGACGCCGGCCGGCTGGGTGACAACGTCGGCGGCCAGGGCTTCACCTGGAACCGGAGCCCGAGGCTCAACGCGTTCGCCTTCGGCTACCCGGCGGGCGAGCACCCCGACGGCGACAGGGCGTTCACCGGCCGCACGATGAAGTTCTGCTACGGCAGGACCAAGCCGATGCCCGAGGCCGCGAAGTACAACCTGCAGGAGCACATCGGCCTCAAGTGCTCCTTCACGGCCGGCGCGAGCGGCGGCCCGTTCCTCTTCAACTACAGGAGCGCGTCGCGCACCGGCTATCTGGCCGGAGTCAACAGCGTGGCGTGGGACACCGACGGCAACGACCGCTACGACCACATCTCGTCGCCGTACTTCAACGGCGACACCTACAAGGTCTACAAGACCGCCGCCAACCGGTGGAGCGGCAACATGCCGTGACGAGTTGGCCGCCTGGCCCCGGGTCCTCGCATGGGGATCCGGGGCCTTGCGAACGCATATGAGGGTGGCGTGCGCCACTGTGGCGGTCACGAATGCGGCGCCGAAAGCGGCGAAATTACGCGCGCGTGGCCCGCTCGGAACACCCCTGCTGACCTGCGGAGAAGCAGCGAATTAATGATCATTTAGGGGTTTGCGTGGAGACTGTCTGACAGCGTCCTTATAGTGCACAGTACATGCTAGATCAGGTAACGAATCTCTATCCTGGCTGCAATAGAGTCCGTCCATCTGGAAAAATCCACCCTTACGACCCCAAAGAAAGGTATTTCATGATCCCCCGGGCCAGGCAACTGGTGGCGGCTGCGCTCAGCAGCGCGCTGCTGGTGCTGCCTGCCTTCACGGGGATCGCGAATGCGGCCCCCTCCAGCCGGGTCTACGCCGTGCCACTGGCGAGGACCGTGGCCGACGTACAGCGAGTGGCCGAATACTGGCGGCCCGACCGGCTGCAGCGGACCGACAGCTACATCCCGGCCACACCCGGCGCGCAGTCCGCCCCCACCTCCTCCGCCACGGCCCCCGGCGGGCCCGTCGCCCAGACCAAGCGGCCGGCCCTCACGCACCTCCCGACGCCGACGATGCCGCGTACGGGCTCGATGGCCAGGACCACGGGCAAGGTCTTCTTCACGCTCGGAGGCAAGGAGTTCTGGTGCTCCGCCAGCTCCGTCGCGGCCCAGAACCGCAGCGTGGTCGCCACCGCCGGGCACTGCGTATACGACCCGCGCCAGGCCAAGGCCGCCGAGAACTGGGTCTTCGTGCCCAACCCCGGGCCCGACGGCCAGACGCCCGACGGCATCTACGTGGGGGCCTCGATCAGCATGCACGAGGACTGGACGGGCAAGGGCGACTACGACTACGACTACGCGTTCGTGACCGTGCACCGGGGCTTCGTCTGGACGGCCAAGAACAACGCCTGGGTGATGAAGGACGTCGGCCGGCTCCAGGACAACGCGGGCGGGCTGGGGCTGGAGCTGAACAACAAGCAGCTCACCTACCAGGCCACCGCGCTCGGCTATCCGGCGGGCCCGCAGCCGGGCAACGCCCGGCCGTTCGACGGCAAGTCGCTGCGGATGTGCGTGGGCACCGTGACGCGCTGGACCGCGGCCCCCAACCTCGATCTGCAGAAGGGCGTGCAGTTGCAGCGGTGCGACTTCAGCCCCGGCGCGAGCGGCGGCCCCTGGGCCACCGGCTACGACAAGAACCGCGCGCTCGGCAACCTGACCGGCGTCAACAGCCTGACCTGGGACAGGGACCTCAACGGCTGGTACGACGCGGTGTCGTCACCGTACTTCGACACCACCACCGGAGAGGTCTACCAGCGCGCCGCCTCCCAGACGACACCGTCGAATGTGACGTAGATCATCGCAGCCGTCCGGCCGCCGTGAGCGATCAGGTGAAACCCCCATCTCGGTACGGTCACGGCAAGCCGTGAAACGGCTGACAAGATCTCCCTGAAATACACACTCCCCAAGTCAAGGCTGTAGGTTCCGGGCTGTCCATCTGCTGAGTTCTGGAGGTGCGAGAGGCGCCTCACGTCGGGGCAACCAGGAGCCACCTTGAACCGAATCCTCCTTCCCGCCGGCGCCGCCGTCCTGGCGACCGGCCTGCTCGCCGCCGGTCTCAGCGGCACCGCGCGGGCCGACGGTGACATCTCCCAGGACTCCATGGCCCGCCGCACGGCCGACGCGGTGTCGGTCGCCTCCTTCTGGCTCGCGTCGAACGGGGCCGCCCTGCGCTCCGCGACCCAGTACGGGTGGGACGCCAAGGAGATCAGGAAGGTCGTTTCCAAGGGCGGACACAACGCGGACGGCGCCCCCGGCACCACGGCCCCGATCGGCGACTCCAGGCCCCCCGCCACCGCGACCCAGAACGTGAACCTTCCCAAGACCGTCGGCAAGGTCTTCTTCGTCGACGGCTCCGGCAAGTTCCGCTGGTGCTCGGGCACCTCCATCCAGTCGAACTACCGCAACCTGGTCTCCACCGCCGGCCACTGCGTGTACGACACGAGCAACGACCGGTCCGTCATGGACAAGTGGGTCTTCGTCCCCGGCTACTACCAGGGCCGCGCGCCCTGGGGCATCTACGTGGGCGAGCAGGCGTTCACCCACTACGACTTCGAGGCGTACGAGGACTACGACCGCGACTACGCGTTCGTCACCGTCTACAACGGCATCCACCTGACCGGCGCCAAGCAGGTGAACCGCGGCGACTACCAGCGTTTCACCGGCCCGAAGCGCTCCTGGGGCGGCCGCAACTACCTCCTGCTGTCGAAGGACGCGGGCCGCCTCGGCGACAACGTCGGCGGCCAGGGCTTCGCCTGGAACCAGCCCACCGGCAGGTACGTACGCACCTTCGGCTACCCGGCGGCCCCGCACCCCGACGGCGACAAGCCCTACAGCGGCGTGACCCCGAAGCACTGCTATGGCAGGACCACCGCCAAGGCCCTGGGCGCCGCCTGGCTGAAGATCGAGGAGCACATCGGCCTCAAGTGCGCCGTGACCCCCGGTTTCGACGGCGGCCCCTGGCTCCTGAACTACGACAACTCCAAGCGCCTCGGCTACGTGAACGGCACCACCAGCACGTTCGCCGACCAGGACGGGAACGGCCGCGTCGACTACATCACGTCCCCGTACTTCGACGGCGAGACCGAGGCCGTGTACGACCGCGCCAAGAACGTGTGGACCGACAAGATCGTCGGCCCGAACGGCGAGTTGTACAGGTAGAGCCCGACCAGGGGAAGGCGAGGGCCCCGGCGCGAGCCGGGGCCCTCGCCTTGTCCGTTCACAGGGGGCACGGAAGCGCCCACGAGATCATGATCGTCCTCGACAGTGATCATCGCCCGGCGGCTCCCCAGGCGCGGCCTCGGCCCCGCACAGCACCCTCCCTCCGCTCTCTGTGGAGATCTTTATTGGTTCCCCTGACACAGAGTGTTTGCCTTGTCACGATAAGCGCATGCATCGTGGCGATCTGACGAACGCCGAGTGGAAACGGCTCGCTCCGCTGCTTCCCCCGGCCCGCGTGCGCGGGCGCCGGCGGGAGGACCACCGCATGGTCATCAACGGAGCTCTCTACCAAGCCCGCACCGGTTCGCGCTGGCGCCACCTCCCCCACCGCTTCGGCTGCTGGGTGGCCATCTACCGGCACCACCGCCGCTGGGCGGCCGACGGCACGTGGGAGCTACTGCTGACCGCACTCCAAGCCGCCACCCCCGGCACCGGGCCGACAGCCGGGACGCCCGGCCGGGCCGTGCGGCCCCACGCGCGCCTCCAGTAGGGCCGCGGGGCCCGAGCTCGCGCCCAGGACGCCCGCCGGTGCCCGCGGGCCACCTCCGGCCCCGCCAGGCGGCCCTCCGCCCCGACAGCGGGCGCCGCCCGCCACGAGACGGAGATTGACGGCCTATCTATGCCGACATTGACGTCTATATATAAGGAAAGGGCGACACTCCGGACAGTTGCCCGGGCGGACACCCACAGGCAGTGCCGTGTCCAGGACCGGAAGCACCCGTGGACACCCGGTGAACCGCACGCGACCCACAGGGCCGGCATTCCGCTTCCCCCACCACCCGAACCCTGGCAACGAAGCAGCCACCCCCCGATTCCGCCTGGAATCCCCACCCCACCAGGGCTCCCGCCCGCTCTCATGGAGTTCCAGATCCAGCGCAATCTGTGAAACCTGAACGTCACAGCCCCGAACCTGAAGATCACCTGTGAGGATCCGGGCAGATTAGACGGAACAACCCTTCATCCGGTTCCTGTGATGTAGATCACGTTTGACCGACTACGGTTCGTGACGAGCCACTAACGGCACTTAAGTCCCAGCAGTAACAACCCCGCCGCATACTGCGGAAATGTGACTTTCCCCTTACTCCCAGCAGCGAACCTTGACTGGTAACGGAAAGGTAACGGCGGTAATGGCGGCGACCAGATTCCTCCGAGCGGGTTCCACCTGCAGAGATCCTCACGCTATGTTCCTTGCCATCCCTTTACTGACGCATGGGACGCAAGATGCGTCCCACGACAGAGCAAGGAGCAGTTCCCTTGAAGCGCATCCTCATCCCGGCTGGTGGTGCCCTCCTGGCCACCGGCCTCCTGGCTGCCGGCCTGGCTACCACCGCTCAGGCTGACAGCGTCTACGCCAGCAAGGCGATGGCGAAGGACGCTGCCGTTGCCAAGGCGATCGCCAACTTCTGGGCGAGGACGAACGGTGCGGCCCTCAAGGCCGCCACCCAGTCCGACGTCTGGACCAAGACCGACGTCTCTCAGATGCAGAGCAAGGGCGGCTACACCTCGGACACCAAGCCGGGTTCCACCGCTCCGATCGGCGAAGAGACCAAGACCGAGTCCAAGGTCCAGAACGTCAACATGCCGAAGACCATCGGCAAGGTGTTCTTCGTCAACAGCAAGGGCGAGAAGAAGTGGTGCTCCGCCACTTCGATCCAGTCGACCCACCGCAACCTGGTTTCGACCGCTGGTCACTGCGTCTACGACACGGCGACCAACTCGGACCTCATGGACAAGTGGGTCTTCGTTCCTGGCTACTACCAGGGTCGTGCCCCGTGGGGCATCTACGTGGGCAAGCAGGCCTTCACCCACTACGACTTCGACGTGTACGAGGACTACGACCGCGACTACGCGTTCGTGACCGTGTACAACGGTGTCAGCCTGGGTGGCGGCGAGGCCAAGCAGGTCTCCAAGTCTGAGTTCGACGCCTACCAGGGCATCAAGGATGCCAAGGACGTCAGGGTCAGCCGCGAGGAGTACCGCAAGGGCCGCCTCGACCCGAACACGGCCGACTCGTACTGGCGTAAGAAGGGCTCCGCCTCCGAGGCGGCCGGCCCGGACTACCCCGGCGCCGAGGTCGAGAAGCTTGAGGTCACTCAGGCCAAGTACCAGGCCGCTCCGGCGGGCAAGGGCAACCTGCGCAAGTTCGGTGTCCCTGTCACCGAGAACGTGACCTACAACGAGGCCATCGCCTACATCCTCAAGCAGAAGCCGGACTGGAAGGTCGGGGACGCGTTCCCGCCCGCGACCGACGCGGCTCCCGCCACGGTCAAGCTCGACAAGCGTGGCAACTCCACGATCACGCACTACTACGTGCAGCAGTGGGTCAAGCCCGGCTCCGACGCGGAGTACTACAAGACCGTCTTCTTCATCATCGATGGCGCCGTGAAGGACGCGGGCCGCCTCGGTGACAACGTTGGTGGTCAGGGCTTCGCGTGGAACCAGCCGACCGGTAAGTACGTGCGCGTGTTCGGTTACCCGGCCGCGCCGCACCCCGACGGCAACAAGGCCTACACCGGCGTTACGCCGAAGTGGTGCTACGGCAAGACCTCCGCCAAGCTCGTTGGTTCTGCCGCGAAGAAGATCGAGGAGCACGTCGCCCTCAAGTGCGCCATGACCGAGGGCGCCGACGGTGGTCCGTGGCTGTACAACTACAGCAACAGCAAGCGTCTCGGTTACGTGAACGGTGTCACCAGCACCTTCAACGACCAGGACAAGAACGGTCGCGTGGACTACATCTCCTCGCCGTACTTCGACGGCGAGACGAACACCGTCTACAAGGCCGCTGCTGCTACGTACTCCGGCAAGATCCTCTAGTAGCGAGGTCGAACGGCCGCAAGCCGATCGAGCAAGCGTTCCAACCGAAGGGCCCGGCATCCAGCCGGGCCCTTCGGCCTTTCTGTGCCAAAAAGTGAAGCGGTTGGACGCACGGCGCGCCCGACTGGTGCCATGAACCCTATGTGATCTGCATCACATTTACCTTGCTCGATGTGATCCAGCCGATGCCCCAGCCGCCCTGATCACCCTTATCCCACCTTTATGTTGATCTGGGCAAACGGTGACGAGGCAAGCCTCCCTCGCCTCCTGCGCAACAGCCTCTTAAACATCACAGAACGATCACGGCCGACGAGTCGCCCCATTTCCTTTCAAAGCGGCTACCCCGGATCAAGATCGAAGCTGTATGTTCCTGCCATCCCTTTACTGACGCATGGGACGCAAGAGGCGTTCCACGACAGCGCAAGGAGTTACTGTGAAGCGCATCCTCATTCCCGCCGGTGGTGCCCTGCTGGCCACCGGTCTGCTGGCCGCCGGCCTGGCTACCACCGCTCAGGCCGACCCCGGCCACGCGACCAAGACGCTGGCCAAGGACGCGGCGATCGCCAAGGCGGTCGTCGACTTCTGGGCCAAGACGAACGGTGCGGCCCTCAAGGCTGCCACCGCGTCTGACATCTGGACCAAGACCGACGTCTCTCAGATGCAGAGCAAGGGCGGCTACAGCTCGGACACCAAGCCGGGCAGCACCGCTCCGATCGGCGAAGAGACCAAGACCGAGGCCAAGGTCCAGAACGTCAACATGCCGAAGACCATCGGCAAGGTGTTCTTCGTCAACAGCAAGGGCGAGAAGAAGTGGTGCTCCGCCACTTCGATCCAGTCGACCCACCGCAACCTGGTTTCCACCGCTGGTCACTGTGTCTACGACACCGAGGCCGGCAAGGACGTCATGGACAAGTGGGTCTTCGTCCCGGGCTACTACCAGGGCCGCGCGCCTTGGGGCATCTACGTGGGTTACCAGGCGTTCACCCACTACGACTTCGACGTGTACGAGGACTTCGACCGCGACTACGCGTTCGTGACCGTGTACAACGGCCTCGCCCTGGGCGGTGGCACCGCCAAGAGGGTCACCAAGGCCGAGTTCGACGCGTACAAGGGCATCAAGGACGCCAAGGACGTCGAGGTCAGCCGCGAGGAGTACCGCAAGGGCAAGCTCGACCCCAAGACGGCTGACTACTACTGGCGGGAGAAGGGCGAGGCCGCTGAGGCCTCCGGCCCGGACTTCCCCGGTGCCGAGGTGACCAAGGTTGAGGTCGCCGAGGCCGTGTGGAAGGCCGCCAGGATGGGCCAGGGCAACGGTCGCAAGTTCGGTGAGCCTGAGACCGAGAACGTGACCTACAACGACGCCTGGGACTACCTCCAGAAGCAGCGTCAGAACCCCCGGCAGTACCCCGGCACGGTCAAGCTCGACCGGCGGGGCAACTCCACCATCACGCACTACTACGTGCAGCAGTGGTTCAAGCCCGGCTCGGACTCGAAGTACTTCAAGACCGTCTTCTTCATCGTCGATGGCGCCGTGAAGGACGCGGGCCGCCTGGGCGACAACGTTGGTGGTCAGGGCTTCGCGTGGAACCAGCCGACCGGTAAGTACGTGCGCGTGTTCGGTTACCCGGCCGCGCCGCACCCCGACGGCAACAAGGCCTACACCGGTGTCACGCCGAAGTGGTGCTACGGCAAGACCTCCGCCAAGCTCGTCGGCTCGGCCGCGAAGAAGATCGAGGAGCACCTCGCTCTCAAGTGCGCCATGACCGAGGGCGCCGACGGTGGTCCGTGGCTGTACAACTACAGCAACAGCAAGCGTCTCGGTTACGTGAACGGTGTCACCAGCACCTTCAACGACCAGGACAAGAACGGTCGCGTGGACTACATCTCCTCGCCGTACTTCGACGGCGAGACGAACACCGTCTACAAGGCCGCTGCTGCTTCGTGGTCCCCCAAGCTTTTCTAGTAGGGGACAACGACCGGTGGTGATCCGGTAGCGACAGCTACATCCGATGGGCTCGGCATCCAGCCGGGCCCATTCGGCTTTTTTAGTGGGAATTTATACCTTTCAGTTACCAGAGTGACTGAAGTGTCGATAGGGTTTTTTACGCCCGTTTTGACAACTGTGGAGCCTCCAGTGAAGCGCCTGCTCATCCCCCTAGCCGTCGTCGGCCTGAGCGCCGCCGTACTCGCCCAGCCCGCCACCGCCGCACCGAGCTGGGCCAAGGACGACCTCGTCCCCAAGCCCTCCGACGCCTACAGCGCCGCCTACTTCTGGCTCGACTCCAACGGAGCCGCGCTGCGCAAGGCCACGCACTACACCTTGGACACCAAGAACGTGCCCAAGCTGGTGAGCACGGGAGGCAAGGGGACTCCTGACGGGAAGCCCGGCATGACAGGCCCCACCACCAACCCCAAGCCGGTCGCCTCCAAGAACATCAACCTGCCCAAGACCATCGGCAAGGTCTTCTTCCTCGACCCCGACGGTAGATACCGCTGGTGCTCGGCCACGTCCATCCAGTCCAGGAACCGCAACCTGGTCTCCACGGCGGGCCACTGCGTCTTCGCCAACGGCAAGGACGACGTGTACGACAAGTGGGTCTTCGTCCCCGGCTACTACCAGGGCCGGGCCCCGTGGGGCGTGTACGTCGGCGCCTACGCCTTCACCGCCTACGACCTCGACACCTACGACGACTACGACGGCGACTTCGCCTTCGTCGCCGTGCACAACGGCTTCTCCCTGGAGAACGACAAGCGGGTGTCGCCCAAGGAGTTCAAGGCCTGGGGCGGCGACAAGTGGATCAAGCCCCGCGAGATTTCGGCCGCGGCCTTCCGCAGGTGCCAGCTGAACCTCGGCGAGTGCTGGTCCGAGGGTAGGGACACGCCGGCTGACCTGGTCGGCCCCGACCACCCCGACGCCGTCCTGGAGAAGGTGGAGGTCGGCAAGAGCACGTACAACGCGGCCAAGCTCGGCAAGGGCCAGGGCTTCAAGTTCGGCGTGCCGGAAGTGCAGCAGGTCACCCAGGCGCAGTGGAATGCGTACAAGGGCCTCGGCGAGAAGGGCAGTGGCCCCGACAGGCGGGGCAATTACACCATCACCCACTACTACACGCAGAAGTGGGTCAAGCCCGGCAACTCCCGCAAGTACTTCATGGCCGACTTCTACATCGGCGTCGCCAAGGACCGCGGCCGTCTCGGTGACGTCGTCGGCGGCCAGGGCGTGGCCTGGAACCAGCCCCTGGGCCAGCAGGTGGTGGCCTTCGGCTACCCGGCCGACCCGCACCCGGACGGCGACAAGGCGTTCACCGGCCTCACGCCCAAGTGGTGCGCGGGCAAGACCGGCACCAAGTCGACCCAGATCAACACGTTCAAGGTCGAGACCCACCAGACGCTCAAGTGCACCATGACCGGCGGCTCCGAGGGTGGCCCCTGGCTCATGAAGTACGACAACAACAAGCGCACCGGTTACGTCAACGGCGTGACGAGCATCGTCGCCGACACCGACGAGAACAACCGGATCGACACCATCAGCTCCGCCATCTTCGACGGAGAGGTGGCCGACGTCTACAGCAAGGCGCAGTACGCCGCCACGAAGTCGATCGTGAGCTCCAACGGCGAGCTGTACCAGCAGTAACTCCGGACAACTGAAACGGCCCGGAAGGCTCGAAACCGAGTCTTCCGGGCCTTTCGCGCGCCCTCCGGGCCTTACGCGCTGCTGAGCTCCCGCGTACGTTCGCGCAGCGCCCGCACGTGGCGCTCGTTCTTGTACGGCTCCAGCCGCCGGCGCAGCTCGGCCGCGTAGGACCGCGACCGGGCCGACTGCAGCTCACCGGCCAGCGTGAAGGCGCTGCCCGCCGCCACACAGGCCTCCTCCAGCTCCCCGCTCTGCAGCAGCCCGGCGGCCAGCAGAGACAGGTTGAACATGCGCCCGCGGACGTAACGGGAGTCCATGTCGAGCGAGCGCCGCGCCATGCGGACGGCCTGCTCGCCCTCGCCCAGATCCCGGAAACAGTGTGCGAACTTGGCCGACAGGTAGGCCTCGTCGAAGTAGCTCAGCCACCTGGGCTCATCGGCGGGCCTGCGGACCTCGAAGGCCCGCTCGGCCGCCAGCAGGGAGGCATGGCAGGAGCGGCCGTCACCCAGTCCCGCGTGTGCGTGGGCCTCCAGGACGCGCGCGGAGGCCAGCAGGGTGTGGACCCCGGCGCGGCGGGCCGCCAACTGGGCGGCCCTGGCCAGGTCGAGGGCGTGGGCCGGCTGGCCCATGTAGACGGCCTGGTGTGCCATGCCGGCCAGGATCTCGCCGCCCAGGGTGTGGTCGTCCGCGCCCCTGGCCAGGCGCAGGGCCTGGATCAGGTAGCGCTGGGCGAGCCCGTGCTGCTCCATGTCGTAGGCCATCCACCCAGCCAGGCGGGTCAGCTCGGCGGCCGCGGCGGCGAGTTGCCGGCCGGTGGACTCGCCGTACGAGCCGTCCTTGAGCAGGGGTGAAACGGCGGTGTCGAGGTATTTGACCACCGACGAGCGAACCCGGCCGCTGCCGAAGCGGTTGTCGAGCTCGCCGAACGAGCGGGTGACCTCATGGATAGCGGCGATGTCCGCGCGGCCCACCCGCCGCGTGCCCGTGCCGCTCGTGCGTCCCTCAGCCGGGGACGTCAACCAGCGTACGGCTCCAATGGAGCCTGCTCCTATCGCGAACGTGGAGTCGATCAGGAACCTCCGTCTCTCCACGTCGGCCCGCCACAGCGCCGTCACAGTCGAGACCCCCTCCTGCCAGGTGTGCGTGAACTCCTGTCCGAGATCCAGGGGTGTGGTGATCGCCGGCATGCCGAGATCTTCCGAGGTCACCCGTCGGCCCAGGCGCAGCGCGAAGATCTCCGTGAGCAGGCAGGGCACCGGGTCACGCGGCCGCTGACCACCGATCCAGCGCAGGACCGAGCTGTGGTCGTACTTGAGACCGGGCGTGCCGCGGGCGGCACCCAGATCGTTGAGGCGCCTGGCCAGTCCCTTGTGGGAAAACCCCGCCTCCGCGATGAGCTGCTGCAGCAGTCGATTAGGCTCGCGTTCCATCGCTCTCCTCGTCACAGGAGCCGGTGCCTATATCATTACAGAGAGCTACAGTTATAGCACCTTGCGTAAAGGATTTATGGCAGTTCCCAAAGGTCATCCCAACTCCGTCCCACGGCCCCACCCGGCCTGCGCCACGATCAGCCCGGCCCCTTGTCCAAGACGGGGAGCTCACCTACGCCGGGCCCCTCCGGCACGCGGAAAGCGGCGCCGGACTGGGGTGGGAGGGCACAAAAAAGGGGAGCGAGGGCCGAAAGGGCCCTCGCTCCGACGGGAGACCGCGAGTCAGGCGCGGGCGACGCCGTCCGCCCTGGCCTGGTCGGCCACGGCGCGGGTCACGGCGGGCACGACCCGCTCGTCGAACGGGCTGGGGATGATGTAGGTCGCCGAGAGGTCGTCACCGACCACGCCCGCCAGCGCGGTGGCCGCGGCCACCTTCATGTTCTCGGTGATCGTGGTGGCCCGCACGTCCAGCGCACCCCGGAACACCGCGGGGAAGGCCAGCACGTTGTTGATCTGGTTGGGGAAGTCGGAGCGCCCGGTGGCCACCACCCTGGCGTGCTTGCCGGCCGCCTCGGGGTGCACCTCCGGCGTCGGGTTGGACAGCGCGAACACGATGGCGTCCGGCGCCATGGAGGCGATGGCCTCCTCCGACACGGTGGATCCGGACAGCCCCACGAACACGTCGGCGCCCGCCAGGGCCTCCTCCGTGGAGCCGGTGTGGCCCGCGCGGTTGGTGTCGCGGGCGAGGGCCGCCTTGACCGGGTTGAGGTCCTCCCGGCCCTGGTGGATCATGCCCTTGGAGTCGGAGACCGCGATGTCGCCGATGCCGGCCTCCAGCAGGATGCGGGTGACCGCGACGCCCGACGCGCCGGCGCCGGCCACGACGGCGCGCAGGTCGCCGAGCGGGCGGCCGATCAGCCGGGCGGCGTTCTGCAGGGCGGCGAGCGTCACGATGGCCGTGCCGTGCTGGTCGTCGTGGAAGACGGGGATGTCGAGCAGCTCGCGCAGCCGGACCTCGACCTCGAAGCAGCGCGGGGCGCTGATGTCCTCCAGGTTGACGCCGCCGAACGACGGCGCGAGGCGCACGACGGTCTCGACGAGCGCGTCCACGTCGGTGCAGTCGAGGCAGATGGGCACGGCGTCGACGTTGGCGAACTCCTTGAACAGCAGTGCCTTGCCCTCCATGACCGGCATGGCGGCCGCGGGGCCGATGTCACCGAGGCCGAGCACCGCGGTGCCGTCGGTGACCACGGCGACCACGTTGGAGACCCAGGTGTAGTCCCGGGCCAGCGCGGGCTTGTCGGCTATGGCGGTGCAGACCCGGGCGACACCGGGCGTGTATGCGAGTGAGAGATCGTCCGCATCGCGGACGGGAACGGTGGACCGAATCTCGATCTTGCCGCCACGGTGCAGTGCGAAGGCCGGGTCGAGATCCAGTGAATCGACGGAAGCAGATGCGGGCTTGGCAGCCACAGCGACCCCTGTAGTCATCGGGAGCGTAGGAAACCTTCGGCGGGACGAGCGCGGCGAGTGGGCTGGCTTCGGTAGCTGCCAGGATCCCCTCGTCGGTCGTCTCTGAGGGGGGATCGGGGGTCACCCGTCCAGCCATCTTGCCACATGGTGAGATGGTGTCGGTCTCGCCTCCGACGCCGTTCCGTTGACGCATCGTTAAATGTCCGATGACGGACCGGAGCAAAACCCCATTTAAACTGCACAAAACGCAAGTTTCATGGCTTTTCACAACGAGGAGGCCGTACATGGCCCTCAGCCCCAAGGGCCGCCGTGGCTACGCCGCCGGCGCGCTCGCCCTGACCGTTGCTCTCACGCTCACCGCGTGCGGCAGCGAAACCGGCTCGAGCTCCGGCACCACCAGTGCCGACACCTCCGCGGCCGGTGGCGGCGTCAAGCTGGTCCAGCCCGGCAAGCTCACGGTCTGCACGAACATCCCTTACGAGCCGTTCCAGTTCAAGGACCAGAGCGGCAAGATCGTCGGGTTCGACGTGGACATCGTGGACCTGGCGGCGAAGAAGCTCGGCGTGACCCAGAACATCGTCGACATCGACTTCGCGGTGATCAAGAGCGGTGCGGCCATGGCCGCGGGCAAGTGCGACGTGGCCGCCGCCGGCATGACCATCACTCCCGAGCGCCAGCAGAACATCGACTTCTCCGTCCCCTACTTCGACGCCACGCAGGCCCTGCTGGCCAAGAAGGGCACGGGCGCCAAGTCGCTGGCGGACGTGAAGGCCAAGAACCTCAAGTTCGGGGCCCAGGCCAGCACCACCGGCCTGAAGTACGCCCAGGACAACGGCTTCGACCCCACCGAGTACGCCGACTCGGCCAAGGAGCTGCTGGCCCTGCAGGCCGGGCAGGCCGACGTGATCGTCCAGGACCTGCCCGTCGTCCTGACCTGGCTGAAGAAGCCCGATGTCGCAGCCAAGTTCGAGATGATCGCCAGCCTGGACACCGGCGAGCAGTACGGCATCGGCCTCAAGAAGGGCGCCGACCCGGTGCTGCTCAAGACGATCAACGACGAGATCACCAAGGCCAAGTCCGACGGCACCTACGAGAAGATCTTCATGAAGTGGTTCGACAAGAAGCCCGGCGAGCTGGGCTGATCCATGGCCGACCAGCCGAAGACGGCCGAGCCCGCCCGCAGCGGGCTCAGCCCTCGGAAGAAGCAGCAGATCAGCCGGGGCGTCCAGTACGTCGTCCTGGCCGTCGCGCTCATCGCGCTCGTGCTGTACGCCGACTGGGGCAGCCTGGCGCAGAACTTCGCCAAGCCCGACGTGGCCTCGGCGGCGCTGCCCGACCTGTTCACGATCGCACTGCGGAACACGGTCATCTACGCGGTCGGCGGGTTCGCCTTCTCGTTCGTGCTGGGCCTGCTGCTCGCTCTCATGCGGCTCTCGCAGGTCCGGCCCTACCGCTGGGTCGCGATCGTCTACGTCGAGATCTTCCGCGGCCTGCCGGCGCTGCTGATCTTCCTGATGATCACGTTCCTGCCCCTGGCGCTGCCCGGGTTCCAGGTGCCCGGCGGCACGTACGGCCAGGGCATCCTGGGGCTGGGCCTGGTCGGGGCGGCCTACCAGGCGGAGGTCTTCCGCGCCGGGCTGCAGGCGGTGCCCAAGGGGCAGACCGAGGCGGCCAGGTCGCTCGGCATGTCCGCCACCCGGGCCCAGGTCACCGTGGTGATCCCGCAGGCCGTACGGATGGTCATCCCGCCGACCACCAACCAGTTCGTCGCCCTGCTCAAGGACTCCTCGCTGGTGCTGTTCCTCGGCGTCTCGGGCGAGTACGTCGAGCTGGCCAAGTTCGGCAACGACCTGGCCTCCCAGTACGCCAACGCCACGCCCATCATGGTCGCCGGCGTGACGTACCTGATCGTCACGATTCCGCTGGGATACCTTGCCTCCCGGCTGGAGGGACGCAAGCGGAGGGTCGGATGATGACGCACGCGATAGAACTGCAGGACCTGCACAAGCACTTCGGCAAGAACGAGGTGCTCAGGGGCATCGACCTGACGGTCGACCCGGGCCAGGTGGTCTGCGTCATCGGCCCGTCGGGCTCGGGCAAGTCCACGCTGCTGCGCTGCGTGAACATGCTGGAGAGACCCACCAGGGGCCGGGTCTACGTCAAGGGCGTCGAGGTCACGCACCCCGACGTGGACATCGACGCCGTACGCCGGCACATCGGCATGGTGTTCCAGCAGTTCAACCTGTTCCCGCACATGAGCGCGCTGCAGAACGTGATGATCGCGCAGCAGCGGGTGCTGAAGCGGAGCAAGGGCGAAGCCGAGACCATCGCCAGGGAAAATCTGGACAAGGTCGGCGTCGGCGAAAAGTGCCACTCCCTGCCCGGGCAGCTCTCGGGCGGTCAGCAGCAGCGGGTGGCCATCGCCAGGGCGCTGGCCATGAACCCGGACCTGATGCTGTTCGACGAGCCCACCTCGGCGCTCGACCCCGAGCTGGTCGGCGACGTGCTCGCCGTCATGCGCAAGCTGGCCGAGGAGGGGATGACCATGCTCGTGGTCACCCATGAGATGGGCTTCGCCCGCGAGGTGGCCGAACGGGTGGTGTTCATGGACGGCGGCGTCGTCGTCGAGGACGGCAACGCGGACCAGGTGATCGGCGACCCGCGGCAGGAACGCACCCGCGCGTTCCTGCACCGCGTCCTCCACCCCGAGGGATAGCCGCACGGCGGCGGGGGCCACGCCCCGGCCACCACCCCCGCCGCCGCCCCCGCCGCCGCCCTCGCCGCCGCCCTCCCCGCCTCGGCGGGGGCTGCCCTTCCATCGCAAAACCAGCCGTCCCCGCCTCGGCCGGGCCGCCCCTCCGTGCCGCGACGCCGCGACACCCCCCGGCCCCGCCGTTCTGGTGTAATAGATCCGCATGGACCTGACCTCTTACGCCGAGTGGGCGGTCCGGCTGGCCAACGATCCCGACCCGCCGCCCGAGCTCAGGCGGCTGCGTGACGAACTGGCCGCGGTGTTCGACGCGGCCGGCTCCGGCCAGGCCGTGGCCGGGCTCCTCAACGCCCTCCTCGTGCTCTATCCCGTACGCCCCCAGCTCACGGACCACGACGGCCACTGGCACCTGCACCTGGCCGAGGACGTCGCCGCCGGCGCCGTGATGGGCCTGGCCGCGGTCGTCGCCGAGCTGGGCGCGGACCGGCTGGGCCGGTGCCGGGAGCCGCACTGCGGGCAGGCCTTCCTGGACACCTCCTCCAACCGCTCGCGCCGCTACTGCTCGGCCCGCTGCGCCAGCCGTGCCAACGTCGCCGCCTACCGCGCCCGCCGGCGCGAGGGCGCCTAGCCCCGGTTCTTGCGCCGCCGCCGGCGCAGCAGGGGCCAGTAGCGCAGGACCACACGCCCCACGATGTCGTGGACCGGGCCGAAATCCCAGCTGTCGCGCCGCCCGCTGGCCCGCTGGTTGTCGCTCTCCAGCCACCATCCGTCCGCACCGTGCCATTGCGCCCGTTTCACGATGAGCCGATCGGGATCTCCGGGGAGCCGGGCCACCACGAGGTCGCCCGGATGCACGACGGCTCCCCGCCGTACCAGCAGCCAGTCCCCCGGAACCAGTGCGGGACGCATGGAATCGCCCTCGACACGCACTCTCATGGGCTGTGACCCCCCACTCCGCAGGTGTTCGGACCCGAGTAAGGTCGGTTGTGGACCAAGCTGAATCAGCATCAAGGAAGGACTTTCTGATGCTCGCACGACTGCTACGACCCAAGCATGTCGCTTCCGCACACTGCGACCTGCCCTGTGGGGTTTACGACCCCGCCCAGGCCCGCATCGAGGCGGAGTCGGTCAAGGCGATCATGGAGAAGTACGCCGGCAACGAGGACCCGGTCTTCCGCGCCCGCGCGCTGACCATCAAGGAGGAGCGGGCCGAGCTGGTCAAGCACCACCTGTGGGTGCTGTGGACCGACTACTTCAAGCCGCCGCACCTCGAGCAGTACCCGCAGCTCCACCAGCTCTTCTGGGACGCCACAAAGCTCGCCGGCGCCGCGGGCGCCAAGGGCACGGTCGACGTCGCCAAGGCGGAGGATCTGCTGGGCAAGATCGACGAGATCTCGAAGATCTTCTGGGAGACCAAGGCCGCCTAAATCGGCACAAAAGGCTCTGTGCGGTCAGGGACCGCACAGAGCCTTTTCCGTTGTTGGCGAGTCTGATTCGTCCAACCACCGCTCAGGGGCGGTAAGTTGCAGTTGGCGTCGGATACCGCGAGGAGGAACGTGACCGAGGAAACCGAGACGCGCGCGGAGGGCGTGGCGGGCATCCGCGACGTGGTGAGCATCAGGCTCCCCGCCGCAAGCGCTTACCTGTCTGTGCTGCGTACGGCCACCGCCGGGCTGGCGGCGCGGCTGGACTTCACGCTCGACGAGATCGAGGATCTGCGGATCGCGGTCGACGAGGCGTGCGCCATGCTGCTGAGCGAAGCGGTGCCCGGCACCGACCTGACCGCCGAGTTCGAGCTGACCGGGCACGAGATGCAGGTCAGCGTGGAGGTGGCGACGGTCGGCAGTTCCGCGCCCAAGCGAGACGACTTCGCCTGGATGGTGCTCACCGCCCTGGCGGATGAGGTGGACGCGGTGGCGCCCTCGCCCGGCTCCCCCGACACGATGGCGATCGTCCTGCGTAAGCGCCGAGGCGCGGCGAGGCCGGCGTGACGGAAAGGACTGGAGCCATGGCCACCAGCGAACACGCCGTGCCCGACCGGGTGCGGGCCCGGATGCTCTTCGCCGAGCTGGCCGAGCTGGGCCCCGAGGAGCCGCGTCGCCAGCGCATCAGGGACGAGCTGGTCGAGCTCCACCTTCCCCTGGTCGAATATCTGGCCCGCCGCTTTCGCAACCGGGGTGAGTGGCTCGACGACCTGACCCAGGTCGCCACCATCGGGCTGATCAAGTCCATCGACCGGTTCGACCTCAACCGCGGCGTGGAGTTCTCCACCTATGCCACGCCCACCATCGTCGGCGAGATCAAGCGCCACTTCCGCGACAAGGGCTGGGCCGTGCGCGTGCCGCGCCGGCTCCAGGAGCTCAAGCTCTCGCTGACCAAGGCGATAAGCGATCTGTCGCAGCGCGAGGGCCGGGCGCCGACCGTGGCCGAGCTGGCCTCCTACCTCAAGATGACCGAGGAGGAGGTGCTGGAGGGGCTGGAGTCGGCCAACGCCTACTCGACCGTCTCGCTCGACGCGCCCGACTCCGGCGACGACGACGCCCCCGCGGTGTCCGACTCGCTCGGCATCGTGGACGAGTCGCTCGAGGGCGTCGAATACCGCGAGTCGCTCAAGCCTCTGCTGGAGCGCCTGCCGCCGCGCGAGAAGCGCATCCTGTTGCTGCGTTTCTTCGGCAACATGACGCAGTCGCAGATCGCCACCGAGCTCGGCATCTCGCAGATGCACGTCTCGCGCCTGCTCGCCCGCACCCTTGCCCAGCTGCGCGAGGGCCTGACCGCGGACGACTAGCGAGGCGGCCGGACGGCTATCCGTCGCCGTAGAGGGCGTGGGTGGTGGGGGGCGCCAGCAGGGCCGCCAGGCCGGCCACGGCGACCACGATCAGCGGGATGCCGAGCTGTGGCTGGCCCGAGTTGATGAGCGTGACGGCGACGGGCAGCATGAAGATCTGGGCCAGCACGGCGGGCGACCTCCCCCACCGCTCCACCCTGAACAGCCCGCCGAGGGCCACCCAGAGCAGTCCGGCGCCGATCAGCATCCCGAACACCGCCTCCGCGAGGGCGGTCATCAGATCGGCCGGGGATCCCATCAGGGACTCGACCCCGACGAAGAGGCCGAGCCCGAGCGCGGTCAGGCCCTCCAGGGCGACGACGGCGGCGGCGATGACCAGAGTCAGCGGACGATGGTTCACGCCCCGTACCCTACTGCGCTCGGCGCGGGAAGCGGGAAATAGGACGTTCGGCCGATAAGCCGACAACGATCATTGGCTACGCTGGCGTTATGCGCGCAATGCTGCTGGTCAATCCCACGGCCACCACCACGAACGGCCGTACGCGCGACGTGCTGATCCGCGCGCTCGGCGCGGCCGTGGACCTCTCCGTCGAGGAGACCCGCTACCGGGGCCACGCGGCGGCGCTGGCCGCCACCGCGCGCGCCAAGGGATACGACGTGGTCGCGGTGCTCGGTGGCGACGGGACGATCAACGAGACCGTCAACGGGCTGCTCAACCCGGTCGACGGCGGCGAGGCCCCGCCGCCGGGCGACGACCCGAGCGCCGGCCGGCCCGCGCTCGTCGTGATCCCCGGTGGCAGCGCCAACGTCTTCGCCCGCGCGCTGGGGTTGCCGAACGACCCGGTGGAGTCCACGGGGGCCGTCCTGGAGGCGATCAGGGAGGGCCGGCGCAGGACCGTGGGCCTGGGGCAGGCCCTCTGGGAGGGGGAGAGCCGCTATTTCACGTTCTGCTCGGGAATGGGATACGACGCCGAGGTCGTACGGGCCGTGGAGGGCCTGCGGGGCAGCGGGCGTAAGGCTACCCCCACGCGGTATGTGAACACCGCTCTACGGCACTATCTGGCCACGGACAAGCGGCATCCTGCGATGCGCCTGACGGGCCCGGGGATCCCGGCCGCCGACGGGGTGTTCATGGCGATCATCACCAACACATCCCCGTGGACTTATGTGGGGACCAAGCCGGTGACCCCGACCCCGTGGGCCAGTTTCGAGACCGGGCTCGATCTGCTGGGGCTGCGGCGCATGGGTGCGATCCAGGTCGCTTCGGTCATCCGGCACATTCTCACGCAGAGTGATGCCCTTCCGTCCGGCCGGCACCTGGTCCAGCTCCACGACGAGGCCGAATTCACGCTCACCGCCGACCGGCCGGTGGCCTTCCAACTGGACGGCGACTACCTGGGCGAACGCGAAACCGTAACATTCCGGTCTACACCGAACGCATTACAAGTTTTGGTCTAGGTAGTTACATTCGGTCATTGTGTGACGCATCCGACAGCCATAACAGCCAAAACTTCCCGTCAACCCTCTTGCGTGCACTCAGCGTGGCTGACAGGCTCAACACTGACGTCGGAACGTAGGACCTTTAACAACCCCAAGGGTCCCTCCAGACGTCAGCGGGGAGGCCCGGTCCTTACAGGATCCGGGTTCTTGTTCGCACAGGTTAGTGAAAGTCTTCACAAAGTAGTAGCCGCACGGAGCCGACCAGAGGCTCCATCTACTAAGGAGTGGACGCATGGACTGGCGCCACAGAGCTGCCTGCCGTGACGTGGACCCCGAGCTGTTCTTCCCGATAGGCAACTCCGGCCCCGCGCTCATGCAGATCGAGGAGGCCAAGCAGGTCTGCCGTTCCTGCTCGGCCATCGAGGCGTGCCTGAAGTGGGCGCTGGAGTCCGGCCAGGACGCCGGTGTGTGGGGCGGCCTGAGTGAGGACGAGCGCCGCGCGCTCAAGCGTCGCTCCGCCCGTGCCCGAGCCCGCGCCACTGCCTGACCCCACCGGAGCGACCGGCCTGGTCAGGTCGCCGGGAGCGGAAGCGGGATCGACAGGGTGACCTCCGTGCCGCCCTCCAGGCGCGGCTCGATGGACAGCCGGCCGGACAATTCCCCTTCCACCAGCGTACGGACGATCTGCAGTCCCAGGCTGGTGGAGCTGTCGAGGTCGAAGCCGTGGGGCAGGCCACGGCCGTCGTCCCTGACGATGACCTTCAGCCGGTCGAGCGCCGATTCGACCAGCACCTCCAGGTGCTTGGGCCGCCCGTGTTGCAGCGCGTTCTGCAGCAGCTCGGTCAGTGCCATGGCCAGCGGCGTGGCGATGAGCGAGGGCAGCACGCCGAACTCCCCGACCCGCCGCGGCATGACGGCCGCCTCGGCCGCCGACACCTCGCCGGCCATCGCGATGACCCGGTCGGCGATCTCGTCGAAGTCCACGAACTCCTCCGGTGCATGAGAGAGGGTCTCGTGCACGATCGCGATCGACCCCACCCGGCGTACCGCCTCCTCCAGCGCCTCCCGTCCCTCGGGCACCTGCAACCGCCTGGCCTGCAGCCTGAGCAGGGCGGCCACGGTCTGCAGGTTGTTCTTCACCCGGTGGTGGATCTCGCGGATGGTGGCGTCCTTGGTCATCAGCTCGCGCTCGCGCCTGCGCAGCTCCGTCACGTCCCTGATGAGCACCAGCGCGCCGATGCGCCCGCCGCCGACGATCAGCGGGATGGCCCTGAGCTGCACGGTCGTGCCGCCGGACTCGACCTCGGTCTCCTTGGCCGCCCGGCCGCTGGCCACGATCATGAGATCTTCGTTGATCGGCTCGTCGGAATAGCACAGCGTCGCGGTGACCCGGCCCAGCTCGGCCCCCACCAGGTCGGCGTGCAGGCCGAGCCTGCGGTAGGCGGACAGGGCGTTGGGGGAGGCGTACGTGACGCGACCGGCCCGGTCGAGCCTGAGCAGGCCGTCGCCGACGCGCGGCGAGCGGACCAGGATCGGCTCCTCACCGGAGAACGGGAAGCGGCCCTCGGCCACCATCTGCGCCAGGTCGGAGGCGCTCTGCAGGTAGGTCAGCTCCAGGCGGGAGGGCGTACGCGCGGAGGAGAGGTTGGTGGAGCGCTGGATCACGGCCAGGAAGCGCCCCTCGCCGCCCTCCACGGCCCGGCGCACCGGGATCGTCTCCTCGCGCACCGGCACGCCGGTGGACCAGTCGGGGTCGCCCTCACGGCAGATGCGGCGCTCGTGCCACGCGGTGTCGATGAGCTGGCGCTCGCCCTTGGCGGCGATGCTGCCGACGATGTCGTCGTGGTAGACCGTGGGGCCCGTCGTCGGACGCATCTGGGCGATGGCGATCCAGCCGTTCTCCCCCAGCAGCGGTGCCCACAGGATGAGATCGGCGAAGGACAGGTCGGCCAGCAGCTGCCAGTCGGAGACGAGCGAGTGCAGCCAGTCGAGGTCGGCTTCGTCGAGTGCGGTGTGGCGGGCGACCAGGTCGCTGAGAGTCGGCACGACTGCATCATGCGTGCTTACCCCCGTGACATCCAAACCGGCCCGCGCCCGCGCGGACGTGCCGGGCGTCCGCGCGGGCGCGCAGTGAAGCCGGATTTGTCATCGTCCGCCCAACTGGTCTTTTCCCGAGATCTCATATTGTGAGAACCATCACACAGTCGAATGCGCTCAGATCCGCGGGTACGACTGTGCCGGGCAGTCCGGAGGTGATCCATACGGGCGACACGGTGCGCGTTGGGGCCTCGGTTGTGATCGGGTGCGCTGCTGTCGATATCCTTCACAATCAACCTGAGCTGCCCGGACCCACGCGTGCCAGGGGCCGCACGCGCTCGGTGCCGGCCGTTCGCCCGGGTCCGCGGTTGACCGCTCGGGCCAAAGTGAGTTCCGATGATCTCGCGGTGATCAGACACGCCCTCACCGCCGTGGCAGAAGTGAAGGTGAGCGCGTGACCGACGACAACCCCCGCGTACCGAAGTACTACGACGTCAAACGCAGCGTGCTCGAGCTCACCAAGACCCTCGCTCCGGGCACCGCGCTGCCGCCGGAGCGCACGCTGGCCGTACGTTTCGAGACCTCCCGCACCACCGTCAGACAGGCGCTGACGGAGCTGGTGGTGGAGGGGCGGCTGCTGCGCATCCAGGGCAAGGGCACCTTCGTGGCCCAGCCGAAGGTGGCGCAGGTGCTGCAGCTCACCTCGTACATCGGGGACCTGCGCACCGCCGGGCTGGAGCCGGACACCAAGATCCTGGAGATCGGCTACATCACCGCCGACGAGGCGCTGGCGCGCCGCCTGGCCATCAACCCCGGCGGGCGGGTGCTGCGCATCCACCGCCTGCGGCTGGCCAACGGGGAGCCGGTCTCGATCGACACCACCCACCTGTCCGCGCGCCGCTTCCCGCGGTTGCGGCGGGAGCTGGAGGTGCACGCGTCGCTGTACGAGACGCTGCACAACGCCTACAACGTGCGGCTCACGGACGCCGAGGAGATCATCGAGACGGTCCTCGCCACCCCGTACGACGCCAAAGCCCTCGGCGTGGACGTCGGCCTGCCGATGCTGCTGCTCACCCGGCACGCCTTCGACGCCGACGGGAACCCCGTCGAGTGGGCCCAGTCCCTCTACCGGGGCGACCGCTACAAGTTCGTCACCCGCCTGCGCAGGCCGTAGCGCGCGCCGACCGGCCCGGCTCGGCTCGGCCATACCGATCGCGATGATCCGGGCGCACACGTCGATCGGCGGGCAGGCCGAGGTCATCCGCATGGAGCTGAACCGCGTGGACGCCGGCACCGCGACCTCCGCCGGGTGAGCGGGCCTCAAGTGAGATCACGAGCGTCGCGGACCTAGGCTGAGATCATGAGCGTCCTCGTTGTCACCGGCACCGATGCCGGGGTGGGCAAGACCGTGGTGACGGCGGCGCTCGCCACGCTGGCCCTGGGGCGTGGGTCCAGCGTCGCCGTGGTCAAGCCCGCGCAGACCGGGGTGGCGCCCGGTGAGGCCGGGGATGTGGACCAGGTGATCCGGCTGTCCGGCGTCACCACGACATTCGAGGTGCGCCGGTTCGCGGAGGGTCTTCCCCCCGCCGCGGCCGCGCGGGTCGCCGGGGTGCCACCGGTGTCCCTGGCCGAGGTGGCCCGGTTCGTGGCGGAGCTGGCCGAGAGCAACCGGCTGGTGGTCGTGGAGGGGACCGGCGGGCTGCTGGAACGGTTCGACGAGGATGGCGGGACCATCGGCGATCTCGCCCGGTCGCTGGGTGCACAGGTGCTCGTCGTGGTCGGGGCCGGGCGGGGGACGGTCAATCACACCGCGCTCACCCTTGAGGCGCTGGCGAACCGAGGGCTGGAGCCGGCGGGGATCGTCATCGGACGCTGGCCCCGCGAGCCCGGCGTCGTCGAGCGGAGCTGCGTGTGCGATCTTGAGATGCTGGCCGCGCGACCGCTGGCCGGTGTCATGCCCGAGGGGGCGGTCGGGCTCGGCAGGGACGCGTTCGCCGAGGTGGCGCACCAGGGGCTGGGGGCCGTGCTGGGGGGCGCGTTCGATGCCGCCCGGTTCAAGGCGGCGCTGTGACGGTGGGGCTAGCCCTACCACCGATCAGCACGCCAAACCCATTTCGCGTCCTCCGTGCCGCTCAATACCGTTGAAGCATGAGGGTCCCCCGCCCGTGGTCGGCACGCGCCTGGCTCGACACGGCCCACCTGATGATCGGGCTGCCGGTCGCCGTGCTGCTCGGCGGGCTGACGCTCGTCCTGGCCGTGGCGCCGCCCCTGCTGCGGCGCGGCGTGCCGCGCTTCACCAGGGTGCAGCGGTCGAGGTTCGAGGCGTTCCTCGGGGCACGCATCCCGCCCGTGCTCTCCCCGAGCCACTGGCGCAGGGCGGCCACGTGGCGGCAGATCGGCTACCACCTGCTGTCCCCGCTGGTGAGCGCGGTGGGGGCTTTCCTGGTGGCGGTGTCGTGGGGCGGGGCGGTGGTGGGGCTGCTGGCGTTCCTGGCGCCGAAGCTCCAGCCGCCGCCGCTGGAGTTCATGTTCGATCTGCGGAACAACAAAATAGTGACCGCCTACGTCGTGATCGGTGCGGCGCTGCTGATGCTCGCGCCGGTCCTGGCCCGCGGCATGGCGGCGCTGGACCTGTCGGTGGCCCGCACACTGCTCGGGCCCAGCCGTTCCGAGCTGGGCCAGCGGATCGAGACCCTGACCGAGAGCCGGGCGGGCGTGATCGACGCGGCCGACGCCGAGCGCCGCAGGATCGAGCGCGACCTGCACGACGGCGCCCAGCAGCGGCTCGTCTCCCTCGCCATGAACCTCGGCCTGGCCAGGGCCACCCTGACCGACCTGCCGGAGCCGGCCCGCGAGGCGATCGAGCAGGCGCACGAGGAGGCGAAGCAGGCGCTCAAGGAGCTGCGCGACTTCGTACGCGGGCTGCATCCGGCCGTGCTCAACGACCAGGGCCTGGACGCGGCGCTCTCCGGCGTCGCCGCCCGGGCCCCCTTTCCCGTCAAGCTGCGCGTCGACATGGAGCGGCGTGCCAGCCCGACCATCGAGGCGGTGGCGTTCTTCATCGTGTCCGAAGCACTGACCAACATCGCCAAGCACGCCGCCGCCGGCCGGGCCGAGGTGAACGTGCGGCGCGAGCGAGACCGCCTGCACTTGCTCGTCCACGACGACGGCCGCGGCGGCGCCCGGCTGGACGGCGGCACCGGCCTGCGCGGCCTGGTCCAGCGCATCGACTCGGTGGACGGGTCGCTCAAGCTGTCCAGCCCGCTCGGCGGGCCCACGACGATCGAGGTGGAGCTGCCGTGCGAGTAGTGCTCGCCGAAGACTCGGTGCTGCTGCGCGAGGGCCTGGTCCGGCTCCTGGACGCGGCCGGCATGGAGGTGGTGGCGGCCGTGGACGAGGCCGAGGGGCTGCTGCGGGCGGTCGAGGTGCACGGTCCCGAGTTGGTCGTCACGGACGTCAGGATGCCGCCCACGCACACCGACGAGGGCCTGCGGGCCGCGCTCGTGCTGCGCCGCCGTCAGCCGACGCTGGCGGTCCTGGTGCTCTCCCAATACGTCGAGGAGCGCTACGCGGCCCAGCTCCTGGCCTCCGCCGCGACCGGTGGCGTCGGCTACCTGCTCAAGGACCGGGTGGCGGACGTGGCCGAGTTCATCGACGCGCTGCGCCGGGTGGCCTCGGGCGGCACCGCGCTCGACCCGGAGGTGGTCGCCCAGCTCCTGCTGCGCGGCAACAGCGACCCGCTCGAACGCCTGACCCCCCGCGAGCACGAGGTGCTCAAGCTGATGGCGGAGGGCCGCTCCAACGCCGGCATCGGCCAGGCACTCGTGCTCAGCGAGGGGGCGGTGGGCAAGCACATCGGCAACATCTTCGCCAAGCTCGACCTGTCCCCCGCGGAGGGCGATCACCGGCGGGTGCTGGCGGTGCTGCAGTTCCTCAAGATCAGGAGCCTGCCATGAGGGCCGCGTGGCTGGCGGGCGGCGCCGTGGCGACGGTGGTCGCGCTGGTGCTGTCCACGGGCTTGCTCTGGAGCCTGTTCGCCGACGGCACCCCGCCGGTGGACCGGCGGGGGCGGATCATCCCCTTCACCAGGGACGAGGTGCGGATCCAGGTGGGCCAGGGCCAGGTCAATCTGTTCGTCGAGCCGGGCGAGGCCGGTGAGATGCTCGTCTTCCGGGCGCTGCGCTGGTCGGCGGACCGGCCGACGATCACGGAGACCTGGGAGGAGCACAGCGGGACCCTGCGGCTCGAAGCGGTCTGCCACCACTCCGACCAGCCGGACGGCCCTCTCTGCGTGGCCGACTACACGTTGTTCGTGCCGCCGGAGACCCGCGTCGAGGCCGCCACGACCTCCGGCGCGCTCAACGTCAACCGCCTCTTCGGCGGCCTGCGCCTGACCTCCCTCTCCGGCGACATCTACGTCCATGACGTCGCCGGCGCCGTCTGGGCCAGAAACGGCACCGGTGACGTCACGGCCGAGGGGCTCAACGGCTACCAGGCCGACGTGGAGGTCGGCTCGGGAAACGTGCGGTTGCGGTTCCGGCAGCCGCCGATGGAGGTCAGGGCGGTGGTCAGGACGTCGGGCAACGTCGACGTGACCGTGCCGGACCTCCCCTACGACGTGGCGGTGGCGGCCGCCAACGGCACCGTCGACGTCAACAGGGACAGCCGGTCGGCCCGGAAGATCACCGCGGCGGCCCCCAGGGGCCTGGTCACGGTGAGCGCGGGACCCCGCCCTTGAAATCTGTTTACTCTTGTGACCGGTTGGTAAGTTCCCGGCATGGAGTCTGCGAAGCACGCCGGTGACGCCGCCGTCACCGTGTCCAAGGCCTATGGCGTCGAGACCATGTTCACCCTGTCGGGGGGGCATGTCTTCCCCCTCTACGACGGTGCGGTGCACGAGAGCATGCGCATCCTCGACGTACGCCACGAGCAGAGCGCGGTCTTCGCCGCCGAGGCGACGGCCAGGTTGACCAGGAGGCCCGGGCTGGCCGTGCTGACCGCGGGCCCGGGCATCACCAACGGCGTCAGCGGCGTGGCCACGGCGCACTTCAACGGCTCGCCGGTGGTCGTCATGGGCGGCCGGGCGCCCAGGTCGCGCTGGGGCAGCGGCGCCCTGCAGGAGCTGGACCACCCGCCGCTGCTCGAACCGATCACCAAGCTGGCGTTCACCGCCACCGGCGCCGACTCGATCGGCCAGGACGTGGAGCTGGCCTTCCGCACGGCCATCGCGCCGCACCGCGGCCCGGTCTTCCTCGACTTCTACATGGACCACTTGTTCGCCCCGTCGCCGTCGCACGAGGCGCGTACGCAGACGCCCTCGCCGCTGGAGCCCGACCCCGACGACCTGGCCGCCATCGCGCGGCTGCTGGCCGAGGCCGAGCGCCCGGTGCTGGTCTACGGCTCCGACGTGTGGATGGACCGCGCCGAGGAGGCCGCCCGCGACTTCGCCGAAACGTGGCGGTTGCCGGTCATCCCCAACGGCCAGGGCCGCGGCATCCTGCCCTCGGGACACGAGCTGCTGGTCACCCGCGCCCGCGGCCTCGCCTTCGCCCAGGCCGACCTGGTGATCGTGGTGGGCACGCCGCTGGACTTCCGGCTCGGCTACGGCTGGTTCGGTGGCAAGGACGACGCGCCGCTCGCCCGGGTGGTGCACATCGCCGACGCGCCGTCGCAGCTCACCACGCACATGCAGCCGGCCGCGTCGGCGGCGGGCGACCTGTCGGTGGTGTTCTGGAGCCTCGGCACGGCCTGCGGGGAGGCGGGGGTCAAGCCGGAGAGACACGCCTCGTGGGTGTCGAAGCTCGCCGAGACGGCCGCGGCGGCCATCGCGGGCGACGCCGGGCTGCTGGCCGCTGACTCCGACCCGATCCACCCCATGCGCGTCTACGGCGAGCTGGCCAAGGTGCTGTCCGACGACGCCGTGGTGATCGGCGACGGCGGAGACTTCGTCTCCTACGCGGGCAAATACGTCGAGCCGAAGCAGCCGGGCAACTGGCTCGACCCGGGCCCGTACGGCTGCCTCGGCACCGGCCTCGGCTACTCCGTCGCCGCCCGCCTGGCCCGGCCCTCCTCGCAGGTGGTGCTGCTGCTCGGCGACGGCGCCGCCGGGTTCTCGCTGATGGACGTCGACACCCTCGTACGCCACCGGCTCCCCGTCGTCATGATCTGCGGCAACAACGGCATCTGGGGCCTGGAGAAGCACCCCATGCAGCTCCTGTACGGCTACGACGTGGCCGCGGAGCTGCAACCGCAGTGCCGCTACGACCAGGTCGTGACCGCGCTGGGGGGCGGCGGCGAGCTGGTCACCAAGCCGTCGGAGATCGGCCCCGCGTTGCGCAGGGCGTTCGACTCCGGCATCCCGTACATGGTGAACATCGCCACCGACCCGCAGATCGCCTACCCCCGCAACACGACGGGGGTCTGACCTATTACCTGGACGAAACGGTCGGGGTGGGGTCGTCCGAGGGCGGCGTGTCCGAGGGGCACATCCCGTCGATGACGATCAGCTTCACCGTCGAGCCCTTCGCCAACCACTTCCCCGCGGCCGGCACCGTCTCCAGGATCTTGCCGCAGGAGAGGCCGTTGGTGGTGCTGGTCTGGTCGACGGGCTCCGGCTGGAGCTCGACCGCCGCGACCTTGTCCTGCCCGTCCAGGAACGGCATTCCGACCACCGCGGGCACCTGCACCTTCTTGACGGTCGGCGTGACCGTGGGGGTGGGCGTCCTGGTGGGCTTCGTGACCGTCGGCGATGGGGAGGCCGTCTTATCCGGCTTGTCCGGCTCGTCCTCCTCCGTCGGCTTGGGCCGCGGCGGCCTGGTGGTCGCCGGCTCGGGATCAGGCGTCGTGGGCTCGACCGTCGGCTCTTCGGTCTCCCTGGGCGGGGGTTTGGACTCGGTCGTCTTGACCACGGGGGGTTTGTCCGTGGGCGAGGGCGTCGGCGGGGCGGCGGGCGTCATGCCCGTCAGCGCGACAGCCCCGGCACCCACTCCGAGCACCACCACCGCGGCGATGCCCGCGACCAGCCCGGTCCTGCGCGGCGCCTTGGTGCCGCGCCGCCCGCCGCCACGCCGGTCGACCACCGCCGTGGTCTCCTCCGACGGACGTTGCTGCTGGTGCGCCCCCGTCCGGTACGCCTCCGCCGGCGGCGCCATCGTGGCCCCCGTGGTGGGCATCATCTGCGGAGCGGGCACCTCCTGGCCGTTGGCGATGGCCCTGGCCGCCTCGCTCATGGCCTTGGCCGTCGGGTATCGCCGCGCCGGATCCTTCGACAGCGCGATCTCCACCAGCGTACGGACCGCCGGCGGGATCTCGGCGGGCAGCGGCGGCGGAGCCTCACGGATGTGCTTGAGCGCGATCGTGACCGCGCTGTCGCCGTCGAAGGGCCGCTGACCCACCAGGCACTCGTACGCGACCACGCCGAGCGCGTAGATGTCCACCGCGGGCGTCACAGGCGCGCCCTCGGCCTGCTCGGGCGCGCAGTACGCCGCGGTGCCGAGCACCATGCCGGCGTCGGTCAGCCGGTTGGCCATGTCGGAGCGCGCGATGCCGAAGTCGGTCAGCACCAGCGTGCCGTCGCGCTGCACGAGCAGGTTGCCCGGCTTGACGTCCCGGTGCACGATTCCCCGGTCGTGTACGGCCTGCAGCGCCGACGCGGCCTGCGCGATCAACTCCATGGCGGCCTGCGGCGGGATCCTGCCCAGCCGGGCCAGCAGCCGGTCGAGCGGTTCGCCGTCCACGAACTTCATCACCAGGTAGACGGTGTCGCCGCTTACGCCGTAGTCATAAACGTCGACGACGCCGGAGTGATTGATCGTGGCCATCGCCCTGGCTTCCCCCTGAAAGCGAGCGACGAACCCGGGGTCCTCCATACGGCCGGGAAGAAGCACTTTCACGGCGACGGTGCGCGCCAGCACGATGTCCTCGCCGCGCCACACCTCACCCATGCCACCGGCGCCGATGCGGGTATCCAGCCGATACCGCCCCGCCAGCGTCGTCCCTTGGGCCACCATGACTCCCCCGCTACCCCCCTATCTCGATAACCTCTCCCACCCCGCGATTCTCCAACAAAGCGAACTTTTGTCGCGGTGAGGTAACACAGTGGTCACGGAACCCAGAGAGTGTACGACTCACTAGTCTCACATGCCACTCAAAAGCCTCAAGCCGTATACACCCTATCCTGGGGCCTTCCTTCAGCACTTGTCCGCGTTTCCAGGAACTCAGCCTGGCGTTAGTAGGCTGATCCCCATGACGCTCGTTCCGGGGCTCCGCGCCCAGTTGCTCATCATGGTCGAAATGGAGGACACCGCGAAGAAGATCGGCAGCGGAGACGTTCCCGTCCTCGCCACGCCCCGGTTGCTCGCGCTGGCCGAGACGGCCACCGTCCGGGCCGTCGAGCGTCACCTCGAGCCAGGCCAGACCTCCGTCGGCACCCGGGTCGAGCTCGATCACCTGGCCGCCAGCCCGCTGGGCACCCACGTCCAGGTGGGTGTGGAGCTGACCGAGGTGGACGGCCGACGGCTGATCTTCGCCTTCGAGGCCCATGACCGGCGCACCGTCGTCGGCAAGGGCACCATCGAACGGGTGGTGGTCGACCGTGCCACGTTCCTCGCCCGCGCCACCCGCTGACGACCCGGGCGCCGTCCGTCACTCGATGACGGCGATCAGGTCGCCCTCCTTGATCACGTCCCCCTCGGTCACCTTGAGCTGCGCCACCACCCCGTCCTCCTCGACGATCACCGGGATCTCCATCTTCATCGACTCGAGGATGACCAGCGTGTCGCCGTCGGACACGGTGTCGCCCTCGCGGACGACGACCTGCCACACGTTCGCCACCATCTCCGCGCGTACCTCGGCCATCGAGGGCTCTCCTCTTCCCGTGTTCCAACGATCCGCCTAGGAGCGCATCCGCGCGACCAGGACCGTGTCGTAGTCGCCGCCGCGAAACTCCGCGTTCTCCAGCGGCTCCGCACAGAATGGCAGATTGCTCTCGGGTCCCGCCACGCTGAACCCGGCGACCGCCTCGACCGCCCCGTCCAGCGCCTCGGCCCTGCTCTCCCCGAGGCCGCAGAGCTTGGCCAGCAGCGGGTCGTAGAACGGGGTGACCGTGTTGCCCTGTTCATCTCCAGGAACACGAAGTCCTGCTCGCCGACGTCGACCAGGCACTCGACGGTGCCCGCGCCGAGGTAGCCGACGGCCTCGCCGGCGCGTACGGCCGCGGCCAGCAGGCGCTCGCGCAGCTCGGGGGTGATGCCGGGGGACGGCGACTCCTCGACGACCTTCTGGTGGCGCCGCCGCACCGAGCAGCCGCGCTCGCCCACCGCCAGGACCCGGCCGTCGGGCAGGCCGAGTATCTGTACCTCGACGTGGCGGGCCCGCTCGATGTAGCGCTCGACCAGCACGGCGGGCCCGTCGAGCGCGTCGCCGGAGAACCGGCTTGTACCCCTCAGACGCGGCCGCGGTCGACCACCCGGGTGAGCGCCTCGATCGCATGGGGATCGTACGCGCCGCCGCTGGACAGCCGGATGCGCTCCAGCGCCGCCCCGGCCCGGTCACGGTCGGTCGACGGCCCCACCAGGTCGTCGTAGGCATTGGCCACCTTGATGATCCGGCTCGACAGCGGCGGGTCGTCGGTGATCGGGTCGCACTGCCGCCTGACCACCTCGGCCACCCGGTCCAGCACCCCGGTCTGCCTGATCACCTCGGCACCCAGCTCGGCGATGCGCCGGGCCTGCTCCGGCTCGGCGAGCACGGTCGCGCCGCCGGGGATCGGGTCGCGCAGCGAGAGCTGGCCGATGTCGTGCATCAGCGCGGCGTATTCGAGCTCCAGCAGCTCGGGCTCGGCCATGCCCAGCTCCCTGCCGATGGCCACGGCCAGGCGGCTCACCCGGCGCGAGTGGCCGGGCTCGACGTAGCCGCCGACCTCCGTGACCCGCGACAGGGCGCGTACGGTCTGCAGGTAGGTGGCGCGGATCCCGGCGTATTTGCGGAAGGCCACCTGCGTGACGAGCAGCGGCGCGGCGAACACCAGCAGCGCGACCAGGTCCATGCTGTGCGTGGCCAGCGCGAGCAGCACGCCGGAGGAGGCCACGGCGGCGCCCAGCGGGAACGCCATGTTGATCTCGTCGCGCACCGCCACCCGGAACGCGGTGCGCACCTGCTCGGCCCGCAGCAGCGCGGCGATCAGCACGTCGATCAGCAAGGTGATCGCGATGAGCGTGACCATCACCGCGAGCGCGGGCCACCAGGTGCTGGTCGGCGGCATGGTGAGCTTGTAGAGCGGATCGGCCAGCGGCCGGAAGGCGAAGGCCAGCAACGCGCCGGTGAGCAGCCGCCGGGCCATCGCGTCCAGGCGCGGCGGCCGGCCCACGGCCAGGTGCGGGAGCGCCCCCGCCAGCATGCCGACCGCGATCACGGCGACGACCTGCAGCGCGGTGTGGTGGAGCTGGTTCTGGCTGAGGTCGAGCAACAGCGTGTAGCCGAGCGCGGCGGCGGCGCCGATGGGCGCGACCTCCCTGTTGCCCGGCATGGTCAGCCTGGCCAGCTCGCCGATCGCGATGAGCGCCCCGAACCCGACGGCGATCTCCGGGCGGTCGAGCCCGACGGCGGTCGTGTGCGCGATCCCCGCCACGGCGACCAGCCCGGCCGCGCAGATGAGCAGCAACTGGCCGGAGTCGAGCCGGCGCAGGACCGTGTTCAGCGAGCGTTCGGGACGCCTGACGCGCTCTGTGGTGATCATGGCCCGCTCACGACCTCGATGGGCATCGTCGGGTCGTCGTGGTCCTTGATCGGCGCCTCGGCGGCGTCCGGCGGCGGCGGGTCGACGCGGCGCGGGGGCTGCCATGGCTCGCGATCGAGCGCTCGGATGAAGGCGGCGACCATGACCGGGTCGAAGTGGGTGCCGGCGCTCTTGCGCAGCTCGTCCACCGCCTCGCCGACGGGCCTGGCACCACGGTAGGAGCGGTCGGAGGTCATCGAGTCGAACGCGTCGGCCACGGCGATGACCTTGGCGAACTCGGGGATCTCGTCACCGGCGAGCCCCATCGGGTAGCCGGTGCCGTCGTGGCGCTCGTGGTGGTGCATGATCCCGGCGTACGCCTCGTCGAGGAAGCCGATGCCACGCACGATCTCCAGGCCGCGCATCGGATGGAGCTGGATCGCGGCGAACTCCTCCTCGGTGAGCGGCCCGTTCTTCTGCAGCACCTTGGTGGGCACACCGAGCTTGCCCACGTCGTGCAGCATGCCCGCGTAGCGGATGGCCCGCACCCGCTCCAGGCCCATGCCGATCTCCTGGGCGATCATGGAGGAGGCGAGCGAGACGCGCGTGCAGTGGCCCCTGGTGTAGTAGTCCTTGGTCTCCACGGCCTGGCAGAGCGCGGCGATGGTGGCGTCGTAGGAGCGCTGCTGCGCGTGATACTGGCCGAACGCCCACCGGGCCACGAACAGCGGCAGCAGCACCAGCACCGCCGAGATCGACTGCACGGTCGCCCAGAGCCCGGCCACCAGCAGCCCGAACGTGCCGTAGCCGAGGTAGGACAGCAGGAACTGCACCATCCCGCGCAGTGGCACGTCGGTCGCCCCGACCCGGGTGGCCAGCGCGACCATGGTCAGCGTGAGCACGATGTTGAGCGGCACGAAGACGCCGGTGGCCGCGGCGTACGGGCCGATGAGGTCGTCGAAGGCGTTGACCTGCGGCACTCCGACCTTGCCGTCGAGCGCCTGGTAGACCCAGCCGGCCGCGTAGCCGCAGATGGCGAACTGGGCGCCGTTGAACAGCCGTTTGATCAGCGGCAGCCCCGGGCGCACGCTCAGCACCGCGGTGAGCCCCACCAGCGCGGCGCCGTCGGGGCCGATCAGCACCACGGCGGCGAGCGAGGCGGAGAAGCTCACCGACACCGCGAACTGCTCCACGTTGAGCAGCGTCGGCATCGACTCGCACACCAGGAACAGCAGGGCGAGCACCAGCAGCACGTCAAGATCCGACGGCGCCACGGGCGCGCCGGAAGTGATCACGTTGCCTACGATGAGCGCGGTCGCCACCCCGATCACGACGACCAGATAGACCCTCGCAGGCCACGGCAGATCACGCATTGCGGCCCCCTACGGTGTTCAGGTCCAGGACACCCCGCGAGGCGCCGCTCCGCCGATCAGCGCGATGGCGGCGGGCACCCGGGCGGCCGTAACCTTCAACATCCACATGCCTCCACGTCGATTTCTGGGGTTCACGCTACAGAAGACGAGGTGGTCGTATGGGCCGAGTGGGAAATCGCAAGCAAAGCGTAATCAAGCAACTACCTGGCGCGACGGCTCCTGGTCCATTCGACGGTCTTCTTCAACCCGGTCGGCAGGTCGGTGCGCGGCTCCCAGCCGAGCCCGTCGTGGGCGGGCACCGGATCCACCGCCATCGCAGGCAGGTCGCCCACGCGCGGCGGCGCGAACCCCGGCTTGTCCTGGGCGCCCGCGACGTCGGCGATGAGCGAGTGCAGCCGCCGGTCGGTGGTCTGGATGCCGGTGCCGAGGTTGAAGCGGCGGCCGTCGCCCCGGCCGCCGCACGCCCGGACGAAGCCGTCCACGACGTCATCGACGAAGACGTAGTCGCGGGTCTGCGTGCCGTCGCCGTAGAGGACCGTGGGCGTGCCGTTGAGCAGGGAGTCGGCGAAGATCGCCACCACTCCCGCCTCGCCCTCGGGCGACTGCCGCGGGCCGTAGACGTTGGAGAGCACCAGCGTGGTGTATTCGATGCCGTAGAGGGCGCGGAACGTGGCAAGGTAGGTCTCGCCGCTCAGCTTGGACGCGGCGTACGGGGATCGCGGCTCGGGCACGGCGTCACCCGGCACGGGGATGGTCACCGACCGGCCGTAGACGGCCACGGAGGAGGCGAACACCACCTTGCGCGTGTGCCCCGCCCGGGCGGCGGCCAGCACGGCCACGGTGCCCTCCACGTTGATCCTGGCGTCGTGCACCGGGTCGCTGACACTCTTTCGCACGCTGATCTGCGCGGCCAGGTGGCAGACGACCTCCGGCTGCCGCTCGGCGAACAGGCCGCCCAGCGCGGGATCGCGGATGTCGAGCGCGTGCAGCCTGAACCGGTCGTCGGCCACCGCCTGCTCCAGGTTGTCCCTGCTCCCTGTGGAGAGGTCGTCCACCACATCGACCTCATGGCCGTCGGCCAGTAGGCGATCGACAAGATTCGAACCGATGAACCCGGCGCCCCCGGTGATCAACACGCGCATGGGCAGAATCCTAGTCCGCCAGCTCGGCCCTCACCCGCGCGATACGCGCCAGCACCTTGGAACGGAGGTCGGCGGGCACCGGATCGCAACCGCAGTGCTTGGCCACGAGCGCCTTGATCGCCTTGTCCAGGTCATATTCCTGCAGGCACGGGCCGCACTCGTCGAGGTGCACGCGGATCTCGACCACATCGCCCTCGGTCAGCTCACCGTCGAGATAGGCGTAGACCTTGTCGAGCACCTCGCGACAGTCCGTGTCGTGCGGGTTGCCACAGCTCATTTCGATCCCTCCGCCGGGACCAGACCGCGCTCGCGAGCGTAATCCTCAAGGAGGCCCCGGAGCTGCCTGCGTCCTCTGTGCAGCCTCGACATCACCGTGCCGATCGGAGTGTTCATGATGTCGGCGATCTCCTTGTAGGGGAAGCCTTCGACGTCGGCCAGGTAGACCGCGATCCTGAACTCCTCGGGCAGCACGGCGAGCGCCTGCTTGATGTCCCCGTCAGGCAGGTGCTCCAGCGCCTCCACCTCGGCGGACTTCAGGCCGCTCGAGGTGTGGGACTCGGCCCGCGCGAGCTGCCAGTCCTCGATCTCCTCGGTGCCCGACTGCTTCGGCTCGCGCTGCTTCTTGCGGTAACTGTTGATGAAAGTGTTGGTCAGGATCCGGTAGAGCCACGCCTTGAGGTTGGTGCCCTGCTGGAACTGGTGGAAGGACGCGAACGCCTTGGCGAAGGTCTCCTGCAGCAGGTCCTCCGCGTCCGCGGGATTCCGGGTCATCCGGAGCGCCGCGGAGTAGAGCTGATCGAGATACGGCATGACGTCGCGCTCGAATCGCTCGCTTCGCTGCTCCAGCGTCTCCGCGCCTGTCGCGGGCACCGGACCCACCCCCCTAAGATCACCGGTGGCCGGCTGTGGCGGAACACCGTACTCAGGGGAGGATACCCGCTGGCCGCCGACCTGGTGTTCGGCGGGCTGGGGTCTGAGCAATGTGAGCATGCTCGTCGCAACACACCCGCGCCCTTGTCTGTTCCCGCAAGATAGAAGGTACGAAGGACCCGGTGCGGGGAACGTCCATACGTACCGGCTGGTAGCCCTTTTTCCGGAACTCAGGAGTCGCGTGTGCTGCCCATTCCGGCCGAGGAACTGAACGGCTCAGGGACGCTCGGGCCGTACTGGACCTTCTACCGCGCCGTCGCCGCCGAGCAACTGAACCGCTGGCTCCCCGGTGAGCCCTCCGTGATCCTCGATCTCTCCGGCGGCCGCGGGCGATGGTCCGGCCAGGCCTCCAGGGCGGGGCACCGCGTGATCGAGGTGCTTGACTTCCGCAGGACGGTGGACGCGCAGTCCCGCCTGCGGGACGCCGACCGGGTGCGTCACATACGCGCCGACGACCTGGCCTTCCTGCCGGACGCGAGCGTGGACGCGGTGCTGGCCGAGGAGCGCGCCATGTCGATCGAGCTCATGGCGGAGTCGGCGATGAACGACGTGGCCAGGGTGCTGCGGCCGGGCGGGCGGGCGCTGGTGTGCGTCGACTCGCTGGTGCTGGGCATGGCCATCCTGGCCGAGCAGGAGCAGTGGCAGCACCTGCGCCAGACGGGCGAGGTCATGCTGGTGCCGTGGCCGGACGGCAGCATCACCCGGTGCTTCAGCAGCGGCCAGTTGCGCGAGCTGCTGATGGGCGCCGGGCTGGAAGTGGAGTGGGTGCGGCCGCGTACGGTGCTGTCGCCGTCCACGGTCGACCACGTGCTCGGGTCGGACACCCGGTCACTGACCTGGCTGGTCCGCACCGAACTCGAGGCCCATCCGGACGACGACGACACAGTCGGCATCCACCTGGTGGCCAGCGCCCGCAAAAGCGCCTGACCGCGGGCGCTCTTGATGGCAGGCGCTCTGAACGGCGGGCGCCCTTGACGGCAGGCGTCCTGACGACGGGCGCCCGCGAGGGCTGGCCGTTCGGCGCAAAAAGTTGAGCCGCCGCTGCCGGAGCCGCCGTTCTTCGTGGCCGGCGGCCTGTTCGGCGACTAGCGGCGGCGCTCTCTCTTGCCCTGGCACTGCACGCAGCGCGCCGCCTCCGGGCGCGCTTCGAGCCGGCCCTCCGGGACCGGCCTGTGGCAGTCGACACACTGGCCGTACGTGCCTTCTTCGACGCGTTTCAGCGCCTCGATGACCGCGCGCCGCTGTGCGGTGGCCACGGTGAGCATGGCCTGCGCGCGATCGGCGTCTGTCAGGTCTGAGCCCGCGTCGGCTGCGGAATGCTCGCGTACGGCGACAGGGTCTCCCTGCAGGACCCCGATCGAGCGGTCCAATTCCGCGAGCATGTCTTCCAGCCGCTCACGAGCGGTCGTGACGTCCACGAATCCGCACCTCCGGGTGAAATGAGGGCAACCCGCAGCGTGGACTCCCCGGTTGTCCCGCCCGGTGCAATTGGGGGATTTTTTTGGCGGTGAAACCGAGTGAACGGATGCATCGCTTTCCTCACCGGATGCCCAATTACCGCGCTTCTTACACCTTTAGAAGAGCGCTGTTTCCCCGTCGTCCATCAGAGGTTTGATGAGGTCTGGGCCGTTGTTCCGGACATTGTTGACGTCCGTCGAGACCGGATACGCGGTGAGCCTCCCCTGATCGGCGGGCACCAGCAGTCCCGAGGCCCGCTCGATGTCGGTCAGCTTGGGATCGAGCCATTCGGCCCAGCGGTCGCGTTCGATCATCATGGGCATCCGGTCATGGATGCGGCCGATCTCGTCCTCGGCCTGGGTGGTGATGACGGTGCACGTGACCAGCCACTTGAGCGGGTCGTCGTCGTCGCGCGAGGGGTCCTTCCAGAACTCGTACAGCCCGGCCATGGCCAGCACCCCGCCGTCTTCGGGGTGGATGAAGTACGGCTGCTTCTTCTTCTCGCCCTCGACCGGCATCCATTCGAAGTAGCCGTCGGCCGGGAGCAGGCACCTGCGCCTGGCGAACGCCTGACGGAACGACGGCTTCTCCGCCACCGTCTCGATCCTGGCGTTGATCAGCCTGGACCCGATCGACGGATCTTTTGCCCAGGCGGGCACCAGGCCCCATTTCACGGTCCTGAGCTGGCGTATCGCTCGTTCGGCCGCTTTGGGGGCCTCTTTGGGGACGCGGCTCAGCACGGCGTAGACATTCTTGGTGGGCGCGACATTGTAGTCGGCGCCAAGTTCCGTTTCCGGATCGCCGTCGAGCTCGACCTCGAACTCCTCCAGCAGCTCATGCTTCTTTCGCGCCGAGGCGTATCTACCGCACATGTCCCCACATTGCCACGTCGAAGTTCCGCCCGCATATCCAGTTCCAGCCCACACACTCCGCCTCCCCACAGAAGCCCCCACCCTCCGGCCCCGGAGACGTCGTCTCCCCCGCACCCCCGGTGTCCAGAACCCCGCAGCCACGACATGCCCCGAGCTCGTCCCTCACCTCCAGCGAACCCTCAGCACCGAAACCCCCGCCCTCATCCCTACGACACCGCCGAAGCCCCTCCAGCACCGCCGAATTCCCAACTCCCCAGCACGCCCACAGAAGTCATCGGATCGCTAAAAATCACCCCCTGGCTTCCTGCTCCTCCTCCGGCTTCCGACGATCCCGCAGAGTCGTCATCGGCTTCGTCATCCACAAGCCCCCAGCGCCACAGGGCCGTCATCCACAGGCTGTGACCCACCCCCACCAGGGCCAGTAGTCTTTGACCATGCCCGCTCCGCACTGGCCAGCACCCACGGCGACCGCCCCGGTCACCGCCACCGTCCCGTTGCCCGGCTCCAAGTCGGTGACCAACCGCGCGCTCCTGCTCGCCGCCCTCGCCGACGGCCCCGGAGTCGTCCGCCGGGCGCTGCGCAGCCGAGACGCGGACCTGATGGCGTCCGCGCTGAGGGCACTGGGCACGACCCTGGTGGCGTCCAACGAGACGAGCGCGGCGGTCGACTGGCAGGTGACCCCGGGCCCGATCCGCGGCGGCGCGCACATCGACGCCGGGCTGGCGGGCACGGTCATGCGTTTCGTCCCGCCGGTGGCCGCCCTGGCCGACGGGCCGGTGTCCTTCGACGGCGACCCGCACGCCCGCAAGCGTCCGATGGGTCCGATCCTCGACGCCCTGCGTTCGCTGGGGGCGCGGATCGACAACGACGCGCTGCCGTTCACGATCAGTGGCCCGCTGACGGGCGGCGAGGTCACCCTGGACGCGTCGGGATCGTCGCAGTTCGTGTCGGGGTTGCTGCTCACGGCGGCACGTTTCGAGAAGGGCGTCACGATCCGCCACGTGGGCCCGCCGGTGCCCTCACAGCCGCACATCGAGATGACCGTGCAGATGCTCAGGGCAGTGGGCGTCAGGGTGGACGACAGCGAGCGCGACGTGTGGCGGGTCGAGCCCGGCCCGATCACGGCCAGGGACACGACGGTGGAGCCCGACCTGTCCAACGCCGCCCCGTTCCTGGCCGCCGCCCTGGTGACCGGCGGTTCGGTCACGATCCCCGCCTGGCCCCTGCGGACCACCCAGCCGGGCGACGCCCTGCGCAACCTACTGACGATGATGGGCGCCACAGTCGCCCGCCGCGACGCCCCCACCGGCGCCACCGACCTCGTGGTCACCGGCACGGGTGAGATCTCCGGCATCGATGCCGATCTGCACGACGTGGGCGAGCTGACCCCGACGATCGCCGCCCTGGCCGCGCTCGCCACCACACCGAGCCGCATCCGGGGCGTGAGCCATCTGCGCGGCCACGAGACCGACCGCCTGGCGGCGCTGGTCACGGAGATCAACCAGCTGGGCGGCGACGCGGAGGAGACCGACGACGGCCTGATCATCCGCCCGCGCCCGCTGCACGGCGGCGTGTTCCACAGCTACGACGACCACCGCATGGCCACGGCGGGCGCCGTGATCGGCCTGACGGTGCCCGGCCTGGCGGTGGAAAACATCGCGACCACCGCCAAGACCCTCCCGGAGTTCACCCAAATGTGGGCGGCGATGCTGGAATCCCGATGACCGAGCCCGCTTGCCGGGCGGCCCCGTCTGGTTTCGCAGGGGAAGCGCCGGGCACTTCGGAAATGGGCGGCGCGTGCTTGTGCTGACAAGCCGCCGGCCACATGGCGACAAAGACGTTCAGGGCGCGAACGCTCGGCTGGACACCAACGTTCAGCAGAGCGAGCACGCCCAGCAGGACACCAACCCCCCGCTGAGCAAGCACACCCAGCAGAGCAAATACGCTCCGCAGAGCAGGCACGCCCCGAAGAACGGGCATGTCTACCAGGGCAAGCACCCTCGACAGGGCAGGCCCCCTCGACAGAGCGAGCACGCCGAGCAGGGCGAAACCGTAAAGCGGGACGGAAACGTTCTGCAGGGCGAAAACGTTCAACAGGACAACACCACCCGCCACCGGGTGGCGAACCACCGGCTCCACCGGCTCCACCACCGGCCACCATTAGCATCACCACCGGCGGCGCCAGCCGCTCACGGCGGCGAGCCGTCTCGGTCAGGCGATTCCGGGCGGTTCGTTCCCGCAACCTACCGATGACGCCAGGGCGAACGCAGCCCCTTCCCCCGATGAGCAGCATCCACAGCCCGATGAAAGGAACGCGAGCGCATGGGAGCAGACCGCTGAGGAAGCGGGAATACGACGAGGACGACGTACGGGTCAGGCCGAGCAAGGGCTCCAGGCCACGGACGCGGATCCGTCCTGCGCACGAGGACGCCGTCGAGGGTTTCGTGGTGGCCGTGGACCGGGGCCGCTACACGACCCTGGTCGAGCCGGAGCGCCCGAGGGGTTCGGCCCAGAAGCGCAAGCCGCCGCAGCGACGCCTGGTGGTCGCGATGAAGGCGCGCGAGCTGGGCCGCAAGGGCATCGTGGTGGGCGACCGGGTCGCCCTGGTCGGCGACGTGTCGGGCCGGCCCGACACCCTGGCCAGGGTCGTACGCGTGGAGCCCCGCAGCTCGATGTTGCGCCGCTCGGCCGACGACACCGAAGACACCGACGGCATCGAACGCCCGGTCGTGGCCAACGCCGACCAGCTCGTCATCGTGACCGCCCTGGCGGACCCGCCGCCCCGGCCCCGCATGATCGACCGGATCCTGGTGGCGGCGTTCGACGCCGAGATCGACACGCTGCTGTGCCTCACCAAGTCCGACCTGGCCCCGCCTAACGAGCTGGTGGCCCTGTACGAGCCCCTCGGCGTCCCGCATGTCGTCGTGCGGAAAGGCGGCTCACTGGAGGAGCTTCGCGACCAACTGACCGGCCGCACCAGCGTCCTGGTCGGCCACTCGGGCGTCGGCAAGTCCACCCTGGTCAACGCCCTGGTGCCGGCCGCCAACCGTGCCGTCTCCCAGGTCAACGCCGTGACCGGCCGCGGCCGCCACACCTCCACCTCGGCCGTGGCCCTGGAACTGCCGGACGGCGGCTGGATCATCGACACGCCCGGCGTCCGCAGCTTCGGCCTGGCGCACGTGTCGGTGGAGACGGTCCTGGCCGCGTTCCCCGACCTCATCGAGGGCACCGTCAAGTGCCCCAAGGGCTGCACCCACCTGGACGAGGACTGCGCCCTGGAAGCCTGGGTGGCCGCCGGCAACGCCGACCCTGCCCGCCTGGAGTCCCTCCGCCGCCTCCTGGCCAGCCGCGAAGGCACCCCCGACGACACTCCCCGACCCCAAGGCCCGGCCCAGCCCGAACTCCCAGACCAGAATTGACCCCGGCCCCCGGCCCCCGGCCGGACTCCGTACGCCGGACCCCCGGACCTGGACCCCCGGACCTGGACACCCGGACCTGGACACCCGGACCTGGACACCCGGACCTGGACACCCGGTCGGGCCGAAGTTCGGACCTGGGCACCGCGGTCCAGGCCCGGGCACCGGAGCCGGGCCGGGGCCCAGACCTGGGCGCCCCGGTCAGCCTCGGTTGGGGCGCAGTGTCCACGTCACGTTCAGGACGCAGACCACTTCCCCATCCCCGTTCCGTACATCCACCGCCACGTCGAACTCCGGCCGCTCCCCCGCATCCAGCGCCCCTACGACGCCCTCCCGAGCCCTCAGCACCCGAGCCTCGGCCCGCACCTCCCCCTTGGCCACTTTCCGGTATTCGACCCGCGCGGACGTGGCCAGCGGCACCGCCCGCTCGAGCTGATCCCCGAAGACCGACAGCATCGCGGCCCCCGACGCCGTCTCGGCAAGGGTGAAGAGTGCGCCCGCGTGCGGCCCGGCCACGTGATTGTGCAATTCCTCCCGATCGGGCAGCCGGCAAATGGCCCGCCCATCCCCCACCGAATCCCACGCAATACCCAAAGTCCTAGCAAACGGGACCATTTCCAGCAGCAAAGCTCCGACATCAAGTGACATACGCGACATGCTACCGACGAGTAACTGGGACGAGAGTTACCAGAAAGGGGCCGTTGGTGACTGATGTTCGGTATACCCGACACGGTAGCGTGGGCCATCGTGCAGGGTTATAACGATGATCTCCGCTTGGCCCACGTCATGGCGGACGCCGCCGACGACCTGACCATGCGACGGTTCAAGGCGGTCGATCTCAAGGTCGACACCAAGCCCGACCTGACCCCGGTCAGCGACGCCGACCGCACCGTGGAGGAGGCCATCCGCGGCACGCTGCGCCGAGCCCGGCCGCGCGACGCCGTCGTGGGCGAGGAGTTCGGCAAGACCGGCTGGGGCGCCAGGTCGTGGATCATCGATCCCATCGACGGCACCAAGAACTACGTACGCGGCGTCCCCGTCTGGGCCACCCTGATCGCCCTCATGGAGTACGGCAAGGTCGTCGTGGGCCTGGTCTCGGCCCCCGCGCTCGGCCGGCGCTGGTGGGCGGCGGCCGAGGGCGGCGCGTGGACGGGCAAGAGCCTGACCAAGGCCTCCCGCATGCAGGTGTCCTCCGTGTCCACCCTGGAGGACGCGTCGTTCTCCTACTCCAGCTTCGGCGGCTGGGAGAAGACCGGCAGGCTGGACAACTTCCTCGACCTCAGCCGCGCCTGCTGGCGCACCAGGGCTTACGGCGACTTCTGGTCCCACATGATGGTCGCCGAGGGCTCGGTGGACCTGTCGGCCGAGCCCGAGCTGTCGCCGTGGGACATGGCGGCGCTCACCGTGATCGTCGAGGAGGCCGGCGGCGTGTGGAGCGACCTCGCCGGCGTACGGGGCCTGGAAGGCGGCAGCCTCATCTGCACCAACGGCACCCTGCACGACGAGGTCCTCGGCCGCCTCAACGGCACCGTTCGCTAACGCCCGCGCGTCCGCCGCAACCCGGCCTCGGACTGGATGGCAGCGGTCGCGGCGTTCATCTCCCGTTCATCCTTGTACGTCACATTCCCCTCGTACGTGACCCCGTCCGGCGGGCTGTCGTGACCCACCGGATCGGCGTCCCAGGCGTTCCCCCGATAGATCACGTTCCGCAGCGGCGGCGCGACCGTCAGAACGGCGGTGTTGTCGCCCCGCATGACCACGTTCCCCTCGACGGTCACCCATGAGGCCCCGTAGTCGGTGTAAAGCGCGAAGTTGTACGGCGTCCGCGTGTCCTTGATGACGTTCCCCCGCACTACGGCCCCGTTGTCCCACGAGTCCCCTTGGGTCCCGGACAGATAGATCCCACCCCCGTCGGCCAGCACCTGCATGGTGTCCACGGTCAGGTTGCGCAAGATGTGCGCCCCCTCACCGGGCCCGACGACGATGCCACAGTGCGGAACGTCGTTGATCTCGTTGTTCACCACGCGACATCCCGACACCCCTGACACGGTGATCGCCGGTGATCCGCTGTATTCGACCGCCACGTGGTGAACCCAGTTGTCCTCCACCACCGTCCCCCGCCCTCCGGACACCGTGATGGCCGAGGCGGACAAGGAGTCGAAGTCGCATCCCCGCACCACGACCCCGTCCCCACCGGAGATCCCCAGCCCGGACGCCCCCAGCCGGGTGAACCGGCACCCCTCGACCAGCACCCCCGCCGCGTCCTCGACCCGCACGCAGGCGGGGATGACGGCCGACGCCACCGGATACGTCACCGACGCCCCCTCGCCCAGGTGGGCCGTCTCGACACCGCCGCCCTCGTAGTAGCCGCTGCCGTGATAGTGCAGGAACCCCTCCGCACGGCTCGGACGCGTCCAGGTGGCCTCGGCGAACACCAGCCCCTTGAACGCCACATCCCGCGCCCCCGCGACCCTCACCAGGGTCTCCAGGACCGGCGTCACCACCCGCGTACGCACGGGGTCCTCCCCCGGCCGAGGCCGGTAGAGCAGCACGCCACGCGAACGATCGAGCACGAAGGCCCCCGGCGAGGTGAGGAAACTCGCGTCGTTCTCGATCCGGGTCGGCAGCCCCGGCCCGCGAGAGGTGTTGCCGTCCCAGGTGGCGTTGTACAGCTCGTACGCCCACCGAAACCCAGGCTGCGCCATGGTCACCACGGCCGATTCCCCGTCCTCCGCGACCCCGGCCACCCCGCATCGCGCCTCGGTCCAGGGATAAACCTCGCGGTAGACGAACTCGACGTCCTCCGGATTCCGCCATCCGAGCGCCTGCGTGACGTAACCCGTCTCATTCGTGCTCGGAGAGCCGGGCAGCCCGGAGATGGAGGCCCGCGGAACCCGCTCCCCGTCCACGTAGAGCTGCCGGGTGTCGAGCCCACCGACCTCGGCCGTCCACACTCCGTCCCGCTCCTCCCACCCGCCGATCGGGCGGCCGCCGCTCACCGTGGGCTCCTCCTGCTCGGCGGTCCCGTAGCCGTGGGCCTGGAAGACGACCCCGGAGTCCGCCTCGGTGAGCTCCAGCGGCCGGGTCAGCAGGTGGGTGCCGCCCCGGAGCTGGACGACGGCGTCACCACCCACCGCGCGAGCCGCCGCCTGGGCACGTTCGAGGCTGGCGAACGGGCGGTCGAGTGAGCCGGGCCAGGAATCGCTGCCGTCGGGCGCGACGTGGAACCGGAACATCTGCGTCCTCCTTTGCAGTTTATGCCGTACACGTAGTAGTACACCATAAACAAGGAGGACGCACATGACAACGGGCGGGGACGATCCCGACCGCAGGGTGGAGCTGCTGTGGCGGGCGCGGGAGCACGAGCCGCGCCCCGGCCTGAGCCTGGCCAGGATCGTGCGCGCCGCCGTCGAACTGGCCGACGCCGAGGGTCTGGACGGCCTGTCGATGCGCAAGGTCGCCGACCGCCTCGGCTTCACGACCATGTCGCTCTACCGCCACGTACCCGGCCGCGACCAGCTCGTGGAGCTGATGCGCGACCACGTCCTCGGTGAGCACCCAACCGTGCGAACCGCCCGGGAAGAGGCCCGAACCACGCAAACAGCCGACCGAACCATCGAGGAAGAGGCCCTGGCCACCCCAACACCCGACCGAACCACCGAGGAAGAGGCCCGAACCACCCCAACAACCGACCTAACCGAGCAGACGGCCGGAAAGCCCGCGACGGAGACCTGGCGGGACCGGCTGGCCACCGCCGTCCATCAAGCCTGGCAGATCCGCAAGAGACACCCCTGGCTGGCCGAGATTCGCGGCACCCGCCACCTCCCCGGACCCAACGCCGTCGCCCACTACGACTACCTGCTCAGCACCCTGACCGACACCGCACTCAAGCCGTCCGAGGTGATCGCCGCCGTCGGCCTGGTCGGCCGCTTCGTGGACGCCGAGGCGCTGACCCTGGTCGAGACCCAGCGCGAGGAGCGCCGCAGCGGTGTCTCCGAGCAGGAGTGGTGGGGCGCCCGCGACTCCCTTTACGCCCACCTCGACCGCTACCCCACCCTCAGCAGCCTGTGGAGGTCGGGCGGCTGGCACCACCCGGAGGACTCCTTCGAGTTCGGCCTGCGCCGCCTCCTCGACGGCATCGAAGCCCTCATCCAAGAACGTGACGAAAAGCGTGACGAAATCTGCCAGGAATGCGGCCGCCCCTTGGACCCCACCCCCACGGGCCGCCCCCGCGTCTACTGCTCCCGGGCCTGCCGCCAGCGCGCCTACAGACGCCGCACACGCTAGAGCCAGGCACCGCACACGCTAGAGCGCCAGCACCCGCCGCACGGCGTTCATCAAGGCATCCCGATAGCCTCCGCCGAACAGAACCACGTGCACGAGCAGCGGATGCAGCTGATGTAGCGGCACCCGCTCCACCCACCCCTCCGCCGGCGGCCACTCCTCCCGATAGGCCCCCAGCACCCGATCCAGGTATGGCAACCCGAACAGCTCCAGCATGGCCAGATCCGTCTCTCGATGCCCCCCGTGCGCGGCGGGATCGATCAGCACCCCCGACCCCCCGGACCACAACACGTTCCCGCTCCACAGATCCCCGTGGATCCGGGCGGGCGGCTCGGCCGGCCCCGCGACCTCGGCGAAGCGCTCCACGGCCCGCTCGACCAGGGCGACGTCCGCCGCGGGCAACCGGGCGATCCGCAGGAACGGCAGCACCCGCCGCGAGCCGTAGAACGCGGGCCAGTCGGGCGCGGCCGAGTTGTCCATCGGCAACTCGGCGATGAACCCCGGCCACGGCGCCCCGAAACGCGCCGCCCCGGCCCGGTGCATGGCGGCCAGCGCACGCCCGAACCGCTCGGCGGCCCCCGGGGACGGCGGCTCCTGGCGTACCCAGGACAGGACGAGCCGGTCCGCGCCGACCTCCACCACCTCGGGCACCGCGATCGCCTCGCCCAGCCACCGCAGCCCGGCCGCCTCCGACGCGAACACCTCGGATGCCGCCCCCGTCTTCGCGAACACCTCGCGCCCGTCGTCGAGCAGCCCCCGCTGGAGCCGCCACCCGTGCGAGGCGCCCAGGTCGCTAACCGATCTCATCGGCAATGTGCTTGGCCACCCCCTCGGAAGCCGCCTCGACCAGGGCGAGCACCTCCTCGAACCCCTCACGCCCCCCGTAGTACGGATCGGGCACCTCGGCCTCGGGCGGCGCCGCCGGATCGAACGAGCGGAACAGCCGCACCTCCACGTCCGGGGGCGCCAGCCGGCGCAGGGTGACCTGGTTGTCTCGGTCCATCGCGAGAACCAGATCGTAACGGGCGAACCAATCCCTGGTGAACTGCCGGGCCCGGTGCACCGTTCCGTCGTAACCATGTTGGGCGAGGATGGCCAGCGCACGCTCGTCCATGGGGTCTCCCACGTGCCAGCCGCCCGTCCCCGCGCTCTCGACGGTGACCCGTTCGCCCAGGCCACGTTCATTGAGCGTGTGGCGGAGAACGATCTCCGCCATCGGTGACCGGCAGATGTTTCCCATGCACACCAGGCATACGCGATACGTCATAGCACCCATCATGGCGGCGACCTGGCGCGTTCACCGAACGTTCACCCTGGGTAGGGGGTCTGGGTCACCTTGGCTGCATAACTTCATGGCGACTAAGGACCAAGTGGGAGGACCCAACCGTGAAGTATGCAAGCCGGCTCGCCGCCGTCGCCGTTGTCGGCGCGCTCTCGCTCGCTGCGTGCGGCACTGATGACAACACGCCCGCAGGCAGCGGCACCACGACCTCCGCCACCGCCTCCGCGGGCAGCGACGCTGGTCTGAGTGGCACGATCAACGCCGCGGGCTCCTCTGCCCAGGCCAACGCGATCACCGAGTGGACGAAGAACTTCACGGCCACCAACCCGGGCGTCACTCTTAACTACCAGCCCAGCGGCTCCGGCGCGGGCGTGCAGTCGTTCATCCAGGGCACCGTCGCCTTCGCCGGCTCCGACTCGGCGCTCAAGGACGACGAGCCCGCCCAGGCCGACGCCCGGTGCAAGACCGGCAAGGCGATCAACATCCCGATGGTGACCGGCCCGGTCGCGGTCGTCTACAACCTGCCCGGCGTCGACGGCCTGCAGCTGTCCCCCAAGACGCTCGCCGGCATCTTCAACAGCACGATCACCAAGTGGGACGACGCCGCGATCAAGGCCGACAACCCGAACGCGACGCTGCCGTCCGTCCCGATCCAGGCGTTCCACCGCTCTGACGAGTCGGGCACCAGCGACAACTTCACCAAGTTCCTCAAGGCCACCGCCGAGTGGCCCTACGAGCCCGCCAAGGCGTGGCCCGCCGAGGCCAAGGGTCAGGGTGCCAAGGGCTCCGACCAGATCGCCGCCTCGGTGAAGGACACCGAGGGCGCGGTCAGCTACGTCGAGCTCTCCTACGCCGAGAACTCCTCGCTGCAGAAGGCCAAGGTCGCCAACGGCGCCGGCGAGTTCGTCGAGCTGACCGCCGAGAGCGCGGCCAAGACCGTCGAGACGGCCGAGATCAAGGGCACCGGCAACGACCTGGCCCTGTCGATCGACTACGCCACCAAGACCGCGGGCGCCTACCCGATCGTCCTGGTGACCTACGAGATCACCTGCGAGAAGGGCCTGTCGGCCGAGGAGTCGAAGCTGGTGAAGGGCTTCCTCACCTACACCGCCAGTGACGAGGGCCAGGCCGCCCTGAAGGAGCTGGGCTACGCCCCGCTGGCCGGCACCCTGCTCACCAAGGTCCGTTCCGCGGTCGAGGCGATCTCCTAACGACCGATGGCGACCAACACCAAAACCCGTGACGGCGGGCCGGCCATGGGCCGGTCCGCCTCGCGGCGCACCCACGGTGAAGGACTGTTCCGGTTCCTCTCCACCGCGGCGGGCGTCGTCCTGCTGGCGATCATGGCGGCCATCGCCGTGTTCCTCATCAGCGAGGCCATCCCCGCCCTGCAGGCGAACGAGGGCAGCTTCTTCGGCGACCTGATCTGGGAGCCCAACAGCAGCAAGGTGTTCGGCATCGGCGCCCTGGCCTTCGGCACCGTGCTCAGCTCCGCGCTCGCCCTGGTCATCGCCACCCCCATCGCGGTCGGCGTCGCGCTGTTCATCTCCCACTACGCCCCCCGCCGGCTGGCCGCGCCGCTCGGCTACCTGATCGACCTGCTCGCCGCCGTCCCCAGCGTGGTCTACGGCCTGTGGGGCGTGACGTTCCTGGTGCCGCTGCTGCGCACGCCGTCACAGTGGCTGAACGAGAACCTCGGCTGGTTCCCGCTGTTCGGCGGCGAGGGCATCATCGGGGGCAAGACCATGCTCGCGGGCGCGGTCGTCCTGGCGATCATGATCCTGCCGATCATCGCGGCCATCTCCCGCGAGGTCTTCCTGCAGGCGCCGAAAATGAACGAGGAAGCCGCCCTGGCACTCGGCGCCACCCGCTGGGAGATGATCAGGATGGCGGTCCTGCCCTTCGGCCGCCCGGGCGTCATCAGCGCCGCGATGCTCGGCCTCGGCCGGGCCATGGGCGAGACCATCGCGGTCGCGCTGATCTTCCCCGCGACCTTCGACATCTCCTTCCAGATCCTCACCCCGCACGCCAACAGCATCGCCGCCAACATCGCCAACGGCTTCGGCGAGGCCAACGAGGTCGGGCGCGGCGCCCTCATCGCCTCCGGCCTGGTGCTGTTCGTCATCACGTTGCTGGTCAACACGGGCGCCCGTCTGATCATCAACCGCCGCAAGGAATACGCGAGGGCAGGCGCATGACGACGACAATGACAGGGATCCGGCACATCTCGGCGGGCCGCAGGTTCAAGGACCGCTTCGTCAAGGGCCTGGTCTACCTCGCCTTCGTGCTGGCCGTGGTGCCGCTCGTGTCGGTGCTCTGGCTGGTCATCTCCAACGGCCTGGCCCGCTTCGACATGGAGTTCCTGACCCACTCCATGCGCGGCATCGGCGCCAGGGACATCGGCGGCGGTGCCTACCACGCGATCATCGGCACCCTGGAACAGGTCCTGCTCGCGTCCGTCATCTCGGTCCCGATCGGCCTGCTCACCGCGATCTACCTGGTCGAATACGGCGAGGGCGGTCGGCTGAGCCGCGCCATCAGCTTCTTCGTGGACGTCATGACCGGCGTCCCTTCCGTCGTTGCCGGCCTGTTCGTCTTCGCGTTCTGGATCCTGTTCCTGGGCTTCCAGTTCTCCGGCTGGGCGGGCGCGCTCGCGCTGTCCATCCTGATGATGCCGACCGTGGTCAGATCGGCCGAGGAAATGCTCCGGCTGGTGCCCAACGACCTGCGCGAGGCCTCATACGCGCTGGGCGTGTCCAAGTGGCGCACCATCGTCAAGGTCGTGCTGCCGACGGCGTTCACCGGCATCGTCACCGGTATCATGCTGGCCGTCGCCAGGGTAGCCGGCGAGACGGCACCGCTGCTGATGACGGTGTTCTTCACCAACTCCATCAACAACGACCCGTTCACGGGGCCGCAGATGGGCCTGCCGCTCTTCGTCTTCGACCAGGCGGCCCGCCCCAACGACACCGCCATCGACCGGGCGTGGACCGGCGCGCTCACGCTCATCTTGATCGTCATGCTGCTCAACCTGGTAGCGCGCCTGATCGCCTGGTGGCGCGCACCTGCCAGGGGCCGATAGGGGGTAACCGCCACAATGTCCAAGCAGATCCAGGTCTCGGGTCTCGACGCGTACTACGGGTCGCACAAGGCGATCGAGGACGTGTCGATGACCATCGAGCCTCGCTCGATCACCGCGTTCATCGGCCCGTCCGGATGCGGTAAGTCGACGTTCCTGCGCACGCTCAACCGCATGCACGAGGTGATCCCTGGTGCTCGCGTGGATGGCAAGGTGCTGCTCGACGGCGAGGACCTGTACGGCCCCACCGTGGAGCCCGTCTCCGTCCGCCGCCTGATCGGCATGGTCTTCCAGCGCCCCAACCCGTTCCCCACGATGTCGATCTACGAGAACGTGGCCGCCGGGCTCCGGCTCAACGGCCGCATCAGCAAGTCGAAGCTCGACACGATCGTGGAGGAGTCGCTGCAGGGCGCCAACCTATGGAACGAGGTCAAGGACCGCCTCAACAAGCCCGGCGCGGGCCTGTCCGGCGGTCAGCAGCAGCGGCTCTGCATCGCCCGGGCCATCGCGGTCAAGCCGCAGGTCCTGCTGATGGACGAGCCCTGCTCAGCGCTCGACCCGATCTCCACGCTGGCCATCGAGGACCTCATGGCCAAGCTGAAGGACCAGTACACGATCGTCATCGTGACGCACAACATGCAGCAGGCCGCTCGGGTCAGTGACCGGACGGCGTTCTTCAACCTGGCCGAGCAGGGCAAGCCCGGCAAGGTCATCGAGATGGACGAAACGTCCCGCATGTTTACCAATCCATCTCAGAAGGCGACGGAGGACTACATCACGGGGCGCTTCGGCTGATGACCCAACAGCAGGCGGCATCCACGATGAACGGGGACACGAGGACAAAGCCCGTACTGCTCATCGCCGATCCCGATGGCGCCGTGGTGGAGGAGTTGGCCACCGCCCTCGAACGCGAGGGGGTGGCCGTCACCGGCGTGCCCGACGGAGCCCAAGGGCTGCTGCAGGCGGGCGCCATGCAACCGGACGTGGTGCTCGTCTCGGCCGCGCTTCCGGTCATCGACTCGGTGGAGTTCGTCCGCGCGGTGCGCCTGGCCAGAGCCGTACCGGTCCTGCTCGGCGTCGGCGAGGGCCATGCCGAGCAGGCCGTACGCGCGCTCGCCGCGGGTGCGGCGGCCTGCGTGGCCCGGCCCTACCGGGTCGCCGAGTTGCTGCCGTTCATCCAGGCGGCCTCGCCCGAGTCCCGCAAGGTCCTCGCCGTCGGCGGGGTCGAGCTGGACGTGCAGGCCTACCAGGTGCGCGTCGGCGGCCGGACCGTGCACCTCCCGCTGCGGGAGTTCGAACTGCTGCAGTATCTGATGCGCAACGCCGACCGTACGGTCACCCGGGAGCAGATCATGCGCCACGTGTGGCACGCGGCGGCGACCACCTCGACGAACACGATCGCCGTCCACGTCAAACGCCTGCGCGCGCGGCTGGGCGACGAGGACGACCAGCTCATCCAGACCGTACGCGGGGTGGGCTACCGTCTCGTCACGCCGAGCATTTCCGGAACGACTGCATAATCCTCCGCACTACGCCTTCGACGGTCGCCATGCCGTACCCAACCTCGGGACTACCCTCAGTGAGTACGGCAATGGCGTAGTCGCGCCCCTCGCCTCGGACCAGGCCCACGCTGATCGTCGCCCAGAGCTTGTTCGACACCCGCTTGAGCCAGCCGTTCTTCAGCGCCACCCGGTCGCCCTCGCACGCCGCGACGCTGACGCCCCAGTCCTGCCCGTCGACGACCGCGCCCATGAGCCTGAGCACCTGGTCGCGCTCCTTCCTCCGGAGCGGGCCTTTCCCGGACACGAGGGCCTGCATGAGGCGGACCTGGTCTTCCGCGGACGTACGGGTGATGCCCCAGCAATACAGGTCCACGCAGTCGCCGGGCACGCCCTGCGTGTGCTTGAGTCCGAACCGCCTGCCCGCCTCGGTGAACCCGGCGGCACCTCCGATCCGGAGCCAGAGCCGGTCGGCCGCCTGATTGTCGCTGTGGCGGATCATCAGCTCGGCATCGCGCCTGACATCCCCGGACAGCTTCTCCCACGGCGTCTTGAGCAACAGCGCCAGCAGGATCTGCACCTTGGCCGAACTCGCCGTGATCATGCTCTCACCCGCGTGGTACCGATAGACCCGCCCGGTCGCCAGATCCTTGACCATCGCGCTGACCGGCCCCGGCCGGCCCGCCAGATAGCGGTTCAGTCGCCTGTCGATCTCCTTGACCGGGACCGGGCGGAGATTCTCCACCCCCGCGGTCTCCTCGAGCTTCCCCAGGAGCGCCTCCTGAGCCCCGGACACCTTCGCCATGCGTGTCAGGTCACCTGGCACGGAAGCGGCCGCCTGCGACCCCTCTGAGACGTCCCGGGGCGGCGTAATGAGCGGCAGGGCCAGGGCGATCGCGATGACCAACCGTGGTATCGCCCGTCCCCAGCCCCCGATCACCCAAGCATTATCACGAAAAATCCAGACACATCGCTAGACTCCAGTAGCCAGGAGTCTCGCGACTGCATCGTCGTCACACGAGTCCCAGAAGCCACCCACGACATCCTCCAGGTGCTGCAGCGACTCGGCTCTGAACAGCACATCCTGATATTTCGTGATGTCGTACTCGGTCGCCCCCATGGCCCCCAGCTCCAGCGGCCGGATGTCCATGCCACGGAACTCCTCGATCTCCCCGTACGACGACAGGATCCCCGCCCCGTACGCCTTGAGATCGCGCCCCTCCGCCATCACCCCGAACTCCATGGTGAACCAGAACACCTTCGACACGAACTCCAGCGCCTCCTCCCCCTCGACCCGCCGCGCGGCCTGCCCGGCCAGGCGGTAGAGGGCGGCGTACCGGGGGTGCGCCAGGGCGTTGGCGTGCCCGATCACCTCGTGGATGACGTCGGGCTCGGGCGTGTAGAAGGGCACGGAGTGGTGCCTGACGTACTGCGTCGAATGGAAGAACCCGTCCGCCAGCACCCCGTAGAACTCCCGCAACGGCACCAGCCCCGCCGCCGGCCGATACCGGAACCCGGTCAGCGGCTCCAGCAGCTTGGACACCTCCTCCAGCTGCGGGACCCGGTCCTGAGGCAGCCCCAGCCGAGCCGCGCCGTCAAGGTATTCACCGGTGGCGTACGTCTGGTGCTTGACCCCCAGCTCCCTGGCGACCATCTCCCACACCGCATGCTCCTGCTCGCTGTACTCGGCCGAGGGGATAGGCGTCCCCGGCTCGTAGTCCAGCGCCAACTGCGCGATGGCGTTCCGCCGCTCCCGGTACACCGGATCAGCGAACCCCGGATGGGACGCGGCCAACTCCACCACCACCGACCCATCCTCCTGGGCAGCGACCGGGGCGAAGTACTGGGCTTCCTCAAACATGCCTCAAATGACACCAAACGCGGCTTTTTCTGGCAAGAGCGGCCAGTTCAACTGCGCGATACGCTAGCTTCCGTACTCCCAAACAGCTATTTTCTGGACGAATCGCACAGCCTTCGGAGTGACCTCGGATGGACGACCTCGATGCCCGCCTCCTCGTGACCATGCGCGCCCACCCTCGCATCGGCCTGACCGAGCTGGCCCGCCTCCTCGGCGTGGCCAGGGGCACCGTCCAGGCCCGCGTGGAGAAACTGACGACCAGGGGCGTGATCGAGAATTTCGGCCCAACGGTCTCCCCCGCCCACGCCGGCCACCCCATCCTGGCCTTCGTCTGGCTGCAGATCGCCCAGGGCCGGCTCGCGGAGGCGGTCGACGCCCTGAACGCCGTTCCCCAGATCCTGGAGGTCCACGGCACGAGCGGTCAACACGACCTGCTGTGCCGAGTGGTGGCCCGCACCACCGAGCACCTCCAGGAGATCATCGCCCACATCCTGACGTCCCCGGCGGTACAGCGCACCGACACCACGATCGCCCTGTCCACCCAGATCCCCTTCCGCATAGAGCCCCTTCTGCAGAACCTCTAACGGAAACAAAAAAGAGGGGGTCCGACACCCTCAAGGTGTCGAACCCCCTCACAAAGATTGTCCGGCGGCGACCTACTCTCCCACACCCTCCCGAGTGCAGTACCATCGGCGCTGAGAAGCTTAACTTCCGGGTTCGGAATGTAACCGGGTGTTTCCTCCCCGCCATAACCGCCGTAAC
>NZ_JBDPME010000059.1:0-20541 GCF_039871825.1 Nonomuraea sp. B12E4 | reverse complement strand
AGCGCTGGCGCACCCTTCAGCATTTGACGCTCAGCCCCTCACGAATTGGCGATGTGGCCCGAGCAGCGCTCGTTCTCACCCACTTCGAGCACGGACGGATCATGTGAAAGTCGCAGAGAAAACCTCAATGTACTGTTGGTGAACGCACCTGAAGAGGAGGCGGGCCGATGCCCGGAAGCAGGCTGACCCCTGAGGATCGCCGGAAGATCGCGACCTGGCTGGCCGACGGGCTGGGGTACGCCGAGATGGGCAGGCGGCTCGGCAGGCCCACGTCCACGGTCACCCGCGAAGTCACGCGCAACGGCGGGCCGGCAGGCTATCTGGCGGACCGTGCCCAGCAGACCGCCGAGCGGCGCGCCCGCCGGCGCAGGGCGGTCAAGGCCGCCGAGCCCGACGAGCGGCAGACCGAGGTGACACGCCGTTTCGTGGAAGAGTTCGCCACCTTGCTGGCCGGGACCGGGCTGCCCCGGATGTCCTCCCGGGTGTTCGTCTGCCTGCTCATCTCCGACTCCGGGAGCCTGACCTCCGCCGACCTCGTACGCCGGTTACAGGTCAGCCCGGCTTCGGTGTCCAAGGCCATCGGCTACCTCGAATCGATCGAACTGGTCGGACGGAGTCAGGAGCCAGGCGGGCGCCGCGAGCGGTACGTGATCGACGACGACGTCTGGCTCCGCGCCTGGAAAGCCGACACCGGGGCGCACGCCGAGGTCGCGGCGGCCGCGCGGCGCGGAACGAACATCTTCGGCGCTGACACTCCGGTCGGCACCCGGCTTCGCGAGATGGGCCGCTTCTTCGCCCGCATCAGCGACCACATGGACGACAGCGGCCTCACCCACGCCGCCGTGGCCGACGTGCTGACGGTGATCGCCGCGCTCGTGCACGCCGCCCGGCCGCTGGCCGCGGACGACCTCGCCACGGCACTGGACTGGCCCATCACGCGGACGGCCGATGCCCTGGACGCCGTCGGCCGCCGTCCGATCCTCTCCGACCCGCTCACTGTGAAGCGGCTCGGGCGCGACACGTACGCGATCGCCCCGAGACCGGACCGTCTGAGCTCCGCGCAACGCGAAGCGCTGATCGTCAGCCCGCGCTCGGCCCGCAGGACGCGAGGGTGACGAAGCCGAATGGACGTCGCAACCGCGATCCCTCCGTCCACACCGATCCCCCGCCGTGCGCTGATCCCGTGCTGCGCCCGCCCACTACGGCCTCTCAGCTCGAACAGGACGGGACAGCCCAGGGCCACGGCGAGGTGCAGGCGACTACCTGATCGTCACACGGACAAGTGCCCGAACGCGCTGCGCCAGGTTTCAAACCACTGACGAAACCACGGGTGAGACTGCGCCAGCGGGACGATGGAACGGACGGTCTCCTGGTAGTACGCACGGCGTTTCTCCGGCCGGGGATGGCTGTCCAGGCGTTGCACGTTGCTCAGTCGGTCCGCCAACTTGACCATCAGCGCATCAGCCGGTGCGTCCCGCAGGCGAGCCAGATACGCCGCCCGTACGTTCTCACGCGACTGACCCTCCGCCGCCGCGGGCTTGGTCACCCACTCGACCAGAACGGCGACACGGTCGCCACAGTGTTTCCTCACCTCATCCAGCGAGCAGTCGGTGTCTTCGACCACGTCGTGCAGGACGGCCGCTCGCAGCACGTCGATGTCGGTCGTGTTCACCGCCTCGGCCAGGACGGACACGGCCTCAAGCAGGTGCTGCACATACGGCTCACCGGCGGGTCGCCTCTGGTCGGCGTGCCAATGTGTCGCGAAGTCGACTGCTTCGTCCAGCAACATCAGGTCCTGTTCAGAAATGCGACTCGTCAACCGCCCACGCAAGGCCGGCCAACCGTCCACCGCCTCGAACCTCTGAAGCGCCATGACCACGCCCTTCCTCCTACCTCACCTGCCTGCGGAGCAGCGGCCAGGACGTACCCGCTGAAATACACACAATCACGGGACTGATCGAAGCCGCTGAACCACCGTTCGGCGAGAACGGCCGCAACGTCATCGACTGGAAGCCGATAGAGAAGCACTGGACCGATCTGATGCAACTCCCTCAGCAGCCGTTCAACCTCGGACTGCGAGATGACGAGAACGTACGGCTGTCGCATCGGTATATCGGACAGGTCGAGCGGGAGGGCGGAGAAGTGCACGCCCGGTATGCGCCGCCCGTGAAACCGGTCGAGCAGGCCTCGCTGATCGAGCACCTCCATCGTGCGGATGTGCAGGCCGCTCGCCCGCGATTCCATCGGCGCGGTTCCTGGAGGCGTCCGGGCACGAGCACGTCGACCCCGGCGAGCCGCGGTTCGCACGCGAGCATCAGCCCTGTCGGCCCCGCGCCGGCGATCACCACCTGTGTGTCTGTCATGGTCAACTCCTGCTGATCTGGCGCGGGGCCGCCACCGCGAGAAGCTTGTCCGGGTTGCGGATGGCGTAGAAGTTGGTGATCTCGCCGTCGGCGATCTCGAGCAGGAAGACGCCCTTGTGACGCGCTCCGCTGAGCACCAGCGCGGGCATGCCGTTGCAGGTGACCATCTCGATCCGCAGGTCCGGGTTGAACAGGCGCATGAGGACCGCGGCCACCTTCCGCGCGCCCACCACCGGCCGGCGCGCCGCGGTGGTCTTGCCGCCGCTGTCGGCCGTCCAGGTGACGTCCGGCGCGAGCAGGGAGAGCAGCCCTTGCAGGTCGCCGGTCGCAGCGGCGGTCATGAACTGCGCGGTGATCCGCTCGGTCGTCGCGGCGTCGGCGGGCTCGAAGCGCTTGCGGCGCGCCTGCACGTGCTCGCGGGCGCGGTGCGCCACCTGGCGCACCGTCGCCACGGACTTGCCCACCGCCGCGGCGACGTCGTCGTAGCCGAAGCCGAACACCTCGCGCAGCACGAACACCGCACGTTCATCGGGGGTGAGCGTTTCCAGCAGCACGAGCATCGCCATCGACACCGATTCGGCGAGCACCACGTCGGCCGAGGCGTCGTTCTCCTCCAGCAGCAGCGGCTCCGGCAACCACGGACCGACGTAGTCCTCGCGGCGGCGCGTGCTCGCCCGCAGCGCGTTGAGTGCCTGACGGGTCACCAGCCGCGCCAGGTACGACTTGGTGTCCCGCACGGTCGCCAGGTCCACGCCCGACCACCGCAGGTAGCTGTCCTGCAGCACGTCGTCGGATTCGGTGACCGAGCCGAGTATCTCGTAGACGATCGTGAACAGGAGGGGTCGCAGGAGGGTGAACCGCTCGGCATGCTCCTCGGCGCTCATGCGGAGGCGACCACGCGCTCGCCGCCCTTGGGCCAGATCAGGGAACCCGGCTTGCGAACCTCACGGCGGATCTTCCACACCCCGAGCTTGCAGGTCAGCTCCTTGTAGCCGGCGGTTATCCTGCCGCCGGTGTGGAAGTTCATCGCGGTGTCGTCCTTGCGGGCGAACTGCCGTACGGCCGTGCGCCTGCCGAGGCTGACGCACGCCCCGGAGAAGGCCAGGTTGATCGCCGCCGGATCCGTCCCCGCGATGCGGCTCAGCACGGTGTCGGCCGCCTGCGCGCCGAGCGGCCCGGCGGCATAGCAGCTCATCCGCAGCGCCTGACCCGACGGAGCGGCCGCGTCGCCGGCCGCGACGACGCGGTCGTCGTCGACGCTGGTCAGCGTCTCGTCGGTGAGCAGCCGGCCGAGCTCGTCGGTACGCAGCCCGCTCGCCGCCGCCAGCTCCGGCACCCCGAAGCCACCCGTCCAGATGGTCACCGCGCTCGCCCGCATCGCGCCGTCGGCGAGGACGACCGCGTCCTGCCGCACCTCGCTCACCTTGACGCCCTCCAGCACCGAGACCCTGTGCTTGGACAGCCATCTGGCCATGGCCCGGCGACTGGAGGAGCTGAAGGTGGGCGCCAGGGTCCTGCCGCACACCAGCGTGACCCTCCGCCCCTGCTCGGCCAGCTCGGCGGCCGTCTCGATGCCGGTCAAGCCGCCGCCGACCACGGTGACCGGAGCATCGGCGGGTAGCTCCTCCAGCCTGGCGCGCAGCCGCTGCGCGTACTCGAACTCGGCGATGTCGAAAGCGAATTCGGCCGCGCCGGGCACCGATGACGGCACGGCCCTGGTGCTGCCGACCGCGTAGATGACATAGTCGTAGTCCAGGCTGCGGCCCGACGCCAGGTGCACAGTGCGGGCGGCGGCGTCGATGCGCGTGGCGCTGTCGACGACCAGGTGGACGCCCTCGCCGAGCAGCGTGCCATAGTCGACCGTGGGGTCGCCGGTGCCGGCCACGAACTGGTGCAGCCGTACGCGTTCGACGAACTCCGGGCGCGGGTTGACCAGGCTGATGTCGACGTCGTCGCGCATCCGCAGCCGGTTGGCCGCGAGCGTTCCTGCGTAACCGCCACCGATGACCACGACCATGCGGGGTGCGTTGTGTTCGCTCATGCCCTCAAGACACCGTGGACCGCCGAGACGTGACACGGCGCGACGTGACACGCGTCACTCCACTCAAGAGCGCGGGGTATACGCGGCCGAAGCCTTCGGGCCACCCACGGCTGCGCCCGCGATACCGCCTCCCTCACCCCCGACGACTACGCCACCGTGACGCACCGCTGGTCCAGCACAGCGGGCCCTGACCGAGCCATGGGGCGGGTGCGCGCCGGCCACCCGGAACCGCAACCGCGCCGCCCTCGTCTCGTGGCTCACCTGGTGCCGCACCAAGAAGCACTGACCCGCCCCCTGCGTCCCCGCCGAGGCCGAACGCCGCAAGGCAAACCCTGACCAGACCCGGGCCGTGGCCAAGCCGACCATCCACCGGCTGCTGTCGCGCCGCGACATCCCGCTCCGGGAAAGCCCCTCTGGCGGATGCTCTACGAAACGGCGGCAAGAGCCGCCGAGATCCTCGCCCTCAACGTTGAGGACCTCGACCTGGAGAACCGGCGCCCTCCCGTCCGCGCCAAGGGCGGCGCCATCCCATAGGCGGGGTTGCCGATCGTCCAGGCGCCCGGCAGCCGGCGGAGCGGCGGGCTGGCGAGCGCGCCCCTCATCGGGGGTCGGTGTTCGGCAGGAGGTAGGTGTTGTGGAACAGCCTGACAGGCCGCCCGCTTGCCGGGCGCGAGTCCGGCTGCCGCCGGCGTTCGACGTACGGGCTGATCAGTTGGGCGATGGCCTGCCCGAGTCGCTCGGCCTCCTCCGGCGTCAGCCAGAGGGTGGCGCCGCCGCTCGCCAGCCTGCCCTTCCACGCCTGCGGCACCGGTGCCGTGGCCGCGGCCTTCATGCGCGAATGCTCCCAGTCCAGGAAGGCCTGATCCAGCGCGGACGCCGCCGACCGGCTGTCCTCGTCCGGCTGCTCGGAGTCCCAGGTCTGCTCGATGTCGATGAGCCGCCAGGGCCGGTCGCGTCCGGTCTGGCCCGGCGCGCGTTCGATGTACCCGAACTTCGCCAGCACCCGCAGGTGGAAGGAGCAGTTGGACGGGTTCTCGTCGAGGAGCTCGGCCAGCCGGGTGGCCGTGGCGGTGCCTTCGACGGCCAGCAGTTCGAGGAGTTGGATGCGCAAGGGGTGGGCGAGCGCCCGCATCGCTTTCGGATCCTTGATCTTCACGCATCCAACGTATGCACGAAACAAGTCTTTCGCAGTAACTCTTTCACATGCCAGGGAGTGAGAGCCGTGCCCAGGGCGCCGCCGATGCCGTCGTCTCGATCACGAGCGGGCCGCGCACGCCCGGCTCGACGCCAGTACCCCCGTGGAAGTAACCGCGGTTGTCTTCCCGCGTATGACGCCGAACAATAGCGCTGAAGGCCACGATTTAGCCTCGGAGTACAGCCATCCGCCACGAAGAAATTCACTGAAAAGGAGAAAGATGTCTCTGGCCACCAAAGGCTTCATCGGTGGAATCGCCGCCGCGCTCCTGCTGACGGTCGGATCGGCGTCCACCGCGCTCGCGTCGTCGTCCTCCATGTCCGACGGCGGGGTCTGTGTGACCCTTGCCTCCACATCGCGAGTGCTCTGCGTTCCGGGGACGCCCGGCGTCACGTCGCTGGTGGCGACGATCTCCTCGGCGCACAACGGGAGCCCGTACGCAGTACGGATACGGCCGGCCGAAGGAATCAGCGTCGGCTGTATAAAGCCTGGCGACACCGTCACCTATTCGCAGGATCTCAAGATCTCCGGCATTCAGGTGTTTCCCACCGCCACGTGCGCGGTGTAGCCAAGACCTTCGCTGGGAAGCACCCGCCTTCCCGGCCTCCCTTCCAGTCGCACCGCGCCGCCGGTCAGACGACCGGCGGCGCCCCCTTCTCCCACATCCCGCCACCTCCGGGAGATCGACGCCGTCGCTGCCGAGCCGACCACGCAAACGCTCGACCGGGACACCCCGGCAGGGCCTCTCGCCGCGGGCGCCTGGTCCCACATGGGCTGTCCGGGGCGGAAACAGTTCCGGGGACGTCGTGTGGACACCGAGACTTCTGCCATGCGTCATGTGCCTTCCCCAAGATCCCCGTCGCGTCGAGCGCCGCCGTCTCCGCCAACGGCATCTGGATCGCGACTGAGAAGATCCACGGAGTGCAGCTTGTCATCGTCTACGACCCAGGCCATGGTGAACAAACCACGGCTGGACAGCGCGCGGTCCAAGACAGGACCCGGGTCCTTCAGCGAACTCATGGACGAGGTCGTGCTCGATCTCACCGACGCCTTCCCCACCGCCATGGCCGCCCTCGGCGATGGCGAAGAAGACGAACTGCACACGTACCTGCGAGAGGTCGTCCAGGCGATGCGCCACGCCTGAGAACAGCCGGGACCGCTCGGCTGGGCACCCCAGCCGAGCGTCTTGCTGTTCGGTGGTTGATCACCGTGTTGCGACGGCCCCTGGAATGCGCCCCACGTCATGCCCAGGCTCGCCCTCCCTGGTCTGGGCGAGGATCCGGCGGATCTCCCGCAGGGCGGGCGTGGGGTCGGCGAGGTGCGGGTAGTGATCTGTTGTGGGCGCGACGATGTGCCGTCCGCGCGTGGAGAGTTTCGCGACCTGGGCGTGGTGCTCGATGGCTTCCTGGTCGCCGCCTGCGCTGATCACCGTCATCGGGAGGGGACCCCATGATCCCGGCACGGGCGGAAGGCCTCGGACCGCACGTGTACTGGCGTCGAACCCGCGCATTTCGGCAGCGGTGGCGGCCCAGGTGCCCGCGCCGACGACAACGGGAGCGTTGGCTCGGGTGAGGCGCGGTTCGCGGGGGTCGACCATCCATGCCCCCGTGCGCAGAAGCCCCACGCTGACGGCAAAAGACCACACGTTCGCCTGGGTCGCCGGGGTTCGTGCCGGGGGCACGCTGCGAACCGTCATCCCGTTCTCGCGCCCTCAGGGGCGGGTTCGCTCGTTGCTGCCGGGCCCTTTGTCACCATGCCGAGGGCCGATGAGGGCCCGCTTGCTCAGCCGGCCCGGTAACGAGACGCGAGACGCGGGCTCTGGGCCCCGAACGCGTCGAGGTCCGCGGCGAACACGGCCTCAAGGAGGCCGTAGTCCTCGACGCTGGGGGCGCTGACGGTCTCACCGAGTTCGATGCCGGTCAGGGCGGCGGTGACGACGTCCTCCGCGGGCATGCGAGGGACAGCCGACAGATCCAGGCCCTGCACCTCGTGGAACTCGGTGGCCACGACGCCGGGGCAGACGACATGCACGTTCACGCCGGTTCCCGCCAGCTCGGCGTGCAGGGTCTGCGACATGGCGACCGAGTGGGCCAGCGTTCCCGCGTAGACGGCGCGACCGGCCTTCTGCGCTGAGGGCCCCGAGAAGGCGAGCATTCCTGCGACGTTCACGACCGTTCCGGCGCCGCGCGTGATCATGCCGGGCAGTGCCGCGCGGGTCAGCATCGTCGGCGCGGTGACCTTGACGTTCACGAGTTCTCGTGCCTTCGCTGCGGGGAGCTGGTCCATCGGCATGTAGTGCGCGACGCCGGCGTTGTTGACGAGCATGGTCAGCGGCCGGCTCGCGCACAGCTCGGCCACGGTGTCGATGCCCTCATCGGTGGACAGGTCGGCTGTGACGACCCGCACCTCGGTGGGGAGCGAAGCCGCGAGTGCTTCGAGCCGTTCCCGTCGCCGCGCGACGACGATCAGATCGTAGCCGTCCCCGGCCAGACGCTCGGCGAATGCTGCGCCGATTCCCGAGGACGCGCCGGTGACGAGTGCGAGTGAAGACATGGTGTTACCCCTTATTCATGCGTTCGACGGGTGATCTGCGCCGTCGATGCACACCACCATCCGGTCCACGCCTCGGCCCAGCCAGGGCCCCCGCCAGCCAGGGGAGTGACAGGACCCCCGCTCGGACGGCTCGCGCCACCTATCGTGTGGAACATGACCGATGAGCAGAACCGGCTTGGAGCCTTCCTCCGGGCCCGCCGCGACCTCGTCGCCCCCGAGGAGGCGGGCATCCCCGTGGTGGGCGTGCGACGGGCACCCGGTCTGCGCCGCGAAGAGGTCGCGATGCTGGCCGGTATCAGCGCCGACTACTACCTGCGCCTGGAACGCGGCCGCGACCGCAGGCCGTCGGTACAGGTCCTCGAATCCCTCGCCCGGGTCCTGCGCCTCGACGACGTCTCGAAGGCGTACCTGCTCGGCCTCGCCGCAGACAGGCCCCGCCGCCGGCGACACCCGCGGAAGGAGATTCTCCCGCCCAGTACGGCCCAGTTCGTGTCGATGCTCCCGCTGCCCGCGTTCGTCGAGGGCCGCTACCTCGACATCCTCGCCGCCAACCCGTTGGCGGCCGCCCTCTCACCCCGCCTCGTCGTGGGCGCCAACCGGCTGCGGGACGTGTTCCTGGACACCGGCGAGCAGGATCTCTTCTCCCCCTTTTCGGAAGATGTCGCCGCCGGGCTGGTCGCCAGCTTCCGCGATGCGGTCGGCACCGAAACCGACGATCCGCGCTGCATCGAACTCGTCGGTGAACTTTCCCTCGCCAGCCCGCTCTTCCGGCAGTTGTGGGCCCGCCACGACGTGCGGCGCCGAGGCGGCACGGCAGTGGTGCACTTCAACCACCCACAGGTCGGCGAACTCCGCCTGCACAGGGAGAAGCTGCTCGTCACCGACACGGACGGCATCATGCTCGTCGTCTACCACCCCGACCCCGGCACCGACGACGCCGACAAACTGGCCCTCCTCGGCTCGGCAGTGCAGATTCCCCGTGGCCTCCCGAACCTCGGCCACGACCACCAGGCACAACGCTGAGAACGCCGCCCGCCCCATCTCCCGTACGGTCCAGGGTCAGGACTCGAGTCCGCGGCGGACGATGGCCAGCATGCGGGCGCGCGCCGCCGGGTCCAGGGCGTCGCGCTCGCGGTCGAGGCAGCCAGCGAGTAGCGCCTTGACGTCGGCGATGTCGGCGTCGGCACGGAGGGCGCCCGCCTCCTGGCCGCGCTGGAGAAGTCGCCCCCAGGAGCCCATGACGTCGTAGGCGTGGTCGGTGGCGGCGGCGTTGAAGTCGTAGCCGGCGCCCGCGAGCGCGTCGACCAGCCCCTTGTTGGCCGCGCCCTCCTCGACCATGAGGGAGAAGAAGGCGAAGAACGCCTCACCGGGCTCCTCGCCGCCGGCCAGGTCGCTCGCCGTGCGTACGAGGTGCGCCATCCGCTCCAGCAGCACCGCCTCGAACAGGGATTCCTTGGTGGGGAAGTGGCGGCTGACGGTGCCGGTGCCCACGCCCGCCCGGCGCGCGATCTCGTGCACCGGCACCGACAGCCCTTCCTTGGCGAAGGTCTCCGCGGCGACCTGTAGAACCCGCGCCCTGTTGCGCTGGGCGTCGGCGCGCAATGGCCTGCTCATCGAGGTGTGCTCCGGGGTCGATAGACAAGCGGGATGGCCGTCCCGTATATTCCGATTAACCGGGATGGCCATCCCGCATTCTATGTCATTCCCCTTGAACGAAAGGCCTTGCCATGCGTACGGTCGAACTCGGCGGCACCGGCATGGAGGTGCCCGCGCTCGGCCTGGGCTGCGTGGGGCTGAGCGAGTTCTATGGCCCCACGGACCGCGAGCAGTCGCTGGCCACCCTGCGGAAGGCCGCCGAACTCGGCGTGACCCTGCTCGACACCTCCGACTACTACGGCATCGACTTCGCCAACGAGCTCCTGATCGCCGAGTTCCTGGCCGAGCACGGGCACGACGGCATCAGCGTCGCCACCAAGTTCGCCACCATCCGCAAGCCAGGGACCGGCGACCTGGTCGGCGTACGCAGCGATCCTGAGCACGTCCGCAACGCCTGCGAGGCGAGCCTGCGCCGCCTGGGCGTCGATCACATCGACCTGTACTACCTGCATCATCCCGATTTCACGACCCCGATCGAGGACACGGTCGGGGCGATGGCCGAGCTGGTGGCCGCGGGCAAGGTGCGCCACCTCGGCCTGTCCAACGTGACCGCCGAGCAGTTGCGGGCCGGGCACGGGGTGCACCCGATCACCGCGGTGCAGAACGAGTGGTCGCTGTTCACCCGCGAGTACGAGGACTCGGTGGTATCGGTCTGCGCTGAACTCGGCATCGGCTTCGTCGCGTACTCGCCGTTCAGCCGCGGGTTCCTCACCGGGCAGATCACCTCCACCGATGGGCTCGCCGCGGACGACATGCGGTGTGACCTGCCCCGCTTCGATTCCGCCAACGCCGAGCACAACGCCGGCCTGCTCGCCCCGATCCGGCGCGTCGCCGACGCCCGGGGGGTGACGATGGCGCAAATCGCCCTCGCCTGGGTGCTACAACGCGCGGACGCCCACGGCATCACCGTCATCCCGATCCCCGGCACCCGCAGCCGGCGGCGGCTGCAGGAGAACGTCGGCGCGCTCGACATCACGCTGACCGACACCGAACTCGCCGCGCTCGAACCCATCGCCGCCCAGGTCAAAGGCGACCGCATGCCTCCGCCACCCGATCTGGACGCCTGAGGCCGGGGTCGCTCAGCCGCTTGTAGAAGAAGCTGCAGTCCTGGAGGGTGCCGTCCGGGGATCCGGCGTAGTCCGGGACGATGCCGTAGCGGGTCCAGCCACCGGTCAGGTATACGTGCTCGGCGGTGCTGCCGGTCTCGGTGTCCAGGAGCAGCAGGTCGGCCCCGGCCGCGAGGGCGGCCCGCTCGGCGGTGGCCAGCAGGGCACGCGACAGGCCCCTGCCCCGGGCGTCGCGGTGGACCATGAGCTTGACGATCTCGGCCCGATGGCGGGCGTTGGGCTTGGCGGCCAGCGCCAGACTGACGGTGGCGTGGACGCCGGAGCCGTCGCGGCTCACCCACACCATGAGCCTGCCGTCGGCCACCGCCCGCGCCTGGGCCCGCCACCAGGCGGCCGCCTCCGCGTGCCCGAACGGCGTCAGGAACCCCACGGACGCGCCGCTGTCCACGGCGTCGACCAGCAGGGCGGCCAGGTCGTCGATGCTGTCGCCGAACTCGGCGGCCGACAGCCGGGCGATGGTGTGCACGGTCTCGGCTCCTTCGCTGAGTGGAGTCATGGCAGGATGACTCCGCCGGGGCGGGGTCATGGCAGGACGACCAGGATCGCGTACCGGACCGGGCCGGGGCCCGGGCAGCGGAAGCGGGAGGCGCCCCACAGCCGGAACCGCAGGCAGTCGCCCGCCTCGACGGTGTGCGCGTGCCCGTCGGAGGTGATCTCCACCGAACCCTCCAGCACCCAGATGTGCTGCTCCAGGCCGGGCACCGGCGGCGCGTCGTAGGAGATGTCCGCCCCCGGCCGCAGGGTCGCCTCCACCACCTCGCCGCGCAGGCCCGGATGCGGCGGCGACACCGAGCGGCGGACGAACCCCGAGGTCTCGTCCCGCCACACCTCCTGCGCCGCCGCGCGGACGACCTGCGGCGGCTCGGACTCGACCTCGGCCAGCAACCGCGACATCGTGCGCTCGTAGACGGCGCACAGCTTGCCCAGCAGGGCGGCCGTCGGGCTGATCTCTCCGCGCTCCAGCCGCGACAACGTCGAGCGGCTGATCCCGGTCCGGCCCGCCAGCTCTTCCAGTGACCAGCCCCGCTCGACGCGCAGCTCGCCCAGCCGGGCCGCCAGCCGGGCCGCCACCTCCGGCTCATCTCCCATATTCGGGATGATATCCCAAATATGATCCTACCGACGGCGAATTTTGATGGTGCTCATGTCCGTCGCCGCGATCCGCAGCACCTCGTGCGGATGCCCGTGCGCCTCCAGCGCCTCCAGCGCTCCCAGTCCGGCCTCGTCCCCGTCCTCGCCCGCCACCTGGCAGCGGAACGTGAACACCGACACGCTCTGATCGTGGGTGAAGGTCCCGGCCTCGGTGAAATCGGTCCCGCCCGCCGCCCGCACGGCGGTCCGGCCGGCATCGTCCAGCCCGGTGAACTTCCCTCTGACCGTCACCCGGAACACGCTCATCCCTCCCGTACCGCATAGGCGAGCACCCGCTCGCCCAGCACGCTCTCCGCGGCGTCCAGCAACTCCAGCACGGCTCCGGCGATGGCCTCGGGCCGCTCCCCGGCCGCCGTGCGCCGCGCGATCTCGGCCAGCACCAGCGCGTGCAGGCACCCGATGTGCCAGGCCACCACCCGTGGCAGCGGATCGTCCGGCGCCGCGCCGGTCTCCTCGGCCAGTACGGCGGCCAGCGCGTCGGTCATCTGGTGGCCGAGATCCTCCAGCCGGGCCATCAGCGTGGGCGCGGCCCGCATCATCTCCAGCACCCGCCCGAACCCCGCGCTCAGCCCCACCTGCCGCTCGCGCCCGCGCACCTCCGAACGCAGCCGCGCCACCACCGCCCCGGCCGCCGACTCCCCCGGCGCCCGCTCGCGCACGATGTCGGCCAGCCGCCGTGGCGAGGCCTCCTCCGGCGGCAGGACGAGGTCCTCCTTGGCCTGGAAGTAGTTGTAGACGGTGTTCACCGAAACCTCGGCGGCCGCCGCTACCTCGGCGATCGTGACGTGCTCGAACCCGCGCTCCACGAACAGGCCGATGGCCACGTCGGAGATGCGCTGCCGGGTCTGCCGTTTCTTCCGCTCCCGCAGCCCTTCGACCATACAATGGAGTCTACTCCAAAATTTAAGTCCATTGCACTTTAGCGAGCCCGCCCGGGCGATCCGTCAGCGCTCCCGCCGGCGCAGGCTGTGGATCACGCCGCTCACCGTGGTACGCCTCAGCGCTTGTGGCCCATTCCGCCGGCGATGCAGAGCCCGCCCAGGCTCAGCGGCTTCTTGACGGGTCCCTCGGGCCGCCACTCCGGCAGGTGTACCACGCCCGGCTCGACCAGCTCCAGCCCGTCGAAGAAGCGCACGATCTCCTTCATGTCCCTGGCCCGTCCCGTGCCCAGCATCGCCAGCAGGACCCCTTCCAGATCCCGTACCTCCGGCGCGCACGAGCAGAAATGGGTGAGCTGCATGTAGCTGCCCGGGGCCATCCGCGACTTGTAGACGTTCACCAGCTCTTCCGGACCCTCGTCGTCGCCGAGGTGGTGGACGACGGCGACCAGCAGCATGCCGATCGGCCGGGAGAAGTCCAGGAAGCCCTCGACCTTCGGATGGTGGAAGATCGCCTCGGGCTCCCGCATGTCCGCGGTGATGACGCGCGTGTGCTCGTTGGTCTGCAGGATGGCCCGGGCGTGCGAGAGCACGATGGGGTCGATGTCGACGTAGACGACCCGCGCGTCGGGGTTGATCCGCTGGGCGACGGAGTGCGTGTTGTCCATCGTGGGCAGCCCGGAGCCGACGTCGAGGAACTGGTCGATGCCCTGCTCCGTCATGTACTTCACGCCGCGGAACAACATCGCGCGGTTCTGGCGCGCGCCCTCCCCTCTGTCGGGGAAGCGCTTCATCCCCTCCAGCGCGATGGCCCGGTCGACGGCGAAGTTGTCCTTGCCGCCGAGGAAGGCGTCGTAGACCCGGGCGATACTGGGCTTGCTGGCGTCGACCTCCGGAGGCAGGTAGTCCGGATCCTGGTGCGTCCAGTTCCCACCCTGGAGCTCCTCATTCATCGTGCCCTCCACCGCGGCTTGTCGATCTACGTCGAATGCGTTTGGAGCATAGCGTCCCTTTTGTGAAAGCACAGGAGTCAAATGAAACTTTCATCCGCCCATTCGCCCCAAAAAGGCACTAAGAAATATTTCGGGGAGGATCTGTAGAGAAGTAGTTGTTTTCCGTACTGGATCATCCGCTTGTGTCTCTCAGTTGATCCCCACGGGCGATACCCGCCGTTGTCGGTAACCACCGCCGGGTGGGGCCGCTCCCCCCAGTTCCAGCCGGGTTCGGGGAGGGGCAATTGTCGGTGGCGCCCGGCATGATGAGGCCATGACCGACGGACCCCCGCTCACCAAGCTGGCCGACGACACGGCCTACGCCGAAGCCGTGCAGCTCGCCGTGGACTCCGCCGCGGCCTACTACGCCGACGGCACCTCGACCATCGACGACGCCGCCTACGACCAGTTGGTGCGCGGCATCCAGGCCTACGAGGAGGCGCACCCCGAGTCGGTGCTGCCCTCCTCGCCCACCGGCAAGGTGGCCGGCGGGGCCGTGGTGGGTGACGTGCCGCACACCGTGCCCATGCTCAGCCTGGACAACGTGTTCGGCCCCGACAAGCTGGCCGACTGGGCGGCGGGGCTGGAGCGCAGGCTCGGCCGGGCGGTGACGGCGTGGAGTGTGGAGCCCAAGCTCGACGGGCTGGCGATCTCGGCCCGCTACCGGCACGGCCGCCTGGCGCAGCTCGTCACGCGCGGCGACGGCACCGCGGGCGAGGACGTCTCGCACGCCATCGGCACCGTCGTCGGCCTGCCCGACCGGCTGGCCGACCCGGTCACGGTCGAGCTGCGCGGCGAGGTCATGATGACCTCCGCCCAGTTCGAGGAGGCGTGCGCCAAGCGGCAGGCGCACGACGGCACCACGTTCGCCAACGCGCGCAGCGCCGCCGCGGGCACGCTGCGGGCGCAGGACCGTCCCTATGTCTGCGAGCTGACGTTCTTCGGCTATGGCGTGCTGCCGCCGCCGGATGACGACTCCGAGCCGGCCGTGCGGCTGCGCGAATCGCCGCACAGCGAGATCATGGAGTGGGTGGCGGCGCAGGGTGTGCAGACGACCGCCGCGACACCGGTGGCCGGGATCGTGGCCGGGACGCTGGAGCGGGTGCAGGAGCGGATCGGGGAGATCGCGGCCGCCCGCCCCGAGTTGCCGTTCGGCATCGACGGCATCGTGATCAAGTGTGATCTGGCCGCCGATCAGGCGCAGGCCGGATTCAGCTCGCGGGCGCCGCGCTGGGCCATCGCCTACAAGCTGCCCGCCACCGAGCGGGTCACCAAGCTGCTGAGCGTGGAGTGGAACACCGGCCGCACCGGCATCATCGCCCCCCGCGCGGTGCTGGAGCCGGTCGAGCTGGACGGCACCACCGTCACCTACGCCACCCTGCACAACCCCGCCGACATCCGCCGCCGGGGGCTGATGCTGGGCGACAGCGTGGTCATCTACAAGGCGGGCGACGTCATTCCCCGGGTCGAGGCCCCAGTCGTGCACCTGCGCACCGGTGACGAGAAGCCCATCGAGATCCCGCAGGCCTGCCCGTCCTGCGGCGGCGCGATCGACGCCTCCCAGGAGCGCTGGCGGTGCGTACGCGGACGCGACTGCCGGGCGATCGCCTCGATCGGCTACGCGGTCGGCCGGGACCAGCTCGACATCGAGGGCCTGGCGGAAAACCGCATCCAGCAGTTGCTGGACGCGGGATTGATCGCCGACTTCGCCGACCTGTTCTTCCTGACCCGCGAGCAGATCCTGAGCCTGGAACGGATGGGCGACACCAGCACCGACAAGTTGTTGGCCGCCTTCGAGCGGGCCAAGGGCCAGCCGCTCAGCAGGGTGTTCTGCGCGCTGGGCGTGCGGGGCACCGGCCGTTCGATGAGCCGCCGCATCGCCCGGCACTTCGGCAGCATGGACGCCATCCGCGCGGCCGACGCCGAGGCGATCCGGGCGGTGGAGGGCATGGGCCCGGAGAAGGCCCCGGTGGTGGTGGCGGAGCTGGCCGAGCTCGCCGGCCTCATCGACAAGCTGGTCAAGGCCGGGGTCACCATGACCGAGCCAGGATGGACACCACCGGCAGATCCCGGCGCCGCGTCGGAGGACGGTGACACGTCCGGGCTCCCGCTGGCCGGGATGTCCGTAGTGGTGACCGGCTCCATGAGCGGAGCGCTGGAGGCGCTGTCCCGCAACGAGATGAACGAGCTGATCGAGCGCGCCGGCGGCAAGGCGTCCTCCAGCGTTTCGGCGAAGACGTCGCTGCTGGTGGCGGGCGAGAAGGCAGGCTCCAAGCGGGCCAAGGCGGAGAGCCTGGGAGTGCGGATCGTCGACCCGGAGGAGTTCGCCACCCTCCTCGGCCCGTTGATCTGATTTGAGCTGGGCGGGTGGGGATTCGCTGGGGCCGGGCCGCTGAGGGTTCGCCCAGCCCCGAAGAGTTCGACCGCTACGAGCGGCTGATCACCGCCGTGGACCGCGCCCGGGCGAGCGGCGCCGTCTGTCGGCCGGAGGGGCGGTGCTTCCCGCGACACCCGTCACGGCGGCCGCCTCCGCTAGGGTGCTCGCCGTGGTGCTGGAAACGGTCAGCAGGGTCGGCCGGCGGTGTGGTCGCATGGGACATGCGGGCGGCGGGCCTTGTTGAGGACGTCGAAAGGACGGCCGCCGGTGCGGTGGTGATGGTCCGTGACGGTGTCGTGGCGCTGGACACCAGGACGGGCAAGAATGTGTGGCACTATCGCAGGCCGGGAGCGTCGGCCGTGCAGGTCCCTGACTTGACGCGTTCCGTCCGGGCGGCGCTGCCGCGCTCAAGACTGCCTGCAGGGGCTGACGCGCCCCGCCCGTAACCCTGCGGTGCTGATTAATCATCCGGCCCGGTCAATCGCATGGTTGCCTTCCTCAGACCGAGCCTTCCAGGCGTGAGCTGAGCGCGTCAGCCAGGTCAGACCCGCCAGACGACCAGGGGAACGCCAAGTGCGAAGGCTCGAGTCGTTCGGCCGGATCTCAGTTGAGCAGCGTCACAAGCTGCTCCTCCTCGTAGTCCAGGTGGGCCTCCAGCTCCTGGATGAGCCGGTCGACCTCGCGCTGAAGGGTTTCGGGTGCGAGGTCGTCGGTGGACAGGAGGTGCTGGAGCCGTTCGAGGAGTTGCTGGACGACGACGTGCTCGGCGCGCAGCCGCTCCAGGGCCGGGGCGAGCCGCGGATGGCGGCGCTCCAGCGCGGGGAACATGTGGCGGTCCTCCCGCTCATGGTGCACGTGCAGGCCCTGGCACAGGGTCAGGCAGTTGACGCGCAGTTGCGCGCCCACGCGCGGTCCGGACGCGGCGACCTCGCGGCGGATCAGGGCCAGCTCCCGGCGGAAGGCGTCGTGCACGGTCCTGAGCATGTCGCCCAAGGGCCCGGCGGGCGGGCCGTCCTCGGCCGGGACGAGCGCGACCACCGGCAGCACCCTGCCCGACCTGTCCTGATAGTGACCCCAGCCGGGGTCGGCCGCCACGGCGCGGGCGAACACCCCCTCGCGCTCCTCGCCCGTCAGCACGGCCGCCTTCGCCCGATAGGTGAAGACGCCGTCCTCGACGGTGACGTCGGGGTTGGCGAGCAGGTTGTGGTACCAGGCCGGGTGCGTCGGCGCGCCGCCGGCCGAGGCGATGACCAGGACGCGGTCACCGCCGTCGGGCAGGTAGCCGAGCGGCGTCGTATGGCGGGCGCCCGTCCTGGCGCCGACGGTCGTGAGAAGGAGCAGCCTGGCTCCCTCGAAGGGGCCTCCGACCCGGCCCTTGTTGGCCCGGAATTCGTCGATGACCTGCTGGTTGAAGTCTGTGGGCATGTTGTTCGGCTCCAAGCGGGATGGGTGTCGATGACATGGGAAACCCGCACGGACATGCCAAAAGCGCGGCTAAACCGCCAAAGGCGTGGAACGACGTGCGGGTGCGGTGCGCTCAGGCACGACCACAGGTGTGTGAAGTCACGGCGTCATCCCCTTGATACGGCGCCTCCATGCCGCCCCCGTCCTCCCGGGCGGCGGCACGCGACGCGATCACCATTAGAGGCACACCCGTCCACGCGTTGTCAACGCCGTCCCTCACGCGGGGACTCGGGCCCGCCTGTGCTCGGCGAGCAGCATGGCCACGAGGAGCACGACCAGGATCGCGAGCTCCGCCAGCGCCGCCCACAGCCCGGCCGCGGCGGCGACCAGCGCGACGACCGCGACCGCGCCCCTGATCCAGGTCCAGGGCAGCTTGAGCATCCGGCGGAACCAGAAGTCGCCGGCGAGATACAGGAACACGCCCAGGGCCAGAACGATCGCCGCGGACGGCTTGAGGGGGTCGAAGGGATGCCCGATGGCCTTCTTGATCCCGACGGCCACGGCGACGACGCCGAGCAGCATCGGTATGTGCCCGTAGAAGTAGGCGCCCAGGATCATCCTGGTCCGCTGCACCGGCTCGGCCGCGGCCAGGGCGTGCTCGGCGGCCGTCTCGTCGTTCCCGCCGAAGTACGCCCACCACAGGCACGCGCCCAGGCACAGGCCGAGCGCCCCCGCGATGCCGAGGCCGAGGCCGACCTCCAGGTCGGCGGCGCCGATCCCGATCGCCAGCATCGACTCGCCGAGCACCACGATCACCAGCAGGCCGTGCCGTTCGACCACGTGTGGGGCGCGCAGCACGAACCCCCGCTGGCCGATGAAGTAGGGGCTGCCCCACAGCAGGACGAGCGCGGCGGTCCACGGCAGATAGGCGTAGGGCGGGTCGAGGAACCCGGCGACGCCGATGAGCACCGTCGCGGCCAGGTTGAACGGCACCACACGCATGATCGCCCTGGTGGCCTGCAGGTAGAGGGCGCCGTGCACCAGGATCAGCAGCAGGTAGCCGATGGCGAAGGCGACCCCGCCGCCGCTGAAGGTGGTGGGGATGGCGAGCGCCATGATGAGGAACCCGGTCATGCCCAGCAGGACCAGGATCCGGCGGGTGGGCCGTACCGGCGGGACGGAGTTGAGCAGCCAGACGTAGCCGGAGTACATCCACCACATCACGCCGAACACCAGCAGCACCTGCAGTGCGCTCTCGCCGATGCTCACCGCCCGATGGCCGGGCTGCGGCGTCTCCAGGCCGGCGACCAGCAGGGCGGTCAACTGTGTGATGGTGAAGACGAAGACCAGGTCGAAGAAGAGCTCCAGGGTGGAGACGCGCAGGTCGGGCTCGGGCACGGCGGAGATGGGCCGCTCGGCGAACCAGGCTGGGAGCCGCATGGTGGTGGGGGACCTTTCCAGGGGGACGGTCGTCGGGGGCCGGGCCGCCGGTGCGCGCGTACCGGCGGGCCCGCGGGCGTGCTGCCGGTTCAGGGCTGGTACGGCGGGGCGACTCCCCAGCCCCAGTGCGGGACCGGCGCCTGGGCCGGCGGGGTCGCGCCCGGCTGGGAGTTCTGCACCGCGATGCGGGTCCCCCACTCGATGTAGCCGAAGAAGGCAGCCCGGAACTCGGGGTCGCCCGGCAGCCCCACCTCGTCGGCCGCGTCCATGAGCAGGGACACCCACCGGCGGCGCTGGTCCTCGCGGATGTGCTTGCCGAGGTGGTGGGCCAGCATCCGGGGGTAGCCGCCGAGTTCGCTGGTGTAGCGGTCGGGGCCGCCGAAGACCTCCGACAGCCAGATCGCCACGTGCTTCGGGTGGCCGGGGCTCATGTGCGCGAACAGGGGGCCGATCAGGTCGTCGGCGATCACGTGGCGGTAGAACACCTCGGTGAGCTGCTCGAACGCCTCCGCTCCGCCCGCCCAGTCGAACAGCGTCGGCTCGGTCTTGACGATGGTCTGCTCGTAGTGCCGCATCTCCTCGATGTTGGACACGTACGGCTTGATCTCCGCGAAGAACTCGGCGAAAGGGGTGCTGCTCCGGAAGCCCACCATGTGGTCCTCTGCCGAGGTCCAGGCGATCCGCAGGATGTAGCACTCGGGCTCGTCGACGCACCGTGACAGCTCGTAGTCCAGGCACTGGGGCGCCTGGCCCAGGGGCACCACCGCTCGGCGGTAGGCCGCCTCGAACTCCTCCGCCGCCGTGGGGACGCGGTAGCGGATGTACTCAACGATCAAGATTCCTCCCGATATTGTAATCAAGTAATCATTGGCACATTGGCACATTAGGGGATTTCGGGCTTGATGTCGCTTGCCCTCGATCGGTGGCGGCGGCCGTCCAGGTCGATGCGCGGCCGCCGACGGCGGGAAGTATGACATCGAGTGTCATATCCCGGAAGGTGGGGGAAGGTCTGGCGGGCTCGGGGACGCCGCTGGCCTCTGCAGCAGCGGGTTGAAGCCGGCGATGGGATCGAGGCCGCCCAGCCAGCCGGCCAGACAGGCGCGACCGCCACGCCGCAGCATCTCCAGGGAGTCGAGGATGGTGCTGTTGCCCACCAGGTCCGCTCCCCCTGGCCGCCCCACCGCTCACTTCCCACGTTACGCCGCACCGACCGGTGCCCCCGGTTTGGTGGCCCCAGCAGTGTGCTGGTTCAGGACATAGGAAACCCATGTCGCAAGACATAGGAAACTTCAACAGAGTGTGTCTCGGGACATAGGCAACCGCCGTTGTCATGAACGTGGGCGGTGTGTCCAAGGCCAGAGTT
>NZ_JBDPME010000058.1:0-21391 GCF_039871825.1 Nonomuraea sp. B12E4 | reverse complement strand
CGAGAACCTCGCAGCCGAGGGCGGCGGAACATGGAAGACCTACGCTCCTGGCGATCACACACAGTGATGGAAAGCCCCGAACGGCCGGGAACTCAGATCAGTCAATCAACGGCTCCTGCCAGTTCTGGACCCGATGATCAGGCAACCATCGACACGTCAGCACTTACCAACTTTCCCGTCCAGGGAACGCTAGCCACTCGATCAACGGGCTCTTACCAGCAACCCCGCGCACCGTCGGTAGATCTACCGACTCCAAGATCCTTCTCACTCCAGAAGAGACTCGGCCAAATAGCAGTGGAACTTTCCGGCCACTTATCGCCGGAACTCACAGGCTGGCCACCGCCAGGCCCGACGACGTACCGCCGGTCAAGGCCGACTGTCAGTTCGTCGTGGTCCTGGAGCACGCCGACGAAATGGAGGAGTCGCACCGGGAGTTCGTGGGCCAGAGCGTGGCCTGACCAGGCCGTATTTCTTCCCGGCCGTCAGGCGGCGACGAGCGAGGCCGTGCAGATGGTGGAGGCCCGGTCACGGACCAGACGGCCGGTGTCGGGATAGCGCCGCAGCACCTCCTCCAGCTCGGCGCCGGCCGCGTCATCGTCTTGCGGACCGGCCACGCTGAGCCTCGATCGTGGCCATCTGCCGGACCACCAGCGATGCCAACTCGTCATACGACGGACGGCGCTCCGGGGTCTTCGGCACCCAAAGGTCGTCGCACCTTGCCGACGGCCCTCACACCAGCAAGATCGAGAGCTACTGAATGCTTACGCCGAGGCGGCTTCTTCACCATCTTCAGCCGGAGCGCGAAGTCTCTCGCCTCCGCTCGCCCTGCCCGCTGCCACGGGACATCAATCGCCCAGAGGGACGGAACCAGGCCAGCAGCTCGTAGGCGTAGGACCGCAGCGAGCGGGGCTGGCGTCGTCGGCGAGCATGTGGTGCAGGAACTCCGTGACTGCCGCTACCTCGACACCTTCACCGTCGAGCAGCCGGAACGGCTTCAGCCGATCGCTGGTCTCCTCGGACGCGGCCGATCCGAGGGAATGTCCAGGGCAAGGACATCCCGGACCGCTCCGCTGTACTCCTCCATCCACGCCTCCACGAGTCGTCTCGCATGACTCGTGATGACAGCAGATCCCCGCCGATCCCGCAGGGCGCCTCCCACGGCCCCCAACGCTCATGGTCACTGTGCATACAGCCGCAGGTGGAAGAGGGGAAGCCCACACTGTTTCGGTTCGCGCCGCCGACGCCCGCCCGTCCCGCCGTACGCGACCTCGTGCAGTCGTTGCTGATCACCGGCCGGACCAGCCCGGAACTGCGTGGCCTGGCCCTGCGCTGCGGTATCGCCTGACGCTTCTCCCCGGGAGGTCAGGACCCCTCGAAGCGGGCAGCGTACGCCTCGGCCTTGTCCGCCAACTCCCCGGCGACCTCTGCCCCTCCGCGCAGCGTCTCGGCGACCTGACGGAACCGCTCCGCTCGCTCCGCCGCCCCCTCGGCCTGGGCGGCCTGCAGCAGGCTCTCCAGCGCGGTGGCGACCAGCATCGCGGGGGTAGGCGATCAGCGGCGCGTCGGCGCGCCCCGCTTGGGAGTCGGCCACCAGCACCATCAGATGGCTGGCCAGCCGCTGGGCCTGCACCCGCAGGAGCATCACCTGGGTCGCTTCCTCGCCCTGGTTGACGAGTTCGGCATTGGCGCCGGTGTAGGCGAACGAGGAGGCCCGGGTGATCCTCGCGGGGTCGGCGCCGACGTCGGCGGCCGCGCCGGCCGCCATGAGGATCTGCTCCGCCGGCCCGGAGTCGGTCAGGAACGTGCCGAGCATACGCACCGTGCCCCACTGGAGAGACCAGCCCAGGCGATTGTGCAAGCGCCGTTTGCCCCGCGCTTCCTTCAGCGCGGGGGCGTCCAGGAAGAAGGACTTCTCCAGTTCCTCCGGCGTTGGGTCCGCCACGAACCGGCCATACCCGTCAACTTGTGCGGCGGACAGATACTCCTGTGCCACAAACCGTCACGCTACGCGCGCTCGATGTCACTACCCACACGTACGCCCAAATCAAGACTGATTCATCCGCCGTGCTCGTACGCGATCATCCACTGGCGGCTCAGCGGGAATTTCTGGCCGGATATGACCAGGCCCCCGTGAAGACGCGCTCGGCTTCGTCGCGTTGGGTGTGCAGGTCCCAGTAGAGAGGGGCGATCTCCTCGGCCTCCGCGGTCGGGGCTCCGGGAGGGCCGCCCGCGCCGATCCACACGTCGATGGCGACGTGCGCGGCTTGGATACCGGTGCCGGTCAGCTCCTTGTGCAGGTTGAGCACCCAGTTGCGCAGCGCTGCCTGGGCGGCGTTGACGTTGCCGAGCATCGGGTGGGGGTCGACCGAGCCGCCTCCGTTGGTGTAGAGCAGGGTGCCCGCGCCGGCCTCACGCATCGCGGGGAGGACGGCCTGGGTGGCGGTGAAGGCGCTGTAGAGCAGCAAGTCGATCAGCCCCCGCACATCGGACGGGTTGGTCTGGGAGGGGAAGGCGAGGGCCAGGGAGCCGATGCTCGGGGCCGGGGAGTGCTCCAGGACGTCGATGCCGCCGAAGAGAGTGGCGGCGTCCTTGAGGGCCTGGGCCAGCGCGTCGTGGTCGAGCACGTCCGCCGGGAACGCGGCGGCGGTGATGCCCTCTGCGGTGAGCTGGCCGACGAGGTTGTCGAGCTTGGCCCGGTTGCGGGCGATGAGAGCGACATCGTAGCCCTGGGAGCCGAAGGTGCGGGCGATGGCGAGGCCCATGCCGGGGCCTGCGCCGACGATGGCGAGAGTAGGCATATCAGTTCACTTTCCATTGAGTATGGGGTCAGGAGGTTGCGGAGGGGACGGCGCAGCCGTCGGAGCCGCAGGCCGGGGCGAGGGCGACCAGGTGGTTCTCATCCCAGGCTTTGGGCAGGAGCTGCAGCAGGCTGTCGCTGTCCTGCGCGCCGGCGACGCCGTACCGGCCGTCGGCGACGATGAACGGGGCGCCGCTCGCGCCCAGGCGCTGCGCCTGGCGGGCGTCGTCGAGGACCTGCTGCCGGAAGCGCCGCTCGGCGAGCGCCCGGCGAGTCCGCTCACGGTCCAGGCTGAGCTCGCCGGCGAGCTTCAGCAGGTCCTCCAGCGAGAAGACGGGCTCGGCCCGGCCGAAGTAGGTGCGGAAGATCGCCTCCCACGCCGCCCGGTTCTTTCCCTCGGCGGAGGCATGCGCGAGGAACTCGTGCGCCAGGTCGGTGTTACCGACCGTGTTGTCCAGCACTCGGTACGGGCTCAGGCCCTCGTTCTCGGCCAGCGCTTCGATCCGCCGGGTCGAGGCCTCGGCCTGATCGCTGCCCATGCCGTACCGACTTTGCAGAGCGTCACGGACGGTGAAGGTGGAGCCCTCGGGGAAGCCGCTGCCGAGCGGGAAGGACCGGTGGACCACCTCCACGTGCTCGCCGTGCTCGAACCGCTCGACGGCTCGCTCCAGGCGGTGGCTGCCCAGTCCGCACCAGGGGCAGGTCACCTCGGACCAGATCTCGACCTTCATAGCAACCCCTCCGATTCCTACTATTTGTGCGTAACGTCAAGATAGGACAGTATGGAGAGGCTTACAAAAGGCACATCACTGTGCGTCACGGAGGGGAATGTGCGTTATGGAGCACGCAGGGGGATCGGCGGCCGCAGCGAGCCGGGGGCCCTGCGCGGCGATCCCGGTCGACCAGATGGCCTTCATCCGCCAGATCCTGGACCGGGTCGGCGACAAGTGGAGCATGCTGATCATCGCGATCCTGGAGGACGGCGCCCTGCGCTACACCGACCTGCAGCGCGATGTCCCCGGCATCTCCCAGCGCATGCTCAGCCACACCCTGCGCCAGCTTCAGCAGGACGGGCTGATCACCCGCACGGCCTACGCGGAGGTCCCGCCGCGCGTGGAGTACACCCTCACCCCCCTCAGCCGCGGCCTGCTCGACATCGCCAAACAGCTGATCGGCTGGGCCTCCGACCACCACGACGAGATCCGCGCCCACCGCGACCGCGCCGCAGCCGGGTCCTGACAGCCGCGAACGGCCGCTGTTTCATAGGTGATCACGTATGAAACAGCGCCTCCGGCCGGGCGCGTCCAGGGCGAACGCTGTTCATGAGTCGGCGCAAACGGGTAGACGTGTGAAACACACCCATGAAGCACTTCCGGGGTGCAAACACGTACCCAGCCATGAACGATGATCGCTACGGGGCGCCTAGCTGGCTTCGAGAACGAAGAACAAGAAGCACAGGAAACTCGTGCGGGTGGGCTCGATCTCGCGGAGTTCCTCGGGGAACAGTTCGCGGGCTTCCGGCACAAACGGCGGTTCGCTGATGACGCTGATGCGAAAGCCCGCCGCGGTGAAGGCTTCGGTCATCGCGTGCAGCGGCCGGTCCCAGAACCTCATCTGGACGGTCTGCCCGCCCATGGTCCATTCTTCGGTCCGGCTGCGGGTCTCGAAGTACTTGGGCTTTTCCCCGGCCATGTGCTGAAAGAGAGTGGTGGAGAAAGGATGGTCGATCGAGATGAGGAGCCGGCCGCCAGGCTTCAGCACGCGTCGAAGCTCGGCCAGTGTCGGTCCCCAGTCTTCCAGGTAGTGCAGCACCAGGGACGCGATGACGTCGTCAAACGCCTCGTTGGGGAAGGGCAGTGGGCGGGCCAGGTCGGCGACCCGCAGATCCGCGTCGGCGCCCAGCCGCTGCCGGGCCTGCTCCAGCATCCCGGCACTCGCGTCGACGCCGGTCACGATGGCCCCTCGATCGCGCAGCACGGAGAACAGGGGACCCGACCCGCAGCCGGCGTCGAGGATGCGCCTTCCGGTCACGTCCCCGGCGAGCTCCAGCATCGCGGGCCGCTCATAGTACGCGTTGAGAAGGCTGGTTTCGTTCTCGGCCGCATACCCCTCAGCCATCTTGTCGTAGTCGTTGAATCGCGATGAAGATGCGGCCTCGACGGGCTTCCCGGACATAGTAGGCACAAAGGCTATTGTGCCCCATCAGTCACGAGCGTCATTGGCGTATGGCCTGGTTGCCGTGATTGATCGCTTCTGGGGCAGAGCCACCGACATCCGCGCGATGCTGGGCGAAGCCGAACGGACAAGTCGTACACCCCGGGCTTCTGGGCGCGGACGGTCACATCCGCGGCGACCCAGCCTGGCCGGAGGGCGCCCAATTATCGCGCGCAAATACCTGATAAAGCACTACCCGACGGATTCAGCTGGTCACTATTTGGAATCATTGCTTGGCATGGCGGGGCGGGTCGCTCGAAAATGAGGCATGCGAGAAGCGGATACCGCGGGCACGGCCCCTTTATCGGAGCCATCGGAAAAGTCGGATCAGGATGCCCGAACAGCCTACGAGCAAGCGAGCGAATTGCGTCGCAAGGGACTGCCGCAGGAAGCACTGACGCTCCTGGAAGGCATTCTCCGTCGCGACCCGGACCACACCGCCGCTCGCTACGCGCTCGTCGTGTGCCTGACTGATCTGGGACGCACCGCTGACGCCGTCCCCCACCTGCACCGCGTGCTGGCTGCCGTACCCGAGCATTACGAGGCGGCCTACCGTCTGGGCCGGATCCTGCAGGCGGCAGGAGACCGAGCCGGAGCCGCGGACGCCTACCGGAGCGTCCTGGAGTTCGCCGAGTTCTCGGACGCGCGGGCCAGACTGAGCCAGTGCGAGCAGCCGCCCTCGGGCGCCGCTTCCGGCAACTCCGCGGACCTGAGCCACACCTTCCCCTCAAGCGAGGAGGTTCCGCCACCACTGCGCGCCCGAGTGGACGGCCGCCACGCCGTCGACCGCGGCGGACTGAAGGAGGCGCTCCGGCTCCAGGCCAGGCACCTCGCCCCCACCATGCTCGGCAAGGCCCTCCTGGCCACGGTGGCCGCGGTCCTGCTGGTGGCCGCGCTGGCCGGCGAGCTGCCCGGTGTGGCGATCTTCGTCGTCGCCGGCATCCTGTTCGGGGCGCCTCGGGTCGCGGGGGCGGCAGCGCTGCTCGTCGCCGTGGCCGGGATCGCCACCGGATACTTGCGCCCGCCGGTGCAGGTCTGGGACAACCTCGGGGACGCGCTGGCGCCGCCGTCCCTGAACGCGCTGCTCTCCGTCTGTGGCACGACCTTGATCCTGATCATCGTGATCATCGGGATTCCGGGCGCGCTCCTGAATTCCCGGATCAATGGATCAGACGTCTACGAATACGGCGTCGAGATAAGGAGAGGACTTATCCGGCGCACCGTCCAATTCATCTGGTATTACCAGATTGTTGAGGCGCCCAGCTATCTGCGTACCCTCGGCAGCTACTTCACGCACACCGCGTCGCTGGGAATCCGCTACAACGACAACGGGGCGTCGTCCGTCACCCAGATCGAAATGTCCGGTGTCGGAACTCCGGCGCTGGTCAAGAAGGTCGGCCGCTACCTCGAATCCCGCATCCCCGCCGAACGCCTGCCGATCCGGGGGCCGTGGACCTGACATCCGGACTCCCCCTCAGACCAGAACGGAGTGGCGACGATGGCTTCGAACTCTGACAAGCACACGCCAGCCGAACACGAGCCGGCCGACCATCCCGACAAAATGCCGATGGGGCAGGAACACGCGCCGCACACCGCGTCGCAAACCCTGGCCGACCACCAAGCGGCCGAACACTACTCCCCGCCCTTCACCCTGACCGAACACTCGGCCTCCCATGCCCCACACAAGGCGGACCTGGCGCCGCACCACGAAGCGAGCCTTCCCCAGGAACCCGCACACCACGCCACGCTCGCACCCGCGGCGTCCGCGCCACACACGCCGGCCGCCGGCGGCACCCCCGAGCCGCCGATCCTCTTCGACGCGGGTGCTCGCGAGATGTGGCAGGCCCGGGCGCACCCCGGGCAAACCGGGCTGGACGGCGGCGTACCCACGGACGCGGCGCACCACTCAGGAACCAGGCAGAACGAGTTGGACCAGGTCCAGGAACAGATCGGCATCGACAACTCGCAGCCGTTCGCACCCCGAGTCCTGGAGTCACACGGGGGTCCAGGTTCCAGTGACTCCCACACCACCCCCGCGCACAAGCCAACGCTCTCGACCGAGCACAGTGAAGACCTCCAGCCGGGGGCGAGCGACGCGTCCCCCTTGAAGGGGCCTTCGACGGGAACGCTGCCAGGTACGGACTTCGGAGACCCCCACATCGGCGGCACCGGCCACCACACCGGCGACGGCACGCCCCACGGCCACCTTCCGGGCACGGACTTCGGCGGGCAGAGCTCCAGCGACCTGCCAAGTACGGACCTCGCCCTCGGCGCCGGCCCCGATCATCCGGGCAGCGGTTTCGGCATGGATCACACCTTCGACCACCCCGCGGACATGGGTCCGCCACCGGCCATCGCCTAGTCACCCAGCGGCCGAGATAGCCGTAGGTCTTTCGGTCGAAGATGTACCCTTCCCTGACCCCGAGGGGCGAGACCATCGCCGCCGCGATGCCCGTGCGCCCCGCGGCGTCCTGCGCCTCCTTCACCGTCACCACCCCGGGAATCGTGGCCGCCGCGCGGAAGAGCGCGGCCCGCTGCGCGGCGGGCAGATAGGACTCCGCGAGCAGCCCGCCGACCCGATTCCACGCCTCCGACGCGGATGCCGAGCGCCTCGGCGGCCTCGGTGTAGCCGAGGCCGCCGCAGGTCACCAGGAGCAGCACGTCGCGGTGCCCGGCAGGCAGCGCGGCAAGCGCGGCGGCCAGGTGCTGCTGTGCGGCCTGGGCGCTCAGCCGCTCGTCGCTGCGCGGGGTGAAAGGTTCGGTGATTGGGTCCACGCCGGTGCGGGCCAGCAGGTTCAGCTGTCTGGCCTCGGTGCGCTTGTGGCGGCCGATGAGGTTGGTGGCGATGCCGTACAGCCAGGGTAGGGCGCTGCGCCTGGCCAGGTCGTAGCGGCCGCGCCGGCGGAAGGCGGTGAGAAAGGTAAATTGAAAAGGGGTTGGACCCGGCGATCTGGGCAGGTGATCAGGCCCGTTGCTCTCGGATGAGGAGACCCAGAGTTCTGGCGCTTCCCAAGCCGTCAGGTGTCGCTCGGGGTCGGTTTCCTCCTGAGCGCATTGGTTGATCAGCTCAATGAGCGCTCGCTGGTCCTTCATGAATCCCCGAGCAGGAACGAAAGTCCCCGCAACCCGGCCGCTCGCCTGCCCACCATCCGTCCTGACGTATCGGCGTCCGTAGAACGGACGGAACCCGGCGTCGGACTCTTCGATCGTGAGCGCGCCGTGGTGGCTCTGCGCGATCTCGCAGGTGACGGCGGCCGACTCCTCGCCTGCCACCGCCCGCTCGAGCCCAAAGTGCCGAAACAGCGCACCTGACGTGACGCCTGGTCGAGGCCGACGCGGTTGGGGCGGGTGGTGCCGGAGAAGCCGCGGTCGATGTGGGCCCGGTCCTCCGGGACACCGAAGAAGGGGCGTTGGATTCAGCGTCGGGTCGAACTGGGTGAAGAACGACTGGATCAGAAAGCCCGCCGCGCCCATGAAGGCGCCGCCGACGGCGCCGATGCCGGCTCCCGCCCGGCGCCCGGCACCAGTTGTGCGGATATCGGCATAGGTCGGTCTCTGCCGACACAGCGACTCGGCCGAGGAGCCGCTCATGGAGGCCTTGCCTGTACGGGGCTGAGCTGGGGATCGGCGAGAGGAAGAGCCCACCCTTGACAAGGATCCGGTCGCGATGTCTACTCGTCCCACCGATCGATCGATCGATCACCAGGCCGATGAAGGGACGGGAGATCGTGGGCAGTCCGAACATTCGAGGTCGGGCGCGCGCAGGGCATCCGGGCTTGAGAGCCGCTCTGGCCAGTGCCTACGGGCCAAGTCGCGCGGCCGGCACTTTCGGGCGCGTCGGGGTCAGCATGGCTGCACGTCGGATCGACCACGGACTCGATGGCCGGGTCGGTCGAGTGCACGTGGGCGCGGCAGCAAGCCTCACCCAGGGGAACTCGAACCATGGTTGACGAAATGAGTGAGGATACTCGGCAACGTGTCATGCTCGCCGCCATTGACCTCTTTTCCCGTAAGGGATTTACGGCCGTCGGGATTCGCGAACTGGCGAGTCGTGCGGGTGTCCAGACAGCGACGCTCTATAACTACATGACGGGCAAGGAAGATCTCCTGGTCGAAATCATGCGCTCCGTCATGGATCCACTGAGCAAGGCAGCGCGCGAAGCACTCGAGACGCACTCGGACCCGTGCGAAAGACTCGTGGCGCTTGTCGAGATGCACGTGTGGGTTCACGGCGGCCGGCGCCGGTCTACTCTCGTTTCGGACACCGAAGTGCGTTCCCTCAGTGAGGCCGCCCGTAAGGAAGTGAGCATCCTCCGCGATGACTACGAAGCGCTCTGGCGATCGGTGGTTACACAAGGCGTTGAAAGCAAGGTATTCGACGTGGGCAACGTCCCGATCACAACGGCCGGGCTCCTGACCCTTGCGACTGGTGTCGCCCATTGGTACAGGCTCGACGGTCCAATGCACCTGCCTGAACTGTGCGCGCTTCAAGCAGATCTGGCTCTCGGACTCGTGCGGGCCCGGGGTCTGACCGGACCGATGAGACGGACTGATGTCAGCGTCGGAGCACCTCGGGAAGTGCTGCCGCCACACCCGTCGCTCTGACTCTGCCCAGTGCGGTCCGACTTCGCATCGACCCTCGACTGTTGGCTTTCCGCCACTAGGAGACTTTCCTCGATGAGCGCACCCGTCATGATCTCCCAACACGGCCCGGTTGCAGTCATTCGACTGCACGTGCCAGCAAAATTGAATGCATTGAACCCGGACGCGGTGAAACTGCTCGTCGAAGCTGTTGACAGCGCCTGCCGCTCCGACGATGTGGGCGCGATCGTCCTCACCGGCGGCGAGCGTGCCTTTTGTTCGGGCGAGGATCTTACGACTGCGGCTACCATGACTGCCGATGCTTTCGAAAAGCAGGTTGCGAACTTTCAGCGGCTCGCCCGCTTGCTTCTCAACACAGACAAGCCGACCGTGGCGGCCATTGCCGGAGTCGCCGTCGGTGGCGGCCTAGAACTCGCCCTGAACTGCGATCTGCGGATTGCCGCTTCAAACGCGCGCTTCGTGTGTCCCGAAGCACGACTCGGAATGACTGTAAGCAACGCCGCTTCCTTGTTGCTGCGCCGCTGCGTCGGCGAGGGCTGGGCACGAGAACTCATGCTCTTCGGACGTGAACTAGACTCGCAAAAGGCCCTTTCGATCGGACTCGTCACGAGGGTTGTCGCCACCGGGACCGTCGTGAGCGAAGCCATCAACATCGCGAGTGCCATCGCGGCGGCGCCGCGACACTCCGTCGCCTACGCCAAGCAACTGTTGCGCGCAGCCGGTCCAGGATTCGAGGCAGCGCTCAACCTGGAGTCGGAGCTGCTGGGCGCCTCCTTTCGATCAGATGAAACCTCTGACCGGATCACCTCGTTCAATGCCGGCCATGGTCGGAGGCAGTCATGAACGGGAAGACCGTCTGGTCGACCCTCGCCGACGCCGCCGAACGGTTCCCGGACCACACGTTCCTGCACACACGCGAATGTGCCCTGACATACAGCCAGGTCGTCGCCACTACCGCTGCGCGAGCAGAAGGCCTGTATCGGCTCGGCGTGCGACGCGGCGACCACGGGCTCATCGTGATGCGCAACTGCGTCGACCACGCCATCACATGGTTCGCCCTCAACGCTATCGGCGCGACAGCCGTACCCCTGAATCCCCGGCTGAGCGACGACCAACTCGCACATCAGCTGCGCCTGACCAACGCCCAAGCCGTATTCGCGGACGACGACGAGGCCCACCGACTCGATCTGCTGTTGAGGGGCCGGGAACTTCTCGTCGCCGCAGCCCGTCCGGTTCATTCTGTCACAATCCCGGCCGCTTGGAAAACAATCTCCGAAATCGACAGCCCAACAGGTATCGAACGAGGAATCGACCACTCCCCAGAGCCTGCGGCAAGTGCGATGGTCCTCTTCACCTCAGGGACGACAGGCCCCTCGAAAGGCTGCATTCTCAGCAATCACTACCTGGTTCGGCAAGGCGAACTCCTGGCCCAATACATGGGACTTAGGCACAGCGATGTCTTGTATTGCCCATTCCCGATGTTTCATGCCGACGCAATCAGCTACACGATCATGGCGGCGCTGGCCGTCGGCGGGACTGCTGCAATCGGCGAGAAATATTCGACGTCAAACTTCTGGGATGAAATCGCCTTCTTTCGGGCTACGGTTTTCGACTTCATGGGCGCGACGCTGACGATGCTGCACCAAGCTCCGGAGCGGACCAACGACCATGAGAACTCGGTGCGCCTCGCTTGGGGGGTCCCAGTGCCGTTGTTCGCCGAGGAGTTCGAGCGGCGGTTCGGCCTACGCATCTTGGAGGCGTACGGGTCCACCGACGCGGGGGTTCCGATCGTGCACCCCGTCGACCTCCCGCGCCGCACCGGGTCCTGCGGGCAGGTCATCCCGGAGTACGAGATCCGCGTCGTCGACCAGCAGGGCGAGAGCGTCGGACCCGGCGAGGTGGGCGAGCTCGAGGTTGCATCGCGGGAACCGCACCTCATGTCGGAGGGCTACCTGGGCATGCCCGAGGCGACAGCCAGGTCACGCGACGGTCGCTGGTTCCGGACCGGCGATCTGGTGCGCTGCGACGACGAAGGCTGGGTCTACTTCACGGGCCGTTCAGGCGACGTCATCCGGCGCCGCGGCGAGAACCTGTCGGCGCTGGACATCGAGGCAGCGGTGGAGCGCCACCCAGCAGTCAGCGAGTGCGCGGCGTATGGCGTACCGAGCCCGATGACGGAGGACGACGTGATGCTGGCCTACTCCGTCGTGGCCGGCGAGACGTTGTCCCCCGAGGACCTCGCGGCCTTCTGCGCCGAGGTGCTGCCGCCGTTCATGGTGCCGCGGTACCTGCGGCTCCTCGACGAGCTGCCCCACACCCCCACCAGGAAGGTCGCCAAGACGTCGTTGAAGCAGGAGGGGCTGACGTCGACGACCTGGGACCGGGAGAGCGCCTCGACTTCCGCTGGACGGTAACGCCGCACCTGGCGCTCACAGCACGAACGCCGTCCTTCCCTCACGTGGGCGCTTTGAACGCACGAAGGATACGACCCATGAACAAGAAGATCCTTGTCAGCCTCTGCCTCGGGCTCGGCGCGAGCCTCGCCGCCTGCGGCAACGACAGCCCGGGCAGCGACGCACCGGCCACGGACGCGAAGATCGTGTACGCGGTTCCCTCCGACCCCGGGAACCTGGACCCGCAGACCTCGAGCCTCGACCTCAACCGTGAGCTGGCGCGATTCGGATACGACTACCTCGTCAACCGCGACGCCCACGGCGCCGCCGTGTCCGGACTCGCGTCCTCCTGGGTGGTCGGTGAGGCGAAGTCGACCTTCAAGATCACCTCGGGTGTCACGTGCTCCGACGGCAGCAAGTTCACGGCCGATACCGCAGCCAAGAACCTCAAGTTCGTCATCGACCCGAAAAACGGCTCTCCGTTCGCCAGCTCGTTCCCGGCCGGCACGACGGTCTCGGCGAGCGACACCACGCTGACCATCAAGACTCCGACGGCCCCGGCGTTCCTGCTGGTCAACCTCGCCGACATCCCGATGATCTGCGACAGCGGGCTGAAGGACCGCGACACCCTCGCCGCGGCGACGGCAGGAACCGGCCCCTACGTGCTGACCGCCTCCAAGACCGGGGCCAGCTACACCTACGAGCGCCGCGACGACTACACGTGGGGCCCGGGCGGCACGAGGACCGAGAAGGGTCAGCCGAAGACCATCGAGGTGCGGATCGTCGCGGACGAGACGACGGCCGCCAACCTCCTGGTCAGCGGTGACGTCAACCTGGCGGTGATCAGCGGCGCCGACGGCGACCGCCTCCTGAAGATCAGCAGCTTGATCCACGACAACCGCGAAGTACTGCGTGGCCTCATCGCCTTCAACGAGGCCGACGGCCGCGTGACTCAGGACCAGACCGTGCGCGAAGCTCTCTCGGTCGCCGTCGACTGGAGCGCCGCACGCGAGATCACCACCGGCGGCCACGGCGAGGTTCCCACGAGCCTGCTTGCCGTGAAACCCAAGGTGTGCCCAGGCAACACCATCGAGGGCAACCTGCCCGCGCATGACGTGGACCGCGCCAAGAAGCTCCTGGACCAGGCTGGGTGGGTCGCGCGCAGCGACGGTCAGCGCACCAAGAACGGCAAGCAGCTGACCCTGGACATCCTGACGCCGAACTTCGCGGGCCCAGGCTACACCGACGGCGCCGACTTCATCGCCTCCCAGTGGCGGAACCTCGGTATCAAGGTCACAGTGTCGGCTGTCCCGAACTCCCAGCTGGGTGACCGGATGTTCAAGACCGCGAACTTCGACGTCACCCTCGTCGGGAGCGGCGAGCGCACGCCGAATCAGAACAGCCAGTACTTCTCCGGGAGCACGCCTCCCAACGGCACGAACTTCGCGTCGCTGAGGAACCCGACCTACGACCAGGCCGTCCAGGGTGAGGCCGTGGTGGACCCCAAGGCGGAGTGCGCTCGCTGGGACGCGGCCGAGATCGCGCTGTTCAAGGAGTACTCACTGATCGCCTACGCGAACATGAACGTGCCGATGCTCGGGAACGGGGTCAGGTTCGACACCCTGGGCAACTTCCTCGTCCCGACCTCCCTGAGGACCGTGAGCTGACCATGGCCTCTGCGGCACCTGAGATCACTCTTCCCGCCCGTCGCTCCGCGCGGCGGGCAAGAAGCCTGGCCGGTCAGCTTGTTTCCCTGCTCACCCGCTTCGTCGTCTCGCTCTGGGCGCTGGTGACGCTCACGTTCCTCATGGTCCAGCTCGTCCCCGGCGACCCCGTCCGAGCGGCCCTGGGCATGAGCGCGACCCAGGAGGACGTGCGGACGATGCGCCACCAGCTGCACCTGGACGAGTCGCTCGTGGCTCAGTACGGGCGATATCTGAGGTCGACGCTCTCAGGTGACTTCGGGGAATCAATCGTCCGAAGGATTCCCACCTCCCAGATCATCGACGCCGGTCTGTGGAATACGGTCTCACTCGTCCTGGCAGCGTTCGCAATCACGTTGGTCGTCGCAATCCCGCTGGGCAGCATCGGGGCCGCTGCCTCACAGCGGCATCGTCGACGTACCATCGACGCGACCTTCACGGGCACCACGGCCATCGGCGCCAGCGTGCCGGAGATCGTCCTCGCCGTCGGGCTCGTCTACGTCCTCGCGGTGAGCAATCCCTGGCTACCCATCGCCGGCAAGTCCGGCCTCAGCTCCTACGTCATCCCTGCCCTCTCCCTCAGCGTCGCACCCGCGATGATGCTCGCCCGGGTCATCCGCGCCGAGGGCCGCTCTGTGCTGACGACGGAATACATCCGCACGGCTCGAGCCAAACGGCTCTCGGACCTGCGCATCCACGGCAGGCACGTCCTCCCCAACGTGATGCCCGCCGGCCTCACGGTCGGGGCACTGCTCCTCGGAGGAATGCTCGCCAGCACCGTCCTCATCGAGACCGTCTACTCCTGGCCCGGGCTGGCGATGCCATTCGTGCAGGCCATCCAGGACAAGGACTACCCCGTCGTACAGGGGATCGCGATGGTCTACGGCTCCATGGTCCTGCTGCTCAATCTGCTGGTTGATCTCGTGCTGACGGCGGTCGACCCCCGAACGAGGGAGAACCCACGATGATCCACCGGCAGCGGAACGCGACCGAAGGCCGGGACCACGCCCGGGAGACGGACGACACCCCGGTCCCTGACCCGCGCTCCGGACACCGGCCCCCTGCACCGGACGGCGACGGCCCCGCGGGCGTCCGGGCGGAGGACCGACTGGCTCACCCTGGCCCCGGGCGTTCTCTGCGCCGGCTGCTGCAGCCGCAATCCGTCGGCCTCCTCGTCGTGCTGCTCGCCCTCCTGCTCCTCGTCGTCGTACCGGAGCACGTCTGGGGCGAGAGCGCCCGCACTCCAGCACCCTCGGTGCTGAACCAGGGTCCGAGTGCGGACCACTGGCTGGGCACCGACGGCCTCGGGCGGGACGTCCTGGAGCGCACCTTCGTGGCCGGCCGGTTGTCCGTGTCACTGTCCGTCCTCGCCCTGGGCCTCGGCGTCCTCTCCGGAGTGGTTCTCGGGGCCGTCACCGCCGCGACCGGGCGGCGGGTCGCGGCCGTTCTCTCCGGGACAATCGGCGTCCTGGTGGCCTTCCCCTCGCTGATGATGGCGTTGTTCCTGGCCGTGATCTTCGGGGCCGGAGCGCGAGGGAGCACGCTCGCCATCGGCTTCGCGCTCGCACCTTACTTCGCTCGCGTCACCGAGAAGGCGTCCCGCACCGCCCTGGCCAGCGACTATGTCGCCGCCGCCCGATCCCTCGGCGTCAGCGGTCCGCTCCTGTACGTCCGGCACGTGCTGCCGAGCATCTCCGCCCCCGTCTTGACCAGCGCGAGCGTACTCTCGGGAACCACGCTCCTGGCCTTCGCCAGCCTCTCGTTCCTGGGCCTCGGGGTCAGGGACCCCGCGATCGACTGGGGCAGCATGCTCAAGAACGGAGTCGGCCAGCTCTACACCAATCCCGCGACCGCGCTGGCGCCTGGCATCGCGATCGTGCTCGTGGCGATGGCGTTCAATGCGGTCGGGGAGTCGTTCACCCACGAGCACCGGACGCGCCCGGCCGGGAAGCGCGGCAGGTCGACCCGTCCGATTGCTGCCGACGAACCGCCCCGAGCCGCCCCACCGGGACCCCACCTTGTGCACGTGGACCGACTCACCGTCGAGGCGGGCGATCTCCGGGGCGAGCACGCGCCGGTCGTCGACTTCAGCCTCTGCCTGCACGCGGGCGAACGGGTCGGGCTCGTCGGCGAGTCCGGATCCGGCAAGAGCCTGTCCGTCGCATCCCTGATCAAGCTGGAACCCGCCGGAACGCGGGTCCGCGCCACGGTCCACGAGTTCGAGGGCACCGACCTGCGTCGGTTCCGTGCCGACCGCGCGCTCAGGAAGCACCTTGCGGGCAGGATCAGCCTGATCAGCCAGGACCCCATGTCGGCACTCAACCCCGTCATCAGCATCGGCTCGCAGATGGTCGAGGAGACCGTCGTGCACGGACACCGCTCCCGGCGGGAAGCGCGCACACGGGCGGTGGAGGTGCTGGACGCCGTGGGCATCCGCGGCACCGCCCGTCGGATGCAGTCCCGCCCCCACGAGTTCTCCGGTGGGATGCGGCAGCGCGTCGTCATCGGGATGGGCCTCATGGACCATCCCGCACTCATCGTCGCCGACGAACCCACGACGGCACTCGACTCGACCGTGCAACTCCAGGTGCTCGACCTCCTCAAGAGATGGACCAACGACGCTCACGCCGCGCTGATCCTGGTCTCGCACGACCTCGGCGTCGTCTCGAACCTCTGCACCCGAGTCCTGGTGATGTACGGAGGCAGGGTCGTCGAGGTGCTGAAGGTCGAGGACCTGCGGCGCGCGCAGCACCCGTACACCCGTGCGCTCGTCGAGACCGTCCCCGACCTCGACGCTCCACGGGAACGCAGGCTCAGCTCGGTGCCCGGCAGGCCGCCGGAGCCGGATCAGCGGCCCCACGGATGCGTCTTCGCACCCCGGTGCGCGCGGGTCCAGGCCGACTGCACCGATCGGATGCCACCGCTCGAGCAGTCTGGCCCCACGCGGGTCGCCTGCTTCCACCCCGTTCGCGACCTGCCGCACGAAGGGGCAGCACACCATGGATGACCTGACGTTCCACGGCGTCGACATCACCTACGGCCCCGCAGGCGTCCCACCCACCGTGAAGAGCGTATCGATGACGGCCCGCGCGGGCCAGACACTCGGGCTGGTCGGCGAATCAGGGTCCGGCAAGTCGAGCCTGGCTCGCGCCGCCGTCGGCCTGGTGGGGATCAGCCGCGGAAGAATCACCCTCGGCGACCGGGTCGTCGCCGACGCGTCGGCGCGGCGAGGCCGGCCACGACCCTCCCGGGCCATCCAGATGGTCTTCCAAGACTCCGTCGGCGCCCTGAACCCGCGCAGAACCGCCGGCCAGACGATCCTCGAGGGCATCGCGGCGAGCGGGCATGTCCCCCGAGCCGACTTCCGGCCAGAGCTCGAGCGCATCCTGGACCTGGTGCACCTCCACCGGCGGCACGCGGACCGTCTGCCGCGCGAGCTCTCCGGCGGTCAGCGCCAGCGGGTGGCCCTGGCACGCGCCATCGCCGCGCGGCCCGAGGTGATCGTGGCCGACGAGGTCACCTCCGCCCTCGACGTCTCGGTGCAAAGCGCCATCCTCAACCTGCTGCGGGAGCTCCAGGAACAGTCTTCGCTGACCCTCCTCTTCATCTCCCACAACCTCGCCGCCGTCCGCTACGTCAGCGACCACATCGCGGTCATGCGCGACGGGCAAGTCGTCGATCAGGGCGCGTCGGCGACCTTGCTCGCCAATAGCCGCGTCCCCTACACCCGGGAGCTCGTCAAAGCAGTCCTCACGATCCCGCCGCTGACCACCACGTGAGCCGCAACAGAGGCACCCGACCCACGACCGACACCCCTCCCCCGACCTCCAGGGGCGAGCCTCCCCGAAGGAGCACGTGAGGTGTACATCGACACCAATCTCTCGGCCGACCCGCCCACGAAGATCCCCCGGCCCGCATCGTCGTACGTCACGATGACGGACGGGACACGGCTCGCGGTCGACCTGTGGACGTGGGACCAGCACCAACGACGACCGACCATCGTCTGGCTCACCAGGTACTGGCGACGGTCGACCGGGGCAAAACCGGTCTCCGAGACGTTCCGGGACGCGATCGCGTACTTCACCGACGCCGGGTACGCCTTCCTGGTCGTCGACGTACGGGGTACGGGGGCCTCCTTCGGCACCAGGCCGACGGAGTGGGCACCCGAGGAGATCGAGGACTACGGAACCATCATCAGGTGGGCCGCGGACCAACCATGGAGCAACGGAGCCGTCGCCACCCTGGGGACCTCCTACCCGGGCAACGCCGCGGAGCTCGCAGCCATCGCCAGCGACGGAGCGCTCCGCGCCGTGGTGCCGCGATTCACGGACTTCACCGAATACCTGCACGCCTTTCGCCCCGGCGGACTCGTCAACACGGTGATCAGCGACACCTGGATCGCGCTCACCCAGGCTCTCGACAGGAACAACGACCCTGCAGCGCCGGAGCTGGCAGACGCCCTCCCGCCGGGCGACTCCGTCGCCCCGGTCGACGGCGACGACGGGACCCTGCTGGCCGAAGCGGTCGCCGAGCACCGCGCGAACGGCGACCTGCGCCAGGTTCTCGAGGTCCTCGAGCACTCCGACGACCCGTTCACAGCCGGAGATCTTGCCGCGACCCTCGAGGACGTCAGCATCTCAGGACTCTGGCCGAAGATCGACGCGCGCCGGGTGCCGAGCATGCACTGGGCGAGCTGGTACGACGGTGGCACGGCCGACTCGGTCATCACCCGGTTCCTGACCTACCATACTCCCATCGTCGGGATCACCGGCGCCTGGAACCACGGGGCGAGCACCAACGCGAACCCCTTCGGCGCACGCGACGAAGCACCCCCCGAGCCATCCAGGGCGGCTCAGTACGCTGCGATCGACGCCTTCCTGCGACCCCTCCTGGGTGACGAGCCGGGCTCGCCCCCGGAACAGGTCCTGGAGTACTTCACGGTCGGAGCCGACACATGGCGCACCACCACGACCTGGCCGCCGGCAGGACACAAGCCGTGGAACCTGTTCCTGGCCGAGGGAAACAGCCTGACGTCCGAGGCATCCCCCGCCGACGGGGTCGACATCTACCAGGTGGAGCTCGCGACGACGACGGGCATCAAGAACCGGTGGCACACGCAACTCGGCGCACCGCTGGACTACGGAGACAGGCGCCGGACCGACGAGGCCCTGCTCGTCTACGACTCCGCTCCCCTCGACTCGGACCTCGAACTCACCGGGACCCCCATCGCGAACCTGCAGATCGCCCTCGACGGACATGACGCGGCCATCTTCACCTACCTGGAGTCGGTCGCCCCCGACGGCACGGTGACAATGCTCAGCGACGGACGCGTCCGGCTGAGCCTCGCAGGTTCGGAACGAGACGACGCAACGTACCCGGGACCGACCCCCACCTTCACGAAGGCGACCCGGAACCCCGCCATCCCGGGCGAACAGCGGCTGGTGAGAATCACCCTGCACCCGCTGTCCGCCCTGGTGCCTCGAGGACACCGGCTCAGGTTCGCCGTGGCCGGCGCGGACGCCGAGACGTTCTCACCGCTCCCCGCCGACCAAGCGAGCACCCGAATCACGATCCACCGCGAACCGCAGAAACCTTCATACGTCTCGGTTCCGCGAATCAGCGATCCACGGACCGACTCCGAGACGAAGAGACGGAGCTAGACATGCCAGGAGCAGCGGAACGGCCTGGAACAACCGCCGACGAGGCCGACGGCGGGTGCACAACGGGGAGCATCATGACGGTCCGAGGACCGGTGGGCGTGGAATCGCTGGGGGTGACCCTGCCCCACGAACACATCTTCCTGGACCTGAGTACCCCGTACGAAAGACCCGCCATGCGGACAGCGAGCAGGTTCGAGTTCCCGCAGGACGAGGCGCAGCTCGCCGAGTGGCAGGAGAAGTTCACCGCTCGACGCGCAAGTCGCTTGAGGAAGCGGCTCTTCGGCGGCAACCGTGACCTGTTGCGGCTCGACGACTTCGACGTCGCGGCGCGGGAGGTCGGTGACTTCCTGGCCCACGGAGGCAGCACGATCGTCGACGTCACCAACCGCGGCATGGGACAGCGGCCCGAGGACCTGCTCAGACTCTCCGAGATCACCGGGGCACACATCGTCCTCGGCACCGGCTTCTACCGCCGCGCCTACCACCCTGACGATATGGACTCCATCGAGACCCGCGAGCTCGAGGAGATCATGCTGCGCGACCTCCAGGAGGGAATCGACGACACCGCAGTGCGCGCCGGCCTGATCGGCGAGGTCGGCGCCGAGCACTTCGACGACGACACCGAGACAAACGAGATGCGAGTCCTCACCGCCGCCGCCCGGGCCAGCGCCGCCACCGGCGTGGCCATCTCGCTGCACAACCACATCGGCCGCCCCGACATCTGGCACAAGGGGCCCGACCACCTGGAACGTGCTGGAGCCGACCTCAACCGTGTCATCGCCGGCCACGTGACGGGCGTAGGACTGGAGGTCGTCGAGGATCTGCTCGAGCGGGGCCTCTACGTGGAGTTCGACACGCTGGGACTGCCGTTCATGCTGGCCGTCCCAGCGGTGGACACGCGGGCGAACGTCGAACTCGTCATCGAGCTCGTCGCGCGTGGTCACGTCGAGCGCATCCTGCTGTCCCACGACGTGTGTACCAAGGCCCAGCTGCACGAGTACGGCGGAAACGGATACGACTACGTGTTGACCGATGTCGTCCCCCACCTCCAGGCGCGCGGTCTCACCCCCACCGAGATCGACACCATCATCCGCGTCAACCCGGCGAGAGTCCTGTCAGGAATGTCCAGGTAACGCCCGACTGCTCAGCTGAGCGTACGACACCGAACTCCGCCGCCGCGTCGAGCAACTCCAAGGCCGGCAACGCCTCACCCCACCACCGATCCTTGAATCAGTCGATCCCAGTCCGCGGTGAGAGGGCCTGACTGGCGCGGTGACCAGGCCTCCAGGGACCCAGATCGCTCACACTCCTGCTCGCGCAGCGAGCGCGTCGAGCGCTACCACAACGCCTCTGCGAAATAGATAGACAGCCCCTGGTGCAGGCGGCCGTGGAAGGCCCTCCCCTCCGGGCAGACGGCAGCAGCGGTCGGAGAGAGCCGGCCATGGGTGCGCCGCTACCCGAACGAGAGTGAAGTCGGCGAGTAGTGCCCGAGCCCAGCCGAGTACGCCGTGCCGAGTCCGGAACGCGAGGACCACCTGCGGACGCAGATCGCGCACCGATGAGGTTTCCGCGCCCTGCCCGTCTGTACGTATGAGATCGACTCACAGGAGGCTGGCACGATGCGGAAACTGATCTTCGGCATGAACGCGACACTGGACGGCTACATCACCGCGACCGGCGACGACATCGGCTGGAGCGGGCCGCCGAACGACGAGCTGTTCCAGTGGTGGCTCGACCAGGAGCGGGCGAACGAGATATCGCTGTACGGGCGCAAGCTGTGGCAGACGATGAGCTCCTATTCGGAACCCTCGTCCCCTGACCGCATCTTTCGATTCCAGTTGCGAGCGATCTGGAAGAGGGCCGTCGCGGTCGCCCGGACTCCCGGCCGAGGGCATTGAGGTTTTCTCTGCGACTTTCACATGATCCGTCCGTGCTCGAAGTGGGTGAGAACCAGCGCTGCTCGGGCCACATCGCCAATTCGTGAGGGGCTGAGCGTCAAATGCTGAAGGGTGCGCCAGCGCT
>NZ_JBDPME010000057.1:0-22821 GCF_039871825.1 Nonomuraea sp. B12E4 | reverse complement strand
AGGTCCGCGCGGGTCACAGCCCCGACACACTCAGCGCGTTCAGGCATTCACATACCGTGGCACCCATCGGCGAGCTCCCGCAGGAGAATCTATGAGACCAGACCGCGATCTAGCGGAGTAGTACTAGAAGGCGCTTATCGTGGCCGGGGCGCGTTCGGCGCGGCTCAGGGTGCGGATGACCGCCGTCGGCCCGTGCCGATGCACGGCCAGGCGGGCCAGCAGCTCGACCACGGGCTCGATCACCGACGCGGGCAGCTCGGGGGTCTCGACGCCCACGCTGGAGGCCAGGTCGTCGGAGTGCACCACCAGCTCCACCAGCCGGGTGAGCAGGAAGTCGTCGAGCTGGAGCGACCAGCCCGTCCACGGCAGGTTCACGACCCGGTCCGCGGGCTCCGCGGGCAGCCCGGCCGCCTGCTGGTCGAGCAGGGACTGCGTCTTCTCGACCAGGGTCGCGGGCCCGTCGGCGGCGGCCGCCTCGCCGCCGCGCCTGACGCTCACGTTGCTCTCGTGGTCCAGCCCCGCCTGCACCCACGGTGACATCGAATAATGCTCGATGAGCCGGATCGGCGCGCGCTCGGCCCCATTGGACGCGAGCACGTCACCGACTCTGACGAGCTGATGAGCCAGGTGTCCCGCCAGCCCCGCGACGCTGAACTCCGTGAGCGCGCTCGGCTTGTGCCAGGCCGAGCCCACCGCGGGATCGCGCAGAAGCGAGACCGCCGACGTCGCCGCCACCAGATAGGACTGCCTGATTTCCCCCATTGCCGCCCTTCCCGGATTCCAGGTGGTAATTCGGGCCAAGACTATCGCCCACAATCCGCGCTCGCGCGGGCATTCTGCCTAGTGAGACGGCCGACCGGCGAAACGGCCCGGCAGACGAATCCGCGCGGGCTCAGGCCAGCTCCTGCTTGATCGCCGACCTGATGAACGCCCGAGCCAGCCGCCCCCGCCTGAACCTGCTCAGCACCGGAGCCGGCGTCCCGTACCGGCGGGCGCGCACGTCGGCCACCACCTTCTCCGGCGCGCCCAGCTCGGCCAGCACGTCGAGGGCCTCCCGCTTGCTGATCAGGCGCCCCTCCCGCAGCGTCACCGTGGCCCTGGCGACCGTGACCATGCCGAGGTCCACCCACACGTCGCGCAGCCACCGCCGCCGCCCGCGCGTCTTCTCCAGCCAGAAGTCACGCAGGTCCGCCCGGACGAACGCGGCCAGCTCCGCGTCCGGCACCGGCGGCAGCAGCCCGCCGGGCGGCGACCCGAACAGCACCCGTCCGGCCTCGTGCAGCTCGCGCCGCGTGATCGCGGTGACGGTCCTGCGGTAGATCTCCTGGTGCGCCCACGTCACATGCTCGACCGCGTGGTCGGCCAGCTCCTGCCTGGCCATGTAGGAGCAGTGCAGCCGGTCGGCCAGCGGCAGGTCGAGCGAGCGGTGCAGGGCCTTGATCCGGCGCCACTGCTCCATCGTCACGGGCGAGTCGACGATCGCGACGAGGTCCAGGTCGCTGCGGCCCTCCTGGTAGTCGCCGGCTCCGAGCGAGCCGTGCGCCCACAGCGCCACCAGGGGAACGGCCGGCTCGACGCCTTCGAGAAATCGCCTTAGCAGGCGCTCCGTCGCTGCGTGCATGATGGCCACTATGATCGATACACGCCTGACAGGGAAAGTCGCGCTGGTCACCGGCGCCAACCAGGGCATAGGCGCGGCCGCCGCGACGGCCCTGGCCGCCGAAGGTGTCGCGGTCTTTTTGACCTACAAGCGCCTGCCCGCGCTGAACGAACCCGCCTACACGCCCGAATACGACCGGGCCCGTGGTGCGGACGCGGGCGACGTGGTGGGGCGCATCCGCGCGGCGGGCGGCACAGCCGAGGCCGTGGAGGCCGACCTCGCCGACCCGGCGACCCCTCAGGATCTGTTCGACCAGGCGGAACGGGTGCTCGGCCCGGTGCAGATCCTGGTCAACAATGCCAGCGGCTGGCTCAGCGACACCTTCGCCGCGCAGGAGCGCGACGGTTTCGGCCGCCCGCTCAGGCCCGTGGACGCCGAGTCGCACGAGCGGCTGTTCGCGGTGGACGTACGGGCGCCCGCCCTGCTGATCTCCGAGTTCGCGCACAGGCACATCGAGCGCGGCGCGGACTGGGGCCGGATCATCGGCCTCACCTCCGGCAGCCCGCAGGGCTTCCCCTCCGAGGTGTCCTACGGCGCGGCCAAGGCGGCCCAGGAGAACTACACGATGTCCGCCGCGCACGAACTCGGCAGGTACGGCATCACCGCCAACATGATCCACCCGCCCATCACCGACACCGGCTGGATCAACGATGAGGTGGAGAAGCTGGCCACCACCAGCACCCCCCTGCGATCCGTGGGCCGGCCGGAGGACGTGGCCGAGGTGATCACGTTCCTGGCCTCTCACCAGGGGCGGCGGGTCACCGCGCAGATCGTCAGGATGTACTGAACAGGGCGCTCACCGACTCGCCGTCGTGGATGCGGCGCATGGCCTCGGCCAGGGCGGGCGCGATCGACAGCACGGTGAGCTTGTCATCGGCGTGGGCGGGGGGCGGCACGGTGTTGGTGCAGACGATCTCCTCGACCTCGGGCCGCGCCCTCAACCGCTCGATCGCCCCGCTCGCGAACAGCCCGTGCGTGCACGCCACCCGTACCGAGCGGACCTGCTGCTCGCTCAGCCGGTCGAGCAGCTCCAGGACCGTGCTGCCCTTGGCGATCTCGTCGTCCAGGATGATCACGTCCTTGCCCTTCACGTCGCCGATCACGGAGCTGATCACCACCCGGTCATCCGCGAAGCGCTGCTTGGCGCCCATCGCGACGTCTGTGCCGAGCAGGCGGGCGAAGTGGGCGGCCTCCTTGGCGTTGCCGAGGTCGGGGGAGACGACGACCGTGTTCGACAGGTCGTACCGGTTGAAGTGCGCGGCCAGCTCGCGCAGGGCGTGCAGGTGGTCGACCGGCACGCTGAAGAAGCCGTGCACCTGCGGTGAGTGCAGCGTCATCGCCAGCACCCGGCTGGCGCCGGCGGCCACCATCAGGTCGGCGACCAGCCGCCCGCCGATCGAGATGCGCGGAGCGTCCTTTTTGTCGCTCCGTGCGTAGGCGTAGTGCGGAAGCACGACGGTCGTGCGGGCGGCGGACGCGCCGCGAGCCGCGTCGAGCATCAGCAGCAGCTCGACCAGGTGCTCCTGCACGGGCGGCACCAAGGGCTGGATGAGGAACACGTCGCGCTCCCGGCAGTTGGCCTGGAGCTGGACTTCGAGAACGTCGTTGGCGAAGCGGTTGACCTGCACTGGGTGGAGAGGTGTGCCGAGGTGTTTGCAGATCTCCTCGGCCAGGTAAGGGTGGGCGCTGCCGCTGAATACCGTGATGTCTCGCACGATTCAGTAAGCATAGTCACCGGCATCACAATGTCACGAGAGGGTCTCCACGGTAAGCGCGTCGAGGTCGGGAACGACTCGCCAGGCCAGGGCGAGGGCGTCCGGGGCCGGAGGGTAGCGCGGGTGGGGGATGGCGACCACGCGCATGCCCGCCGCGTGCGCGGAGCGCAACCCGTTGCTGGAGTCCTCGACCGCCACGCACTCGCCGGGATCGACCGCCAGCCGCCGGGCCGCCTCCAGGTAGCCGTCGGGGGCGGGCTTGCCACGCGGGACCTCCTCGGTGGACACGGTGGCCGCGAAGCACTCCACCAGCTCAGCCTCGGCCAGCACCGCGTCGATCAGCGTACGGGGGGACGAGCTGGCCAGACCCAGTGTGACCTGGCCGGACATTCGCCTGACCGTCTCCACCGCGCCCGGCATCAGCGGCACCCCGGCACGGTAGCGGGCGGCCATCCGCTCCACCACGGCGCGGGCGATCTCGCCGGCCGGCATCCCCACTCCCAGCGAACGCAGGTACGCGGCCCACTCCGCGGTGCTCATGCCCATGAGCCTGGACTGGGTGTCCGGCTGCCAGGTCCCGCCGTGTTCGGCGACGAACGCCCGCCGCACCTCCTCCCAGACCGGTTCGGAGTCCACCAGCACACCATCGAGGTCGAACACACAAGCTCGCATGGTCCCTTAGTAAACCCGACCACTCACCGGCCCGCTTGACGCTGCCCGGCGACCGCATCCACGCTCCGGACGAGCGGGTCCGGCTGCCGGCGCTCTGGCGTCTGTCCCTATTGCCCGAGATTCATGCTAAAAGGGGCTTTTATTGGGCTTTGCGGGTCGAATACCGGGCATGCCGCTCGACATGGCAGATCTTCCATTCGGCGACAAGCGCGACTTCGAGGACGCGGACCGCGGCTTCCTGGCGAAGCTCGACCCGACCGTGATCAAGACCGCCGACGGCAGGGTGGTCTGGGATGACTCCTACGGATTCCTCCGGGACGACTGCCCCGACACGGCCCATCCCAGCCTCTGGCGGCAGGCCCAGCTTTCCGCCAGACACGGCCTGTACGAGGTCTGCGACGGCGTCTACCAGGTACGCGGCCTGGACCTGGCGAATATGACCCTGGTCGAGGGCGAGCGCGGCGTGCTCGTGCTCGACCCCCTGCTCTCCACCGAGTGCGCCGCCGCCGCGTTCAAGCTCTACCGCGCCCACCGCGGCGACCGCCCCATCACCGGCGTCGTCTACACGAGCGCGAACGCCGGCCACTACGGCGGCGCCCGCGGCGTCACCGACGGCGGCGTGCCGATCGTGGCCGCCGCCGGTTTCATGGACCACGCGGTCGCGGAGCACCTCTACGCGGCCCCCGCCATGGCCCGCCGCTCCGTCTACCAGTACGGACTTGCCCTGTCGCGCTCCTCCGAGGGGCAACTCGGCTGCGGCCTGGGCCTGGCCGCCTCCACCGGAACCACGTCGCTCATTCCGCCCACCATCGAGGTCACCTCCAGCGGCCAGGAGGAGCGGATCGACGGCGTGCGGATCGTCTTCCACCGCGGTGCCCTCGCGGAGCTCAGCCTGCTCTTCCCGGACCGCCGCGCCCTGTGCCTGGCAGACAGCGCCGGCCGCGCCCAGCACAGCCTCCTGCCGCTGGGCGGCGCATCCGTCCGCGACGCCCGCGCGTGGGTGCGCCACCTGACCGAGGCCGTCGCGCTGTTCGGCGGACGCGCCGACGTGGCCTGTGCCGCACACCACTGGCCCCTGTGGGGCCGCGACCACATCGTGCGCTTCCTCACCCAGCACCGCGACCTGTACGCCTACCTGCACGACCAGACCCTGCGCCTGCTCAACAGGGGCCTGACAGGCCCCGAGATCGCCGAGACGCTACGCCTTCCGCCCGAATTGGAGCGGTGCTGGCACCTGCGCGGCTACCACGGCTCGGCCGGTCACAACGCCAAGGCCGTCTACCAGCGCTACCTGGGCTGGTTCGACGGCAACCCTGCCCACCTGTGGGAGCACCCGCCGCGGGAGAGCGCGATCCGCTACGTGGAGTGCCTGGGCGGGGGAGCGGCGGTGGTGGCGTTCGCCCGGCGCTACATCGACGAGAACGACCTGCGCTTCGCCGCCCAACTGCTCAACCACGCCGTCTTCGCCGACGAGGGAAACAAGGAGGCACGCGACCTGCTCGCCGAGGTCTACACCCGCCTCGGCCACGGCGCCGAGAACGGCACCTGGCGCAACTTCTACCTCATGGGCGCCCTGGAACTGGCCGACGGCATCGTGCCGGTGGCCGCGGACGCCGCCCCGCCCGACTTCCTCGCCGCGCTGACCGTGGAGCAGATCTTCGACTCGATCGCCATCCGTCTCGACGGGCCGCGCGCCTGGCATGACCGGCTGTCCATCGACTGGTACGTGACCGACCTGCGGGAGCGGCACCGTACGACGCTGTCCAACGGCGCGCTGATCCACCAGATGAACCCGCTGGACGAGAGCGCGGACCTGACCCTGAAACTGACGAAGGCCCAGCTCATCGGGCTGCTGGCGGGCAAGGGCGTGGAGGGGGTGGAACGGGTGGGGAGCACGGCGGCCCTGCAACGGCTGATCGCCCTGCTCGACCGCCCACGACCCGACTTCGCCATCGTGACAGCCTGACCGACGAGGACCGTGCCCCCGCCCGGGGGCCTTTCTTGCCCCCGGGGACTTCCTGCCTTTGCCTCGGGGGATGGGCTACGCGTCGACCGCTTGGCTGGGTTGTCTGTCGGAGTGTCCCGCGGCGCTCAGCGACTTGCAGACCAGCGCCAGCAGCGTCATCACCACGGCTCCGACACCGGGCCCCACCACCAGCGGCACCGACACCCCGCCCGCGTGCCAGGCCGCCGCAAGGATCGCCGCCGACGTCAGCACGGTCACCCCGAACATCGCCAGCCACAACGGCAACAGATCCAGGTAGACGAACAACAACGGCAAGGCCAGCCACACGAACGGCGGCGCCACCATGGCCAGCGCCATCCATCCGTCCGTCACGGCGACCAGCCAGGCGCCTCGGACCCACGGCCACCTGATCGCCGGGCCCACGGCGTAGACCAGCCCGAGCGCCAGCCCACCCACGGCCTCGGCCACGCGGTCCTCGCCCAGCACGGCGATCACGGCGATCACCAGCAGCCCGCAGGTGGTCACGTGCACCGCCCACCGCAACAGCCGCAACGGAATGTCCAGCATCAATCACGAACAGTAACAAACGGCACGCCGACACGCGAGACACCCCGGAGGACAGAGGGTCGGGTGGTTGACGGGTGCCGGTTCGGTGGTGGGTGGACGTGTGGCGGCTGTCGGGCCGGCAACGGGTGACGTGCGTTGGCGCCCTCACTTCCATCCCGGCCCGTGACCCGCCTCCGGCGTTACCCGGAGGGCCACGAAGGCCGCGGTGACGTGCTCTGCCTCCAGCGCGGGTCCTGGATGCGTGAATGCGGGTAAGCGGCGTGAGGGTCAGTGGGTGGTGGGTCGGCGGCGGGTGAAGGTGGTGAGGGCGAAGTACAGGGCACCTGCCAGTACGAGGGCGACCACCACCCCGATGTTCGCGGCCCCGAACGTGCCGTCCGCCAGTTCGTCGCTCATCAGGAAGCCGAGGACCTTGGCGATGTTGGCGTCGGCCGAGGTGATCAGTCCGAGTCCCACGATCGAGGCCACCACCAGCGACACCAGCCCCGGCCAGTGGAGGGCGGGTCCACCCGGCCGGAGCAGGCGCTCGTCGTAGGACCGGCCGTCGGCCCGCAACCGCCACATGTCCACCAGGAAGATCGCGACCCAGGCCGCCATCACCACGCCGACGATCGCCAGGAACGCCTGGAAGGTGGCGAGGAAGCTGGTGGAGACGAACAGCAGGTAGTAGCCGCCCAGCACCATGAGCACGCCGTCGATCAGCACCGCGTAGTGCCGCCTGACCGGCACGCCGAGCGCCAGCATCGACAGCCCCGACGAGTAGATGTCCATGATCGCCCCGGCCAGGAACCCGCCGATGGCGGTCAGCAGGTATGGCAGCAGGAACCACGTCGGCAACGCCCCGGCCAGCGCCGCCACCGGATCACCCGCCGCCGCGCCGGCCAGTTCCGGATCCCCGCCCGCCAGCAGCACCCCGAACACGAGCAGGACGATCGGCGGCAGCGCGCCCCCGAGCGTCGTCCACCACGCCACGGACCGTCCGCGCGACCCGGCCGGCAGGTATCGGGAGTAGTCGGCCCCGCAGTTGACCCAGCCGAGCCCGAGCAGGGTCATGGCGAAGATCACCCCGCCCACCCAGCCACCGGGCCCAGCCGTGGTCTCCAGGTCCCCGCCGAGCCTCGGCGCCATGAGGATCATGTAGACGACGGTGAGCACGACGAACGCGTACGTCAGGTACCGCTGCACCACCATGATCATCGCGTGCCCGTACACACCGATCGTGATCACCACCACCGCCGCGACGGCGAAACAGACGGCGGTGGCCGTGGTGGCCGGGATGCCCGGCGCGATCCGGCCGAGGATGGCGGCCCCGCTCTGCGCGGAGAGCGTGACCAGCACGATCTCCCAGCCGACGTTGGAGATGTAGGAGAAGGCGGCGGGCAGCTTGTTGCCCTGGTACCCGAACGGCGCCCGCCCCAGCGTCATCGTCGGCACCCCGGACCTGGCGCCGCCGATCGCGACCAGCCCGACCAGCAGGAACGACAGCACGTACCCGATGATCCCGACGATGATCGCCGGCACCACGCCCAGCCCGAGCCCGACGATGTACACGCCGAACGCGACCCCGAACAGCGACAGGTTGGCGCCCGCCCAGGGCCAGAAGAGATCGCTCGGCCGCCCGCGCCGCTCGGCGGCGGGGACGGCGTTAATGCCGTTCTGTTCGACGGCCATCGTGTCCATGCAGGGACGTTACCCGGATTTGGTGCAGACAAGAACATTTACTGCACTGTTGGGCTGTTTAGTGATGAAGTGAACCCTGGGGGGTGGAGGCGGAATGGTGGGGGCCACTGGGGCAAAGAAATGATTAGAGGCTTATATTTCATGACTTGGTGGGCATCATGAGCGCCATGCGGTAGTCGTACCGTCTTCTGCTGCCGTGGTGCGGTGAGGAGGAGAGACGGAGAGGTTGCCGTGACGGGGGCGTCCAAGGTGGACACGCGGAAGCGCGCACTGGCCGTGTGCCTGACGGCGGCGTTCATGACGGGGCTGGACGTGAGCATCGTCAACGTGGCCCTGCCGTCGATCCGCTCCGCCCTGGGCGCGTCGGACGACGGGCTGCAGTGGACCGTGTCCGGGTACGCGCTCACGTTCGGACTCCTGCTGATCCCGGCCGGGCGGCTGGGGGACGCGCGGAGCCGGCGGACGGTCTTCATGTGGGGAGTGACGCTTTTCACGCTCTCCAGCGCCGCGTGCGGGCTCGCCCCGTCGATCCACGTGCTGATCGTGGCCAGGCTCGTGCAGGGCTTGGCGGCCGGGATGCTGAATCCCCAGGTCTCGGGGCTGATCCAGCAGATGTTCCAGGGATACGAGCGGGGCCGGGCGTTCGGCGCCCTCGGGGCCACCATCGGCGTGTCCACGGCCGCCGGGCCGTTGCTCGGCGGGACGCTGGTCACCGCGTTCGGCGCCGATCACGGGTGGCGATTTGTGTTCCTGGTGAACGTGCCGATCGGGCTGGTGCTGCTGCCGCTGGCCCGGAAGCTGCTGCCGGCGCCGCAGGCCGTGCGCCAACGGCACCCGAGCATGGACCCGCTGGGCGTGGTGCTGCTGGGCGTGGGGGTGGCCAGTCTGCTGCTGCCGTTCATCCAGCGGAACCAGTGGGAGGGGGCGGGCAAGTGGTTGCTCGTTCCCGGCGCGCTGGTGGTGCTGGCCGGGTTCGTGGCGTGGGAGCGGTTCTACGGGCGGGACCCGCTGGTCGACCTGGCGCTGTTCGGCAAGCGCTCGTACCGGCTGGGGACGGCCATCGCGTTCTTCTACTTCTCCGGGTTCACGGGGATCTTCTTCATCTTCACGCTCTACCTGCAGAGCGGGGTCGGATACAGCCCGCTGTTGGCCGGGCTCTCGATCACGCCGTTCGCGCTCGGCTCGGCCACGGCCGCCATGATCGGCGGGCGACTGGTGGCGCGGATGGGGCGGTGGTTGGTGGCGTTCGGGCTGACCACGGTGATCGTGGGGCTCGCGGCGACGATGTGGGCCACCGCCCTGGTGCCCGGATACGGGGTGGGGCTGGCGACCGCGCTGCCGCTGCTGGTGGCGGGGGTGGGCAGCGGCCTGGTGATCTCCCCCAACCAGGCGATCACCCTGTCCGAGGTGCCGCCCGAGGGCGGGGGGAGCGCGGCGGGGGTGCTGCAGACCGGGCAGCGGCTGGGGTCGGCCATCGGGATCGCGGCGGCGGGCTCGACGTTCTTCGGCTCACTGGGGGAGGGCTGGGACACGGCGTTCCGGCACGGGCTGTCGGTGGTGCTCGTCTCGATCTTCATCGCCCTGTCGGCCGCCACCTGGGACCTCTACCGCACCTACCGCTCCCGCAGGTCCCCACTCCCGCCTGACCGCGACCCACGCAACCCGACTGCCGCATGACGGTGCCCGCGTCTCCTGGTGGGTCATCCCGCCGCGCGTGATCGTTGCGTTGGGTGACGGATGATGTGCCTTCGGCGACGAGAATCGTCGGTGGGGATTCCTATGCTGCTCGCATGGATCTACGCCGGCTTGCCCTCGAGATCGAATCCATCTCCAGCCGCTACGCGGCGAAGCTGGGCATCGAACGCGACGACACCTGGTTCCTGCTCAAGCTCCAGGAGGAGATGGGCGAGCTGACCCAGGCGTTCCTGATGCGCAGCGGCCGAGCCCGCACCAAGGGCCATTCGGCGGCCGAGCTGGACACCAACTTCCGAGCGGAGCTGGCCGACGTGCTGTGCCACGTGGTCCTCATGGCCCACCACCACGGGGTGGACCTACAAACGGAAATCGAACGCAAGTGGCTGGCCTGGAAGCATTGAGACGGGCGGGTTCGGGTGTGTGGGAAGCGCTGTGGCGGGTGGGGCCGCCCGCCGGTGAACGTTTCGCCGTTACGGCGGCCAGCCCCGCACAGGGTCAGAGAGCGTCTCCCTGGAGGGTCCTCAGCCCTGTGCGGTGGTTGGTGTGATGTTGGCCCCGCCGTACGAGATGGATGTTTGGGTCAGCCGACGGCGGTGATGCGGTTGGTGGCGGGCGGGGCGATCGGGGTGTTCTTGCCGAGGTGGTCGACGAAGGCGTCGATGTCCAGCGGGCCGCTCCACAGCTCCGTGCCGTCCTGGAAGGCGAGGAAGGCGTCGCCGCCGCCGACCAGGAAGTTGTTCGCCGCGACCCGGATGGACTGGGTGTCCGTCACCGGCGCCCCGTCGATCTTCATGTCCGACACCTTGGAGCCCCAGGCGGCGCCGCGGTTGTAGGTGTAGGTGAAGTTCGCCGAGGGCTGCAGGATCTTGGTGAACGTCTGGTTGTTCGGCCCGCCGGTGAACTGCTGCTCCAGCACCGTCTTGAGCTGCGCGCCGGTCAGCGTGACGACCTGCATGAGGTTGTTGAACGGCTGCACGGTGAACGCCTCCCCGTACGTGACGACGCCGTCGCCCTCCCCGGCCGGGGACCCCGCGTACGTCAGCGTGGCCCGGATCCCGCCCGGGTTCATCAGTGCGATCTGGGCGTTGCCCCCGGCCTTCGTGGCGGCGAGCTGGGCGTCGGCGATGAGGTCACCCAGCGGCGACTCGCCGGACGGCGCGGCCGCGTTAGTGATGTCGGCGCTGATCGTGCCGACCTGCTTGTTGGCGACGGACGCGACGCGGTCCTTCCACGTCTGTACGAACGCCGAAATTTCGGGATCCGGGGTTACCGTCCTGGTCACCACCTGGTTGTCCGCCACCACCGAGGCGCGGTCGATGTCCCGCGACTTGACGTTCACCTTCATGTCCACCTGCGTGATGACCCGCCCGAACGAGCCACCCTGCGAGAACAGGCGATCGTGACCCGCCGGATCCTTGACCGTGCACACGTACGCCTGGTGCGAGTGCCCGCTCAGCACGATGTCGACCTCGGGGTCCACCTGGGTGGCGATGCGGTTGCCCGCCCCCGGGGTCGCGCCGCAGGCGTCCGGCGACTGGTTGGCGGGGGCCTGGTCACCCTCGTGCACCAGCACGACCTGCGCCCGCACCCCCAGCAGCTTGAGCAGCTTGGAGGCGACGTTCGCGGCCTTGACCTCGTCCACGAACTTGAGGTCCTTGATCCCCTCGCCCGTGACGATGCTCGGCGTGGTCTGCGTGACGAGCCCGATGAACCCGATCGGCATCCCGTTCATCCACTTGATGGAGACCGGCGGCAGCGCGGGCACGCCCCAGTCGGACAGGAGCTTCTTGACCTTCTTGTCCTGTCCGAGCTTGTCCTGCCCGAGCGCGGCGAGCGCGTCGGTGCGCTCGTCCGGGTTCTTGAAGAGCACGTTCGCCCCGACATAGTCGAACTTCGCGCCCTTCCACGGACCCGCGGGCGAGCACCCGTCCACCGGGTGGCAGCCGCCCTTCATGATCCGCCGCAGCTCGGAATAGCCCTCGTCGAACTCGTGGTTGCCCACCGCGGCCACCTTGAGCCCCAGCTTGCCCATGAACTCGACCGACGGCTCGTCGTGGTACGCGGCCGAGATCAGCGGCGTCGCCCCGATGAGGTCGCCCTGGGCCACGGCGATGGTGTTCCGGTCGGTCAGCGCCTTCATGTGCGCGGCCACGTAGGCGGCCCCGCCGGCGTCGACGGTGTTGCCGTGCTCGTCCACCATGCGGCCGGAAGATCCGGTCGGGGGCTCGAGGTTGCCGTGGAAGTCGTTGAGCGCGAGCAGCCGGACGGGAACCGTCTTCGGGGCAGCCTTGCTGGCGTCCGCGGGGAGGGTGGCGAGCATGACCGCACCCGCGGCTACTGCTCCGGCCAGAGTCAGCCGGACAATGGAACGAGACGTCATGGCGGAGACGTTACGGCGGTAAGCCATGCAACCAATGTCGCAAAGGTAACGATTTGCCGGGCAGTCACATGGCGTTATTTGCCAGTCATACGCCTAGAGTTCGTTCTGTGAGTGTGCGCGTGAAGGTTCGAGAACGGCTTGATGACCAGGAGATCGCCGACGTGCTTGAGCTGGTCGAGGCGGCGACGGAGGCTGACGGCGTCCGCCCGCTCAACGAGCACGTGATGCTACACCTCCGCTACGGCGGCGACGCGCAGGCTCGCTCGCTGCTGCTGTATTCCGGCGTAAATCTAGCCGGATACGCCCATGTCGACCCCACCGACGAGGTCGAGGGGCCGAGCGTCGAGCTCGTCATCCACCCCTCCCACCGCCGCCAGGGCCACGGCACCCACCTCCTGAGATCGGTCATGGACCTGGCCGGCGGCAGGCCGCGTCTGTGGGCCCACGGCGATCACACGGGCGCGGGCGTGCTCGCGGCCAGGTTCGGCTTCGAACGGGTGCGCTCGCTCTGGCAGATGCGCCGCTCCCTGTTCGCCCCGCTGGCGCCGTTCGTCCTGCCGCCAGGGGTGCGGCTGCGCGCCTTCCTGCCCGGCCGGGACGAGGAGGCGTGGCTCAAGGTCAACGCCGCGGCCTTCGCCCACCACCCGGAGCAGGGCGCCTGGACGATGGAGGACCTGCTCCGGCGCGAGGAGGAGCCCTGGTTCGACGCCGAGGGCTTCTTCCTGGCCTTCCGCGGCGAGAAGCTCGCCGGCTTCCACTGGACGAAGATCCACGGCTCCTCCGACCACGGCCACGAGCCCCTGGGGGAGGTGTACGTCGTCGGCGTGGACCCCTCCCAGCAGGGCACCGGCCTGGGCAAGGCACTGACCCTGGCCGGCCTGGCCCACCTGCGCGCACGCGGCCTCGCCCAGGCGATGCTGTACGTGGACGAGGCCAACACGGCGGCGATCAGACTGTATGAGTCCCTCGGCTTCAACCGCTGGGACGTGGACGTGATGTACGCCCCAACGGGGGAGTGAAGCGTTCGAGGATGGGCTACTCCACGAGCCAGTGGAGGATGAAGTAGAAGACGGCGGCCACGAATGCGGCCGCCGGAATGGTGAGGATCCAGGCGGTCACGATGTTCCCCGCGACCCCCCACCGAACGGCGCTGAGCCGCTTGGTGGCCCCCACGCCCATGATCGCCGAGGTGATCGTGTGCGTCGTGGAGATCGGTGCCCCGAACTGGATGGCCGCCGCGTACAGCACGGTCGCCGCCGCCGACTCCGCGGCGAACCCCTGCGGCGGGTCGAGCGCGATGATGCGCCGCCCGAGCGTACGCATGATCCGCCAGCCACCCGAGTACGTCCCGAGCGAGATCGCCCCGGCGGCGGCCAGGATGACCCACTGCGGGATGCCGTCGCCCGGCTTGGCGAACCCGCCGACCACGAGTGCCAGGAAGATGACCCCCATGGTCTTCTGCGCGTCCTGCAGCCCGTGCCCGAGCGCCATCGCCGCGGCGGAGACGGTCTGCGCGTAGCGGAAGCCCCGGCTGGTCCTGCCCGGCTGGCTGTTGCGAAAGATCCAGTAGATTGCGATCATGATCACGGCGGCCAGCGTGAATCCGATCAGCGGCGACAGCACCATCGGGATGACGACCTTCGCGATGACCCCGTCCCAGTGCACGATGCTCGCCGAGGCCAGCGCCGAGCCCACGAGCCCGCCGATGAGCGCGTGGCTGGAGGAGGAGGGAAGGCCGAAATACCAGGTGATCAGGTTCCAGGCGATCGCGCCGATGAGCGCCGCGGCCACGACGACCAGGCCGTGTGACCCGTCCGGAGCGTCGACGATCCCTTTGCCCACCGTCTCCGCCACCTGGGTGCCCAGGTGGGCGCCGATGAAGTTCATGGCCGCGGCCATGAACAACGCGGCCCTGGGAGTGAGCGCCCGAGTCGAGACGGAGGTGGCGATGGCGTTCGCGGCGTCGTGGAACCCGTTGGTGTAGTCGAACGCCAGGGCGATGACGACCACGCCGATGACGAGGCCGAGCGTGAGGTCCACGAGGTCCTAGCTTTCCTTGACCGCGATGGACTCGACGGTGTTGGCCACGTGCTCGAAGGCGTCGGCCGCCTCTTCCAGCGCGTCGACGACCTCCTTCATCTTCATCACCGTGAGGGCGTCGTACTCGCCGCTGAACAGCTTGGCCAGCAGCCTCCGGTAGACCTGGTCACCCTGGTTCTCCAGGCGGTTGACCTCGATCCAGTATTCGTTGAGGTTCTTCATCGACCGTAGCCGCGGCATGGCCTCCGCGGTCAGCTCGGCGGCCCGCTCCAGCACTTCGACCTGCCGTACGACGTCCTTGGGCAGGTGGTCGATCTGGTACAGAACGATGAGGTCGGAAGCCGCCTCCATGGCGTCCATCACGTCGTCGAGGTTGGAGGCCAGCCGGTAGATGTCCTCGCGGTCGAACGGAGTGATGAAGCTCTCATTGAGCCGGTTCATGATCGCATGGGTACGTTCATCACCGGCGTGCTCGCAAGCGCGCATTTTCTCGGCCAGGGCATCCCTGTCCGATCCCTCGCTGATGATCTCTACCAGCAGGCGGGATGCCGTGACCAGGTTGTTCGCGGAGTCGGCGAACAGGTCGTAGTAGCTGTCCTCACGTGGCGTGAGACGCAGGCGCACGTCGTTCTCCAGATGTGCGGGGATGGTCCGTGCAAGAGGGTACGGGTTACCAGGAGAAATGCGAACTTCATGTCTTCTTCTCCTTCTGGCTACCCTACGTATGTCATACGACACCGCAGCTAGGTGTATGGTGCCCCCCATTTTCTCCAGAATCCCCGACCTGGCCGTACTTCCCGTACCCGCCCCTCGGCATTGCCCCTAATAACGCTGAGTAATCAACCGAGGTAATCGCCCCCAAATCCACCACCGCGCACCCCAGCGCCCGCCACACAACCCACCGCATTTTTACCTACGACCCCCGACGCGCAGGCCACCGCCCCCCACCGCAGGGCCAAGCCACCATCCCCACCCACCCGCCTGACCACCCCCGAGGTCAAGGCCACCCACCTCCACCCGGCCCAGGGAAGCCACCGCCTGGGTGGACCCCGCCCCCGGGGGAACCACCGCTTTTGGGGGAACCACCGCTTTTGGGGACCCTCGCCCCCCGAGAAGTCGCCGCCATGGTGAGCCCCCGCCCCCGGGAAAGCCACCGCCACGATGGACCCCCACCCCGGGAGAAACCCCACAAAGCCCCCCGGGGTTGCGAATCACATCACTCAGATCTTGGTCCGGTGAAAGTTCCTGAACGACCGAGACGGCGTGGGCCCACGCTGCCCCTGATACCGCGACCCGTACTTGTCGGACCCATACGGATGCTCAGCCGGCGAACTGAGCCGGAACACACACAACTGCCCGATCTTCATCCCCGGCCAGAGCTTGATCGGCAACGTCGCCACGTTGGACAACTCCAACGTGACGTGCCCGCTGAACCCCGGATCGATGAACCCCGCCGTGGAGTGCGTCAACAACCCCAGCCGCCCCAGCGAACTCTTCCCCTCCAGCCGCGAGGCGAGATCGTCCGGCAGCGTGATCACCTCATAGGTGGACGCCAGCACGAACTCCCCTGGATGCAGGATGAACGGGTCCTCCCCGGCAGGCTCGACCATCCGCGTCAGATCCGGCTGCTCCACCGAGGGATCGATGTGCGGGTAGCGATGGTTCTCAAACACCCGGAAGAACCGATCGAGCCGCACGTCGATACTGGACGGCTGAATCATCTCCGGATGGAACGGATCGAGCGCGAGCCGCCCGGAGTCGATCTCGGCGAGGATGTCCCGATCAGATAGCAACACGGAGAGCAACCTACCGTCAGCACGGGAACTCTGGGACCTCGGGATTGCTGATGTGGGCCAAGTTTCCGCTACAGTGTGGGGGACGCGACTTCGAGTCGCACGCGGGTGTAGTTCAATGGCAGAACATCAGCTTCCCAAGCTGACAGCGCGGGTTCGATTCCCGTCACCCGCTCTCATGCTGAGGCCCAGGTAGGGACATGAATCCCGACCCGGGCCTTGATTGTTTCCGGAGTTCTTCGATCTTCGCGGGCCATTAACGGGCCATTAGCTCCTGATCACCCTGCCGGGACCAGCGCGCCCGTCGTGCCCTCGTCGTCGTCATCGTCACGTGCCCCGAGTTGCCGCTCGATGGCGTTGGTGATCGCCTCGTCGGCTCCCCTGACTGCGTGCTGGTAGATCATGGCTGCCCGTACGTTGTCGTGTCCCATGCGAGCCATGAGGTCCTTCAGGCCCGCGCCGGACTCGGCGGCCAGCATGTTGCCCGTGTGCCTCAGATCGTGGGAGTGGAGCCCTGACAGGCCCATCTCCGAGACGACGTCCACCCATCGTGTGCGGGTGTTGAAGCCGCTGCGGCGTATCGGACCGCCCTTGGCCGCTGCGCGATCGGCTCGACACCACGTCGGCCCAGCGCCTTGAACTCCACGTCTACGACGAGACGATCCGATTCAATCTGATCATCGTGGACCGGGCGTTGTGTGTGGTCCAGCCGTACCTACCGCGGGTACGCGGAGTGGATTCACCTACCTTTGTGATGACGGACAACACCGCCGCAGAGGGGCTGTTCCCCATCTTCGACCAGGTGTTCAGGGATATGTGGGAGCGGAGCAAACCCGTATGACCATCGACGCCCGAACTCTTCTCCCCATCGCCGAACGAGCCGTCTCGATCGCCAGCGACATCATCCGAACCAAGGCTCCTGGCGTCATCACCGCCAAGGGGGACCGGGATATGGCTACCGAGGTGGATTACGCCGTCGAGCATGCCGTACGGGAGTTTCTGGCCCGCGAGACGCCAGAGATCGGATTTCTTGGCGAAGAAGAAGGCGTCATCCACTCGGGCGGCGGCCTGATGTGGGCGCTGGACCCCGTGGACGGAACAGCCAACTTCCTGCACGGCATCCCGCTCTGCGGCGTCTCCCTGGGCCTGATTGAAAAGGACACGCCCACTCTCGGCGTCATTGATCTGCCGTTCCTCGGTCTCCGCTATTCGGCGGCCGAGAATGTTGGCGCTTCCGCCAACGGATCTGTCATCCAGGTGAGTGAGGCCCGCGAGTTGCAGAGTGCGATCGTGGCGATCGGTGACTATGCCGTAGGGGAGAATGCCGATGAGCGGAACCGGCCGCGGCTTGCTCTAACCCAAGAACTCGCTGCTCGCGTCCAGCGCCTCCGAATGTTCGGCTCAGCCGCGATCGATCTCGCGTGGGTGGCGGACGGCAGGATCGACGCCAACATCATGCTCAGCAACAACCCGTGGGATACCGCAGCAGGGGTCATCATCGCCCGAGAGGCCGGAGCAGCGGTGGTCGATCTCGACGGCAGCCCGCACAGCATGACCGCCCATGCGACGATCGCCGCAAGCCCCAAGCTCGTAGCCGACCTCGTGGAACTCATCGCCGAGACCCGCAAGGCCGTGGTGTTCGACCGGATGTCTGGTCTCACTTGATGCTTGACGCTTTGGCATCGGATGATGCTTGACACTCCTAGCCGATCTTTCGCTTCTTAGTATGCGCCTGGGACTTGATCCGGGTGACCTCCTGGGTGGTGGTCCGGGGCACGACGCGGATGGGTTCGCCGTTGTCGCGGATGGTGATGTGGGTGTCGTCCACGGTCACGTCGAGGATCTTGCGGGCGTGGACCCGGCCGACCTGGATCTTCTGCCCGACGACCTGGAAGTGGCCGCGGCTGCAGACCACCCGTTGAACGGTGACGGGCTCGGTCGGAGCGCCGGGCGGTGGCCCGGCGGGGCGGGCGTTGCGCAGGGTGACGCACTCGGCGAGCGGGAGCGGGCAGGGCACGGCGCGCAGCAGCAGGCGATCCTCGTCCATGACGCGGGCGGTGATGCCGTCCAGGCGCACAATGACGCGTCGGCCGGCCAGGTGAGCGCCGATGCACAAGGCCCGACTGGCCAGGCTGATCGTGCCGATCGAGCTGACCTGCCGGTCGACCTCGACGGCGCTCGCCTCGATCGGCGGTTCGGGGACGGGCTCGTCCGGTGCCGGGCGGGCTTGGCCCGAGGCGAGCAGCGCGGCCAGGTCCTTGACGGTCAGCCGGGAGGCCACGCTCTTGAGCCGGCCGCCGCCGGTGGTGAACACGTGCAGCCGCTGGGTGCTGATCCACACGGTGATCGGCAGGCCCGCCCGATCGGGGCCGAGCCAGAGCTGCTGGCCGCCGATCGACAGGTTGCCCGAGGCGGGCACGATCCGATCGACCTCGATCGCCTGGCGCGACAGCGGATCGACCGTGCTCGTCAGGACGGGCTCGGGCCGTTCGGGCTGATCGCAGTTGTTGCCGACCGGAACCGAAAGATCCGCGGGCGCCGGAGCGGCTTCAGGAGCGGAATCGGTCACCGTGGTCAGGCCGGCGGGCAGGTGCAGTGGCAGTTCCCCGTCGGCCCGGCGCTGGTCGTCGCTGCGCTCGGTGAAGAACCGGTCGGCGGGGAAGGCCATGTCCAGCGCCTGATGCGGGCGGGCGGTGTTGTAATGCTCGGCGAAGGCGTCCATCTCGGCCTGGGCGGCCTCGATCGAGGCAAAGGGCAGCGCCTGCTCCAGTAGTTCGCGGCGCACGCTTTGATGGAAACGCTCGATCTTGCCCGGTGGTGGTCGGGGTCCTGGGCGCGGTGTGACGCAGTTTGATGCCGTTCTCCCGGCAGACCCGCTCGAACAGCACCTCACCCGCCTTCGGCCCGCCGAACCGGCCGGTGAACTGCTTGCCGTTGTCGGTCAGCACCTCCAGTGGCACCCCGTAGGCGCGCATCGCCTCGGCGAACGCCGCGCACACCATCCGCCCGGTCGGCCGGGCCACCACCGAGGCGATCACACAGAACCGGGAATGATCGTCCACCCCGGTGATCAGCTTGGCCTCGCTGCCATCGGCCAGCAGCAGCCCGCCCATGATGTCCATCTGCCACAACTGCATCGGCCCCGGACGCTCCCAGCGCCGGTAATCCTCGCGCCTGCGCCGCCGCGCCACAGGGTCGACGAGGCCGTTGCGCACCAGCACCCGGTAGATGCTGGCCCGCGACGGCAACGGCTCCACCCCACGTCGCCCCAGCTCCCACAACAGCGTGCGCGGCCCCCACCGCGGATGGGCCCGCCGCAGCTCGCAGATCAACGCCTCCACAGCGGCCGGGGTCTGCATGGGATGGGCCTTCGGCGCATGCGAGCGGTCGGCCAGCGCGGCCAGGCCGCCGTCTCGATACCGGCGCACCCAGGAGTGCACCGACTGCCGCGACACTCCATACCGTCCGGCCACGTCGGTGACCTTCGCTCCGGACAACACCTCGATCACCGCGTGATAGCGCTGCTCCACGACGCTCAACTCCACCAATGCCACCTGAGCCTCCCCCGAAGCGTCGATAACGCCACGAGCAGGCACAGATAACGATCAAGGTGTCAAGCATCAAGCGAGGCCAGTGTGTCAACCATCAAGCGAGACAGGACATACGGTCATGCGCGCGACTTGGGTGACGGGTTGTGGGAGTTGCGCTTCGATATCGCACACCACTCGGTGCGCCTCACCTACTGGCTGGACGAGGGTCGCCGGGCGGTGTTGCTGACCGTCTTCTACAAGACGCGAGATAGGCAGCCGCGCGATGTGGAGCGCGCCCGCAAGGCGATGGTTGATTGCATGGCCGGCGGCTTGGAGCATGGGGTCGCGCATCGGATCTATGGGGGAAGGAGCTGAGGGATGGTCGGGCATAGCAAGTGGAAGACGATCAAGGCCAAGCGGCTTGCCGGGGAGGAAGTGAATCCCGAGTACGCCGCGATGGTGGAGGAGGCACGGCTGGGGCAGGAACTCGGCGCGGCTGTTTACCACCGCCGGATCGAGTTGGGCCTGTCGCAGACGGAACTGGCCGAGCGGGCGGGCATGACGCAGCCGCAAGTCTCCCGCTTGGAGGGTGGAGCGCACATGCCGACGATTCCACTGATGGTGCGGTTGGCAGCGGCGTTGGAGATCGATGTGGTGATGCACGGTGACGTCTCGGCGCCAGTGGAGTTTCGGGCTATCACTGCCGCGTGAGGAAAGGGGATATCGTGACACCGAGCTACACGGTTGACCTGATGCGAAAGACTGGCCCGGCTTCCCCTTCGGGCGGGTCGATGGCAGACGGGATGATCAGGCGGGCAGGGCGCGCGTCGCGCGGGAAACACCAGGTCGCGGGCTGATCTCCGGGCCATTAGCGGGCCATTAAGGGCGGTTACGAGGGGGCAACCACGGTCACTCACGACCGGCCTTAGACCCAGGTCAACGCCCCCACGAGGCAAGATTCCTGCAGTTCCCAAGCTGACAGCGCGGGTTCGATTCCCGTCACCCGCTCTCACTAAGAAAAACCAGGTGAGGGAATGGTTCCCGGCCTGGCTTTGATCGTTTCAAGAGCTGTTCTCGATCTTCCGTCGCAACTAACGACGCAGTGTCGGCGGTCGGGCTGTGACTGCCGACACTGCTTTCGAGCGAGATCAGCCAGCCTCGCGCAGCGGTTGGAACTGGACGCTGAGCCGCATCTCTAGAGCGTCTGCCAGGCGCTCCAACATGGGGATGGTCGGCATGGTCCCCCCTGCCTCGAACCGTGCTACGGCCGGCTGTTTCAGCCCAGTGCGCTCCGCCAGTTCAGTTTGGGTCAGCCCTAGTTGCTCACGCCGCAGCCTCACAGCCTCGCCCAGTTCGAACCGGATCTTTGCTGCCTCGTAGGCCGCTCCGGCACCGGGGCGACTCAGTATTTCGGACTTCTTGTCGGCCCAAGTCCTGCGCTCGCTCACTCCGCTCACTCCTCATCAGTGGTGTGCGCCTCAGTGATACACCGCTGTATGGCCCGCCACGCACGATCGATCTCGGCAGTCTCGTGCATTCGCTGCTTGCGGAACACCGTCAGCATGATGATCCGTCTCCCCGGAGCGATCCAGTAGGTGATCCGCACTGCCTCTCGGTGGAGGTGAAACCGCAGCTCCCGTAGTTTGCCGCGGAGCTGACGAGTGTAGGGCTCGTCGAGCAGGACGCCACGAGCGGCCAGTAGGTCGATGTAGAACGCCGCCGTTTCCTGGTCTTCCTGATCAAGCGTGTCAAACCACTCATCAACCTCTGGTTCCAGCTCCACCTCTCCCCAGTTCATAACACGAACGTTATAGTGCAGGCAAGGGCAAGGCCTTGCAGAAGCGAAATTGCCCTGTTACGTGCCACATGGCTGGCGGACGATGTGCATTCGGGCGCCAATATCCCGTGGCCCTGGTCCGCTTCCTTCGGGTCGGTCGATGGAGGACGGGGATGATCGGGCGGGTGGGGTGCGCGCGTCACCCGGGAAACACCAGGTCGCGGGCTGATCTCCGGGCCATTAGCGGGCCATTAAGGGCGGTAACGAGGGGTCAACCACGGTCACTCACGACCGGCCGCCGGATCAGCAGGTCCCTTTGCGTGTTGCCGAATAGGGCGTTGGCGTCGTAGATCACGACAAAAGGCATGACTACAGTCCCAGTTCCTGGCCCAGTTCGCTCAGCTCGTCGGCCGCTGCTCTGCGCTTGACCGAGTCCTGACGCTTGTACTCCATGAGGTCGTCATGCCGGATTCGTCGATGCCTGCCGACCAGCCGGTACGGGATGGCGCCCGCCTCCAATAGACCGATGAGATACGGGCGCGAGACGTTCAGCATGGCTGCTGCCTGCTGTGTCGTCAGCTCCGCGTGCGACGGCATCACCTGCACGCCTCGCCCTTCGGCGACCTGAGCAAGAATGTAGGCCAGCATCGACACGGCTTCGCGCGGGAGGACCAAAGCGTCGTCGCCGACCACTTCTGCCGCAACCTCGATGGTCTTTTCCTCCGGATGTCGCATCAGATACTCCTTGATGCGATGCAGCGCCCGCTCTGACTGCTCCTGGTCAAGGCTGCCCGGTTTGATCGAGCTTGCCAGCTGCGTTCCTGCCATGTGTCTATCCTTCCCCACTGTAAGCGAAGTATCCGCAACAAGCGCAGCAAACGCAAGAGGCTCCGTCGATCTCGGCCTACCTGAGCTGGCGCTGTCACCAACGGATCCAACCTCCGAGCGGGCGATGCCCGTGAGTTGCAGACCGTAATCGTGGCCATTGACGATCCCATGCTGGGGACGGTCCGATGAGGCGGACAGGTGCGGGCGTCGCGCATGAGGCACTGGATCGCGGGCTGATCGCCGGGCCATTAGCGGGCCATAAAGAGGGGTACGAGGGGTCAAACACGGTCACTCAGGACCGGTCTCCCGTCCAGCTCGGCACCTCAGCGGGCCGTGATCGATGCAGTTCCCAAGTTGACAGCGCGGGTTCGATTCCTGTCAGCTGCTCCAGTGTGATGTCTCAGGACATCGGAAACCCTCGAACCTACGGGTTCGGGGGTTTCGTCGTGTTGGGGTTTGCCTGGGGTTGGTAGTCGCGGGTGGGGTCGATGGTCAGCTCGCGCAGGAGTTCCCCGGTG
>NZ_JBDPME010000056.1:0-26858 GCF_039871825.1 Nonomuraea sp. B12E4 | reverse complement strand
GGTCCGCGCGGGTCACAGCCCCGACACACTCAGCGCGTTCAGGCATTCACATACCGTGGCACCCATCGGCGAGCTCCCGCAGGAGAATCTATGAGACCAGACCGCGATCTAGCGGAGTAGTACTAGCGGAGGGTCAGGCCGCCGTCCACCTTGAGCACGGTGCCCGTTGTCCATGACGCCTGGTCGGAGGCGAGATACACGGCGGCGTTCGCGACCTCCTCCATGCGGCCGATGCGGCCCATGGGGTAGGCGCTCTCCACGTAGCGTTCGTACGCTGTGCGCTGCCCGGAGGTCATCCGGCCGAGGAACTCGCGGTCGAAGGTAGGGGTCGCGATCGAGCCGGGGGCGATGGCGTTGACCCGTACCCCGAGAGGGCCCAACTCGTTGGCGAGGGCGCGGGTGAGAGACTCGACGGCCCCTCTCCGGCGATTCGGCAGCGGCCGGAGGAACCTTCGCCGAGCAGCGGGCCCGGATCCGCGACCTCGTCCGCCGTATCGGCGAACGGGCCCAGGAAGCGGGAGCCATGCATCCCGATGCGCGATGGCAGGACCTGCCGTTCCTCGCCGGCTCGCTCGCGGCGGCGTCCTCATCCTGCCTCGGCATCGACGCCGACCCGGGACTGGCAGGCCGCATGCTCGGTACGGTGCTGGCCGGCCTCCGCCCAGGAGCCACCGCATCGACCGACCACTCGGGTGAAGTCCCGACTGCACCCGCCGCCTACGCCGCGATGCCCCCACCCCGAGATGACTGACTCCAGATCATTCATACCCCGGCGGTAGCGGTGGTGCCTCGATCGATCCTTCAGGTCCTCGCCGGTTGCGGCGCGCCCCTGATGCCGCCCGAAGTAACGTTCGCTGTCGCAGCAGGCCGGCAAACGCTGTCAATGTCACCGATGGAACCATGCCCCGGACCGGGGCATCGCAAGGTCAAAGCACTGAGCTGCGAAAACGCTGGCTAGCGTTCGATTCCAGCCGGATGGTCCAAGCAATCCCTCTTGACGCACAGCCGACTTGTAAAGATATGCTTTACAAGTGCAAGAAAACTTGACGGAAGCGCTGCGGGCCTTGAAAGCGCGTATGGAGGCGTTCCTCGCCGCACGTGTTCTGACGAGGAGCGACGACTGGGCCGACTCGATAGGGCGCGCCGTGAGCATGCAGGCGGCCGCCGATGACGTCGTGCGTGCTGTCGTGCAGCAGGCGCGACAGCACGGCGCTACGTGGCAGGTCATCGGTGATGCGCTCGGCGTGAGCCGGCAGGCGGCGTTTCAGCGCTATGGCAAACCGATCGATCCAAGAACAGGTGAACCAATGAACACCACGCCGCTACCCGGCGTCGCCGAACTGGCCGCCTCGGTGATCGAGGACCTCGCATCCGGGCAATGGACGCGTGTCACCGAGCAGTTCGATCCGAGCATGCGCGATGGCTTGTCGGAGGATGCGCTCGCGGCCGCGTGGGCGCAGATCGTCGGCCTGTCGGGAGCTTTCGAGGGGCTTGGAGAGCCTGAGATCACCCGGGCCGGCGACCTGACGATCACGAACACGCCGCTCTCGTTGGAGGCGGGAGACTACACGGCACGGATCGCGTTCCGCGACGACCGCACCATCGCCGGTCTGCACATCCTCGAAAGGCAGACGTCGTGACCATCGAATCTCCGGGCGGATCGAAGACGGCCACGACCCGAGGCGGACGCCGCATGAGCAGCCGTGATCTGCGATCCATCGGCGTGTTCACCACCTTGGCGTTCGGGCTCGCCTGGCTTCTCGCGCTTCCGCTCTGGTTCGGTGACGGACTCGCCAGTTCCTGGTTCACCGTCGTGGCCGCCGCCACGATGATGACTCCCGCGATCGCCGCCCTTCTCGTCGTGTTCTTCGTGGAGCGGCCGCAGCAGAAGGTGTGGACGCTCGGGCTGTGGCCGTTGCGACCGGTCCGGAGACTGCTCGGCTACGGGGCGGTGGGGATCATCGTGTCCATCGCGCTCGTCCTGGTGGCGCTCCCGGTCGGTGCGCTGCTGGGTGTCTTTCCGGCCGATTTTGTGAACTTCTCCGCGTTCAAGCAGGTTCTCGACGAGCAAGCGGGCGCCGCGGGAGTGGCCGAAGTCCCGATACCGATCGGCGCGCTCATCGCCATCCAGTTCGCCGCACTCCCTTTGGCGGCGTTCATCAACCTCATCCCGGCGCTGGGGGAGGAACTCGGGTGGCGAGGGTGGCTGCTGCCGAAACTGATGCCGCTCGGTACACTCCCAGCCCTCCTGATCTCGGGCGTGATCTGGGGCCTTTGGCACGCTCCGCTCATCCTCCTCGGGTACAACTACCCGGATGCGCCGGGCTGGCTAGGCGTGACTGCGATGGTCGGCATGTGCATCCTGGTCGGCGCGGTCTTCGGTTGGCTGCGGCTCCGATCGGGGTCCGTGTGGCCCGCGGCCCTCGCGCATGCCGCGTTCAATGGGGCGGGCGGGACCTACCTCCTGTTCGCCAAGGCCGGCGAGCACGTCGACACCACACAGGCGACGATCCTCGGCTGGAGTGGGTGGATCGTGCCGCTCGCGCTCGTCGTGATCCTGATCGCCACGGGACAGTTCGCTTCCGCGAAGCGCCCATGACCGTGAAGCTCGTCTCACTGAAACCACAGGCTGACCAGGAAACCCTGATTCGGCTCTGAACGGCGGTGGCGGGGTGCTGTTCGTGCACGGTCTGGGCGGGGTGGGCAAGACGGCACTGCTGCAGCGTTTCGCTCAGCACGCGGTCGCGGCGGGACGTCCGGTGACGATGCTGGACGGGCGCACGCTGGACCCGTCTCCGCTTTCGTTCGAGGCCGTGGCAGGGCGTGCGCTGACCGACGAGCGTGTGGTGCTGCTCATCGACGCCTTCGAACAGATTCAGGGCTTGGAGAGCTGGCTGCGTGGACGGTTCTTGCCGCGCCTCCCGGACGGCGCCGTGGTCGTGCTGGCCGGGCGCATCCCGCCGAACCTGGTGTGGCAGGCCGATCCAGGCTGGGCCGACACTCTGCGGCTCATCGCGCTGCACAACCTGGCCCCGGTGGACTCCGCGGCCCTACTGCGAGCCCCGACGCCGACCAGGCAGGTCAGGGCGGTGACGACCAGGGACAGCAGTGTGACCAGCGCCAGGATCCCCGTGCCCATGCCGCCGACGAGGTGTTCGAGCGAGTCAAGGGTGACGCGGCACGAGCGAGCAAGTCCCACCGGCCCAGCCGGCGCCGCAGGGCCCGGCCGCCACCAGTCGCCATCGGTGCCTCCTCGGCCGTTCACGGGCCGTTTGCGGATCATCACCGGAGATGCAGCAGGCTATATCGGGCCTGCCTCTTTGTCAGTTTCCGTTTAAGAGGACTACACGCGGGCGACACTTCTCGACCAGCCGAACGTTCGTGGTCACCGCACCAGCGGCTCACGCCCATCCGTTCGGTGCAGCTGATCGCGCAGCATGGCGAGGGCCGAGGCCTCGCGCGTGCCGGCGGCTGCCGAGTAGACGATCATCGACTGGTCGGTGTCCGGCAGCAGCAGGGTGTCACAGTCCAGGACGAGAGGCCCGAACTCAGGGTGGTCGATCGTCTTGTGCATCGTTCGCCGCACCGTCGAGCGTCCTTCCTCCCACATGCTCCGGAATCGCCCGCTGCCGGCGAGCAGCTGATCGATCAGCGATCGCAGGCTCGGGTCGTGCGGGTAACGGGAGAGTGCGGTGCGCAGCGACCCGACAGCCTGCTGGGCCGTCGCCTCGTCCTCCTCGGGGGAGAGTGCAACGTGAGCGCGGCCGGTGCCGAGGAACCGTTGCCAGATGATGTTGCGCTGCCGCTCGGGCCAGCGATTCAAGTCACTGAGGAGCGCGCCGGCCATCGGGGTATGCGCCAGCACATCGCTCTTGGCCGACAGCACGAGGGTCGGCAGGTCGGCCAGCCGTTGGAGCAGACGCAACACGCTCGCCCGGATCGACATCTCGACCCGGCCTGCGAGCGGCGGGGCGCTGCCGGCGAGGCGGAAGACCTGGTCGCGTTCGTGGGTCTCGAGCCGGAGCGCCTGGGTCAGAGCCGTCAGCACCTGGGGGGACGGCTGCGGCCCGCGGCCCTGCTCGAGGCGGACGACGTAGTCGACGCTACGCCACCGACCTCAACGGCCACCAGGGCACCCAGACGGTCGGCGAAGGCACCGACGCCATCATCGAGCTGGCGACCACCTCACCCGGACAGACCGGGCAGTACCGCGACCGCGACGGCGCCCTGCCGTGGTGAGGCGCGCCCAGATTCCTCCAGGCCGCAAGGGCGTCACGTCCGTCTACCTGGGTCCCTTGAGGAGAACGACATGAGTGATGAAGTGGTACCGACTTTCTCGCTGGCCGAGCGCGATCGCCGATGGGACTTGGCGCGCGCTTTCATGGAAGGCGAAGGCCTCGACGCGCTGCTCGTCTTCGGCGAGCACGAGGATGCCGGCCCGGCGCCGTTCGCCTACGACATGTGGTTCACCAACGCCAGGGCCGGGACGACAGTGATCTTTCCGCGAGACGGCGACCCGATCTCGCTGTTCCCCATGGAGATGTTCGCGAGGGACCACCTGGAGTCCACACGCAGAGGCGACATCATGTGGATCCCGCCGCAGAACATCCGATCGCCGCGCGACTCCCGCGCGATCGCTGACACGCTCAATCAACTGGGTCTGGTCAAGGCAACTGTCGGCGTCGTCGGCCTGGAAGGCTATCCACCGTGGCACCCCGAGGGGATCGTGCCCTACCGGCTCTGGAACACCCTCCTGCAGGAGTTCCCCGGCATCGAGTTCACGCCGGTGGCCATGGCGCTGTCCCGGCTCATCATGCCGCTGAGCGCCGAAGAGATCGCTGCCGTACGCCACTCGGCGAGCATCGGCGACGCCATGGCACGGGCCATGGTCGGCACCGCCGCTGCCGGTGTTCCCGAGAGCGAGGTGTACGCAGCGGGAATGTCCGCAGGATACGCGCGCGGAACCGTTCCCGCGGCCATGCACTTCTGGTCGGGCCCCGACCCGCTCGCCTCAGGCTTGCCGCCGTGGGGCTACCGCCCGCAGGCCCCCCGCATCCTGCGCGACGGCGACCTCATCTCCGCGGAGGTGTTCTGCAACTTCGGCGGACGCCACACACAGCACCAGGTCACGATCACCATCGGTGAGCCGCACAATGACTTGCTGCGCGCCGCCCACGTCGCTCGCGCCGCCTACGACGCGGGCCTGCGAGCGCTGCGCCCCGGACGGACGTTCGGCGAGGTCGTCGACGCCATGCGCAAGCCGCTGGACGCGGCTGACGGCTGGGAGTTCGGCCCATCCCTCCACGCGCTCAATCCTGCGATCGCGCTCAGCGGCTTCCCCGCGGACGCCGGGCGCAGGATCGCCGGCGCCGAGGCCTACCCTCCCGAGGCCGACCATCCGACCATCAACGGCGGCATGGAACTCCAGCCCGGAATGACCTTCGCCTTTGAGCCCAACTACGTCTTCGGACGACACCTGGCCTACATCGGCGGCACCGTCATCGTCGGCGAAGACGAACCGATCGAGATCAACCCCTTCACAGCGAAAATCCTTCGAGCGGCAGGAACGCCCACCCGCCCACCAAGGTGATCCGTCCCAGCCAGCCCGCAGAGGAAGGGCGGCAAAGGGAAACTCCGATGGCGTGGGGGCCCTCCCCTGGCTCTGGTCCGCCCGGTGACACCCGGTGCGGCTCCCGGATCTTCTTCGCTCCCGAAGACCTCAGCCGCAGCAGGGCCGGAGGGCACGGGCCGCACTGTCGCCGGTGCTGGCCGAGCAGACCAACGTGACCCTACGGGCGACCATGAACCCACAGAAGAGTGGCCGCCCGAGACGCGCCCGCCGGCCAGACCCTGAGGCGCATTGCCTTCCCTCCACGCTGGACAGTTCCCTGTGTCCAGCCCGCGAGGACGCGCGGCCACGTTGTCGGTGAGTCATCCATCTGTTGGTGCGGAGAGGGTGAACGCTGTCTGGAGGGCGGCGGAGACGGCCGGGTGGGACTGGGTCCCGGCGCGGATCACGACCTCGATCGTGCGACCCTTGCCGGGCAGCGGGATCAACGCGACACCGGGATGGAGCGGGCGGCACATCATCATCGGCAGGATCGTGACTCCCAGCCCGGCCGCGACCAGTGCCAGAGCGGCACGCAGGTTGCGGTAGCTGTGCTCGATGGCCGGCGTGAAACCAGCGCTCTGGCAGGCGTGGACGGTCACGTCGCGGCACGCGCTGGGCGGGGGCGGGGTGATCCACCGGTGGTCCCTGAGTGCGGTGAGCCCGTCGATGGCGCGCAGTTCCTCCGGTACGGCCAGCACGAGCGGGTCGTCGAACAGCTTGTAGGCGAGCAGGCCCTTCGACAGCGGCGTGCCGAGATGGGCGTACCGGTAGGTCAGCGTGAGGTCGAGGTCGCGCTGTCTGAGCAGGGGCAGCGACTCTTCTGGCTCCGCCTCGACGATGCGGGGCCGCAGCCGGGGATGCGCATCCGCCAGCGCGGCGGCCAGCGGCGCCGCGAGCGTCTCGAGGCCGCTGGGCACGCAGCCGATCACCACCTCGCCCCCGACCTCGCTGTCGAACGCGCGCACGACGCCGCGCGCCTCCTCCAGCGCCGCTATCACCTGTTCCGATTGAGTGGCCAGAGCGGTGCCCGCGGCGGTGAGCCGCACGGAGCGGCCCTCGCGGCGCAGGAGAGCGGCGCCCGCTTCGGCCTCGAGAGCGCGCAGTTGCTGGGAGACAGCGGACGGTGTGATGCCGTGCACGTCGGCGACAGCGGTGACGGTGCCGTACTCCGCCAGGTCTCTGAGCAGGACCAGGCGTTTCACATCGAGCATGAGTACATCTTAAAAGCATCAGTAGTACAGGTAGCTGGACTTCACGATAGCTCGGCGGCCAAGCTGGTTCGCATGAGAATTCTGCTGGTGGGCGCGACGGGAACTTTGGGCGGGAGCGTCCTGGAGGTCCTGCGCGAACGGGGATATGACGTCGTCACGGCGTCACGCAAGGGCTCGGACGTGGTGGTGGACATCACCGAACCAGGGTCGATCCAGGCGATGTACGAACGGGTGGGCACGGTGAGCGCTCTCGCCTCGTGCGCCGGCGGCGTGCCATGGCTGCCGTTCGGCGAGCTCCGCCACCAGGACGTGCTGGACGGGATCGCCGGCAAGGTCGTCAGCCAGGTGGAGTTGGTACGCCAGGGCCTCGCCTGGGTGACCGGCTCGTTCACGCTGATCACCGGCGTGCTAGCCAGGGATCCGCTGCGTACAGGGGCCGTGGCCGCTCTGGCCAACGGGGCCGTCGAGGCGTTCGTGCGGGCCGCCGCCATCGAGGTGACGCAGCGCGTCAACGCGGTGAGTCCGACCATCTTCACGGAATCCGTCGAGCTGTACGGTGACCTGTTCGCCGGCTTCGAACCCGTCCCCGTACGGCGGGCTGCCAGCGCCTATGTCCGCTCCATCGAGGGCCACCAGACCGGCCGCATCTACGAGATCGGCTGAGGCGCCCCCTGCTCGACAGTCAAGAGGAAAGGAAGCATCACCGCCGGGCATTGGAGTTTCACGCACGAAGCCCACGCGTGGCACCGCCGGGCGCTGGCGATCTACAGAGAGCTTGGTGCCTCAGGCGGTGTGGGCACGGCATTGGACGATCTCGCCCTCGTTTCTGCCGGCCAGGGCGACTAACAGGCCGGGCAGGCCTACGGAGTGGAGTGAACGGATCATCGCACTGCGTAGAACCGAACCCTGGCGGACAGGATTTCAGGAGGAGCCGTGAGAAGAGCAGCAAAGTGGGCTCTTCGTGGAGAAGGAGAACCAACTGGACACACCCCTGTTCGCCCGCACGCCGCTGTACTACCGGATGCTCTGCGCGCTGATCAGAAAGGTTCCATCGATGAGAGAGCGGCTGGATACTCCGCTACCAATTCTGACAGCGTCCGCATGGCTCGCGACGAGGGCATGTTCGCCGAGCGCCTCGCATCCGGCCACGGTGAAACGGTCCAGGTCGTGCCGTTCCGCTGCCGAAGGGTGAGAGCGGCTCAGCCTTCATCGCCCGCTTGGCCTCCAGGCCGGGCTCGTCGACGGCGAAGATTGATCCTGCCTCGACGGTGCCGAAAGGTCGGTGTCGAGTTCCTTGTTCGCCTTGTTTGTTTCACTTCGACGAAGGAGGCGACCCTGCCGCGCCGCCTCTTCGCTGGTCACCGCCGGGCGGCGGACGTCCTCTGCCCTGGCCGCGGGCCCGACGGACGGCTCGGCCACGGGGGAAGCGAGCGTCCCGGCCTCCGCTGAGCACGCGCAGAGGGCAACCTCGGTACTCAGCATGTCTGCGGCGATCATGATATGTACCGTCTTCACTTGGTACCGCGCAGTGGCTTGATCTCTCCTCACAATGTTCCAGGGTCGTGCAGGGTGCCGAACAGGTCGATCAGCGCGATGCCGGCGATGAGCGGCACCGTCCGTCATCGGCGGCCCTTCGAGGTGTGCGGGCGCCGCCGGCCGCTCAGGAGAGGCAGCACCTACCTGCCCAGGGTTCGTCCGGAAAACGGCGGGAGACCGGAGCGCCACCAGCGTGGCCAGGCGGTCGGGCGCGCGGCGATGGCCGCGGCGAGCGGAAGCGGGTTCAGATACGAGCGGCGCGCTGTGACCAGGCCGTTGCCATCGAGTGTCAGCCGGTCTATTGCGCGCACGCTCAACGACCGCCCGCCGATCGTGCCGGTGAGTTCGACATCGATATAGAGGGTGTCGTCGTCTCCCGCCCACCCGTGAACGACGCCGGCCAGGTCGGGAATGAGCGCCAGCAGTTGAGCGACGCCGCGATGCCAGACGGACCGGCCGTGGCCGCTCTCGAGAAAGGGCTGCTCCAAGTGCACGTCGGGGGCGAGTAGCTCGTCCCAGGCGTGTGGGTGGGGCTTGCGCCAGCCGCACGCGAACGCGTCCACCACGCGCGAACGCGTGGTATCGCTGATACTCATAGTATCAAAGGTACAGTTGGTCACATGGATGCGCCACCTCAGAGGCTCGCCTACGTCGAGCAGACGCGGCGATCGCTTCTGGACTCGGCCGAGCGCCTGTTCATCGCGGACGGGTACCACGCGACGTCGCTCGACGCGATCGCCGAGGCGGCGCGGTTCACCAAGGGTGCGGTCTACCGGCACTTCGCCAGCAAGGAGGCCGTCTTCATCGCCGTGCTGGAACGGGTGCAGCGCGATGCCGTCGAGCAGGTCGCACGTGGTGCCTCCGAAACGGCGCCGAGCTGGTCGAACGCCATGGCGGCCGTGGGCGCCTATCTCGATCTGATCACCTCCCGGCGGTTCCGCCGGATCCTGCTGGAGGAGGCCCCGGGAGTCCTGGGCTGGGCCCGTTGGAGAGTGCTCGACGAACAGGCCACCGGCCTGGTGGTACGCCAGATGGTGCAGCGGCTCGTCGATGGCGGAGTCATCGCGCCCGCCCCCGATCTGGCGACGGTCGGCAGGCTCATCTGCGCCATGGTCGCCGAGGCCGCCCTGGGGCTGGCCACCGCCGAGGATGTGCAGACCCAGCGCCGCACCGCTCTGGCCTGCATCGAGCAACTGCTTTCAGGCCTGCGTCAACCTCTTCAGGATTGACGAAGCCATCGACTAGGGGCCTGTAGAGAAGTAACACGCTGAGTTGCGCTTGGGCACGGGCGTGATCGTGTAGTCGGCCTGTTCGAGCAGGGGCCGGATCTGGCGAATGGCCATTCATCCAGATGCGGAAGGACCGCCTCGAACTTCACTGCCAGCATCATCTCTGTCTCCGCCGCCACACCCATACCACAGCAACGATCGACATCCCCGAAGGCTACGGCCGTTCATCGTCTGCTTCGCCTCACCATGGTTCGGGAGTTCGGATGTACAGCCTGCCGATGCTGCCGAGTCGGCAAGCCGAGGCCATGGCCTGGCCTACATCCGCGATCCCGATCGGCATCGCGGTAGGATCGGCCGCCGCCGGGCAGATCGTCGACATGGCGCGCGCGTGCGGGGGATACGCCTGCGCCGCCGCAGCCATGCTCGCCTGCCAGTTCGGGCTCACCTGGCTGACCGTCCCCAGCTCGGTCCCCTCCCTGGCCGTGTTGATCACGGCCATGAGAAAGGGCGAGCAGCCTCCGTGGATCGTGCCGGATGAATTGTGGGCGCGGATCGAGCCGTTGCTGCCACCATCCGGCCGACCCCAGCGCCAGGGGCGGTGTTCCCCCTGATGGACCTCCGTCACACGGTCGGCTTTGCCGAGCCCGCATCATGTCTCGATCTACGTCGTGTGTACTGTCTTACCTCCGGGCCTAACGGGAAGCTTCACCAAGGGGAGCGGTATGGCGGTTAGCGCGATCGTTGTGGGTGCCGGTATCGGTGGGCTGGCCGCGGCGGTGGGGTTGCGACGGATCGGGTGGGACGTGACGGTGCTGGAGCAGGCACCGGCCATCGGGGAGGTCGGTGCCGGACTGTCCCTGTGGCCGAACGCCGTCCGGTGCCTCGACGTGCTCGGCGTCGGTGACGCGGTTCGCGCGCACGCCGTTCCCGCGGTGTCGCGCGGCGGGATCCGGCTGCCGTCGGGCACGTGGCTGCGCCGCGCCAGGGCCGACGACATCCGGGTGCTGATGGTGCACCGGGCGGACCTGCACCGGGTCCTGCTCGACGCGCTGCCACCGGCGTGGCTCCGCGTGGACGCGACGGTCACCGGAGTGGACGAGCGGGCCGACGGCGTCACGGTCACCTTTCAGACCGCGGGCGGCGAGCAACAGGAGAGCGCTGACCTGCTGATCAGCGCCGATGGCGTGGATTCGACGGTACGGCGGCTGTGCTGGCCCGCCGCTCCCACGCCCCGCTTCGGGCACCGTACCGTCTGGCGGGCCATCACCGAACCCGGCCGCGCCCCCGCCGGCGAGAGCCTCACCATGGGACGGGGCCTGCAGTTCGGGATGCTCCCGCTGCCCGGCGAGCGTGTGTACTGGTTCCTCACCGCCGAGGCCACCGTCCCAGGGCTGCGTTACGATGACGAACTCCAGGAGGTGCGCCGCAGGCTGGCGGGATGGCACGACCCGATTCCCGCCCTCCTGGCCGCCACCCGGCCCGAGAACCTGCTGCATCATGACATCGTCGAACTCGGGCCGGTGTCCGGCTATCGGCGCGGGCGTGTGGTGCTGCTGGGCGACGCCGCGCACGCGCAGCCGCCCGATCTCGGCCAGGGCGCCTGCCAGGCCCTGGAGGATGCCGTCGTCCTCACCGCGGCCCTGGCCGGACAGGCTGGACTGCCGGCCGCACTGGACTGGTACGACCAGCAGCGACGCCCCCGTACCCAGACCATGGTCCGGGCGGCGCTACGCCAGGCGGCGTTCAACGAGCGCCACTACCGGCTGGTCACCCTTGCCGCCAGGTTTACCCCGCCAACGGCCTGGCGCCGCCGTGTCGCGAAGTGGACAGAGTGGGTACCGCCGACGTGGAACGCCGATTGCCGGAGCTAGGCGCGGGGCCACCGGGGCGGACAGGTCGGAGCTGAGGAAAGCGGGTGTCGAGCCCGCAGAGCGCCGAGGGCGGCGCTTTCGGCGCTGCGCCTGCAGAAATTCGCGTACCCGCCGGTCAGTGCAAGGGCGTCAGATCGGTCTCCGGGATCCATACCCGCGGATCGGATGGCGTAGGGAGCGCGGGCGCAGGCAGTCGTCTCAGCAGCGTCCGAAGGTGGGGCCGCGGATTGCGCCGGTGCCAGACCACCGACCAGGGCATCAGCGGCACCGGGTCGGCGATCGGGATGCGGCGCAGGCGGCTCCCGGCCGTGTCGATGCTCATCTCGCCCAGCCCCACCGCCGACTTCTCCATCAGGTATTGCTCCACGAGGTGTCGCTGACCGATAGCCGGAGCGTTGAACCGCAACGGTACCTCGAACCGGATGGCCAGCCGCTCCAGGTAGCCGCGCCACTCCACCGCACCCGCCGGGTCCGGCATCGCGATGCCCGCCTCGCGCAGGTCGGCCGGCCGTAGCACGCTCTTGCCCGCCAACCGGTGATCGTCGGGCACGAACGCGGCCAGCGGCTCCAGATGCACGAGCCGGTATGCCAGTTCGGCAGGCCAGGTTCCTGGCGTTTCGTGTACTCGCCCGAACGCGGCGTCGATCTCCTGGCGTCGCAAGGGCGGCAACGCCGGCGACAGTCCCTGCCGCATGCTCAGCTCGATCCGTATCTGGGGGTCGAGTTCACTCACCTGGCGTACGATCCGCAGCGGCGTGAATCGCTCGTCGTAAACATCCACCCGTAGCGGTTCATCCGCTGCCCGACCCATCCGCACCGCCCGGTCGAACGCGGACACCGCCTCGACGGCGTGGGGCAGCAACCGCCGCCCCACGGCCGTCAACCCCACGGTGCGAGTGGTCCGCTCGAACAGCGGCGCCGCCAACACCTCCTCCAACTGGCGGATCCGTTTCGACAACGCCTGCTGGCTGATGAACAGTCGCTCGCTTGCCCGCCCGAAGTGCAACTCCTCAGCGGTGACGACGAACGCGCGCATGCCTTCGATGTTTGCCTCCACGCCGCGAGCGTGGATTACCAACCGCTGGTTGTCAATCCGGCTCCGATCGCTGTTGGACATCGCCCTCCTGCTGAGTGTTGACTGGCTCCCGCTGAAGGGGAATTTTTATATGAAAACGGTAGAAATACGTCCAGAGCTGCATCTGCTCCTGCTCGATTTCGGCCAGGCATATCTGTGGAACGACGCGGGCGCTCTCACTCTCGTCGACACCGGAATCGCCACGTCCGGTGGCGAAATCGCGGCCGCTGTCGCGGTTCTGGGCTTTCGCCAAAGCGACCTCAAGCGCGTGGTGCTCACCCATTTTCACGAGGATCACTGTGGTGGGGCGGCCGAGATCAGCGGATGGGGGGACATCATCGTGATGGCCCACCGGCTGGAAGCGCCGGTGATCCGTGGCGAACAGTCCGCTCCTCCTCCGCTCTTCACGGACGAGGAGCGTGCCCTGCATCGCGAGCTCGGCGCCCATTTGCTACCGCCCGCACCTCCCTGCCGCGTGGACCGCGAGCTGGAGGACGGCGACACGATCGATTTCGGCGGCGGCGCGCGGGTGATCCACACTCCCGGCCACACCGATGGCAGCATCGCTCTCCACCTGCCCCACGCCGGCGTGCTCTTCACCGGAGACACCGTCACGCACGCCGCCGGGCAGGTCATGCCCGGTGTGTTCAATGTCGACCGGACGGAGATGCTCCGCTCCGTTCGCAGCCTCGCGGAAGTCGACGCGTCCCTGGCCTGCGTCGGCCACGGCGACCCCATTCCCGACGCCCACGCCACCCTCGCCACGATGGCGGCTGCGCTGTGATGGCGATGGTCATGGCAGGCTCGCATCCACGGTTGTTGCCCAGCGGAGTGATCTCGGCCACGCATGAATCGTGAAGGCCACCGAGGACAGGTTCGAGCGGTAAATGCTTCCGCAACCCCGAACAATGATCAACTAATTGTCAGGAGCATTTCTGTGCGTAAATACAGGCAGGCAGCCGCGCTGACGATTGCCACCGTGGCCGCGATCGCGGGCACCGTCACGATGAGCAGCCCGGCGATGGCGGCGTCGACCCCGATCGGAGCCTGCGGTGGCGGCTCCTATCATCAGATCGACAGTCACGACCTGGGCGCGGCCACCATCTATCTGCTCTACAACGGCACCACCAACTGCGTGGTCACGTGGAAGGACAGCCCGAACAGCACGTATGTCCTGGCCCTCATCAGCAACGGCCTGGACGGCTGGAGGTACGACGACGGGGACTACTCGACGTACGCGGGTCCGGTAAAGGTGAATGGTGCAGGACAGTGCATCAAGTGGGGCGGGGCGTATGGCAGCACCCGGTATGACTCTCCCTGGGAGCACTGCGGCTGATCGGTTCTCGCAGGTGGGGACGGTCCCCGCGGGCAGTACCCCCTGTGGGACTTGCTGGTTAACCTCCGGGGTGTCGGCTGGTTCGTGACTTGATGGCTTATGCTCTTGCTCATGCCCGTGGGAGCAGCCGTCGTCATTGCCCGGCTGCGGGATGGTTAGAGGTGGCCATTCGATGCAGCCGATGCCGTGGCCGGAGTCGGCGCCTGAGGTCGCCGCGGCGATCCGGGCCACCTTACCGGGGCAAGCGGCAGGTGCCGTTGCCGGTGCGGGTGCGTGAGGATTTGGGCGAGGTGTTCGCCGATGAGGCGTTCGCGGGCGCATTCGGGCAAGGAGGGCAGGCCGGGCTGGTCACCGGGACGGCTGGCGTTGATCACGGTGTCGCAGCGGGTGGGCGGTGAGTGTGTCCCGCTCGAAAATTGTGTTACGTGTCCTGAGCTGCGGTTAAGCAGCGTGGTGGTATTCGTTGGTCATGCCTGTGACGACGGGTTTTCGGCGAACGGTCCGCAGATCGTTGAGGTCGCGCAGCCCGGCGACTCGGTCGGCCAGATCCATCGCCAGGTTGCGGGCCTGCTGCACCGTCCACGCTCCGGTCGGGTGCGCGGTCACTCCGGCCAGGTGCAGTTTCCGGGTGCCGTGCTCGATGAAGACCAGCACGTACAGCCGTTTGAGCAGCACGGTTTCGACCACCAGGAAATCGCACGCGATGATCGCGTGGGCGTGCGCGGTCAGGTACTGCCGCCAGGTCGGGCCGGCTCGGCGGGGCGCGGGATCGATACCGGCGGCGTGGAGGATCTCCCACACCGTGGAGGCCGCGATCGCGTTGCCCAGGCGCGCCAACTCGCCTTGGATTCTCCGGTGGCGCCAGGTCGGGTTCTCCCTGGCCATCCGAACGATCAGTGCCCTGACCGACTGGTGGGTGCAGGGCCGGCCGGGGCGTCGCCTGTCGGTGGAGGTCCATTTACGTGCCACGAAATCGCGATGCCAGCGCAGGATCGTCGCTGGGATTGACAGGGAACACCTCCGCCCACCGGCGGCGGTGGATCAGTCGCGACAACGCTGCAAGCCAGAGCCGGTCGACGCGACCCCACCGCGGCTGACCGCCGAGCTGACGGCGGAGCACCTGGTTCTCATGACGGAGCACCAGCAGCTCAACATCCTTGGACAGATCAGAGCGGACCAGCACGGTCAGCAGGCCGAACAGGCTTCTCACCAACCGGTAGACAAGCGACAAGAGCACCTCGCGATGGTCGCAGTGCCCGTCCTGATCACGCAGCAAAACCCCAGCTCACAGCACGAAACCGTATTTCCGAGCGGGACGCGCAGTGGGGCTGCTTGTCAGGACCTTACGCAGGTGCCGCTCGCCATGGATGAGCAGGTGGCCGAGGCACTCACGGCCCGCGTCCCTGAAGTCTGGTTGAGGATGGTACGGCGTTCCTCGGTCGGTCGTGTGGAAGGCGCGGGCGGCTGGCGATACCGTGGGGTGCGCAACAGGTTGGAGGTCACCGGTGTCCACGCCGCACTACGATGGCGAGGCGCTGGTTCCTCGTCCACCGCTGACAACGGCTGCTCTGCGGGCTGCGGTGGCTCAGATAGCGCCCGCCTACCTTGGCCAGTTCGTCGACCATCTCGACCAGGCAACCGAGCAGGCCGCGCGGCAAAGCACCGTGGCGCCGTTGCAAGGGTTCCTGGCTCAATGGGGCGAGTTCGTCGCGATCCACCGCCATCCCGCCAGAGCCGCGCGCATGCAAGAGCTAGAGCGGCAGGTGGCGGAGGCCACGGATCGGGAGACGTTGAAAGCGGTCATGGCGGACATCAGAGAACTCACCGACGCCGCGCGCCGTGACGCCGTCGGTGAGTGACGCCTGGACTTGGGAGTACGACCCGGACGACGAGCATGTTGCTGCAGGGCTGCCCACCATGGTCATCGCGGAGGTGGAGCGGCTCGCTGGACAACTTGCGATCCTTGGTCGGGACGCGGCCGGCGCCGGCCGAGGGCCCTGCACGGGGGAGGGCTACGAACGCTTGATCTGTTCGGTGGGCGGGGTTTCCTCCACTTCATCGTCGCCGATCACCTACGCCTTGTGCTCATCGTACGTATCACCTGGCTGGATGAGTGAAAGGGGAGTCCGGACGCCTGGCACGTGAGGACAGCAGGACGACCTCGGCCTCGGTACGGTCTCCCGGTAGGCGCGGTAGTCGGTCTGCCAGGCGCGGACCCGGTCCTCTGTCCACACCAGCGGTCTGGGCCGGGTCTTGGCCGGCATCTCCAGCACGGCGGCGGGGTTGAAGTCGATCAGCCGGTCTTGACGCATCGCCATGTTCAACGCGTGCCGCAGGGTGGCGTGGATGTTGTGCATCGTCGTGACGCTGATCGGCCGCCGGTATTTGACGCTCTCCCGTATCTGCGGGTCGGGGTCGGTGCGGCGTTCGGCGATGGCGTCGTTGAACTCCTCGATCTGTTCGAACATCAAGGCGATGTCGCTGACCTTGAGCTGATCCAGTCGCAGCCGCCCGAGATAAGGCGTGAGGTAGAGGCGGATGTGGCCCTCGTAGGAGCGGCGGGTGGTCTCCTCGATCTTGCGCTTGCGGTTGAGGAATTCGGTCAGCCATTGTTCGACGGTGATCTCCTGGGTGAGGTGCTGCCCGGTCTTGATCTTGCGTCGGATCGTTTCCGCGTTCGGGAGAGTGTCGGTCTCGGCCAGCGTCCGTTTGATCAGGTCGGCGATCTGGAAGCGGCTCACCAGGTCATCTCGGAGGCGAAAAACTTCGTCGCCTTGCGCAGGATGTCGCGCTCCATCGCCAGCGTGGCGTTCTCCTTGCGCGCGGCCTTCAAGTCCGCTTCCAGCGCGTCGATGCGCTCTTGCATCTGTTCGGGGGTGGCCCTGCGGCCCGGGGTAGTGCTGGTCACGCTCTTCCTGGTGCTGGTCGTGCCGGTGGTGGCGCCGCGCGCGTCGGCTCGGACCCAGTTGCTCAGTGTGTCGGAGTGAACTCCCAGGTCACGCGCGGCCTGCGCGATGGTCAGGTCTGGGTCGGAGTGGTACAGAGCGACAGCGTCGGCCTTGAACTCCGGCGTGTAGACCTTCATCACCATATGTGGTCACCCTTCCAAGCCCCTCATGGGGGCTGGTCAGAGGTGTCCACCAGACGGGGTGAAGTGCCAAGCTGACCGGGCGGGGGTTGCTGCGGCCCTCGTTCGTACCGCCGGCCGAGATCCGGGTGTTGCGTGGCTACACCCGGCTGCGTACGGACCTGACCCGGGAACGGACCCGGTACTGGTCACGGCTGGAGAAGCTGCTGGAGGACTCACTGATCAAGGTGTCGGCGGTGGCCGGCAGCCTGGACACCGCCTCGGCGCGGGACATGATCGAGGCGTTGATCTCCGGGCAGCGCGATCCGCGGGTGCTGGCCGAGCTGGCGCGCGGTCGGATGCGGGCCAAGAACGCCGCGCTGGTGGAGGCGCTGAGGGGCAGCTTCGACGACCACCACGCCGAGCTGGCGCGGCTGCTGCTGGACCAGATCGACACCTTGAGCGGACAGATCGACAAGCTGACGGCCCGGATCGAACAACTGCTGGCCGACCTGCCCGGCGGCGGGAACGACGCGCACGAGGCAGGCCAGGGTGGGGCCGGGTGTGACTGCGCCGCGGCGGACTGCGCGCATCGCCAGGTCGCGCAGATCGTTGGCTCAGCGGTGGAGCGCCTGGATGAGATTCCCGGCATCGGCTTACTCGCCGCCCAGGTGATCATCGCGGAGGTGGGCAAGGACATGACCCGGTTCCCGACCGCCGATCACCTCGTCTCGTGGGCCAAACTCTCGCCCCGGACCCTCCAATCAGGCGCCAAGAACAGCGCGGGCAAGGTCGGCAAGGGAAACCCGTACCTGAAAGGCGTCCTCGGTCAGGCCGCCGCGGTGGCCGCCCGTACCGACACCTTCCTCGGCGAACGCTACCGCCGCATCGTCAAACGCCGCGGCAAGCTCCGCGCCCTGGTCGCGGTCGCCCGCTCGCTACTGGTGATCGTCTGGCATCTGCTCGCCGACCCGCATGCGACGTTCCGCGACCTGGGATCGGACTACTACCTCAACCGGCTGGACACCGGCAAGAAGATCCGCAACCACGTCCGCCGGCTCGAAGCCCTCGGACTCACCGTCACGCTGACCCAAGCCGCCTGACCCATACCGATCACACCGACCCCGACGCTCCATCCTGCGCCGGGGTTCGCTGCCGCGCACAGACACAGGTTGGTATTTTCCGGTCAGGCAATCCGGTCATCGCAGGTCGGAGGCACCTTTCTCTATTAACGATCTTCAGGACGCAATTCTGGCCGAATTGCTGAGGTCAGCCCAGCCGGGCGCGACTCGCGCGAGTATCGCGGCACCAGCGCCCATGACCAGGATGCCGACTATATGCATGGCCGCGCCGACCGGTGCCTCAAGCGTGGCTCGCGTGGTGCTGCCATGCGGCCGAGCATATCACTTGACGGAACGAATGGTTTCGTCAATGCTTTGTCGAAACCGATGGTTCCCCTAGGGTGAGGACGACATGGATCTGCACTTGCGCGGCAAGCGGGCACTCATCACCGGAGCGTCGCGGGGCATCGGCGCCGCGATCGTCGAAGTCCTCGCCGAGGAGGGCTGCGATCTCGACCTGGTCGCGCGCAGCGGCCCGGAGCTCGACCAGCTGGCCACCTGGCTCAAGGCCGCGCACGGGGTGGACGCCGCGGCCACACCATCCCAGCGAATCTACGAATGTAATACCGGAGACCGCTGACGGCGGCCTCGCACACCCCCCGTCTTTCCTGCTCATTCGAGCTGTGCTGCAGGCCCCTGGATGAGAATTGCATGAGCATTCAATGAGCATTTCCGGCGGTGCGCTCCCGCGGACTTATGCGGCTGCTAGCCGAGGCGATCTACAGGCATGAGAAGGGCAACTTGGATGACCGGGCAGTTGCAGATTTGTGAAAGCCATCGTGACCTTTCTGAGAGGCTCGCCGACCATCTGGCCGAGTGGGCCGGACGTACCGGTGTCACCGTCGAGATTTGGGCACTCCCTGAAAGGGCCGTTCCTGAGCACATAGGCCGGGCCGTGTTCACCTGTATCGTCGAGGCGCTGCATAATGTTGAGCTGCACAGTGCGGCCGACACGGTTTCTGTGGCGGTCACCACGGGCCGATCCCACCTGCGATTTACAGTGAGTGACAGCGGTAAAGGATTCGCGGACGCGGCTGTGGGGCGGGGAATCTCCGCGATGCGTACTCTAATGGTCACCGCCGGGGGCTCGTTCTCCATCAATGGCACGCCCGGAGCCGGCACTACTGTCAGCGGATTGGTTTCGCTGCCCATTTGTTCCATGACCAATTAACTGTTGTCACCTTGTGTGATTGCAAGATCGGCCACTCCGGGCCCTGCTGGCCCGCAGGATGATGGAGCGCTTGTTCATTGTGGGAGGCGGGCCATGGCGCCAGGCGCGCTGTGTGGCCGCGGCCGGGCGCCGGTGCGGTTCACTCGGTGAAGGAGGTGTCGGCACGTGAGGTTCTCCCGGCGCCTCCATGTGCTCTCCGGGAGATCTTGACCGCCCTAAACCCATCGCCGCCCGGGGCGCGGCCCTGAGCGAGCCTGGTCGGAACGGCCCGGGGACGGACAGTCAGCCCGCTTCCTGTGGCTTGGGTGATGGTGCGGTCGGTGTTGCGGTCACAGTCTGGATGGCCTGCTCGAGCGATGGCGCTACCTGGAAGACGGTGCGCGGGCCGGTGATCGACAAGATGCGTTCCAGCCTGGCCGGCAGCCGCGTCAGCACCAGGCCGGCCTGCTGCCGACGGCTCTGCTCCAGCAGCAGTACCAGGACGCCGACGCCCATGGAGTCGCCGAAGGTAACGTCGCTCAGGTCCACCACCAGCACGCTGGACGGGGCGACCTCCCAGGGATCTTTGACCTGGCGGTGCAGCAGGCTGGCGAATTGCTAGTCGAGTTCGCCGGCCGCGCGCGCCACGATGTAGTCCTCTTGCACGGCGATGGAGACGGTGAAGCGCTCGGCGAAACGGTGGTCCTCGGTCACGGGACGTCTTTCCTGGAGAAGGGACGGTCAGCTTCGACGGCCGGCGCCGCGCGGACCTTGCCGTCACGGGCTGTGGTGGGCTGCCGGGCGTGGCCGGTCCTGAGCCCCCAGGTGCGGCCGGGGGCCGGGAGCGGTCAGTGGCGCTGGCGGAGTTCTTCGTTGATGCGCAGCGCCTCGGCGAGCTGGTCTTCCAGGATGATGATGCGGCAGGCCGCCTCCAGCGGGGTGCCGGCATCAGCGAGTTCGCGGGCGCGGGCGGCCAGGCGCAGTTGGTATCGGGAGAAGCGGCGGTGACCGCCCTCGCTGCGTAGCGGCTCGATCAGCTTGGCGGCGCCGAGGCTGCGCAGGAACGCCGGGGTGACGCCGAGCATCTCGAGGCGGCCCGGCCCATGCTGTAGGCGGGGTAGTCCTCATCGTCGAGCCGCTGCCCGAGGCTACTGGCCGCCTCGGCTGGCTGGCCGGCCGGGTGAGCGCCGGTTGGGTGGGGCTGCTCCCGCCTGGAGATGGTGGTCAATGCCTGAGGTGTTCGATCCATGCAACCTTCCGAATGCAGACAGGGGCCCCGGCGCCATGATGCGCCGGGGCCCGCATGAGGTTTAACACCATCGACCGGCCTGCTGGCCGGTCCACTTGTTCCGCATCTGGCCGCTTGGGGCGGGATGCGGGGATTCGGCTTCGTGCTACGGCAGCGCGTCCATCACCCGGGCCCTGTTCAACTGCGCTGGCCCCGGCAATCCGACCTTCTGCCTTCACTTCGTTCTGTACTCCTGCGTCCACGTCCGTCCGGGCAGTTCATCGTAGTGCTCGTCATGCGCTGCCCTCGTGGATCCGTCTCTTGCGATGTAAGAAACTCTAGCCACCCTCCGCACGAATGTCTACTGTTGCGACTACAGATTTCCTTGGGCGTGTCAGGTAGGAAGTTGCCCTCCCGCCACATGATCGACGTGAGAAGCGGACAGAGCCGGGGGCGAGGCGATGGCGATGAGCGAGCACGACCAGGGTCAAGATGGAAGCCAAGATCGAGGGCGCGATCAGGGGCGGGGAGATGGGCTGGCGATCGTGGTGTGGCATTCGGCGGTGTGCCCGGTGATGGGCCTGCGGGGTGAGCTGCGCACCACGACGGCCGCCGGCTTCACCCGGGAGGCGGACCACGTCCTGGTCGGCCGGCCCGCCGCGGTGATGGTGGATCTGTCACGGCTGGCGTTCTGCGACTTCGAGGGCGCGGGCGCGCTGATCGGCGCGGAGCGGCGGGTGCGCGAGCTCGGCGGCCGACTGGTGCTGGCCGGGGTGCAGGGTCGGTGCGCGCGGCTGCTGCACCGGACCGGCCTGGATCGGATCTTCCGGCTGCTTCCCGACCCGGCGGTGACCGGCGGGGCAGGCCCGCCGGGCGCCGTGACGAGAGGCTCTGCGCAGCTGGTCGCCGGGTAGACCCCGGCCAGGCCAAGGATCATGACAGGCGCGGCAAAGGTCACTTGGCTGGCGGCAGTCCCTACCGGCCCCGGCGCGGGACGAATCTAGACTCGGCTCGATGAACCCAACGAAAACCCCGCCACGGCTCCCCATGGAGCGACCCCGGTGATCACTTTCATCATCTTCGGCATCGCGGCCGTCACAGCCCTGGAGATCGCGCTCTGCCTGGTCCTGCTCGGCCTGGCCGCCGCCGAGTTCGCCTCTTTCCTGCGTCATCACCCGCGCGGCGCTGGCGGCGGGCTACGCCAGCTGGCCGCCGGCGCGCGGCACATCTGGCCCGCCGCCAAGAACGCCGCCAAGAACGCCGCCAAGAACGCCGCCAAGAACGCCGCCAAAAACGCCGCCAAGAGCGCCGTGGCGGGGCGCTGGGTGGCGCGCTAACCAGCGCCGGGGCTGCTCCGGCTGGAAGGTTCGTCCGTCCTGGCCGGTGCCGCCTGGTAACGCGGGTGCAGGCGCTACGCGCTTAGCTGATCCTCGACCGGCGAGCGGCCCGCTGCCGCCGGGTACCGCGCCGACCTGCTGGTCTGCTCGGTCGTACAGGCAGGCCGCGCTGGCCGGGACACTTGCGGGCCCGGAACCGTAAGCCTTTCCCAGCCTGAATGGCGGCCTCTTCGATGAGCTGCAGGACGAGGAGATTGCCTGGCCGAACGGGGTGGCGCGGTGCGGGCAACAGCGCAGTTGAACCTGGAACCTGCGGGTCAAGGCGGCAATGGCGCGCGGATGATGCCGACGTTGGCGGGGGCATGCGCAGCACGGCCACACGTGTGCTAGACTGGGCTCAGTTGCAGTTGTGGTACCCATAAAGACTTGTGTGCACCTGACGGTATGTAGCCTCAGGTGCATTTTTTGTTCTCCGGTCATCTCCGGGTGTGTGGTCCTATCGCGGCGACGCGGAATCCGTTCGATGCGGATTTCGGCTTTGCACCAATCAAAGGAGATCAACATGGCTTCTGGCACCGTGAAGTGGTTCAACGCGGAAAAGGGCTTCGGCTTCATCGAGCAGGATGGCGGCGGCGCCGACGTCTTCGCGCACTACTCCAACATCGTCGCCAACGGCGGCTACCGTGAGCTGCGCGAGGGCCAGAAGGTGGCCTTCGACGTCACGCAGGGCCAGAAGGGCCCGCAGGCCGAGAACATCGTTCCCGCCTGACACTGACGCACCACGTAGCCGGGGCCCGCGCCGCAGGGCGCGGCCCCGGCGCGTTGCTTTTGTGGCATCCATCGTGCCGTGATGGCCTCACAACCCGAGAAGCACAGCGTGTCTGTTCTTCCGCCGCACACCGGATGCACCACCGATGGCTCGGGTTCGGGCATAGGCCCGCTCCAGTCCTACGGCGCGGCATCACCGCCGCGTTCTTCCCGGCGAAAGCCGACCATTTCGACGTACGAGCCCAGGCGGTTTTCTGCCGGTTCGACTCGTCTTTCCTTCGGCTCGTGCTCGCTGTTCTTGTGCCGCTCATCGCACCGAGGATCACCTGACACGTGCCGCATCGAGGAAGGTTCTGCATGAACCACGCAACTCGCGCGCACGATCGCAACTCTTCGCCCCGTACGGGCGGCTCCGCCCGAAGCAGGGGCGGCCGATTCGGCTCTCCGGCCAAGGGCCGTTCAGGCCCCTCCAGCCGGTCCGGCAACGGGCGGCGTCCCGCCGCGCTCCAGGGAGAGTTCGCGCTGCCGGTCACCGTCACCCCGGCCCTGCCGGCAGCCGCGACATTCGCTGAGCTGAGCATGCCGCCCGCAGTGCTGAAGGTGCTCACCGGCCTGGGCTTGAACGAACCGTTCCCGATCCAGGCGGCCACGCTGCCGAACTCCCTGGCCGGCCGGGACGTCCTGGGGCGGGGGCGCACCGGGTCGGGCAAGACACTCGCCTTCGGCCTGGCCCTGCTCGTCCGCACCTCCGGACAGCGGGCACAATCGCGGCGACCGCTTGCCCTGATCCTCGTCCCCACCAGGGAACTGGCCCAGCAGGTCACCGATGCGCTCACACCGTACGCCCAAGCGCTGAAGCTGCGGCTGGCCACGGTCGTCGGCGGCATGTCGATCGGCCGCCAGGCCCAGACGCTGCGCAACGGTGCGGAGGTCGTCGTTGCGACCCCGGGACGGCTCAGGGATCTCATCGAGCGTGGCGACTGCCGCCTGGACCAGGTCGGCATCACCGTGCTGGATGAGGCCGACCAGATGGCCGACATGGGCTTCATGCCGCAGATCACCCACCTGCTGGACCAGGTGCGCCCAGATGGCCAGCGGATGCTGTTCTCCGCCACTTTGGACCGCAACGTCGATCTGCTGGTCCGCCGCTATCTGAGCGACCCGGTGGTTCATTCGGTCGACCCTTCGGCGGGCGCGGTCACCACGATGGAGCACCACGTGCTGCACATCCAGGGCGCCGACAAGCAGGCCACCACTGTGGAGATCGCTGCTCGCGACGGTCGGGTGATCATGTTCCTGGACACCAAGCACGCTGTGGACCGGCTCACCGAACAACTGTTGAACAGCGGAGTGCGCGCCGCCGCGCTGCACGGAGGCAAGTCCCAGCCCCAGCGCACCCGCACCCTCGCCCAGTTCAAGAGCGGCCACGTCACGGCGCTGGTGGCGACCAACGTCGCGGCCCGCGGCATCCACGTCGACAACCTGGACCTCGTCGTCAACGTCGACCCGCCGAGCGACCACAAGGACTACCTGCATCGCGGCGGCCGCACCGCCCGCGCCGGCGAGTCCGGCAGCGTCGTCACCCTGGTGCTGCCCAATCAGCGCCGTGACATGACCCGCTTGATGGCCGACGCTGGTATCGTCCCGCAGACCAGCGAGGTCCGTTCAGGCGAGGCCGAGCTGAGGCGTATCACGGGCGCCCAGGCTCCCTCAGGCATCCCCGTGACCATCACCGCACCGGTTGCCAGTCGTCGGTCGGGACGGAACGGCAGACGATTCCGGTAGCAGCGGATGGGGGCTCGCCGCCGGGCGGCCCGGAGGAGTCGCACCTCCGGGCTCCCACAGAACGGAGCGTCACGATCTCTCGTCACTCCGCTCGTCTCATCCAGTCCGTCAGAACTCGGTCATGTAGGCCCAGTGGGCGAACAGGGTCGGCTGCCGTTGCAGGAGCCCGGTCCACCACTGTTGGGCCTTCTTGAACGACCGCAGCCGTTTGAACTTCCGTCGCGCCCAGCGCACCAGGTAGGTGTTGATGCGCTTGAGGAATGTGACGGTCAGGAACTTCTCCAGGTGGGCGGCCAGCCTGATCCAGGCTGGCGGCCATGAGATCTGGCTCTGGCACAAAGATCGTGATGTGATCACGTTGAGTGAGTTACGCTAGCAAGATTCGCTTGCGTAGCGGGTCGAGGTTGGCGCGGCCGAACATCTGGCGCTTGAGGGCCTTGACCCGGCAGACGTTGCCCTCGACGGCGCCGGAGCTGTGTGGGAGGGTGAGCCCGGCCAGGACGGCGGCGTGGTCTCGGCGGATGCCGTGGGCGAAGGCGTGCAGGTGGGACAGGTCGTCCTCCTCGACGGCGGTCAGCCAGTCCTCAAGTTGGTCGCCGTGGCGGCCGGTGAGCATCTCGGCGAACGCGGTGACGTGGGTGCTGAGTTGTTCCAGGGCGGGGCTGCGCGTCTTGACCTGGGCGAGATTGGCGCTGTCGTCCTCGGAGAGGTGGTCGGGGTGGCTGGTGATCCACCGGGTGACCTCGCGAACTTTGGGCGGTGGGGGCGGGAGCTGCGGCCGGGTGATCCCCGCGCGTAAGGGCTGCAGGTAGCGGCGAACGGAGCGGGAACTGCCCTGGTAGCCCTGGGCTACGATCTCGGCGTGCAACACTGCGCCGTCATGTATGACCTGGTTCCAGCGTTGCAGCAGGTAGGAGGCGAACCGCTCGATCTGCTTGAGGGAGGCGCGGGGGCCGGCGAAGGCTTGATTGGCGGTGGTGGCACGGCGGAACTTGCGCACCGTCTTGTCCGACAGCCCCAAGATCTTGCAGATCTCGGTGTGTGTCTTGCCCTGCGCGAGCAGGTCGTGGATGGCGGCGTGCCGCTCACGGGTGCGGACCGCGATGCGAGATTCCGGCAGACTGTCCGGGGCGGGCGGCGCCAGGTCTGTTCCGGGGTCATGTGCGGTCGGGGTGTCGTCGTCCGGGCTGGGCTCGCGCAGGTCCGCTCGGTGGATGCGGACCGTGGCCTCGACCGCGTCGCACAGGTTCTTCCACAGAGTACTGGTGGGCCGCTGACGAGGTGCCTGCTGAGCAGGTCCTTCTTCAGCGACCCCCAGCCCGAACGACGCATGCGACTTATCACCGCACGTCGCTCTGCAGTGACTACTCCGTGAGTGCTGGGACAGGGTTCGTGCCGTGGATGTCCGCGTGACAGTTTCCGCAGACCACGAGGGTCTTGCGGTGACGCGCGGCCATGAGATCTGCCCACGGCGGCCGCTGTCCCGCTCGTCCGAGGTCGGCGAGTCTGGCGACGTGGTGGACCTCCACCTGGTCGACATGCCCGCATGACTCGCACCGTCCGGCCAGGAGCCGGGTGACCAGCTCCTTGCGCTTGATGTTGACCGGGGGCAGCCGACGGTCGGTGATGACCGTCTTCTTGTCCTGTCTCAGCGGGATCCCGCCGAACCGTCCGACCAGTGGTTTCCTGCCGACGCGTTCGACGCGGGCCTCGAAGCACTTGCGCAGCCCGTGCGGTGTGGCGATGGCGGCCGCGTACTTGCGGGCCATCTTCGACACCGTCGAGCGGTGCTTGTTGGCCAGCGTCATCAGCATCGAGGTCAGCCGGAGGGTGCAATTCCCTCCGGCTCCCCGACCAACTCCATACTTCGTTGGGATCGCGGGCGACCAAGTGCGGCTTCTCCAACGGTTCATGACGGGCCTGGGCGCGCCGTTCGCGAACCTGGCCGCCGGCCCGCGGCAGGCGGTACATCGTGGAGACCGAGGCCAGGTAGGTGCCACGATCCAGCAGCGCCGCCCATACCTGCCGAGCTCGGCCACCTCCGCCTTCAACGCGGTGTTCTCGGCCATGAGCGCGCGCGTCAGAGCAATCAGCTCCTCGCGGGACAGCTCCTCCAGGCCGGACACCTGAAGATCACATCATCCGGGCCCGATTTGATCAAAGTGACGGACGGTCACGCAACCGCTCAAACTGCTACATCCTGTGCATGACGTGAATGCTTACGATCGCATTCATTCGGGGTATCCGGACACCGCTCTTAACGATGCGGATTCCGGCATCGACCAGCGCGGCGTCGAAGGCTGCGGCGAACTTGGTGTCCTGGTCCTGTATCAGGAACCTGGCGGTGCTGCGGTGGCGACCGGCTTGGGTCACCCGGTGCCCGGTGGGATGCGGGGTGACGCCGAGGTGGACCGCCCCGGGAATCTTGGAGGCTACGATTCCTGCGAACTTGCGAATGACATAGCAGATTCCTGCGCCTTAAAGAAGGCGCCTTCGTACTCCTTCGGCGGAATATTTCCACAGAACGAGTGGA
>NZ_JBDPME010000055.1:0-30298 GCF_039871825.1 Nonomuraea sp. B12E4 | reverse complement strand
CGGCGCGGCCACCCTGGTCGGAGATCCGCCGAACATCATCATCGCCAGCCGTGCCGGGTTGAGCTTCAACGACTTCCTGGTGCACATGGCGCCGATGGTCATCGTGCTGATGGCGGTGTTCGTCGCCGGGTGGGCCACCCCTCACAAGGCACTGCTGGGCATCCTCGCCCTACTGCCCGGCACTTCCGCCAGCGAGATCCGCCGTCGGCGGGTGTAGAACGACTGGCGGCCCTGCTCGATTAGCGACTCGCCGGGCTCCGGCCGCGTGTGGCTGCTGCGGCGCCCAAGACACTATCTGGTGCAGCACCGGGCGACGGGGGGGGAGGGCGTCTGGTCCGCCCTTCCCTCCGCAGCCATATGAGCCGACAGCTCCAGGTGCCTTCTATGACGCTCGTGCGGTCGTGCCCATCAGGTGGCCTTGCCCCGGGCGATGTAGAGGTTCATGTCGGTGAAGTCGAGGGTGAGGTTGTAGGGCTTGTAGAAGCTGTGGGAGAAGCTGGCCATGATGTCGAATCCGTACGGGGCGAGCACCTGGTTGGGGTTGGTCATGCAGTAGACATCCTTGGCGGCGGCGTCGCCGAGGCGGAGCTCCTTCGGGTAACTGGGGTAGGCGACGACCGGGTGGCTATGGGCGGCAGTCTCGACCGGGCGGTCGTAGTCGGTGCGGATCCCCAACTGCTTGGCCGTTTCCCCGGGTATGTTCGCGCAGGTCTCGCCGGTTCCGCCGATGGGCACGGTCACCATCCGTGGTCCGGAGCCGGCGATGCTGCCCATGGTGTGGCACATGTGCTCACGGGCCAGCCACAGCGGCAGCGGCTCTGCACCTGCCTGTTTGGCGGCGGCGCGTGCCTTCCTGGCCGTTTCGGGGGTCTTGTGCCGCAGGATCAGCGCCTGGCCCGCGTAGTCGAAAGTGGTCAGCAAGTGGTAGAAGACCCACGTGCCGATGATGCCATCGCTGGCGTCCAGGGCCGTACTCGTGTCCGACTCCGACCACTCCACGGGGACGTTGCGCAGTTCGATGCCGCCCAGCTTGAAGGAGTCCAGCACCCCGAAGTACTGCCATTGGGTGCCTCCCAGATAGTCGATCTTCTGACTGGCGACGGGGCTCAGCCCGGCCTCCTTGGCCACCTTCGCCGACATGCCCAGCCATGAGGCGCCAGTGTAGGGCAGGAAGCGCTTCGGCGGCCCGCCGTTGACCGAGGCCTCTACCAGCGGAAACGGATCCATCTGCAGCCATGGCACCCGCGCGATGTCGCCCTGGACCTGATACGCCTTCCCGCTGACCGCCCCGAACCATTTGGCGTAGGCTTCCTTGCCGGTCGCCTGCCAGCAGGGAACGGACAGGGCGAGTTTGTCCTGCCGGAGGTAGCAGTCGCCCAGGAGCTGGTTGGTCTCCTTGTCGTCGGGCGCCAGTTTGAGGGCCATCGTCAGATACTTCTCGGCCTCGGGGAACCTGTTGGACAGTAGCGCTACATAGCCACGCTGGCGGGCCGCCCGCACGTTCGCAGGGTCTGTTTTCAAGATCGCCTCGTAGGCGCGGCCGGCCTGCTCGAACTTCCCGGCCTTGAACAGCGCGTCCGCGTCACCAGTGTCGGCCAGCGCCGTGGCCGCGCCGCCTAGCAGCGGCGCGGTCGCGGCGGCACCGGCCACCACGGCGGCGCCCCGCAACAGCGAACGCCGGTCCCAAGCTCCGCCATCAACCAAGGTCTTCTCCCTTTTCATGATCATTTATGCTGGAACTTTGTCTCCAGCGAACGGTCCCAGCAGCTCCGGCCTGTCGGCCTGCGGCTTCCCGTCCAGGGTGGACAGCCGGGTCAGGGGCCAGCTCTTGGCCCCTCCCGAACGGCCGGGTCATCCCCGATCAACAACACTCGCGACACGCCCCCGAGTTTCACCGCACGCTCCGTAACTCCGCCCGCCGGCCAACTCCGTCCACTATCGGCCGTCCGTTTCCTCGCCTCGTCCGCGCCGTGTCATGGTTGTGTCACGGCCGCGCAGACGGGCCGCCGTCGAGAACCGTGACATATCGCGCCAATCGTCGCCCGTCATGCCACGCACCATCCCGCCTCGGCCGAGACCGGCTGTACGCCGCGGTCACGCAGGTGGTCGCTGTGCTCCTGCTGTTCCCGGTCGAGCGGATCACTCCGTGCCCGGCGTACCTGGCGCGCAGCCCGGTTGAGCGCGTCGGCCGAACCATCCGCTGCGGCCAGTTGGTCGGGCAGCTGACCGAGAACGTCTGCGGATGCCACCCTCGTCGCCCCAGTCCACTTGGGCCTGAGCGTCAGGCGCCACTTCGCTCTTCCCCGGTGCTGCTGGCGGTGTCGGACAACGGGCCGCAGATGACCTCCTCGGCCACGCGGATGTTCGTGGCCGGAGCACGGATCGCCCAGCACTTCGGCCGTCCCCGGCACCCCGAACGACCAGGCGTGGATCGAGTCGCTGTTCGGGCACGTCAAGGACGAGTTCCCGCACCTGGACAAGATCACAGACCCGTACGAGCCGGAGGCCGGACTGGACGCCATCCGGGCGTTCTGCAACGAGGTCAGGCTGCATGAGGGCATCGGGTACGTCACGCCCGACGATGAGCACCATGGCCGCGGTGAGGCGGTCCGAGCCGGTCGCCGCGCCGGGCTGGAGGCCGCACACGAGGCCGGGTTACGACCCGGCGAGAACTACGCCAGGATCCCCTTTAACCGCTCCTGCGGCTGATGGGTATTTCCGGCCCGATATGGTGAATTTTCTCTGACACACCTCGCACCCGTACCGGCGGGACAACTATCCCGGTGAGGTCGGGCCGCGTTGTAGTGCTCCAGGTGGCGGGTGACTCTGTGCAGCTACCCGTCCACTGTGAGGTGGTGATCCGCCTGATTTCACCGGCAAGTATCCCTACCAGTGCCACATCCTCAACCACGAGGACAACGGCATGATGGCCATCAGTGATGATGGAGATGGCGCTTCTCACCAGAGTCTGACCCATCGCCTGACTGACCTCGGGTCCTCAACGGGATCTGTCGGCTCTCGCCGGGAGGCGCTCATGTGCACTCACCGGACGTGGCACCTGTGCCCCTGCTCATGCCGACGTTCGCGCCGCCTGACCCACTGGACCACCCGATTTTCGGATCGGCATCTTATGGCAGGCCGCGTGACACCAGCCCGCTAGCGATCTCTGACGGCCCGGCCGAAGACCCACGTTCGCAGGAGGAGGGAGCTTGTCACCTGAAGAGTGATACCCCCGCTCACTCCTCCTGCAGCATGGTGATGACCAGTTGCGGGTTGGTGGCGAAGGCGATCTGGTCCGGGATGTGGGCGCGGGCACGGTGGGCGGGGTCGCCGGTCCAGGTCTCGGGCAGGTACAGGCGGCGGTTGATGAAGGTGTGCCCGGCCGGGGAGGCATGGGTGAGCATGGGCATGGCCTGGCAGTTTTCGACCTGGCCGGTGCGGCCGCAGTACTGGCGGGTGACGCCGGCGGACTGGTCGCCGCGTTTGAGGGCGGCGGTGTCGTCGGCGATCAGGACTGCGCCAGGGTGGGCGAGGTGGTCGACCACGTAGCGGCGGACCTCGTCGCGGAGCCGGTCGGGGTCCCATTTGGCGCGGGCGAGCAGGTGCTCGAAGCGGTTGGCGGTGGGGTGACCGATGTGGTCGGACAGCTGCCAGGAGTTCTCGCGGGGCACGTCGCTGAGCAGGGCGCGGACCAGGTCACGGAAGACGGCGCGTGGTTCGGGCCGGGTGAACAGCGGGCCGGCGAGGCGGTCGGTCAGGGCCTGGAGGCCCCGGGCGCCCTGCCGCTCCACACCCCATCCGACCTGAACTTTCTCGATTCTCGACCCCCTTCCGCGAGGCGAAGATGGCCGAGTTCATGCTCATCACATGCTCTTCGGCACGCGTCCGGCACATCGGCGGGCCGATAGCGAGACGAGGGCCTCGTGCGCCTGCACGCAGAACTCAGCGATCGGCAACGCGCGGCCGACGCCGCTGATCAGCTCTTCCAGCAGGCCAGAGCAGAGGCGGAAGCCCGGGGTCGATGTGCGCGGCTCCGCGGAACCATGGTGAAGGACCTTGTCGAGGCCGCCAGGCATGGTGCGGCGAGGACCGGCACGGTGACGGCCCGGGGCGCCAGGGCGTGCAACTCCTCGCACGCCGCGTCGTCACCGCTGACCAGCACGACGGGCAACCCCCGTAGGAGGCCCCAGGAGGGTGTTGATGCCGATCTCACCGTGCGAGGCGCAGTGATGGGCGACGACCTGGCAGGCAGGATCCGCGCATAACGGAAGGTCGTCAGACCGGATCCTGCATTGGACGGCGACTACACGTAGGTATAGTGTGCTTCTCGCGTGAGAAGTATTCTGTACGGTTGGATAGGAGCTGGTGCCAGTGACGATGTCCGGTCCCGACCCTGAGGACCTCACCGCCCGCGCCCGGATCAGAGACGCGGCGTTGCAGAACTTCGGCGAGCACGGGTTCGAGCGCGCGACCATCAGGGGGATCGCCGAGACCGCAGGCGTGTCCTCGGGGCTGGTCCGCCACCACTTCGGCTCCAAGCAGGAGCTGCGCGAGGTCTGCGACGCCTACCTGACCAAGATGATCCGCAGGCTCAACGACCAGGTCCGCGCCAACACCGTGCCCGGCGACGTGAACTACATCGCCCTTGGCAGGGTGGCGCTGGGTCCGTACCAGCAGTACCTGGTGCGCGCCCTCACCGAAGGCTGGGCGGCGCCCGTGTTCGACGAGTTGGTCGAGCTGGGAGAGCAATGGCTCGCGGAAGCCGACGCGAAACGTCCCGATCCGCCCTACGCCGACCGTAAGGCCCGCGCGGCACTGAGCGTCGCGATGGCGCTGTCCGTCCCGATCCTGCACCGGCAGCTGTCACGGACCGTGGGCGTCGACGTGTTCAGCCCGGAGGGCGACCACCTGCTGGCCAAGGCCATGCTCGACATCTACTCCCACCCCATATTGAGCCCGGAAGAGGCCGCGGAGATGCGGGACGCCCTCGACAAGATCCACGACACACCACCACGAGCGGAACGCGTGACCGCGATCCGCCAGGATGAGGAGCACGACCATGAGTGACGCCATCACGGTGGCCGGGTTGGTCAAGACCTTCGGATCCAGCAGAGCCCTAGACGGCTTAAACCTCGTCGTCCGTACCGGCGAGGTGCACGGCTTCCTGGGACCGAACGGCGCGGGCAAGAGCACCACGATCCGCGTCCTGCTGGGCATGATGCGAGCGGACGCGGGCACCGCCCGGCTGCTCGGCGGCGACCCGTGGGCCGACGCGACGGCGCTGCACCGCCGCCTGGCCTACGTCCCCGGCGACGTCACGCTGTGGCCCAACCTGTCAGGCGGGGAGGTGATCGACCTGCTCGGCCGGCTGCGGGGCGGACTCGACCAGAAGCGCCGCGCTGATCTGCTGGAGCGCTTCGACCTGGACCCCCGCAAGAAGAGCCGCACCTACTCCAAGGGCAACCGGCAGAAGGTGGCCCTGGTCGCGGCGCTAGCGTCCGACGCCGAGTTGCTCATCCTCGATGAGCCGACCTCGGGCCTGGACCCGCTGATGGAGGAGGTGTTCCGCGAGGCCGTCCAGGAGGAGAAGCACCGCGGCCGGACGGTGCTGCTGTCGAGCCACATCCTGTCTGAGGTCGAGGCGCTGTGCGACCGGCTCACCATCATCCGCGACGGCCTAACCGTCGAGAACGGCACCCTCGCCGACCTGCGCCATCTGACCCGTACCACCATCCAGGCCGAGCTGTCCGGACCCGTGGACGGGCTGGCTGGCCTGCCCGGCGTGCACGACCTGCGCACCGAGGGCGGCCGGGTCCGCTTCGCCGTCGACGCCGCCGCGCTGGACACGGCGCTGCAACAGCTCACCGCGGTGGGCGTGCGCAGCCTCGTCAGCCAGCCGCCCACACTGGAGGAACTGTTCATGCGGCACTACGACCGCACCGGCGCGAGCACCGGGCGACACGCGGAGGCGCGGCGATGAACGCGCTGACCGGCGCGGGAAAGCTGATCCGCCTGGCACTGCGACGTGATCGGGTACTGCTCCCGCTGTGGGTCTTCCTCCCGTGGCTGTTCCCACTCGCGTTCGTCGCGGCCTTCAACAGCGGGTACCCCACCGCACAGGCGCGCCAGGAGTACGCGGAGACGAGCATCCACAACACGGCCTTCACCGTGACGTACGGCGCGCTGCACGGATCGAGCCTGGGCGAACTGGTCACCTGGCGTGCGGGCTTCATCCCGCTCATGGTCGGGCTGATCAGCATGCTGACGGTCATCCGCCACACCCGCGCGGAGGAGGAGGCGGGCCGGCGCGAACTGATCGGCGCGACCGTGGTCTCCCGCCACGCGGGCCTGGCAGCCGCACTGATCACGGCCAGTGGCGCCAGCCTGGTCCTCGGCATGCTGACAGCGTTGGGCCTGATCAGCCAGGGCCTGCCGGCCGCCGGTTCGCTGGCGTTCGGATTCGGGTTGGCCGGCACCGGGTGCGTCTTCGCCGCGATAGGAGCGGTGGTCGCCCAGCTCACCACCAGCGCCGGCAGCGCCCGCGGCATCGGGATCGTCGTCCTCGGCGCCGCGTTCCTGCTGCGCGGCATCGGCGATGTCAGCGGCAAGGCCGACGGCGGGCTCGGCTGGGTGTCCTGGCTGTCGCCGATCGGCTGGGTCGGCCAGGTCCGGCCGTTCGGCGGTGAACGCTGGTGGGTCCTCGGGCTCGCCGCCTGTGCGGTCGCCGTGCTGACCGCATGGGCCATCGTCCTGTCCGGGCGGCGGGACCTCGGTGGCGGCATGTTCCACGACCGTCTTGGTCCTGCTGCCGCCGCGTCCGGCCTGCGCACGCCTCTAGCGCTCGCGTGGAGGTTGCACCGCGGGTCGCTGGCCGGCAGGGTCGCGGGCTTCGCCCTGGTCGGATTTGTTCTGGGCAGCATCGCCGAGAGCCTTGGCAACGTGATGAACAACAGCACTCCGGCGGCGCGAGATATCCTCGCCCGGATAGGCGGTCCTGGCACCGTCGTGGACCAGTTCCTCGTGGGCATGATGGCCATGCTCGGCGTGGTCTCCGCGGGGCTCGCCATCCAGGCCGTGCTCCGGCTACGGGCCGAGGAGAGCGGCGGGCGTGTGGAACCTGTCCTGGCCACCGCGGTCGACCGGCTGCGGTGGTCGGGCGGCCACCTGGCCTTCGCGCTGCTCGGCCCCGCGCTCGGACTGGTTGTGTTCGGATCGGCGGTCGGGCTGGCGTACGGGATGAACACCGGAGACCTAGGCGGGCAACTGCCGCGCATGCTGGGCGCCGCCCTCGTCCAGTTGCCCGCGGTGTGGGTGTTCGCCGGGCTCGCGTTCGCGCTGTTCGGCCTCCTGCCCCGCTTTTCCGCCGGCGCGTTCGCCGTACTCCTGGTGAGCACGCTGTTCGGTTGGGTCGGCGCGGAGCTGGAACTCAGCCAGTGGGTGATCGACCTGTCGGCGTTCGCCCATCTCCCGCAACTCCCCGGTGGTGAGGTCAGGGTGCTGCCGCTGGTCGTGCTGACGGCGATGGCGACAGTGCTCATCGTGCTCGGCCTGGCAGGCCTGCGACGCCGTGACATGCCGGTCGGCTGAGCCCGCACAACCCTCACAGACCACAAGCAGAGCCAGGAGGGCTCATGGACAAGATCCTGATCGACTTCACCGGCGTGCGGGCAACCGCACTCCTCGAGTTGTACCTTCGATGGCTGGAAAGCCGAGATCGGCGCCCCATCCTCCGCGACCCATGGCCACAACGAGCCGTACAGCGCCTCGACTTCGACTTCTCCCAGTTCAAGTCCATGGTCATCGGACGGTTCGCCGTGGCCGTCCGGTCACGCGTGATGGACGGGTGGGTTGCGAAGTATCTGGCGAACAACCCGGATGCGGTCGTCCTGGATCTCGGGTGCGGGCTCGACTTCAGGGTCTCCCGGGTCGATCCGCCGCCCGGCCATCACTGGTATGACGTGGACTTCCCCGACGTCATCGAGGTCGCGCGGCAGCTCTACCCCGAACGCGTGGAACACAGCACCATCGGCGCGTCCGTCGTCGATCCGGGCTGGCTCGCGCAGATCCCGGGCGACAGGCCGGTGGTGGTCGTGGCCGACGGCCTGTTCGGGTTTCTCAGTGAGGACGAGGCGCGACAGGTGTTCCGGCAGATCATGGACCACTTCCCGCGGGGGGAGTTCGTCTTCAACAACATTTCGTCGACGATCAGAAACCGACACCAGAAGCGACCGTCAGCGCTCTTCACGAAGTTCGGCATCGAAGAGAAATGGGCGCTCGACGACGCGCGAGCAGCCGAGAAGCTCGATGACCGCCTGCTGTTCGTGGACAAGGAGAACCAGCTGGACACGCCCCTGCTCGCACGCACCCCGCTCTACTACCGGGCACTGTGCGCCCTGATCAGCATGGTTCCGTCCTGGAGGGAGAGCGGCTGGATACTCCGCTACCAGTTCTGACCAGGTGCGCGCCGGATCAAGGCGGGCGAAACGGTAACCGTCTCCATCGCGGCCGCCAACGGCGCCCCCCAGCATTTCGCCGACCCCGACACCCTCGAACTGCTCCGCCCGTCAGGCGGGCACGTCGCCTTCGGCCACGGCATCCACCAGTGCCTCGGCCGGCAGTTGGCGTGCGTGGAACTGCGGGTCGTGCTCCCCGCCCTGGTCGGCCGATTTCCGACCCTGCGCCTGGTCACCTTGCCAGCGGACCTGGCCCTGCGCACCGACATGGCCGTCAACGGCGTCCACCGGGTCCCGGTCACCTGGGACGCGTAAACGACATCGAATCTCAATCAAGGAGACCCCTGACATGACTGCCAAGATATGCCTCGTGACCGGCGCCTCATCCGGCATCGGCCGCGCCGCCGCGCTCGAGCTCCTGCGCGCAGGACACATCGTGTACGGCGCGGCGCGGCGGGTGCACATGATGGAGGCGATCCGCGAAGCGGGAGGTCACGCCCTGCCGATGGACGTGACCAAGGAAGAAGATCTCCAGCGGGTCGTCCATACCATCCTGGACGAACACCAGCGGATCGACGTTCTGGTCAACAACGCGGGAGCCACCGTCCACGGCGCGGTCGAGGACACACCACTGGAGCTGGCGCGAGACGAGTTCGAGGTCAACGTGTTCGCACCGGCCCGGCTGACCCAGCTCGTTCTGCCGCAGATGCGGGAGCAGCGATCGGGCACGATCGTGAATGTGTCGTCGATCGGCGGCGAGATCGCCCTGCCGCTCGGCGCCTGGTACTACGCCTCCAAGCACGCTCTGGAAGCCTTCTCTGACACGCTCCGCCAGGAGGTCGAGCAGTTCGGCATCGATGTCGTCGTCATCCAGCCCGGCATCATCAAGACCGACTTCGAGGCCGGGACCGCGCGTCAACTGCGGGAGATCTCCGGGAACGGCGCCTACCGGCAGATGACCGAGGCCATGGCACGCGCGGTCGAGACGCGGCCGGGCGGGGACAACCCGGCCTCGGACCCCGAGGTGGTCGCAACCACGATCCGGCAGTCCGTCGAGTCGGACCGGCCGGAAACCCGTTACGTCGTGGGCTGGCAGGCCGAGGAGCTCCTCAACCTCAACAGGTCCCTCTCCGACCGCGAATTCGACGCGGGGGTGACCGGCCGGCTCAAATGATCGAATCGCCGCCCCCCAACGCGAGTGCGGGCGCAACTTCAGGGTCTTCCGGGTCGATCCGCCGCCCGGCCATCACTGGTACGACGTGGACTTCCCGGACGTCATCGAGGTCGCGCGGACATGAGAAGCGACCGTTGCGTTCTGATCACAACATCTCTGGAAGGAGATAGATGTCCATTTCCTCAACTCCGGTCCCGGTGTCGATGCCGATGGAGCGTCCCGCCGGTTGCCCCTTCGATCCGCCAGAGGAGCTGGCGCAGATGCGCGCCGACCAGCCCCTCAAACCGCTGGCCTACCCGGACGGCCACGTCGGCTGGCTGGTCACCAGCCATGCCCTGGCCCGCGCGGTCCTGGCCGACAATCGCTTCAGCCACCGATCCGAGCTCGCGCACAGCCTGGTGGCCGTGGCAAGTACCACGGAGAAGCCGCGACCGGCTCCACCGGGGGCCTTCATCGCGACGGACCCGCCCGAGCACACCCGCTACCGCCACCTGCTCACCGGCCAGTTCACCGTCCGCCGGATGCGCCAGCTCACCGAGCGAATCGAGCAGATCACCGCCGAGCACCTGGACGCGATGGAACGGCACGGCCCGCCGGTCGACCTGGTGGAGGCGTTCGCGGTCCCCATCCCCAGTCTGGTGATCTGCGAGCTGCTCGGAGTTCCGGCCAGCGAGCGGGTCCGGTTCCAGCAAGACCTGGTCGCGCTGCTGAGCCTGACGGCCTCACCGGAGGAGAAGCTCGCCTCCACCACCAGGCTGCAGCGGTTCATGGGTGACCTGGTGCGGGCCAAGCGCGCCAACCCCACCGACGACCTGCTCAGTGGCTTGGTCGCCGACAGTGGCCTGACCGACGAGGAACTGGCCAACATGGCCGGCCTCCTGTTGGCCGCCGGTTTCGACACCACCGCGAACATGCTCGGCCTGGGCACATTCGCGCTGCTCGGCAACCCTGACCAGTTCGCCGTCCTCCGCGACGAGCCGGACCTCGCCGGCAGGGCCGTGGAGGAGCTGCTGCGCTACCTGAGCATCATCGGCGGCACGCTACGGACCGCGCTGGAGGACGTCGAGCTCGGCGGGGAGCTGGTCAAAGCGGGGCAGACGGTCGTCGTGTCGCTCCCTGCGGCCAACCGCGACCCGGAGCGCTTCCCCCGCCCCGACACGCTCGACCTGCGCCGCCAGGCCACCGGCCACATGGCGTTCGGCCACGGCATCCACCAATGCCTGGGCCAGCAGTTGGCCCGTGTCGAGATGCAGGTCGCGTTCCCGGCGCTGTTCCAGCGGTTCCCGACCCTGCGCCTGGCCGTCCCACACGAGGAGGTCCCCCTGCGCACCGACATGGCGATCTACGGTGTGCACCGCCTCCCAGTGACCTGGGAGGAGGCATAGTGCCTTGCGCCTGAAAAGCCAGACCTGAGTTTGCTGCTGGTTTCGATTCTGGGCAAGTTGATTTTCGTGAGGTTGCAGGCGAGAGCAGGGGATCTCCTCGGCGGTCCTGTTCCAGGTAGAGCGCCTGGTCCGTCCTCATCAGCGAGCAGGCCGGGGGCGACGGCGGCCTCGTGGCGGACGGCTCCGGCGCCGTCGAGGGTTGGCCTGGTGGCGGCCCGTCCCGGCACGGCAGAGACAGCACCGCCAGGGCCGGGGCCGCAGACCCGGCGGTGCCGCAGCGGCCGTTCGAGGCCCAAACTCGACTGGCTGTGCACGCACTCGAAGGCTCGCGCGGTAACCAGGCCCCCGCACGGTCGCGCGGGGACCTTGTGGTGGATAGCCGAAACCGTGCACCATCACCCGATGGCCCCGTGCCTCAGGAGCGTCATCAGCTGGTTCGCTGCGGCGTGCGCCCGGTCGCTGATCTCCTGCTCGGCCGGCTCCCGGACGCCGTGCAAGGCGTCCTCGAACAGGTCCCTGCCCAGCATCGCCACGAACGTCGCGGCCGCCGACCGCGGGTCGGCGATCCTCCAGCCCTGGCTGGGCGCCCAACGGTCGAGGTAACGCCCCAGTACGTGCGCCCGGAGTTCCATGGCCTGGCGATAACGGTGCCCCAGCTCCGGGAAACGAAGAGCGTCCCGCGTCACCACCCGATAGAGCGCCAGCTCGGTCGGCGACAGCACTCGTCGCAGATAGTCCACGCCCGCGAGCGGCAACGCCACCTGCGGTGGTTCGGCGAACCACGGCAGGTCCTCATGCTCGTTGTGCGGGTCCTCGGGCGTTGAGCAGGACTGCGCGGCGCGCCCAAGCGGGTCCAGCTGGCCCCGGCGGCCACCGATCCCGAAACCGGCCGCAGGTTGTGGGAGCTGTCGGAGCAACTGACCGACGTACGATTCACCATCGCCGCTCGGTGAGAACCGATAAGGCGGGGTGGGGGCGCCAGCCGCGAATCAGCGCGGGGAATCGGGCCGAGGCCCCCGATTGCTGGTCCCATTCCGGCGGCGTCCATGATCGCTGGACCGCTCGCCCTCGCGCTGCGCTTGTGGGGCGGCATGCACGGCCTGATCTCCCTGGAGGTCTACAGCCACCTTCACTTGCAGACCCACGACCCTGCCAAGTTCTACCATGCCGAGCTGCTCGACCTGATGAGGTCCTTGGGGCTTGAAGTGGTAGATGCCCGCCGCCCGAGGACGCCGAGCAGGCTCGTGAGTTCGCGTGGGCTCTCGGGCGAGGGCTTGAAATACCGTTCGACGTTCTCCGGCTTGTTGCGGCGGGACTCGGCCATGAGTATGAGAGGTCTGACGCCTGCCTCGCCGAGGTGTGTGAGCCCGCAATGGCACAGCTCGTGCAGGTCCCAGCCGGTTCGCTCTGACCGTCGACGATCGCCTACACCCGATCGCTGCGCGAGCGCGGCGTGGCCCTGCCTTACATCGTGGGGCTGACCAGCCCTGTCCGGTAAGCGATGACGACCAGTTGCGCACGGTCACGCGCGCCCAGTTTGGCCATCGCATGGCTGACATGGGTGCGCACGGTGGCGGGGCTGAGGAACAGCTCGATACCGATCTCACCGTTGCTCAGGCCCTGTCCCACCAGGGCCAGCACTTCGCGTTCGCGCTGAGTCAGCACCGCGAGCCGGTCCTCCGCGGCCTGGGCGGCTTTACGTTGCACGGTGAACTGGCCGATGAGGCGCCGGGTGATTCGAGGCGCGAGCAGCGCGTCTCCGGCGGAGATCACGCGGATGGCATGCAGGAGTTCGGCCGGTCCGGCGTCTTTGAGCAGGAAGCCGCTGGCGCCGGCCTGCAAGGCGTCGAAGACGTACTCGTCGGTGTCGTAGGTGGTGAGGATGAGGACGCGGACCTGCTCCAAGCCGTGCGTCCCGGCGATCTCGGCGGTGGCTTGAATGCCGTCCAGCCTGGGCATGCGGATGTCCATGAGGACGACGTCGGGGCGGGTGGCGCGGGTCCGTTCGACGGCTTCGGCGCCGTTGGTGGCCTCTGCCACCACCGTGATGTCCTCCTCGAGGTCGAGCAGGACCTTGAACCCGGAACGTACGAGCCCCTCGTCGTCGGCGACCAGCACCTTGATCGCGGCGTGGGCCGATGGTGAGGCGGCCGCCGCGTTCATGGGCGCAACCCGGTCGGCGCGAGGGGCAGTCGTGCCCTGACTTCGAACCCGCCGCCCGGAATCGGCCCGGCATCGAGTTCTCCGCCCAGCAGTTGACAGCGCTCGCGCATTCCGGGGATCCCGCGGCCGGGCCTGGCCGAACTGCCCGTGCCGCTCGGAAGCCGAGCGGGTGGATGCGGATCCGCGGGCCCGTCACCTGGGGCGGCATGGCGACCTTCATCGCTCACCCGGATCTCCAAGACCTCGAACCCGAGGTTCAGCGCCACCGTCACCCGGGTCGGGCCGACGTGGCGGATCACGTTGGTGATCGATTCCTGAATGACTCGGTAGGCGGCACTGCCCACCGCGCTCGGCAACAGCGCCGTGGGCGCGGTCTCCTCGAGCTTGATGTCGAGTCCGGCCTCACGTGCCTTGGCGGTCAGTTCGTCGATCTGCCCCAGCCCGGGGTACGGCACGCGCCCGTCGTCGTCACCGTCGTCACGGAGTACCCCGAGGATGGCCCGCATCTCCTGCAGCGCCCGGGAACTGGTCTGCTCGATGGCCCGCAGCGCCTCACGCGCCACTTCCGGCCTCCTGTCGAGCACGTGCGCGGTGACACCGGACTGGACGTTGATGATCGCTATGGCGTGCGCGACGGTGTCGTGGACCTCGCGCGCGATCCGGAGCCGTTCGGCGTCCACACGCGCCCGCGCTTCCTCCTCGCGGGTGCGTTCAGCCAGCTCGGCACGCTCCTGAGCTTCGGCCGCGATGACCCGTCGAGACCGGACGGACTCGCCGAGGGCCACGCTCATGACCGACGCGCCGACCCGGAAGAACACCCAGCCGATGGCGGCGCGTGGCTCGATGTCGGCCCCGGCGACCAGCCAGCAGACGGCGAGCACCGAGGTGCCCACGCCGGCTGTCATCAGCGACCGGCGCCCGTCACCGTAGGCGGCCAAGGTGTACAGCGCGACGAAGAGCCCGAGCCAGCCGGGCCCGTCCGGGAAGTCGAGGCCGTAGTACACCAGGCTGGCGAGCGCGGTGGTGACGAACACCGGAACCGGCCACCGGCGGCGGACCGCGACGACCACGCCACTCACGACCAGCAGGACATATCCCAGGTATCCGAGGTCGGTGAGCGGCCGCGATGCCACCTCACCGGCATTGCGGATCACCGTGCCCTGAACCTGCATCACGGTGATAAAGAGCGCGAGCAACGCGTCCTGCGCCGGCACAGGCAGGCGCAACCACGCGGCGGGGTGCCTCATGCCGCGATCCTACGGTTACCTCGCGCGAGAAGACTCCGCCCAGACGCGCGACCGCCTACGACGACGAGCGTACGAGGGGCCGGGTTGGCTACGCAGAACCGCGTAGACGCTGCCATCCGCTGGTGGAGGCCCCCGCTGCCTCGACAGCGCGACGATTGATTCCGCGAAACCCTCCCAGGCGCAGTCAGCAGCGGCCTTGACCGGCATAGGCCGAGCCACCGGGCACCGGCTCGCCAGGGACGGCAGCGTCCGGGCCATGCAGGATTCCGGCAGTGGGCGCTGACCACGTGGACACGTGGGCTCCCATCAGCAAGAGATGAGGACCATATGCAAACACAGCAACGTCGATCAACCGCGGCCATCGCCACCCTGGTGTTCGGCGCGGTGCTGGCCGTCGCGGCGTCGTCGGCTGTCCCAGCGATGGCCAAGACCGGCTTCGACTCAGCGAGCACGGACAGGTCGGCGGCGGCCACGGCGGCACCCGCCTTCCCGACATTCGTGCATCTGCCGGCCGATCAGGCGGCGCATCCGACCGCACGCGCGGAATGGTGGTACGTGATCGGCCATGTCAATGCCCATGGCCATCGGTTCGGGTACGAGATCACGTTCGGCGCTGGTAAGGACCCACAGGTCATGTTCTCGATCACTGATAAGACGACCGGCACGTTCTACACCGAGAGCAAGAGCTACTCGGGTGACCAAGCCAGCTTCTCCACCACCGCGCTCGACATACGCACGCCCTCCGCGACGCTGTCGGGGCCGATGGATTCGATGCGACTGCACGCCATGCTGCCGGACGTAGGCGAAATCAACCTGACACTCAGCGCGCGGGGACCCGCGCTGTACAACAACGGGACCGGGCTGATGCCTTTCCTCGGCGGCACGAGCTACTACTATTCCCTGCCTAGCGTGACGACACAGGGAACGCTCAAGGTGAACAACCGGACCTACCCGGTGACCGGCGAGTCGTGGCTGGACCGCCAGTGGGGAAACTGGGATTGGAGCACCATGGACAAATGGACCTGGATGCCCTTGCAACTGTCCAACGGCGACCGGGTCAACCTCTGGGACCTGTTCGCCGAGGGGCGTGAGGTTTCTTACGCGACCGTGCTGCGCCCGGACGGCACCCATCAGATGGTGGCAGTGGAACCGCTCGCCGACACCACCTCCGGCTTCTGGACCAGCCCGACCACCGGGAAGCGGTACGGCACTCGGTGGACCGTGAACATCCCCACGCTGGATGCCAGCCTCACCGTCGTTGCCAAGCCGCAGGGACAGGAACGTCAAGGGACGTTCGGTGGCACCTACGAAGGTGCGGCCAGCGTCACCGGACGATACCGGGGCAAGCCGGTCACCGGGCAGACCTACGTCGAACAGAACGCCAACTGGCGATAGCGCTTCTCCACTTGCCCGGTCCCGAACGGCCCGTGATAGGCAAGTTCCGCCGCCCGCGGGCCGTATCAGCGAGGCCATCGACGCGCACAATCGCTCGATCGCTCTGCTGGAAGAGGCGGGCGCCGCCGCGGACGGCGTCACGGCGCTCGGCAATCTCGCGGAGGCGTACCGGCTGGGAGGAGAGTACGAACAGGCGATGGCCTGCCACCGGCGGGCACTGCGAACCCTCCGCGACAACGGCCAGTTCGGCGGCTACCCGACCGCCGAGATCTCCTGGGGGCTCGGCCTGGCACTCCACGAGACCGGCGAACTCGCCGAGGCGCGGGGCCACTGGCGCGAATCCGTGGCGATCCTCCACTCACTGGGCCTCATCACCGCCGAGGACCGGCGCGCCATCGACACTAGCGCGATCCCGGCCACCCCGGGGGTGATCCGGCGCCACACCTGATCAGCTCAACCCTGCCTCGGTGAGGTGTATCCGGACGCACCCCGCCGAGCGGTTGGGCGCCCGCTGTGCCGGGCGGGCTGCGGCTCGTCGGGGTGCCGACCGGCACGTGCCCAAGCCGATGATGGTGAGATTCCCCGTTGCACGGACACTTGGGGTGCCGACCGTTTCAGGGTGCTTTCAGAGATGTTTCAGGGCCTCACGCCAGGGTGGCTTACCACGAATAACCACGACCTGCCGGGGCGGGCGGTGGCACGCAGATGCCCATGCGCGGCATGGTGCGGACGCCCGGCTTGCCAGCCGTCCGCGCTTGGAGATCCGTGCGGCGCGCTCTGGCACGGGACAGGAAGGCGATCCATTTCCATGACACGCGCACGTGCCGCGCTGGTGGCAGCTGTCGCGGCGACGGCCATGACTCTCACCGCCTGCGGGGTGGGGGACGTCCTCAGGTCCGCCGCCGACCGGCAAACCTCGGAGGCCAGCGCGGCCGCGGAGGAGCCAAGGGAGAGCCCCGCCGCCGAAGAACCACGCGATGGTGACCCGCAGGCGTCCTCTGGCTCGGACGAGGCCCGGTCGGAGCCGGCGGAGCCGGGGGAGACGACAAAGGCGGGCACCCGGCTCCGGCTCGGTGAGCAGGCGATCCTGCCATACAGGAACGGGTCCGTCGGGATCACCGTGACCGCCGTCGAGAAGGGCGACCAGGCCGCGCTTGAGCGGGAGTTCGGCACCCGGGCCAGGGGCATTGTGCCCTACTTCATCCGCTACACCGTTGAGAACGTAGACGGTGCGGACAAGTCGTTCATGTCGGCTCCGTACCTGCAGCCGCTCACCGCGACCGGCGGCCCCACCGGTGCCGTACTGACCGGTAGCCTAGGCGACTGCGAGAGGAAGTCGGCCCCGAAGGACTTCGCACGGGCCGGCGCCACCTTCCACACCTGCCGGTTGACGGGTGCCCGATCGGGTGTGGAGATCGTGGGCGCGGAGTTCGACGACGACGCTTATCGGGACGACCCAGTGGTGTGGCGGAAGTAGTGGACCCCGTGGGTTGGGATTTCTCGCGTCATCGGACAAGCGCTGCTTCTGGCGCCATCGGCAGGTGCCGTTACGGGCGGTAGCCAGATTTCGTCCAAGTGCTGATCGCGATCGTGCACGGGCCGCGTGCAGGGGCGGCCGCTCTGTGAAGATCTCGTTCGTCGAGAACTTGATCATCATCTGAGCGGCCGCGAGGTTCATCGTGCCCTGTGAGCAGCATGCAGCCGCCGGGGCGGATGGGCGGTCCATCGAGGCGTTCGAGGCCGATCTGGGAGAGCCCGGAGGTGAGACGACTCCTCCGGGCCCACCCGGCGATCCCGCACTACCTCGGGCTCATCACCAGCGAAGAAGGACAAGCCATGGAAAGCAGCGCCATACCCGACACACCGAAAGTGATCCAGCGCCAACTCTGAGGACGCCCCAGCGGACGGAGCGGCGACGGCCATGCCGACTGGACCTGAGAGCCGCCGCCAGGGTGATGTCGCGTATGCGGTCTTCTTGCGCGGACCCTTTTCCGAATAGTCGTCCTCAAAGGGTTACGCGCACGCTGCGGCGCTCACCAACGGGGACGGGAGTCGTTGCCGGATTCACCACGCGGGACGCTCCTGTGCAGCCGATCTCCTGATAGACGATGACCGGCTCCCTCGTCCCGTTGGCCACGCTCGTGAACGGCCCGCTGGTGGAATAGCACCCGGCCGCGGGGTCGACGGCGGAATAAATTCTCTTTCCTGAGGCGGCGTAAAGGGTCAAGCTGCCGGCCGCGGCGCCGGCCGGGGCGGGCATGCACGTCATGGAGTCGTTGAGCGTGACGGCCCTGCAGTCGGGGCTTACCGACTTGGAAACTCCCGCGCTCGCCGCCATGGCGCCCTGCGCCGTGAGTCCGAGCATGGCGGCGGCCATGGCGCCGGCCACGGCGACACTTCTCAACCTGAGTCGCATGAAACCTTTTCTCCCGATGACGCGCAGAATGAGTTCGCGCTGATGATTGATTTGCGCACCGTAATCATAGAGATGACCGCTGAAATGGCACTGAAATGCCATCGAAAGCCTTGTCCCGCCCACCCTCGGAGGTCTTGGCGCGCGACGAACAGGTGGAGCGGGTCGAGATCGCCGGGGACGGGGTAGCGGTGACGGGGTGACTGTGACCCGGTCTGATCAGGGGTACGTGCGGAGGCGGTCTCGGAGTTTGCCGCTTTCCAGGTCGAAGTCGAGGGCCAGAGTGCGTTCAAGCGGGCGCGGCAGCCACCACACCCTAGGGCCGAGCAGGGTCAGCACGGCGGGCATCAGCGTCATCCGAACCAGGAACACGTCCAGCAGGACGCCGGCCGCGATACCCGGCCCCAGCATGCCGGTCAGTGGCTTGCCACCGGCACCCAGGACGAGCGAGACCACGGTTAAGACAAGCGCGGAGACGGCCATCACGGGGCGGGAGCGAGCGAAGCCGGTGCGGAGGGCGGCCTCCGGGGCCAGGCCCTCGGCCAGCGCCGAGCGGATCGCGGCGCCGAGGAAGATCTGGTGGTTCATCGCCACCCCGAACACCACGATGATCGCGATTACGGGCAGCAGCGGGTGGGCACGGTCATCCCCTAGCGAGACGACGACGGCGAGGATGCCCAGCATGGCCGCGATGCTCAGCAGGTAGCCCGCCACCGAGATGATCGCGAGCAGCACCGAACGGAAGGCCATCGCCAGGTGCTGGTACGTCAGCATCAGCATGAGAACCAGGTAGAGCGGGAGGAAACCGGTCTCGGCCGGGGCCAGTCGCAGGTGCCCGAGGCCGAGAGCCATGACGGCGAGCAGTGCTGTACCCGTCGCCAGGACTGGGACGGGATGACTCATGACGAACGCGACCCATCGTGATTCGGCGGGCGCCCGCCGGGCGGACCGGGGAGTGGTGAACGCCAGCAGCGCCGGGACCAGGGTGATCGCGGCGATCATGGCTACGAGGACCACGGCGAACGCGGTCAGGCCCGCCGTGACCAGGAAGTCCTGGCCGGTCATGGCGAGTTGGGGCATGGGAGGGAAGACCGCCATAGCCGCGCAGATGACGCTCGGGCCGGCGGCTCCCATGGCCCTGGCGATGGCCTCGTTCCGGTCGGGGGACGGGTCGTCCCGGAGCGCGGCCAGGATCCGCGACCCGTAGTCAACGGCCACGACCAGAGCAAGAATCGACGGCAGGGCGAGGGCCCCAGGATCGAGGCCCAGGCGCGGGACGACGACGCAGCCGGCCAGGAGGACGGCCAGCCAGATCCCGGCGACGAGCCCTCGGTGCCGGCAGCAGTACGCGCCGATGCCGTAGAGGGTGACAGACAAAGCAACTCCTCATCGGTGTGACATGCCAGGCAGAGCTCGGACTGGTCAGTCCACGGAAAACGGCACCATCCGGCGCATGAAGGCGTCCCAACCGCGATCGCCCACCAGGCGCCGGACCACCGGTGCCACCCGGGCCTGGGGCCCGACCTTGTACCGGGCCTTCGGGCGGCGGGCGGCAACAGCCTTGACGATCACCTTGGCCACGTCCTGGGCGCTCAGCACGTCACGGGCCCCGTCCCGGTGGGCCCGCTCGACCATCCTGGCCACGCTCCGCTTGAACCCCTCATAGGGGCCCTCGCCGCCGGTTCGCGGGTTGTTCCGCTCACTGCTCGCCATGAACTCCGTCCGCACCGCCCCCGGTTCGACCAGCACGACCCTGATGCCGAACGGTGCGACCTCCTGCCGGAGCGAGTCACTCAGCGATTCGAGCGCGTACTTGGTCATCGCGTACGGGCATCCCGTCGGGGGCGTCACGAGACCCGCGGCGGACCCCAGATTGACGATCGTGCCCGAGCGCTGCTCCCGCATCCCGGGCAGGACGAGCTGGCACATCCGGATCAGGCCGTACACGTTGGTCTCGAACACCTCGCGCACCAGGGAGAGCGGAACCTCCTCCACTGGCCCGCCACCGCCGCGCCCGGCGTTGTTGATCAGGGTTCCGACGGCGCCGTGCTCCTCCTCGACAGCCCGTACGATCCGCACCATGGCGTCCTCGTCGGTCACGTCCAGCCGCTGCACCCGGCAGCCCGCGTCCCTCAGCTCGTCCAGGGTGTCCAACCGCCGTGCCGTGGCCCAGGTGGGATAGCCGGCTCGGACCAGGGCGAGTGCGGTGGCCCGTCCGATGCCCGTGGAGCATCCGGTGATCAATACTGCGTTGGATGTCATACCGCTTCTCCAAGCTGCCAGGTGACGGGGAGACGGCGCACGCCGTACGTGATGGAGTCGGTGCGGAACTCGATGTCCTCCTGCGGCACCGCGAGCCGCAGGGCGGGGAGGCGGCGGAGCAGGGCGTTCAGCGCGACGCGCAGCTCGACGCGGGCGAGCTGCTGGCCGATGCACTGGTGGATCCCGTGGCCGAACGCGACGTGGCCCGAGGTCGTCCTCGTCAGCCGGAGCTTGTCCGGATCGGGGAAGCGGCTGGGATCGCGGTTGGCGGCGGGGAGCGAGATCGTCACGGTCTCGCCTGCGGCGATCTGCACGCCGTGCACCTCGATGTCCTTCAGCGCGGTGCGGGTTGGGCCGAGGTGGACGATGGACAGGTAGCGCAGGAGCTCTTCGACGGCGTCGTCGATCAACGACGGGTCGGCGCGCAGACCGTCCAGCTGGTCGGGATTGGACAGGAGGGCGAGCGTGCCGAGGCTGAGCATGCCCGCCGTGGTTTCGTGACCGGCGATGAGCAACATGACGGCCATGCCGGTCAGCTCCTCGTCGGTCAGCTCGCCGCCCTCGATCAGGCCGCTGATCAGGTCGTCCGCGGGCTTGGCGCGCTTGCGCAGGACCAGCTCGTGGAGGTGTCGGGCGAGGTCGGCGGTGGCCGCGCGGGCGTGCTCGGCGGTGGCCTCGAGACTGGCGATCACGGCCGTGTTCCGCTGGAAGCTCTCGCGGTCGCCGTATGGCACGCCGAGCAGCTCGCAGATGACCAGCGACGGGATGGGCAGAGCGAAGGACTCGACCAGGTCGAGAGGCGGACCCAGCCGTTCCATCGCGTCGAGGCGCTCGGCGGTGATCTCCTCGATTCTGGGCTCCAGCTCGCGCATCCGGCGCACGGTGAACTGGCCGGTGAGCAGACGCCGGTACCTGGCGTGTTCGGGTGCGTCCATGTTGATGAAGATCCCCGGTCCTGCGGGCTCCCGCGAGCCGTACCCGACCGGCCGGCGCTGGAGCTCCGACCGGGCGCTGAAGTCGGGATGGGCGAGGACCGCCCGGGCGGCGGCGTGACCGGTCACCAGCCAGCCGAGGTGGCCGTCAGGGTAGGCCATGCGGCTGATGGGACGTAGCCTCGCCAGCTCTGTCGGCGGGTCGAGGGGGCGGGTGCGGGTCGTGGGCAGCGGGTGGGCCATCTCATTCCTCGCTCGCGGGAAGCAGCTTGTCTGGGCTGATCGGCAGGTCGCGGGCGCGGATGCCGGTGGCGTTGAAGACGGCGTTGGCGATGGCCGCCGCGGAGCCGACCGCGCCGATCTCGCCGAGGCCGCGGCTGCCGGTGGGGCTGAAGATCGTGTCCGGATAATTCAGGAAGTGGACGTCTATATCTGGGATGTCGGCGTTGGTGGGGATGAGGTAGTCCGCGAAGTTGGCGTTGGCGATGCGGCCTGTCGCGGGCTCGACCTCGGCGCCCTCCAGCAGCGCCTGGCCCAGGCCCCACACCACGCCGCCGATGATCTGGCTGCGCGCGGCCGCGGGGTTGAGTATGGTCCCGGCGTCCACCACGCTGGTCATCCGGGCCACCCGGGTCTCGCCGGTGAACCGGTTGACCCTGACCTCGCAGAAGTGCGCCGCGAACGAGCTCATGGCATGCGTGGGCGTGGCCTCGGGTGTGCTGGTACCGCTGGCCGTGACGCCGTCCACCTCCATGAGGGTCAGCAGCGGGCCGAATGCGACGCTCCGCCCGTTCGCGCTCAGCACCCCGTCGCGGTAGCTCACCTCCTCGGGCGTGAGCCCGTGAAACGGCGAGCGCCCGTGCTGGGTCGCCCGCAGGATCAGCGCGTCCGTGGCCGCCTTGGCGGCGGCCCTGACCGCGGGCGCCACGCTCGAACTGCCCGCCGACCCCACCGCGCCCGCCATCGCCCCGATCGGCATCGGGTCCGGGCTGAGCCTGGTGTCGCCAAGCACGGACACCACACGGGAGAGCGGCAGGCCGAGGTTGTCCGCGGCCGTGATCGACAGCACGGTCCGCATGCCGGTGCCCATGTCGGAGGTGGCCGCCCCGACATGCACGGTGCCATCGTTGCGGAACGAGACCCGCATCGTCATCTCGTACCGGTTCGCCCCGTACACCCCCACCGCCATCCCGTACCCGACCAGCAGCTCCCCCTCCACCACGGAGCGTGGCTGGACCTTGCGGCGCGACCAGCCGAAGCGGGCCGCGCCGACGCGCAGGCACTCGGCGAGATGCTTGGAGGAGTACGGCCCACCGTTGGTGGGGTGGTGGTCGGTGTCATTGGCGAGCCGGAGCGCGACCGGATCGAGGGCGAGTTCGTGGGCCAGCTCGTCCATCGCGCATTCCAGGCCGAACGACCCGGCCTCCTCACCGGGGGCGCGCATGATCGTCGCGGGCGGGATGTCCAGGGTCACGACGCGGGTGCCCGCATGAACGTTGGGCGTGGGGTAGACGCCCAGTGAGTAGCCGCTGACGCCGTTGTAGAGGGAGCTGACGTTCGACCTGGTGGACACGCAGTCGTGCTTGATCGCGAGGAGCTTGCCGTCGCGGGCCGCGCCGAGCGCGACGTCCTGGACGACCGCCGGGCGGTGGCCGGTCACCGAGTAGAGCTGCTCTCGGGTGAGCGCCAGCTTGACCGGGCGCCGTACCTGCCGCGCCGCCGCGGCCGCGAGCACCGCCGGCGGCCAGGTGCTGGCCTTGCCGCCGAAAGCGCCGCCGACATACGTGCTGATCACCCGTACGCTCTCGGCCTCGACCTCCATCGCGACGGCGATCTCCTGCGCGTGCAGCAGGGGACCCTGGGTGCCGCTGTGGACGGTGAGCTTGCCGTCGGTGTCCCAGGCGGCGATGGCCGTGTGGGGCTCCATCGGGTTGTGGTGCTCGGGCCGCTGGCTGTAGGAGGCCCGGACAGTGACCGCGCTGGCGGCCAGCGCGGCATCGATCGAGCCGAACCTGGGCTCCAGGACGTCGACGACGGGTGGTCCGGTCAGCGGAGGTGGCACGACGGCGTTCGGGATGCCGTCGGCGAAGGACGCGTTCGGCCGCCTGGCGTCATAGGCGGTCTCGACCAGCGCCGCCGCGTCCCGTGCCTGCTCGAAGGTCTCGGCGACGACCAGACCGATGACCTGTCCGTGGTGGCGGATCTGACGGTCGCCGGGCTGCAACGGGAAACGGTTGGGTCCGTAAAGGAAGTAGCCAGGCCCCTCCGCCCAGGGGCCCGCGTACCGCAGCGGATTGAACGGTGTGAAGACGGCGAGCACGCCGGGCGCGGCGAGGGCGCCGTCGGCGCTCATCGAGCGGATGGTCCCGTTCGCGATCGTGCTGAGCACCAGGTAGCCGTGCGCGAGGCCGTCGACCGGGTGGTCGCCGGAGAAGCGGGCCGCGCCGGTCACCAGGCGCGGTCCGTCAACGCGATTGGTCATGGTCGGCCTGCCAGCCGGGTGAGTGCGCGGATGACGGTCTGTCGCAGGAGGGCGGGCTTGAAGCCGTTGTGCGGCAGCGGCCTGGCGCCCTCGGCCGCCAGCGCGGCGGCCTGCTTGAAGACGTCCGGACGGGCTGGGCGGCCCTTGAGCGCCTTCTCGACCGCGGGCAGCCGCCACGGCTTGGTACCCACGCCTCCGGCCGCGATCCGCGCATCCACGATCACACCGTCACGCAGGTCGATCGCCGCGGCGACGGAGGTCAGCGCGAACTCGTACGAGTGCCGGTCACGCACCTTCACGTACACCGACCGCTTGGCCCAGGCCAGGGCGGGCACCGTCACGCCGATGACGAGTTCGCCAGGGCGCAGCCGGTTCTCCAGGTGTGGAGTATCTGCGGGCAGCAGGTAGAAGTCCTCCAGGCGGAGGGCACGGGTGCCGGACTGGTCGCGTAGTCGCACCGAGGCGTCGAGGGCGGTCAGCGCCACCGCGAGGTCGCCGGCGTGCGTGGCCGCGCAGGCATCGCTCGTGCCCAGGATCGCGTGCGTCCGGTTGCTGCCGGTCAGCGCGGGGCAGCCGCTCCCGGGCGTGCGCTTGTTGCAGGGCGTGGCCGGATCGCGGAAGTATCCGCAGCGCGTGCGCTGTAACAGGTTTCCGCCGATGCTTGCCATGTTCCTGATCTGGGGGGAGGCGCTCTGGAGCAGCGCCTGGGAGATCACCGGATAGTGAGTGGCGGTCAGTGGGTGGGCCGCCGTGTCGCTCATCTTGGCCAGCGCGCCGATGTACAGGCCGGTCGTGTCGTAGCGGATGTCGCGCAGTGGCAGCGCGCCGATGTCCAGCACCGCGCTCGGGGCCATGACGTCGAGCTTCATCAGGTCCACCAGCGTGGTGCCGCCCGCCAGGTAGGCCGAGCCGTCGCCGGCTGCCGCCAGGGCGTCCTCGACGCTGGAGGGTGCGGTGTAGGTGAAGGCGCGCATCAGCTCGGCCCGCCCTTCCGGACGGCCTCGACGATGTTCGGGTAGGCGCCGCAGCGGCACAGGTTGCCCGACATGAACTCCCTGGTCTCCGCCGGCGAGCCGTCGTGCCCCTCCCCGACCAGCGCAACCGCGGACATGATCTGCCCGGGGGTGCAGAAGCCGCACTGGAGGGCGTCGCAGTCGAGGAACGCCTGCTGCATCGGGTGGAGCCTGGCTCCCTTTGCCAGCCCCTCGATCGTGGTGACGGACCTGCCGTGCGCGCCGGCGGCCAGGGTCAGGCAGGACAGCACTCGGCGGCCGTCCACGTGCACGGTGCAGGCGCCGCACTGGCCCCGGTCGCAGCCTTTCTTCGTGCCGGTCAGGTGGAGCCGCTCACGCAACGTGTCCAGGAGCGTCGTCCTGGCGTCAAGGCGGAGGCGGTGGGTCGCGCTGTTCACGCGGAGGGTCAGGTCGAGCGTTGTCGCGGCACCGGCTGTCGTCCGGCCAACGGCTGTCGTCGTGGCGCTGACCGAGCCGGCCGGTACAGCGCCGGCTGCCACGGCTGCCGCCGACGTGGCCAGGAATCCACGCCGGGACACCGCCGACGCGTCTGGATCTGTCATAGAGCTTCCCTTGTGAGACGTTAGATCTCGTTCGTAAGACGGACTGTCTCAATACTGGGATGAGGTGTCAAGCGGGCCGGTGGCGACGTATGATGACGGCAATGATCAGAAGGTCCGCCCTGCGCGAGCACGCTGCCGCCGGGATCCTCGACATCGCGGCGACGGTTTTCGCGGAACACGGCGAAGCGGCCAGCATGACAGACATCGCCAAGGCCGCCGGGGTGGGGCGTGCCACGCTCTACCGCTATTTCCCGAGCCGGGAGGCACTGGTCCAGGCGCTCTACCAGACGGCCGTCGGCGACCTGTTCGACAAGATCGACGACGCCGACCTCGACGCCGTGCCCGTGAAGGAGGCGCTGGCCCGGCTGACCAGGGCCGCTGTGACCATGATCAGTAAATATCGGGCGCTGGCCGTGCTGGACAGCAGGATGGATGGGCTCGAAGAGGTCAACGGACGACTCGGGCCGACGTTCCAGGGCGTCTTCGACCGGGGCGCCGCCGACGGGACCTTCCGTACCGACCTGCCCGCCTCGACCCTGATGAGCGCTTATGTAGGGCTGCTCAGAGGGATCGGCAACCTGGTGATCCAGGGGCAGATGGGAGTGGAAGAGGCCAGCGCGGCGATCACCGCCGTCTTCCTGGACGGCGCCCGCTTCGGGACCCGGCCGCAGCATGACTGAGCCCTTGGTCTGACGGAAATCTCATCTACGTAGCTCAAGCGGCATGTGAGCACTCGCGAAGGATGTCGCCAAGCCGGTCGTGTCGACGTATTTTCAGGTCGAGCATGCGCTTGGGGGGGCGAGTGCGGTCTGGATGCCTGCGTCGGCCGCCGGCGACGCGCTCGTCCGCGACTGTCGGTTCATCGGCGCCGTCGGTTCATATCGGCAGCGAATGAATGACCCTTTACTTTGCACACAATGCAATCGTGTGGTCGCTCCGGCGGCATCCTGGCGACATGCTGAAGATGGTCCTCTCCCTTGTCATGGCCGCCATGACCCTGCCCGCGCCGGTGGCGGTGGAAGAAGTGGTGCGCAAGGACTGGAAGGTTCGTGGCCAGGCCGGTCTCCTGGGCGTACGCGAGGTCCGACCCGACGGTCCAGCGCGGGGCCGTCCGGTGTTGCTGCTGCACGGAGCGCGGGTGTCCGGCGTACCGTCGTTCGACCTGCCGGTGCCTGGCGGGTCGCTGGCGGCGGACCTGGCACGTAAGGGGCATCGGGTGTTCATCGTGGACGCGCGCGGCTACGGCACGTCCGACCGGCCTTCCTCGTTCGACCGGTCCGCCTTGGACAACCCACCGGCGGTCACCGGGGAGGAGGTCGTGGACGACATCGCGTCAGTCGTCGACTGGCTGCGATCGACGACACGCCACAGGCGGGTCGACATCGTTGGCTGGGCGACCGGTGGGCACTGGGCCGCCTGGTATGCGAGCGAGCACCCGGCCCGCGTCGAGAATCTGGTGGTGTACAACAGCCTGTACGGCGAACTGGACGGCCACCCGACGCTCGGGCGCGGCTCGGACTACGAGGATCCGGATGAGCCAGGCCACTTCGACGACGCCAGACACGGCGCCTACCGGCTGTCGACCGGCCCGAGCCTGGTGACGAGCTGGGACTCGAGCATTCCGGTGGACGATAAATCGAAATGGCGTGATCCGCGAGTGGCCGACGCGTATGTCAAACACGCCTTGGCAAGCGACCCGACGTCCAGCGACCGCGAGCCGCCCAGCTTCCGGGCACCGACCGGGGCCATGAAGGACAGCTTCTACCTGGCCACCGGGCGGCAGCTATGGGACGCATCCAAGATCACCGCGCGAACGCTGGTCATGCGTAGCGAGTACGACTTCTGGTCGCGCGAAGGCGACGTGCCCACCCTCGTCGCGGACCTGGACAAGGCGGAGGACGTGCGATCGGTACGGCTGAACGAGGCGACGCACTTCGTGCACCTGGACAGGGCCGAGCGCGGCCGGGACCGGTTGGTCGGTGAGCTCGTACGCTGGCTCACGTAGGAGACCCCTCGGCCGCAGACCGGCACCGCCCCGCTGGTGCCGGCTACGACTGGCATGAGCGCGGCTGCGGACCGCCCGGTGCTGTTTCCGCGCAGGTTCGGCCCCGAGAACGCGGCGATCTACTCCAGTCCACCTGTCATATCTGGATAGCGGGGTAAATGGGCAACGATTGATATAAATGGCGTATGAATCTGCAGCAGCTTCGCTACGCCGTGGCCCTCGCCGAGGAGCTGAACTTCGGCCGGGCGGCGCTGCGGGAGGGCGTGCGGCAGCCGCCGTTCAGCCAGCAGATCGGCAAGCTGGAGGAGGAACTGGGCGTGCGGCTGTTCGAGCGCACCACCAGGCACGTACGCCTCACCCCGGCGGGCCAGGCGTTCGTCGCCGAGGCCCGTACCAGTCTGGCCCATGCCGAGCTGGCCGCGGAGTCGGCCAGGCGGGCGGGCCGGGGCGAGGCCGGACGGCTGCTGATCGGATTCGTGGGATCGGCGACCAACCTCACGTTGCCGAAGGTGTTGCGCCGCTTCCGTACCCGCTACCCCGGGGTGCGGGTCGAGCTGCGCGAGCTGCCCACCGCCCAGCAGGCCGAGGAGCTGCGGCAGGGGCTGCTCGATGTCGGCCTGTTGCACGCGCCGCTCGCCGGGCCCGCCGCCGAGGTGCTCACGACTCAGACGGTGGCCCGCGAGCTGCTGCTGGCCGCGCTGCCCACCGACCACCGCCACACCGCCCACACGTCGCTGCCGCCCGCCGCCCTGGCGGAGGAACCCTTCGTGATGTTCCCGCGCCGGGACGGGCCCGGGCTGCACGACCAGATCACCGCCGTGACCAGGGCGGCCGGGTTCGAGCCCCGGATCGTCCAGGAGGCCGTGCAGATGCAAACCATCGTGGGGTTGGTGGCGGCGGGGATCGGCGTGTCGATCGTGCCCGAGTCGGTGGCCCGGCTGCGGCGCGGCGACGTCGCCTTCCGCCTGCTGACCCCGCCGATCAGGATCGTCACCCTGGACCTGACCTGGCGCGCCGACGACAGGAACCCGCTGGTGCACAACTTCCGCTCCCTGTTCCACGCCCCACCCACCGCCACCCTGTAGCGCCCACCCGCTGTCGCGGCTCCTTCATGCGTGGCCGTGCCGGTGGCGGGCACGCCAGCGGCCACCGGCACAGGGTCAATCACGGTTTCCCAGGCTTCACCGTCTCTACGCCGGGGAAACGTGCGGAGCTTGCCGGTCGATACGGAGACTGACTAGTCGGTGCGGAGCCGGCTCGGGCCGACCGTTGAACGCAGTGGCCTCATCCAGGCCCCGGCCTGCATGCGCAGCTGCTGGAAAGTCCCTCCGGCGACACCGCGGGCCGTTCTTGAGACGGCTGGACTGAAGTTGACGGGATCCCGTCTGATCGTTGAGATCGGGCGGGATCTTGTCGTTTCGGGAGTTTCCGAATCGGGTTCGTCCTGGTTTAGGAAGCGCGGAGCGGGTGTCCGGGAAGGCCCGGGTGATGTCGGGTCGCTGGTGGAGGACCGAGATTCGGCCGTTGGGCACGGCGAAGCCGACGGTGGGCTGGGTGCTGCGGCGGGGTGGCGGGTTTTGCGGCTTATGGAGTAGGTGGTGGTCTGCTCTGGCCTGCAGGTGGCGTGCCGTCGAAGGGTTCGGCTGGGTTCTGCGGGGTGTCGGCGGGCGTGGCGGGCTCGTCTGGGGGCTGGCGGGTGTGACGCCACTGGTCGAGGAAGTGGTCGTTGGCGACCGTGACAAGCAGCGCGGTGAGCAGGTTCTGGGCGACGCGGCCGTGGGCGAGCCGGTTCTTGGGCTCGCCGAGGTCGAGGTCGTGCCCCTTGACTCTGCCGTTGATGCCTTCGGTGTTGGCGCGGACGGACTTGTAGGTGGCGATCCAGGCGGGACTCAGGTAGGGCAGGTCCTGGCGGAACTTGTCGAGGTGCCCGAGGTCGTCCTTGCTCAGGGTGATGGAGTGCTGGCGGCAGATTTTCGGCAGTTCGCCGGCCTTGAGGTCGGGCTGTGGGGGCAGGGCGCGGGGCTTTGCCGCGAGGTGGGCCGCTCGCTGCCGGGCGTCGGTCAGGTCGACCGCGGTGGGCCGGGTGGGCCCGCGTTGGTGGAGGCGGTCGAAGCGGGGGCAGGTGAGCGATGGGGAGGTGCCTGCTGCCGGGCATTGCAAGCGGATGGCGCCGCCCGCGTTCGCGTTCTGTTTGAGCCGCAGCAAGTACGGCTCTCTCGCGGTGATCAACGCGGTGAGTTCTTGCGATGGTGTGCGGATGGCGGCGTCGTTCAGACCGGTGGTCGCCTGGGCGAGCCTGTCGGGCATCAGCGGGCAAGCAAGGGAACCGTCGATGAGCAGGGCGCCGTGGGCGCTTCCTTGCACTCCTCGCTGGTCCACTTTGTAGTCGAGGGCGAGCTTGTAGCCGAGTTCGCGTGCGGGCTGGGCGAAGTGGCCGGGTTGCTGGTCGGTGTAGGCGCGGTCGACGACGGCGAAGGCGGCAGGGAAACCGAGCGCGGCCAAGGGTTTCAAGGTAGTGATGGCGTTGGCGCCGATGCGTTTGTGCGGGGTGTCGAGGACCAGGCCGAGCGCCAGTTGCGGGAAGGAACCGAGAACAGGGCGGGTGCGGGCGGCGACCGTGAGCGTAGCCGAATAGCCGTACTCGGGTGGGCCGTTCCCGGCCGAGTGGTGCCAGCCTGCGGTGATGAGCTGCCCCGGGTTGGTTGGAGGCTCCCAAGACTGGAAGGCTGGGAGTCGTGCCCGCACCGAGGAAGTATCCCCCAGAGCTGCGTGATCGCGCCGTCAAGATGGTATTCGACCTGCGTGAGGAGA
>NZ_JBDPME010000054.1:0-31641 GCF_039871825.1 Nonomuraea sp. B12E4 | reverse complement strand
GCTGACCTTGACCGCGACGACATCCCCGACCTGTACCGGTAGCCGCCATCGGCCGATCATGGGCACCAGCCCCCGGTCCACACCCCTGCCCGCCGGGCAGGAAGACCCGCGTCTGCCCAGCGGGAGGGGTGTGGTCAGCGGCCTGGTGGCGTACACGCCGGCCTGGGCGGACTACTTCTCGTTCGCACTGACCATCGCGCTGTCGCCGGCGCTGCCCGTGGCGGTGGGAAACGTCGTGCGCCTGCGTGAGGAAATGGCCCAGCGCAACGCGCAGGAGGCGGCCAAGCACGCGGTACGGGCCGAGCGCCGCCGCATCGCCCGCGAACTGCACGACGTGATCGCCCATCATGTCAGCGTGGTGAGCCTGTACATGGGCGTCGCCAGAAGGACCATCCCCATCGACCCGGAGCAGGCCCAGGAGACCCTGCTCACCGGCGATTCCGGTCCTGGCCACAACTGCCAGCCGTGCGTCCATGACCACCTCGCCCGGCGCCCGCGGCGGCCGGCCCTCCCTGAGCTGGAAGGGCGTCAACCGCGCGCTCGACCAGCCGTGCCCCCACTGCCAGAGGCGCTGGTCCCCAGGCACCTCCAGCCGAGCCCCGCGGACGAACAGCACGGCCGGGAAACTGAGATCACGAACCGTCGCCCCCACCTCGGGGAGCGCGTCCACGACCGCCGCCAGTCCAGGCGAAATCCCGCCTCCGCTCGTGCCGACGACCAGCGGAACCCCGGCGTACCGCTCCACCGGGACCTCCTGCCGGTCCGTGGAGTCGACGACGAACCACAAGGCCCCGACTGCGGTCGCCGCGACGACCAGCGTCGTGAGCATGCCTATCAGGCTGCCCGGATGCCACCGCAGCGTCCGCCATGCCAACCACGCCACCTCACCACCTCCGACCCGGGCCTCGGAAGGGACCGGGCCCGCGTTCCAGCACGATTCCTTGGGCTTTCCTCAAGCGTGCCGGTCATGGCGGTCCCACTCCTCGGCCGCTGGACGGATTCCGCCGCGGTACTGCGGTCCTCCCGGACGGCATGATCGGGACCTCGGTACCGGTGGAAGCGTGCAACCTGATCTGTCAATGCTTGGCTTCAAGGGCGGACAGGAGACGGTCGAGGTCGCGGTTGTTGCGGCAGCGTACGACCTTGTCCGGATACGTGCCGAGCCGGTCACGTGTCGTGGCAGCGGAGTTGCCGCGTCCGGCGTCGAGTTGCTCGTCGGTTGCGATCGGTCCGCCGGGGTAGCGCATGACGTCTCGCAAGAAGCGGGCCAGGAGCCGCAAGCCCTTGTGGGGGTTGGTGCCGTGCATGGAACGTATGGCGTGGCGGCGCAGGATACGCCAGACAGCGATCGGCGGCGGAGTGTCCAGCCACACGATGAGATCGGCCGCTTCGAGGAGGGGATCGGTCCAGCCGCAGAGCGCGCTCGCCGTGACCCATGCCGGCTCGGCCGCGATCCTGGCAGCTTCGGCACGCCAGGCGGCGGCAACTTGAGGGTCGCCGTTGAGGAAGGGCAGCGGCAGGAAGTCGAGGTCGATGTGCTCGACCCTGAGTCGTGCACCGGCCCGCTCGGCAAGCGTCGTCTTGCCGGCGCCGGCTATGCCCATGATGTGCGCGCGCTTGGGCGTACTGCCGACATCCAACCCGCTCACCTCCTGGCGATCATCGTGCCAGGGCCGGATCGACCCGCTTTCGATGTCCATCTTGATCGGCCAGGTGGGGAAGTCGGCCCCATCGTGGGTGTAGTTGTTCGTTGCGCCGGATTTCGATCTCCATGGTGCCGACGCGCAGCAGGCAACCATCGCGTGTGGCGCCGGTGGCGCGGGCGGTCAGTTCGATCGCGGCCTCGTGGCTGGCGCCGCGTAGGTAGAGCCCGCAGTAGTTGTAGCGGTCGGGGTTGGTCGTGCGGCGTCTTTCTCCTCGTGACGTTCCAGCAGCACACCGCGTTCGAAGCGGGTGCGCGTACGGACGAGGGCGACCAGGTGAGGGCGTTCACCGTTCGCCAGCGTGCCTGGGCCGATTCGATGAGCTTGGCGACCGTTCTCATCGCGCTCACCGGCGAAGGCGGCAACGTAGGCGTCCACCTCGGCCTGCAACGCGACGGCGAGCATCTGGCGGGCACCCTCGCGGACGATCTGATCGATCAGCGAAGCCGACGTGGGCAGCGGGCTGTCGTCAGCGGGCGGCTCGGGCACTACGGTAAGCGGCACGGGTGTGCCTTCCCGACCGACGCTGCAACGTCGGCCTTATCTCGAAACCATCATCGGATGATCCGGGAAGGTACACCCTTCCCAGCAGATCCACAGGTTTCGATCATTGCTCTCGGCCCTGCCGCCCGAGACGAAGGTCTCTGCACTGGAAGTCATTCGAGTTCTTGAGCGCCACAGGATTGACCGGCGCTTGGATGTGTCTGTGGTAAAGCCGGGCGTGTCCCGCCCTCCAACCCTTCCTATCAGGCCCTTTGTAGGGTGCCGATTGGGTCTGGCATTACTGTCCGGCCCGAGGGGCCCGATAGTCGACATCACAAACCGGACAGTTCGCTCTCAGCTATCGGTCCGCCGATGTGCCGGACGCGTGCCGAAGAGCATGTGGCGAGCATGAACTCGGCCATCTTCGCCTCGCAGAAGACGCTCGAGGATCGAGAAAATGCAGGTCGGATGGGGTATGGAGCGGGCCGGCATTCGAGAGGAAGGCGCCCCACCGGCGCCTTCCTCTGCTTCGTCCTTCGCCTGTCGGCGGTTTCTGTGTCGGCCAGGCTGCCAATCATGATCAGACGGGATTCGTCCCTGACACTGTGCGACGCTCGGCAAGGGCCGGTCAATAGGCTGGCCCCACTGGACTCGACGCCTGACAAGCGCGGCTGTCGGCCTTGTGCGAGAGACAGCCGCAGGAGCTCGTCAGAGAACCGGCATCCCAGGGTGCGGTCTCTGGGAGGAGGAGGTTGGCACGGGCCACCTCTCCGAGCCAGGCAACCGGGCGAAGGACTGGCGGTCCGCGCTCACCAGGCCGGATGTGGGAGCGGACGGTGTCCGTGCCGGCAGCCGCGCCTTTCGTACCGATATCAGTCTGTGGGCCCCAACCCGGCGATGCGTTGCTCGCGCACGTCCTGCAGAGCCCGCAGGTAGCCGATCTCCAAGGCACGACAGATCAGGTTGTTCATCTCGGCAGAGCCTTCGAGTCGTCCCCAACTGGAGAGCTCATCGGACACCGCCTCATCGGCCAAGCGCTCGTCGCCGGCATCACCAGAACGTGGCCCGTCGTAACGAATCCGGCCGATGAACTCGCTCCACTCCTCCAACTCGGCACCCGCGTCAGCATCGTTGTTCATACTGGCCATCGTGACCCGTGAGCACTCTCTTCGCGAGCCCATCCGGCGTACTCGGCGATGAACCACTCTCTTTCGCGAGATCGTGACAGCTGGCAACAGTCTGTAATGTAATTACGGGGCATCGCCGCGTCTCCGGACACGGCCCCTCCTCGTCGGGGACGATCTCTGGAGCTGACCGAGGCCCGCCGACTGTCTCCGGCTGGGAGCTGTACGTCTACGGCGGAAGGAACGGCGTGGCCCAGAACACGTCCGATGGGCAAGATCGACGGTGGGCCACGCAGCCAGAGTTCTGGCAGGAAGTGTTCGACCACCTGGGTGTCGGCGTGGCCGTGCTGGACTCCGCTGGCTGGATCATCGCGGTCAACCCCGCTGCCGAAGATCTGCTGGACCGCACCGCGTCGGCGATGAGTGGCCAGAACTTGCACGACCTGCTGCACCGCCACGCCGACGCCGCGACCATTCCGGATGAGCGGTGCCCGCTGCTCATGGCTCTCACCGATCACATCCGCGCCCGCGAGAGAGACAGCTTCCTGAGCGGTGACGGATATCTCATCCCTGTCACCTGGTTCAGCGCTCCTGTGACCAGAAACGGCCATGTGCTCGGCATGACCGTGCTGTTCGCCGGCGACGCGACCGACCGGGAAACAGCGGACGATCTAGCAGCGCATGTGATCGCCTTGGAAGGCCTGACGGACCGGCTGGCCCTGGCCACGGAGATCGCCACCGCCCTGGCGCATACCCTGGACACCGAGGAGGCCCTCGCTCGGCTCGGTCGCTTGCTGGTGCCCCGCCTGGCCGACTGGGTCGCCATCGACCTACGTACGGACGAAGGCATCCGAAGGGTAGCGGTGATCGGGCCCGAAGGCCGTGACGCCGATCAGGAAGCATGGCGGGGCCCCCTTCCTGCATTGGACGAACACTCCCATTCCTCCCTGGTACGGGTGTTGCACAGCGGCGAGTCGGTCCTGCTGGGGCCAAGGGAAATCGCCACCCCGCCCGATTCGCCCCTGGCCGCCGTCCAATCAGGATTCCTCCAAGCGCTGGGCGCCACCTCCGTGATCACCGTGCCCTTGGGAACAGTCCGGCGGGTCACAGGTGCCCTCACCCTGGCCCGTACCGACGCCGCTCGGCCCTTCGAGGCCATCGAAGTGTCCCTGGTCTGCGACATAGGCCAACGCGTCGGCCTCGCCATCGACAACACCCTGCTGTTCGGCCGCCAACGCGAGATCGCCGAGGCCATGCAGCGCAACCTGCTCATCCCCATGCCCCAACCCGGCCGGCTGCGCCTGGCAGCCCGCTACCAGCCCGCCCCGGTCGGATCTCAGGTGGGCGGCGACTGGTACGACGTGTTTCTCCTGCGTGACGGCGCCACCGCTCTGGTCATCGGCGACGTCATCGGCCACGACCTGGCCGCCGCCGCAGGCATGGCCCAACTGCACGGTATGCTGCGCGCCCTGGCCTGGGACCGGACGGGACCGCCCAGCGCCGTCATCGACCGCCTCGACGAGGCCGTCCCGGCCATCACAAATGTCCCTCTTGCCACGGTGGTCTTGGCTCGCGTCGAGGGTCCGGAAAACGGTCCCTGGAAACTGCGATGGACCAATGCCGGCCATCCCCCACCCCTCCTGGTCACCCCCGACGGCCGCGCCGAATACCTAGAACAGGGACAAGGCCTACTGCTGGGCACCGGTCTAGGCGACCTCAGCCGACCGGACGCCACGGCACCCCTGCCTCCCCGCTCCACCCTTCTGCTCTACACCGACGGCCTGATCGAAGTCCCCGGCACCGATCTGGACACCGGTCTGGGGCGTCTACGCCGCCACGCCGCCGCCCTGGCCTGCCATCCCCTGGACGACTTCTGCGACCAGATCCTCGCCCGCATGCCTCCAGGCAACACCGACGACATCGCCCTCTTGGCCCTGCGCATCCCGACCACCTCGCCTTCGGCCCGCCGAGCGCGGCGGGCAGAAGCCGATGTCCGGGCGCGCCGGCGTAGCAGGTAGAGCGATCCCGTCCTGGTTGCAGGACGCGAGCTTCTCGGTGGTTTCAATCGTTTCGGGCACCGGGGACGCCCGATCCACGACGCCGAGCCTGACGTGGCGGCTCGCGGGCGACACCGCCGTGGTCGAAGTCGTGGGGCTGCTGGATGCCACCACGCGCAAGCAGTTCGCCGACTATCTCGCCCAGACCGGCTCGTCGGTGATCTTGGGCCTGACCGGGGTGAGCTTCATGAACTCGCGCGGCCTGAGATTGATCGTCCACCGCTGGCAGGCAGCCACCGCGTCCGGCGTCGGCGTCGGCTATCCCGCCTCAAGGTGATGTGGATCACCGGTCTGGCCGAGCCCTGCCGCTCTACGGCACCCTTGAGGAGGCCCTGCCGCCATCCTCTGATGTCCCGTCCTGAACTCAGCAAAGTTGAGGCCTCAAACGGCCCGGCCAGCGGACGGGCAGGGGGCGAGCCTAAGCCTGCCGTACGCGGAGGGTGATCGGCTCGGGTTCGGGACCGGCGGCGATCGGGGCCCGGGGGACCGGAGCCGAGCGGAAGGTTCTTCGTTCGCGAAGGTCTCAATGGTTGTAGACGGGGTAGGTCAATAATGACCGTGCTTAGCCACGTGTTTGCCGATCTGGTCGGAAGTGGCGGCCGCCACGAGCCGCTGGTTTCGGCGAGTGCATCGCGTAACGAGGTATGCGACGCACCTGCCGCCCCGAGGAGATTCCCCGGACGGGTGGTCCGGTTGCCGGACATGTCGCGACAGCGACACCGCCCGATCAGAAGGAACCCCCGTCCGCGGGGAGTGAGCCACTCATGTCAGTGCACGCCAGCTCAAACCAACCCGTGCCGGGCCACGCTGCGCCGGATTGCCCCGTCCCGCCCGACCGGACACAGCCCGGCTGGGACAACACTTCCGACCCGCGATCTCACTGAGCGGCCATCGCGGTGAAAGCGCATTCAGCAGAACGGATGCGGCGTGTCCGGGTGGCCGTTTCTCCGAGGACCGGAGGGCCGCGCTTGGTCACAGGTGATGAGGCCGTGTGATCATGTGTGAGTTCCTCGGGCCGCCGCCAGAGTGCCGGAACCCGCTGATGACCTGGACGCTCCCGATGGCCGGCTCCGCGGACCGGGCCGCAGTTGCGACCGCGTTACGCCAGGGCTTGACCGCGCATGCCGTCGGGCAGGGACTGTCGCGGGCCCGTTGTGAGGATCTTGTGCTGGCCGTGCACGAGGGCGTGGCCAACGCGGTCGAACATGGCGGCGGATTCGGTCGGCTTCGGCTGTGGCGGGCCGATCGCCTGCTCTGCTGCGAGATCAGTGACCATGGCGCCGGTATCCCGGCCCGCCATCAGGAGCAGACCTCGATGCCGGGTCGTACCGGCGTCAGGGGCCGCGGACTGTGGCTGATGGCTCGGCTCAGCGACATGCTCACGTTGAGCACTGGCCCGGCCGGAACCACCGTGGTAGTCGTCATACGCCTGACCAGCGATCTGCATCTGTGAGGAGCTCGCTGACGAGACGCTCAGGCGGGAGATCCATGAGGGCGGACAAGCACAAGAAGCGATCTTTTCTGGAGGGACGGACCCCGTCAAACCACAGGTCAGAGCTGCCCGTGCCTCGACCACGGTGATCTCGCGACGGGATGACGTGGGACCAGTTATCGGTCTGACGCCTCGATCGGGAAGCTGCGGTCCAGGCCGGTGATGCGCAGCAGGCGGGCCACGCGCGGGGGAAGGCCGGTCAGGGCCAGTGTGATGCCCCGTGCCCGGGCACGGCTCTGCACGCCGATCATCACGCCCAGCCCGCCGGCCCCGCAGAAGGTGACCTGGGACAGGTCCAGGACGAGCAGGTCGGCGCTGTGGGCGAGAGTGTTGAGCAGCCGCTGGCGCAGCTGAACTGTGGTGAAGATGTCGATGTCCCCCGACAGGTGCACGAGAGTCGGTGCCGAGGCCGTCACCCCGTCGAGCGGGGCGGTGTTGAGGGCTGTCATCGAGGGTCTCCTTACGGGAGAAAGCTGTGATGCGATGAGATGCCTGCCGGCCGGAGATCGGCCCGCCGCCTGAACGGGCGGTGCCTGAACCGCTCGATCCGGCCGGCAGGCGGCACGTGGGTGCCTTCACGCCGGTGCTGAGGCCCAGTCGGTTGAGGCGGTCGCCTCCTGCGCGATGACCGATCCGCCCTCGTTCTCCCAGTAGGCGGGGCTGTCGACGGTCCCCGCACGAATGGTGACGTGGAACCCGGGATCGGGTGGCAGGCCGACCAGGGTGAAGATGGCGTCGGCGGTCAGGCCGGCGGTGTCCTGGGCAGTGAGCTTGAGCGTGGCCTTGGCAGTGCCGGCGGCGGTCTCGGGTGGGATGATCAGCAAGACGATCGGCTCACCGGCGGCGAAGGACAGAGTGATCACGCGCGGGTCGGTGTGGCGGAACCAGCCGATGCGGACCTGCCGCCCGCGGGCCGGGATGCGGCGTGGAATGCGCCGCCACGCGTCCTGGTGCACGCCTATCCGTAGCGTGATCCGGCCCAGTCGCTGGTCGACGGCGGCGATGAGACCGGGCAGCTCGGCCGCCGCGTCGCGGGAGTAGGGCCACCAGGCCCCGTCCACCACGGCTCGGCGATCCAGCACCGGGTGGAGACTGAGCCGTAGCGCGGAATCGCATCGAGGGATCGCACAGGAGACGGGGTTGAGCGGTGCGGGTTGAGAAAGAAGTGTCGGCATCATAGTCGGCTGACCTGTCCAGGCCCTTTCGAAAGGGGCCGATGGTGGTTCGCCGGGGGCGACGCAGACCTGGATGCCGACGCTCGAAAAGTCCTCGGTGTCTTCACCCTACCTCACGACTTCCGAAGAATGCGGAAGTGCCTTCCGGAAACACAAACCGGTCGCGAGCAGTTGCGCTGCCCGGCCCGTACGCGAGGGCTCACCGCCGGCCGACTCCAGCACGACCAGATACGCCTCCCGGCTGCGCGGCTGACTGTCCGACCAAGCCGACACCGGGGCGCTGGACGGCGACCCGCTCACCGACTCCATCGCCGCCACCGCGCGCGGTACGCGACTTCCGCCGCCACCTCAAACGGCCGCCGCGCCCCCGACACCATCGACACCTACCTGTCAGCCATCGACGACTTCTACACCCGCCGCGGCCTCGGCAAACCCCCGACCCGGCGCGAACGGCGACGCCCGCCACACCGCACCCCGCGCGCTGGACGAGCCCCGCGCCCGCCACTACATCCGCCACGTCCAGCTCAGCTGGATTAGCTCGGCCAGACGACCTCCCGTCGGAGTTGCATCGGGCAGCCTGGCAAACAGCGACGCAACATGAGTAGGGTCCCCCCAGGGACACTGACCTTGGAGGGAGTCGCGTGGCGTCGAACAGGGATCTGCCCGTCGGCTTGGTGAACCGGCTCTTCGGAAACACCGGAAACTCTTCGTTCACGGAGTTTGTCAGCTCGTATGCGCCTGAGTTGCTGCCGCTGCGGGATGAGGTCCTGGCCACCCCGATAGGCGACCAGATTCCGCACGCGACCACGATCATCGCCGCCACCTACGCCGGCGGCGTGGTGATGGCGGGCGACCGGCGGGCGACGTCGGGCAACGTCATCTCCCAGCGCGACGTGGAGAAGGTGTTCCGCGCCGACGACTACTCGTGCATGGGGATCGCGGGTACAGCCAGCACCGGCATCGAGATGGCCCGCCTGTATCGGGTGGAGCTGGAGCACTACGAGAAGATGGAGGGCCGCACGCTGTCGGTGGCGGGCAAGGCCAACCGGCTGGCCGCCATGATCCGCGGCAATCTCGCCATGGCGATGCAGGGGCTGGTGGTGGTGCCGCTGTTCGCCGCCTACGACCCGGACAGGGACGAGGGCCGGATCTTCAGCTACGACGTGGCGGGCGGGCCGTACGAGCGGGAGAGGTTCGACGCCATCGGCTCGGGCTCGATCTTCGCGCGCGGGGCGCTGAAGAAGCTCTACCGCGACGGCGCCTCGGCCGAGGACATGGTGATGACGCTCATCCAGGCGCTCTACGACGCGGCCGACGACGACTCGGCGACCGGCGGGCCCGATGTGGCCAGGAAGATCTGGCCGCTTGTGTCGGTGATCGATGCCGACGGGTTCCGCAAGCTGACCGACCAGCAGGTGGCCGGCTACGTGGAGCAGATGCTCGAGGCCCGCCTGATCTCGCCCGACGGCCCCATCGCCCCGCTGCGCTAGAAAGGGCCGGGATGCGGCGCGGAGTTCTCCGCCCTGTCACCGGCGCGGCTTGGTGCGGCCAGTCATCATGGCATCTCTTCAGTGGGGCGGGGGACGCTCGACGGCGCCGCAGCATCCGCTGCGAGAACGATCCGGTCATCGCACCAGGCAGAGGTCCTTCGCTTGTTCTGTGTGGCCCCCTTCCCGCTGGAAAGCGGTTATCGGTTTGGAAGTGAGCTGGGCGCGAAGTGCCCGTTTCCGCTGGTTGCCCGCTCCTGTGGTCTAGGACGGATAGGCGCCATCGACCGATGACCTCGTAGGAGGCACTTCATGGCCGGACCGGAGAACACCGACACCAAGCCTCCCATCATCCTCATCCACGGGCTGTGGCTTAGAGGTCCTAACAGAATGATCAGCTTTGCGTGGGCGGCGTCGTTAGGTGACGGGCATACTGGTCATGTGGGGGATGACGAGGACGAGCCGCTGGTTGGTGGCCGGATGACATAGGGCGTCGTGCGCCGCCGCGAGCGGGTGCTGCGCCCTTTGGGTCCCTGGTCAGGGGCAGTCCAGGAGTACCTCGGTCATCTGGAAAGCGTGGGCTTTCCTGGTGCCCCTCATGTTCTTGGCGTCGAGGGAGACCGCGAGGTACTGACCTATCTGGACGGAGAGGTGGCTGCCGATCCCGCCTGGCAGCCGGGTCGCGGGCACCGCCTGCCTGCGCACGTCCGTAGCGACGATGCGCTCATCGGCACCGGACGGCTCATCCGTGACCTGCACGAGGCATCACGTGGATTCCGTCCTCGTTGTACCGCCTACCGCTTTCATCCCTGCCCGCCTCGCCCTGGCCAGATCATCTCCCATGGCGACCTCGGGCCGTGGAACACCGTTTACCGCGACGGTCTCCCCGTGGCGTTCATCGACTTCGACAGCGCGGGACCGGTCGATCCTGTGGACGAACTGGCCGCGGCCGCGTGGGCCTTCGTGCCTCTGGCGCCCGATCGGCGCCTGCGCGAAGCGGGATTCGACCCGATCCCTGACCCGCCGGCCCGGCTGCGCTTGTTCGTGGACGCCTACGGCCTGCCAGACCGCCCTGCCATCCTGCCCGCCCTACAACGTAGCGTCCTGGCCCACGCGGAGCGCATCGCCACGTGGCCGCTGTCACCGGCCGATGCCGCCGGGTCCCTGGAACACATGGCCAACGAACTCCGCTGGCTCCACACCATGACCCCCGCCCTTGAGCGCGCCCTCAGCGGGCGAGACGTCGCCAGCAGATGTTTCGCTGCGGCGAGGGTCATGAAGGCCTCGTGGATGTCGTCGCGGATCTCCCAGCGGATGCGCAGGCGGCGGAACCAGTGCGGCAGCGCGATCGTCTGCTCGATCACCCACCGGTGCACGCCCAGGCCGGAGCCGTGCTCGGTACCCCGGCGGGCGATGACCGGCTTGACCCCGGTGGCCCAGACCATCCGCCGGTACTTGTCGTGGTCGTAGCCTCTGTCGGCGTACAGCGCCTTGGGCCGTCGGCGAGGTCGGCCGCGCCGCCCCCGTATCGGCGGGACGGACCGCAGCAGCGGCATGACCTGGATGACGTCATTGCGGTTGCCGCCGGTCAGGCTGAGTGCGAGGGGGATGCCGTTGCCGTCGGCGATGACGTGGTGCTTGGAGCCCGTCTTGGCGCGGTCGACCGGGCTCGGACCGGTTTTGGGCCGCCCTTCAGCGCCCGGATGTGGGAGCTGTCGATCACCGCCTTGGACCAGTCCAGCTTGCCCGCGGCATGCAACTCTGCCAGCAGCAGTTCGTGCAACTTCTGCCACAACCGGGCGGCATGCCAGTCCCGCAGCCTTCGCCAGCAGGTCATCCCCGAACCGAAGCCCAGCTCTTGGGGCAGGAACCTCAGGCGATACCGGTGTAGAGCACGAACAAGATTCCCGACAGGACTTTCCGATTGTCCAGGCGCTTGCGGCCCGGATGATCAGTGCGGCGTGGTACGACCGGCAGCAACGGTTCGATTCGCGCCCACAGCTCATCCGAGACGATCCACGGTGGCTGCTCGCCCTTTCTCACACTGGTGATCAACCTGAAAGTGATCAGCAGTATTCCTAGATCATTCTGTTAGGACTTCTTACTCCACGCGCCTGGGAGCACTGGACCGAGCGCTACATCCAGCTCAGCCACGAGGTGCTCGTCCCGGCCTGGCCGGGCATGAAGATCGTCCCTGCGACGCGCCTCACAAAGCCAAAATTACGAAGCGCCGTCCCCGGAGCCCCGCCCAACTGGTTTTGCTTGCAACTACCGACCGCACTTGTTCGTGAGTGGCGACCGCACCCCGAGCTTCAGCGAAGTTGATGTTTGCCAGTTCTGACCGCACCCCGACGGCAGGCGGCAATGGACCGCTGACCTGGGCTCACGACGGCCGACCGGATCTGTCCGGGAGCGGCCATACCGAGCTGCCCGGTGGCGGCAACGCGATTACCTAGCGTGATTGGCGTCCAAGGTAGACGCGCGCGTAGCCGCCGTTCGGCGCTCATCCTCTGGCCTTCATGATGCCCCCGCGGAGTGTTCGAGATCGGACATTATGGGCGGGTGCTGCGCCACGTACTGTTGCGCGACGCCCTTCGGAACCTCAGTCTTGAGCCCTCGGCAGGATGTCGTGCGGTGAATCATCTGGGCCTCACGGGATCGGATCCGCTGCGAGGATGACGGCCGTGCGCCGCTACAAGACGAGTATGTACGACAGCAACCGCTGGGACGGCTTCGAGCTCCGCCCCGGCGACATCATCATCAGCACCCCGCCAAAGTGCGGGACGACGTGGACGCAGATGATCTGCGCCCTGCTCATACTGCAGGAACCGGAGCTCCCGCTCCCGTTGGACACGCTCTCGCCGTGGATCGACATGGTGACTCGCGCCCGCACAGACGTGTTCGCGGACCTGGAAGCCCAGACGCACCGCCGGTTCATCAAGACCCACACGCCGCTCGACGGGATACCCAACGATCCGACGGTCACCTACATCTGCGTCGGGCGGGACCCGCGCGACGTGGGGCTGTCGATCGACCACCATATCGACAACACCGACATCGACGCGTTCCTCAGCCAACGCAAACGGGCGGCCGCGATCGACGGTATCGAGCTCGGACCATTGCGGCCACCGCGGCCGCGCCCCGACGGCGAGCGGGACCGCTTCTGGCAGTGGGTCGACGACGAGACGCCATCGACGCAGGTCGGGTCGTCGCTGCGGCGCACTGTAGAGCACCTGCAGACGTTCCGGGACGCCGCCGACGATCTCGACGTCGTGTACTTGCACTACGACGACCTGAAGGCCGACCTGGAGGGGCAGATGCGGCAGATGGCCGCGCGCCTCGGCATCGACGTCGAGGAGCACCGATGGCCCCGCCTGGTCCAGGCGGCGACGTTCGAGTCGATGCGCAGCCGGGCCGACACGACCGTCCCCGCCGGCGGTCCGGAGCACTGGATCGATCCCGCCGCGTTCTTCAGCCGCGGCACGAGCGGCCAGTGGCGCGACCTCCTCGACGACGCCGACCTCGCCCGGTACGCCGCGCGCGTGCGGGCGCTCGCGTCCGACGATCTCGTCGAGTGGGTGCATCGCGAGCCGATCGACTGAGATCCCCGTCCGGCGGTATACCCGCACCACCCAAAGCTGATCGTCAGCGCCGCCCGCCGCCCATAACTGCCGATCCGCGCTCGGGACCAACATCAGGGGTCTGCGCCTCAACCGACGCCGGATTCGGCGATCGGGGCAGTGTGGCAGCGCGTCGGCTAGCGAATCTGGTCACACTCTGTGATGGTCGTAGCGCCTTCTTCCTTGCCGCCAGCGGCCAGATCCGGATGGCCGCCGACACTGCGCCGCCGCCCCGCCCCTCCTCGGTGCGAATGACCTTGGGGCCGGTGAGTGCGGTCAGCTCTCACGAACAACGGACCCGACTCCAGGCCCAAGATCGGGGTCGAAATTGGCGAGCAAACGCGGTCCGTTGTCGCGAACATAATCGCCCAACCCGGCTCCCGCCCGCCTACAGCACCCGCAACTGCACCTGGCCGCTGTTCAAGACCATCCCCTGCGTGTGTTGGATATCACCGGCGCGCTGGGGCCTGAACATCCACTCGGACACGGAGCAGGGCATCTCCGCCGTTACGGCGTGGTAGAACCACCGGCCGTCAGAGCCTGGTGGGCACAAGTCGGACCGGCAATCCGTCGTCTGAGCACCAGATCGCCTGCGCCCTGGCGGGCCAGCACGAGCCGCCTCGAATGCCGGATGAGGTGGCCGACTCGGAGGGCGCAAGTAGACAACAGGGCTTCGACGCTCAAAACGGCGTCCCGCCAAGCGCGTGGTGTCGACCGATGCGTGTGGATCATCAAGACCGGCGCGGCCGCGCAGGGCCAGCCCCGGTCGGTCCAGCAGCCGCGGCACCAGCGCCGACTCCAGGACGCTACTGTAACGAGGCTTCCGCCGGCACGCAGCCGACGCAGATGCCAACCGCGCAGGCGGCGCCGCTTCACCTCATTATCGGCAGGCTGCGGTCCAGACCGGTGATGCGAAGCAGCTTGGACATGAACGGGCGGGGCGCGATCAGGGCCAGGGCGGTGCCCATCGACCGGGCGCGGCGCTGGATGCCGACCATGACGGCCAGGCCGGACGCATCGCAGAAGGACACTCCGGACAGGTCGAGGATGAGCAGGCTCGTACTTGAGTTCAGGGTGCCCAGCAGGCGCGAACGCAGCGCCGGGCTTGTGAAGATGTCGAGCTCGCCGGACAGGCGGACGATGGTCGGCGCCGATCGGTCGGCTCTACCCAGCGGGAAGGCGTCAGCGACGATCATGCCATCCTCCCCTCGGAGAAGGGCCGCCGCCGGCCGCCGATCGGATTGGCCGCTCGACCGCCGGCGCGGCGGGCCTTCCGAATCCTGGTCGACGAAATGTCCGCCCTCGTTCTCCCATCCGGCGAGGTCGTCGGGCTCGGGCGCGCCCGTGGCCAGCTCGGCAGGCCGGTGCACCCCGGGTGAGCACGCCGCAGGGTCCGGGCCGGCGTCGGGAGGAACGACCATCAGGTTGACAGGTTCGGCCCCTACGAGGGTGAGGCGGAGCAGGTGAGGATCGGTTCCGTGCGAGCAGTCCACCATGACCTGCCGACCGCGGGCCGGAATGCGGTATGGGACGTCATCCCAGATGTCGGCGTGCAGGCCGACGCGTATGGTGATCTGGCCCAGGCACTTATCGACCGTGGCGATGAGGCCGGGCAATTCGGCGGCAGCGTTGTTAGAGTACGGCCACCACGCTCCGTCCCTGGTGCCCCGCCGGTCGAGGGCGGGATCCAGCCAGAGCCGGACCGCTGAGTCGGTCGTGAGGGGCGCGCCGCCTGCAGCGCTGAGCGGTGCTGTCGGCGTAAACAGTGTCATAATCGTTGGCCAGTCCGGCCTTGCAGGCCCGATAAGGTCTATCGCCGGGGGCGACGCCGACCTGAATGCCAACGCTCGAAAAGTCCTCGGTATTTCTATGTTACCGCCGAGTTCCGAAAATATACTATTCCGAAAGTAAAATGGGGGACTGATTTCGGAATTCTGCGAACACGGCCGCCCATCATGCCGCACATGTGTATCCATTCACGCTTGCCGTTGAGCTGAGGGTGGTTTGAGGTACACGCGCCGATTTCAACTGAATACATGGATCTTGGGATGGGTCGTCGTAGTTTGAGCTGGTGATCCCCGATCCCGCGAGTTGGAGTCGTGAGGAGCTGCTGGTTGCGCTGGCTGAGCGGGACGCTGTGATCGCCGCGTTGATGGCCGAGATCGAGCAGCTGGAACGGCGGGTGGGGATGGATTCGTCCAACTCCTCGATGCCGCCGGGCTCGGACGGTCCGGCGGCCCGAGCCAAACGCCCCAAGAACCCCAAGAAGCGCTCGCCCCGGCAGCGCGGATTCTCCTCTTCCAGCACGTCGTCGGACGATAGCGGGCCGCCGGCCGGCTTCTTGGCCGGGCCCGCCTTCTTCGCCCCAGCGGTGCCGTCCGCGCGGGCCTCTTTCACCCACAGCCGCAGGGTCTCGCGGTTGATGCCCAGGTCCCGCGCCACCGACGCGTACGTCCGCGCCGGGTCAGACAGATACAACGCGACGGCGTCCGCCTTGAACTCCGGCGGATACGACTTCATCGCCACGTGGAACTCCTTGCCTCCGGATTTCCATCATCCGGCACTCAAGGTGTCCACACATCGGGGCGAGGGCCCGTTCTCATCTTGCGCTGGTTCTGCGACGGCACCCGCATCCGGCAACTGGCAGCCGCTCACAGCGCAGGCGGCACGACCGCCTACCGCTACCTGCACGAGGGCATTGATGTCCTGGCCACGCACGCCCCGAACCTGCGCGAAGCCCTGAACGCGGCCCGGCAGGCGGGCCTGACGCATGTCAACCTCGATGGCATCGTCATCGCCACCGACCGTGTCGCCACTCCCGGCCCCAACGGCGCCGACCTGTGGTGGTCCGGAAAGCACAAGCATCACGGCGGCAACATCCAGGTCGTCTCCGCTCCCGACGGCCGGCCCTTGTGGGTCTCCGACGTACGACCGGGCCGCGAGCACGACATGACCTGCGCCCGCCACCACGGCGCCGTCACCGCCCTGGCCGCCGTCCGCGCCGACCTGCCGAGCCTGGCCGACCTGGGCTACGAAGGCGCCGCCGACATCATCCACGTCCCGATCAAGAAGAAGGCCGGCCGGCACAGGCTGAGCGACGATCAGCACACCTACAACAAGCTCCTGAGAGGCCTGCGCGGAGTCGGTGAACGCGCCAACGCCCTGCTCACCGTCACGTTCAAGGCCCTGCGCCGGGTCAGCCTCGACCCGTGGCGCATCGGGAAGATCGCCCAGGCGGCGCTGGTCCTGCTCTATCGCGAGAACGATTGGACCCTGCCACCATCACACAACGTGATCCTCAGTTACTGACAACAGCTCAGTGGGTTTGCCAGGCTGTTACGCATTCCAGCGCTCCAGGGCGTAATACCGCTTACCGTCGAAGGTGTACAGCTGGCACCGATACCGATAGCCGGACATTTTCCCTTCACTGTGGCATTGCTGCGCCCCCGCAGTCGTGCCGGGGAAGTACTCAATGTGTGACCAGAACCCGGCCAGCGCCGACCCGGACATAGGTCGCGCTACGGCCCCGGCGGGTGAGGACAGCGCAGCCGCGCCGGAAGTGATCGTCAGTGCGATGACGGCAGCGCCGACGGCGCGATTGATGATGGACATCGGTTTCCAATCTTGTTTCAGATAGATGGCTCGCTCGGTCGTTAATGCTTATAGGAAGGTCGAGATGCCCTGCCTTGTGGCGGTAAATCCCCCAGCCCACCGGATCGCGCGCCTTGTCGCGGGAGAGTAGTCCTTGGAGAGGCGATCATTGACCAGGGGACACATCCGCTGCCATGCGCGCTGGCCTTGAACAGGCGAAGCGCTTCACGCGTGCAACCGCCCCACATGGGCCTATCTTCCATGTGGCAAAAGTATGGTTTCGGGCGATGAAATCAGGCTGAAATTGCGCTGAAATTACGCTTGTCGAGGTTGAATGCGTGTTGCCGTCTACACGGCGAGGCCGAGGTCGTCGACACCACGCACCTCACACCCGCCCAGGCCTCCCTGCAGATCCGCAGTCGACTCGAGTTGCTCATCCAGACCCTCCTGCCCCGACCTTCGGACACGATCGACCTGTGACACGGGAGCGGGCCGCACCAGATGTAAGAAACTGGCGCGGCCCAGGCCACCCCAACTCAACCCCCCGCCCGCCAATACACCCGGTATGCACAGGACTTTGGACATCCGCGCAGCCGACTTCGGGCATCGACAACCGCTCGGACGGCAACGCTCAAGATCTGCAACCCGCCGAGAGCTACAGGTCAGCGTATGGATCGACTATTCGATCTCTACAAGACGGATGACCGCCGCGCCGACCGCGCGTGAACTTGGCCGAAGGCGGCTTGACCACTGCTTGGACGGGTCTGGGGTCAAGTCGGGCATGTCCCGCCCGCCAACGCTTCCATCAGGCCCTTCTGTTGGGTGTTGAGCGGGTCTGACTTTACGATCCGCCCCGAAGCGGCTAATGCCCGGCAGTGAACGTTTTCCAACCTCCTGGACGCATGCCCTGATCACAGCATGATCGCGATGCTGGTGTTCGGCTGTTGACGCAAAGAAGCTCCTGGTAGACGGGTTGATCACCACAATCCTCACCGTCGCAACCAGGAGCTTCAGGTGTTGTTCTATCGTGCTGCCGTCGATTTGTCGCATCAGACCCTGAACTTCGTCGCCGGGGTGATCCGGCGCCACCGTAAGTCCATGAGGTCGATCTGGCGGCGGCTGAACCCCGGCCGGCAGGCCCTGCTAGTGCCGGCTACCTGCGCAAAGGTGAGACGTTCGCGGAACTCGGCGCGGGGTTCGGAGTGTCCACCGCGACCGCGTGGCGGTACGTGGAGGAGACGGTGGCGCTGCTGTCGGCGCGCTCTCCCAAACTCACGGCGGCGTTGCGGAAGGCCAAGCGGGACGGGCTGCACTACCTGGTGCTGGACGGCACGCTGATCCACACCGACCGGATCAAGGCCGACCGGCCGTACTTCTCCGGCAAGCACCGCGTGCATGGGATGAACGTGCAGGTCATCGCCACACCGGACGGGACGATCCTCTGGACATCCGGAGCGCTGCCGGGCAAGGCGCATGACCTGAGTGCCGCCCGCATCTGGGGCATCCTGCGCGCCCTGGAGGAGGCAGGGATCATCACCCTGGCGGACAAGGCCTATCAGGGAGCCGAGGGCCCGGTCCGGACCCCGTACAAGGGCAAGAACAAGCCCGAGTCCCAGAAGCAGGCCAACCGCGCCCACGCCAAGCTCCGCGGGCCCGGCGAACGCGCGAACGCCCAGTTGAAGAGCTGGAAGATCCTCCGAAAGCTACGCTGCAGCCCTTCCAAGGCCGGCCACCTGTGCAAGGCCATCGCCGTCCTTCAAAACCACCGCGTCGCACAGGCAGCCTGAGGATGCAAAAGGTTCGATGACTCAAAGTGCCGCTCTATCCGCAAATTCCGCTTTCAAAATGCCCAAGAATGCCGTCCGGCGCCATGCCATATCAGGTGCCGACGAGCATGCAACGAGCAACCGTGGGGCGGATGGTATCCCTTGATCATTCTCACTTTACGTTCGATTGGTGAGCTGACTTCCTAGATGGTTGCTGTCTGGAGAAGGGCTTGATCCCGTGCCCGACAGGCAGGCGATGATCGTTCCGAAACGAGTGCATCTGGGACGGTTCCGGCCGCCGCAGCCGCAGCTCGAGTACATGCCATGGCCGGTCGGCCGAGATATCGGCGAGGTGTCGCTGGTGTTGGCTGTGCACGGCCGGATGACCTGCGCGGATGGCATTATCGGCAGGCACGCTCCTTCCACGATCCCCTTGCCGGTCGACCTCGACCGGCTCAGGGCGGAGCTCAACTCCGAGCGGCCGGTCCGCGCGGCGCTCGCCGCGCTTCTGGCCTTCCACGCGCTGCGCCCTGGCGAATTGCGAAGCCTGCAGCTCACCGACATCATCGACGGGCGTCTCCGCATCGGCGGCCGGGTGATCGCGCTGGCCGCCGACGTCCGCACCCGGCTGGCGGCCTGGCTGGACGAACGCCACCGACGGTGGCTCGGAACCGCCAACCCGCACCTGTTCATCAACATCGACACCGCTGCGTTGACCACATCGGCCAGCGCCTTCTGGGCCAACGCCACCCTCGGCATCTCCGCTCAGACCCTGGTCGAGGACCGCGTTCTCGACGAAGCCACCGCCACCGGCGACGTCTGCAGGATCTGCGACCTGTTCGACATCACCGTCGAGACAGCCTTGCGCTACGTCCGCCTTCACGACGCCTGAGTCCCAGTGCGCATCCGAGAACGATGATCTTGCGGTGGGAGCTATCCATGGCCATCTCGGGTTGACGGCCTTCCTCCTGCATCACCCAGTCTCAGAGCCGGACGGCCTGGTACTCCCAGGGCTGCGGCGGAGGCCGCCACTCTGGGTTCGGCGGCTTGTGAGAGTGGACCACCGCACAAGTAACGGCTCCCCGCAGTGCTGCGGGGAGCCGTGCGAGCGGGCCGCGAACACCTCTCCGTCCGCTTCACCGATGCCACAGGCGCCACCACCGACTGGACCGCCGATCCGGAAAACCAAGAACTGATCCCGCACACACCTTCGATGTAGACCTCAACACCATGTGACCCTGTCGGCGTACTTGATGTCCCGGCTCACCACATCACGGACCGCTAACAAGCGAAGAAGTCGCAGGTCGCTACCGCCAATTTCTGCACTCAGCTGCCACGGGCCGGATCGCCGATGCGGACATGCAGGTTCGTCAGCACGCGGAATTTCCAGCCGTGCAGGTTGTGCGGCTGTTCGGGGGCCAGGGAGAGCCGTGGGTGTTGCTCGAGTAGCACGTCCAGCAGGGCCGCGATGATGGCACCGACGACTGGGGCGGCGAGGCATGCGTGGCGGGAGTATCCGAGGCCCAGGTTGGGGAAGGGGTCCCGGTTGATGTCGAAGGTGTCTGGGTCGGTGAAGATGCTCTCGTCCCGGCCTGCCGAGGCGATGGCCGCCATGACGGTCGCTCCGCCGGGGATGATCTGTCCGGCGAGGAGCACGTCTTTGGTCGAGCGGCGGCTGAGCGCGCCATTTGGTGATAGCCAGCGCAGCGTTTCGTGGACGGCCTTGCGGATCAGGCGCGGGTCATCGCGGATGGCCTGCATTTGCGTGGGGTGCTGGAGCAGCGCGAGCAGCGTGAGCCCGGCGCCGGCCGCCGGTTCCAGGAACGCCGAGAGGATCTCGATGAAGGTGGGCATGATGTTCTCGGCGGATCGGACGGTATCGGCCGGGCAGCCGCTGTGGAGCAGCTGTGACAGGACTGAGCCGTCGGGCAGGTCTGTGGCCTGCCGGGCGAAGGGCTCGATCGTCTGGCGGATCTCGGTGGCGGTGGCCATCGCCTGTTCGTGTACGGCCGGGTCCGCCGTGAAGTTGCTCATCCCGGCGCTGAGGTTGCGGGCCCAGCGCATGAGAGCGTCGGTGTCCACGTCCGGCAGGCCGATGAAACGGGCGAGGGCGGTGCTCGCGGCGGGTTCGAAGTAGCTGGACATCAGCTCGTCCCGGCTACTGAGCTCGCTGGCGTACGGCCATGCGGCCTCGCGGGTGAGTGTGGTGGCCCGTTCGATGCGTTCATGGGCGAATCGCGTGTCAACGGCGCCTCGCAGATCGGCGTGGGCGTCGCCCTCAACCTTGAGTACGGACCGTTCCCCGAATATCTGCGTGGCCAGCGAGGGGAAGGCGCTGGTGTACGACTCGTAGGCACTGAGGACCTGGCGCACGTCATCCCAGCGGGTGACCATCCACAGGTCGAGCTTCGGCAGCAGGACGACCGGCGCTTCGCGGCGGAGCCTGGCGAAGATCGGATAGGGGTCACTGCCGAGCTGGTCGAAGGTGATGGACGCGGCGAAGTCGTTCATCGACGTCACCCTCCCGTCGGCACACCGGGCTGCTCGGCGGCCGCCTCGTCGCCGCCGAGGCGAGGGCGCGGAACCGGATTGTCGCGCAGGTACTCCACCTCGGTGCGCACGTTCGCCAGCAGTTTGGCGGCAGTGTCCTGGCTGAAGCCGTTGCGGATGACGAAGCGGATGACGGCTATGTGCTCCAGGTCGGGCGGCAGGTAGTACGTCGGGGCCTGCCAGCCGTGCATCTTCAGCCGGGCGGCCAGGTCGAAGACGGTGAAACCGTCGTAGCCGGGGGCGGTCCGCACGGCGAGCACCGGCAGTTCCGAGCCGTCGGCGATGAGCGAGAGCTCGGGGAGTTTCGCGATCTCCTCACCGAGGTAGGTCGCCACGTCCCGGCAGGTCTGCTGGACGGCCTGGTAGCCCTCGAAGCCGAGCCGCAGGAAGTTGTAGTACTGCGCGACGACCGGGGCGCCGGAGCGGGAGAAGTTGAGCGTGAAGGTGTCGATGTTGCCGCCGAGCAGGTCGCAGGAGAGCACCAGGTCCTGCGGCAGGGCGTCCGGCTCCTGCCAGATGATCCAGCCGACGCCGGGGTACACCAGACCGAACTTGTGCCCCGAGGTGTTGATCGACTGCACCCGGGGAAGCCGGAAGTCCCACACCCTGTCGGGTTCCAGGAACGGAGTGATGAAGCCGCCCACGGCCGCGTCCACGTGCAGCGGTATTCTCAGCCCGCGCTCGGCCTCCAGCCGGTCCAGCTCGGCCGACATCTGCTCGATCGGGTCGTACTTGCCGCATTGCGTGGAGCCGAGCACGCCGATGACGCCGATGGTGTTGTCGTCACAGAATTCGCCGAGCCGGGCCGGGTTCAAGGTGAAGGCCGGCTCCTCGATCGGTATCCAGCGCGGCTCCACGTCCCAGTACTGGCAGAACTTCGGCCAGCAGGTGTGGACGGCAGTGCCCATCACGAGGTTGGGGTTGGCGGTGGACAGCCCGGCCGCCCGGCGCCGCTCGCGCCACTGGAACTTCATCGTCAGCGCCCCGAGCATGGCCGCCTCACTGGAGCCGCCTGTGGAACAGCCGACGCTGGAACCGTTCGGGTCGCCCCACAGATGATCGAGTATGTTGACGCAGCGCGCCTCGATGTCGGCCGTCTGCGGGTACTGGTCGTGGTCGACGAGGTTGCGGTCGAGGGTTTCGGCGATGAGTTCGCGGGCCTGGGGCTCCATCCAGGTCGTGCAGAAGGTGGCCAGGTTGAGCCGGGCGTTGCCGTCGAGCAGGAGTTCGTCGCGGATGAGCGCCTGGGCCGCTGTGGGATTCATCGGGCTGGCCGGCATCTTGAACCGGGGCACGCCGCCTTCCGGCACCAGCCCGTTGTAAAGGGGATTGACATCGAGTGATTCTTGCCACCGGTCGGATTCGACTCGTCTGAGCATGAGCTTCACCCCTCGAAAGAGCTTTACGCCACGTCAAACACTCACAGTAGGCAATTGTTTACTATGAGTCAATATTGTGGCCGCGCTGACGTCCACATGGGTGAGCGTGTGGGTGCCCGAAACTCGGCCGTTGGGGCGGACCTGGGGGTTGGTGTTCCGTTCTGGTGGGCATGAGCGCCATTCATGGCGCTGCGGTTGCTTTATTTGATCTTCGTCCGGCTCGTGGGTTGGGTGGTGTTGCTGGGTCGCTCGCAGAGGTCGAAGGATGTGGAGATCCTTGTCTTGCGTCACCAACTCGCGGTGTTGCGTCGGCAGGTGGCAAGGCCTTGGCCATCGTGGGCGGATCGGGCGGTGATCAGCGCGCTGGCGCGTCTACTGGCGGTGTCGAGGCCCGCCGCGAGGGCCGCGCTCAGGAAGCCGGTGAAGGCGTCGGACGAATCTAGACTCGGCTCGATGAACCCAACGAAAACCCCGCCACGGCTCCGCATGGAGCGACCCCGGTGATCACTTTCATCATCTTCGGCATCGCGGCCGTCACGGCCCTGGAGATCGCGCTCTGCCTGAGAAACTGGCCATCGCCGATGGGCAGGTAGGTGATGTCGCCCACATAGCGCTGGTTGGGGGCGGCAGCGGTGAAGTCCCGCTTGATCAGGTCGGGCACCTTCTGATGCGACGGCTCCGGCATGGTGGTGCGGACCTTCTTGCGCAGGTGCAGCCCGACGATGCCGAAGCGGCGCATGACCCGGCCGGTAGGTGCGGCCGGCTCGGGCGAAGTCACCGATCGGTTCCTTCTTCTTGGCGTCCACGCTCACCACCGGCGAACCGTCGGCGAGGAACTGTTCGACCGTGGTGTTGATGTGCTGGAACTGGGCGTCGCGGTCGGGGACCTGGCTGCCGGCGCGCCGCTTGGCCATGCCCTGGAGGCTGAACCCCGCCACGCGCAGCAGATCGCCCACGGCCGGGGCACTGATCGGGTGCCCTGCCGCGGTTAACTCCCGGGCCAGGTCGCGCAACGAGGCCGTGGTCCAGCGCAGCGGAGAAACCGGATCACCGATCTCCCGTGGCTCGATCAACGCCTCAAGCGCCGGCACCAGGCCCGGGTCACGCTCAGCAGCCGGTTTTCGTCCGCCACCGGGACGGCGCACCCGGCCCAGAACCGGTGCACTACTCGCGAGCTCAAGACGTCCCCGCGTGATGGTCGACTCCGATACCTCTGCCAGCCTGGCCACCGCCACGATCCCGCCATGCCCGAGCGCATCGGCCTCAGCCGCCAGATACAAGCGGCGCTGCCGCTCGTCCAGGTGCGGCAGCACGGCTGCGAACTTCACATCCAGGACCGCCAGGTCCGTCTCAGATACCGCCATGGAAGGCCATTTAGCACGCCACTCACCGAAGTTGCACTGGAACTAGCAGTAATTGTCTTACGGATCCTGAGCCGCTTCGAGTTCGTTGCCGACCATCGGGGCGCCTTCGGCGTGAAGCGGCTGTGCCGGGTGTTGAGGGTCTCCCGCTCCGGCTTCTACCGGTGGATCAAGGCGGCGCCCGCCCGGGCGGCCCGCGCCGCGGCCGATGCCGCGCTCGCGCAGGAGATCAAGCAGATCCACGAGGAGTTCGACGGCACCTATGGCAGCCCACGCGTCACCGCCGAACTGCGCGAGAAGGGCCACCAGGTCAACCACAAGCGCATCGCGCGGGTCATGCGCCGCTTCGGCATCGTCGGGCTGCACCTGCGCAAGAAGGTCCGCACCACCATGCCGGAGCCGTCGCATCAGAAGGTGCCCGACCTGATCAAGCGGGACTTCACCGCTGCCGCCCCCAACCAGCGCTATGTGGGCGACATCACCTACCTGCCCATCGGCGATGGCCAGTTTCTCTACTTGGCGACCGTGCTTGACCTGCACTCACGCCGGCTGGCGGGCTGGTCGATCGCCGATCACATGCGCACCGAACTGGTGATCGACGCGTTGCGGGCCGCCGCGGCGACGCGGGGCAGCCTGGACGGGGCGATCTTCCATTCTGATCATGGAGCGCAATACACCTCCGCCGACTTCGCCAAGGTGTGCGCTGAACTCGGCGTGCGCCGGTCGATGGGCGCCGTCGGCACCAGCGCCGACAACAGCGCCGCGGAGGCGTTCAACGCCAGCCTCAAACGCGAGACGCTGCAGCACGCCAAACGCTGGCCCTCAGCCCGGCAGGCCCGCCTGGCCGTCTTCAAGTGGATCACCCGCTACAACACCCGAAGGAGGCATTCCACCCTCGATTACCGCAGCCCGATCGACTACGAGCAGCAGACCATCGATAGAGTGCTGCTCGCCGCATGACAGCCGGTGTCCACATGTCGGGGCGAGCCCCCCTCTCGATGGCCCGTCGGATCACGATGTCGCTGGCGAGGTCTTCGGCGACCTGCTTCGTGCGCTCGTAGCTGCAGACGAAACAGTGTCCGATGCCGACCTCATCGAGATACCCGTCGCGGTTAGGCGCGACGAGGGTCTCGAAACCGCAGACGGGGCACTCCTCGAAGGTGGTGATGTCCGGGTCGCCTGGTGTCGGGCTGAACTGGTCTGCCCATTCGCTGGTGTCGGCGCGCCGCTGAACCTCATCGTCTCCCAGGGCCTCGAGGTAACGTGCAGCGCGGCCTTGCTCAGCATCATCGTTCGCACTTACCCAAGCCTCGTACTCGTCGACGTCGTCGTCATCATCGTGGATCTTGTGCAGGATCTCCGGATAGTTGCCGAGTGCGTCGAGTGCTTCGAGATGCTCCTTGGAGAGGGACTCGGAGGGCTGCTCGCTGACTTCGCGTGCGTGCCGGATTTCCTGCGTGATCTCCAGCGCGCGCTTCAGGATCGGCCCTCTCACCTCTGTGAAGTTCGGAACAAGTCCTTCCTCGTCTCCCGGTTCGAACCAGAGGGTGGACTCGACGAATAGGGGCTTGCTGGGGTCGTGGAGGACCCGCGTCACCCCATCATCGGCGGGGATGCCGTCGGCCTCGATGACCTCCAGCAGCCCGCTCGCCGGCAGCATGAACTTCTTGTTCTTCTTCTTGCCGTCGAACTCTTTCCCTGGCCATGCATGCGCGACGATCAGGGCAAGCCCGTTGGTCAGCCCCTGATCGAAGAGCGCCTCCGCTCCGCGGGCTGACGGATTCCGTCCTAACGCATAGACGCAGGCACCGAATTGCTCCGCCCGGCGCTGCTGGGCGCGGCGGCCAACTGGAATGGACTGACTGCTGGGTCCACGCCGGCGCCGGAGACGAGGATGCGATGGCGGCCAAGCGTGACCGGGTTCTGGCCGCTACCAGCGACTACCAGTACCGCACCTCAGTTGAGCTGCTTGTCGCGCACTCAATTGTGGCCAGCGGCGGCGTGGACGCAGGACTACAGCAGGCGGCGGCAGTACTGGCCGATGTGGAACCGGCATACCGAACGCATGAGATCGCAGTGATAGCGCGGCGAGTCTTGCGGGCAGTGCCGATGGATCAGCGGGACCGCCCAGCAGCGCGCGATGTGCGCTCGCTGCTGGCCATCGAGGCATGACCGTCGGGGGCGTCGCGAACGATGACGCCCCCGCCACCTGGGGCCGATAGATATGAAGGTGTCAGTGGCGTTGCCACACCATCAGGATTGGACCATGTCCCGCGATCTTCGGCTTCGAGCCACCTTTAACAGAGCGGCTGCCTCCTATCAAGACGCGCGCCCCGACTACCCGGACGAGTTGTATTCCGACCTGCTGGCGTTTACAGGGGTCACGCCCCCCGCGCACCTGCTGGAAGTCGGATGCGGCCCGGGGAAGGCCACGCTGCCCTTGGCACGGATGGGCTTCCGGATCACCGCAGTCGAACTCGGCGATGCCCTGGCAATAGAAGCACGGCACCGCCTGACTGACTTCTCCCACGTTTCCGTGATCACGTCGTCATTCGAAGGCTGGCAGCCACCGGCTGGGGCCCACTTCGACCTCCTATACGCGGCCACGGCGTGGAAATGGGTGGACCCGGAGGTCAAGTACGCGAAGGCAGCTGCTCTGCTCGCCCCGGGCGGCCACTTGGCCGTATGGAACGCCGACCACGCAATGCCAGCAGGCTTCGACCCGTTCTTCACCGAGATCCAGAAGGTCTATGAAGAGATCGGCGAAAGCCATGACGGTCCGTGGCCCCCGCCACCACCCGAAGACCAACCCGACCCCATGGCCGCCGAGTTCGAGGCCTCCGGGCACTTCACCGTGGTCGGAACGAAGCTCTACGTATGGGCTCTGCGTTACACAGCAGACGAATACATCGCTCTGCTCAACACGTTCTCCGGCCACATCGCCATGGAGCGGGCCAAGAATGAACACCTCTACCGTGAGATACGCCGCCGCCTCGCCGCACGCCCGGATGGACGACTCACCCGCCACTGGTCGGCCGTCCTCACAATCGGCCGACGCCTGTGACGTGGAGGTGGCCCCGAGCAGAAGAGCCCACCGAAAGTGCAGAGTTACTCCGGACAAATAGAGCATCCGCCGTTCGGAACTTCCTGACATTCAGCAGGTCAGAAGACTAACCAGTACAGCTACTACGCCGGACGGGACACCAGAAGCGGGCGGCCGGATCCACCGCGTTCAGGTGACGATGGAGCTACGGCGTTCGATCAGGACGACATCTCGCCAGATGCCGTGGTGACGGCCGATACGCTCGCGGGTGCCGATCGTACGGAACCCGGTGCGGGCGTGCAGAGCCAGGCTGGCGGTGTTCTCCGGGAAGATGCCGGACTGGATGGTCCAGATGCCCGCGGCCTCAGTGGAGGCGATCAGCGCGCGCAGCAACGCCAGGCCGACGCCGCGGCGGCGGGCGCCGGGGTGCACGTAGACCGAATGCTCGACCACTCCGGCGTAGGCACTGCGGGCCGAGACAGCAGAGGCGGCGATCCAGCCCAGCACCCGGCCAGGATCACCGTCCAGGGTGCCGAGGGCCACATGCCGGTGGTCGAGCAGCTTGGCCGCGTTGAACTGGGTCCAGGTCGGGGCGGTGGTCTCGAAGGTGGCCTGGCCTTCGTCGATGCCGAGCTGGTACACCGCCAGCACCTGATCGGCATGGGTGGCACGTATGGGCTCGATGAGTGGCCCGGGGGCCGTCCCCTCCAGGTTCGCGGTGAGGCTCACTTGGTCGCCGTGTCCGCGGCAGCGGAGGTGAGGTCGGCGATCAGCGCGCGCACACGGGCCTCGATCGCGTCTCGGATCGGCCGTACGGCTTCGACGCTCTGTCCGGCCGGGTCGTCCAGCACCCAGTCCTCGTTGCGCTTGCCGGGGAAGACCGGGCAGGCGTCGCCGCACCCCATGGTGATCACGAGGTCGCTGGCCTGGACGGCATCGATGGTGAGCACCTTGGGGATCTCGGCGGAGATGTCGATGCCGCGCTCCGCCATCGCCTCTACGACGGCCCGGTTCACCTGATCGGCGGGTGTGGAACCGGCCGAACGCCCACGGACCCTATCCCCGGCCAGGTGAGTGAGGAAGGCAGCGGCCATTTGGGAGCGGCCCGCGTTGTGTACGCACACGAACAACACCTGCGGGGCGTCGAGCTGGTCGGGCACGGGTTGCTCCTATCGAGGCTGACCTGCAGCGGCTTGGTGAGTGGCGCCCGGGGCGGGCTCCGCACCAGGTTGCGGGCTGTTGGGGTAGAGCAGGACCAGTAGCAGGCCGCCGAGCGCGGCACCGGCCAGTTGGGCGGCGATGAAACCGGGCACCGAAGCGGGGGCGATCCCGGCGAAGGTGTCGGTGAAGGCCCGGCCCACGGTGACGGCCGGGTTGGCGAAGCTGGTGCTGCTGGTGAACCAGTAGGCGGCGCCGATGTAGCCGCCGACCGCAACCGGGGCCAGCGCCGGGCGGCCTTGCCGGGCCAGGGCGAAGATGACCACGATGAGCCCTGCGGTGCCCACCACCTCCCCTAGCAGCAGGTGAGGTGCCGACCGGTCATGGGCCGAGACCTGAATGGCCGGGAGCGCGAACGTGGCGTTCGCCAGCACAGCCCCGGCGATGGCTCCGGCGATCTGGGCAGGCACGTAGGCCGCCACCTCCCGGCCGCGCACGGTGGGGGCTGTGTCGCCGCGGGTGAGGACCCAGGCCGCCACGGAGACGACCGGATTGAAGTGAGCGCCGGACACGGGTGCGAGGATCACGATGAGCACCGCCAGGCCCGCCGCCGTGGCCAGACTGTTGGCCAGCAATTGCACACCGACGTCACTCGACAGATCGGCCGCCATGATGCCGGAGCCGACCACCACGGTCACCAGAGCGGCGCTGCCGGCGAACTCGGCCAGCGCCCGGCGCGCCAGGTTCACCGTACGTCCGCGACGAGCGTCTCAGGCAGGGCCAGTACGCCGGTCAGGCGCTTGAGCGTGGCGGAGACGATCCAGTAGTAGATCCAGGTGCCGCGCCGCTCGCTGTCGATCAGACCGGCCTCACGCAGCACTTTCAGGTGGTGTGAAATCGTCGGCGCGGTGACTGTGAAGGCGCCGGTCAGCTCGCACACGCATACGCCGTCGCCGGCCTGGCGGCCACCCTCGTGCGCGCCGATCAGCGACAGCAGCCGCAACCGGATCGGGTCGCCCAGCGCCTTGAACACGCGGGACATCTCTGCAGCGTCGTCTTCGGCGATCGGCTCGGCGATCAGCGGCGCGCAGCACCCGGAGGCGAGCACCGGCAGCTCCTGCTTCGACATATCTCTAATTTGACAGATTCCTAAGCAAGAGCACAAACTCGGAACTGCTTAGACATTCGTCGAAACACCGAGATGGGAGATCGTCATGTCACGCGTCCAGCTCGCCCTGCGCGTCGCCAACCTGGAGAGCTCGATCACCTTCTACTCCATGCTGTTCGGCACCGAACCGGCCAAGCGCCGTCCCGGCTACGCCAATTTCGCCATCACCGAGCCCCCGCTCAAGCTCGTGCTCATCGAGGGCGAGGAAGGCGAGGACACCCGCATGGACCACCTCGGCGTCGAGGTCGAGGAGACCGCCCAGGTCAACGCCGCCACCCAGCGGCTCAAGGACGCCGGCCTGGCCACCTTCGAAGAGAACGACACCTCCTGCTGCTACGCCCTGCAGGACAAGGTCTGGGTGCACGGCCCAGGTGCGGAGCCGTGGGAGGTGTACGTGGTCAAGGGCGACGCCGACACCCTGACCAAGCAGGCCGACTCCGTCTGCTGCACCCCGGCGGAGGCGGCGGACGGAGCGACGGCCGAGGAGCAGGGCCTGGTCGAGGCCGCCCAGGGTACTGAGCAGGCCCGGAGATCGACTTGCTGTTGATAGGCGGCTGGCGGGGTGCGCACAGGTTTTCGGGGTAAACGGCGCTCGTGCATGCCCGGCCGGGCTGGTAGCGCCCACGGACCAGCGGCAGCGGTTTCCCGCACCCCCGAAACCAAGCCACCGCGAAGGCGCGTGAGCTCTGCCGGATCCGACTTGACCACTGCTTGGACGGGTCTGCGGTTAAGCCGGGCGTGTCCCGCCTGCCAACGCTTCTATCCGGCCCTTCTGTTGGGCGTTGTGCGGGTCTGGCTTTACGGTCCGGCCCGAGCCGTCCGTTGACCGACAGAGCAAAAGTGGCATTTCGGCCTCGCCATCGGCCCGCCGATGTGCCGGACGCGTGCCGAAGGGCATGTGACGAGCATGAACTCGGCCGTCTTCACCTCACAGAAGAGGGCCGAGAATCGAGAAAGTGCAGGTCAGATGGGGTGTGGAGTGGTAGGGCGCCCGGGGCTCGAACCCGGAACCTACGGATTAAAAGTCCGCAGCTCTGCCAATTGAGCTAACGCCCCTCGCAACAGCAAGGGTACAGAGATTACCGCCCCGCCCGCGACGCCTCCATCACCGGTAAGCGCTCAGGCCGGTCAGCGCCTCCCCCAGCACCAGCGTGTGGATCTCCTGCGTCCCCTCGTATGTCAGAACACTTTCAAGGTTGTTCATGTGCCTGATCACAGGGTACTCCAGCGTGATCCCGTTCCCACCCAGGATAGTGCGGGCCTGGCGGGCGATGTCGAGTGCCGCTCGTACGTTCGCCAGCTTGCCGAAGCTGATCTGCCGGGGCTCCAGTTGGCCGGCGTCCTTCAGTTGGCCCAGGTGGAGGGCCGTGAGGCCGGCCTGGGCGGTGCCGACGTACATCCAGGCGAGCTTCTCCTGGGTCAGTTGGAACGCGCCGATCGGCTTGTCGAACTGGACGCGGGTCTTCGCGTAGGAGACGGCGGCCTCCAGGCAGGCGCGGGCCGCGCCCACGACGCCCCAGACGATGCCGTAGCGGGCCTCCGAGAGGCAGGAGAGGGGGCCGCGCAGGCCGGTGACGCCGGGGAGGACGGCCGAGGCGGGCAGGCGTACGTCGTCGAAATAGAGGGACGAGGTGACGGAGGCCCTCAGGGACAGCTTCTTGTGGATCTCAGGGGCGGAGAAGCCGGGGGTGGAGGTGGGGACGACGAAGCCCCGGACGCCTTCGTCGGTCTGGGCCCAGACCACGGCGACGTCGGCGATGGAGCCGTTGGTGATCCACATCTTGGAGCCGTTCAGGATCCAGTCGGATCCGTCTTTCTTGGCATAAGTCCGCATGTTGGAGGGGTCGGAGCCGTGATCCGGCTCCGTCAGGCCGAAGCAGCCGATCGCCGAGCCCGCCGCCATCCGCGGCAGCCACTCCTCTTTCTGCTCGTCCGAGCCATATCGCCAGATCGGGAACATGGCCAGCGACCCCTGAACGGACACGAAGGACCGTACGCCCGAATCGCCCGCCTCCAGCTCCCGGCACGCCACCCCGTACGACACCGCGTCCGTCCCAGCGCACCCGTACCCCTGCAGATGCATCCCGAGCACCCCGAGCTCACCGAGCGCAGGAGCGAGCTCGCGCGCCGGGAAGCGCGCCTCCTCGAACCAGTCCCCCACGTGCGGCAGGACGTGGTCGGCGACGAAGGACCCGACCGTGTCACGGATCAGCCGCTGGTCCGCGTCGAGCCGGTCGTCCAGGCGCATCAGATCGTCCATCACAGGTCCTTCCGGTTAGTAAGGGACTACCAGGGTTCTACCAGGGGGAATCCTGATGTGCGAATACCCGGGCCAAGGGCAGTCTTGAGGCATGAGCGGGCCCTCGCCCCGAAACGTGGACACCTTGAGTACCGGATGATGGAGATCCGGAGACAAGGAGTTCCACGTGGCGATGAAGTCGTATCCGCCGGAGTTCAAGGCGGACGCCGTCGCGTTGTACCTGT